>CAZYPN010000081.1:0-25114 GCA_964649085.1 uncultured Burkholderiales bacterium | reverse complement strand
GCCCTGGGTGGGGGTGGGGTGTGCACTTTGTGCCTGCGATCGAGGCTCATGGGGGGCGGTGGGGCCCTGGGTGGGGGTGGGGTGTGCACTTTGTGCCTGCGATCGAGGCTCATGGGGGGCGGTGGGGCCCTGGGTGGGGGTGGGGTGTGCACTTTGTGCCTGCGATCGAGGCTCATGGGGGCGGTGGGGCCCTGGGTGGGGTTGCTCTGGTACACCGAGCTTCTGGTTGTGGCAAATACCACCGCTACGACGAGGAAGCCGACTCGAACCCAGCTTCTGCAAGACCAATTCGCGTAAGTCTTGTCCGCACAAACTCAATGAAGTCGGGTTACAAGGCGGCCAGTCAAGTCAGAACTTTTGAGAATTGGTATCGTGTGTAATTTTTTGGCTGCTATCAGGCGCTGGCCAGGCTTCATCGGAGCGTTCTGGCACGGGACGAGCAAAATCCAGCACATTTCCCTGAGAGACCTTGGCAAGGCGATTGAGAAACGGGGATTCGAGCTTGGGTATGGGAAGGTTGGCGTTGGAAGCGAGCTTGGGCGAGGGGCTGCCGGGACTGGCGGCGATCTTCTCTTTGAGCACGGACGGGGCGGGAAGCTCGGGCTGCTGAGAATAGCCGGCTTCGACACGGCCACTGAGCCAGCCACCAGCAGCCCACAAGCCGGTGTAGGCCAGAGCTGTGGCACCACCCAGACTGGCCATGGCGGCACCCACGGGTAGGGCCACGGAACCTAAGACTCCGCCGACGGTAGCCAGCAGGGCTCCCCCCAGGACGGCCCCCAGCAATCGCTCGGGCCTGGAGGCGTTGTTGTTACGGGAGAGCTCGAGGGCGCCCTTGACGCCCACCACGAGCCCCACACTGATGCCCAGGGCGGAGCCGGCAGCGAGGTTGCCGGCCAGGACTGAATGGGTGGTGGCATCGAGTCCGGCCGCAGCTTGAGCCAGGCCAACCATTGCCGGCACCGCACCGACGGCGGCGAAACCGAGCAAGCGAGAGGGTTTCCACGAGGAGTCGCGGGCGCTTTCGAAGCGGTCGCCCGGGGCTGTGACGTCGGCTGTGGGACGCGGCGGCGGAGCGTTGGCGAGGCGAGATGCAAGGGGGTTGAGAGTCGTCAGTTTCAAGATGGCTCCTTCGTCAACGAGGGGTTCGATGGACCCACTATAGCGAGAACTGCCGACCGGGTTGTTTAGGCACTGTTGAAACTCGTCGGCGGTTTTGTCGCAATGTTTCTCGAGTTGTTACAGATGCTACCCAGAAGTGACCATTCTGTGTGACCGTCGAGGACGGAGGAGGCCTGAGCTGCTTGATTCGAGAATCCCGATTTGTTGCGTCGTGTATTGATTATCGTCCGTCATTTCTTGCCCTATTCGCCTTCTTTCGGGTGGACGGCCCGGATGTTCAGTCTGGCACGTTTTCTGCAGCGCCATGATTTTCAGGTGCGGGTGCTTTCCTCTCGGACCTCCGATTACCAGACCTTCGGCTACGAGCGGGAGTTGGCCGAGCTGGCCTGCGAGTATGTGAGCGACCCTTTTCTGGAACGCTACCAACGCCATTTGACCCCAGCCGGGCACGGGGGGCTGGGGGATGTGTTGGTGCCAGACCGGGGCCTGTCACTACTGCCCGCCCTGGTGTGGAAAGCGCTGCGGCAGCCGTTTGAGGTGCTGATCACCAGCGCCCCGTCGCATTCCACCCTGGTGGTGGGGCTGTTGTTGAAGAAGCTCTTGGGCAAGCGAATCCTGTGGGTGGTGGACTATCGCGACGGCTGGAACGCCAACCCGCACTTTCGCAAGCGCAAGCGGCTGGGGCAAAAACTCAACGAGTGGATGGAGCGGTTGGTGTTGTCGAACTGTGATGTTTTCAGCTACGCCAGCCAGCCCATGGTGGAGGGCATTGGGCCGGTGCGACTGAGCGCCAATCGTTTGTTGATCGAGAACGGGTTTGACGGTCAACCTGCGGGGGCTCGCCCGCTGCCTTCGGGGAAGCTGAAGATCGGCTACTTTGGTTCGTTGGATAGGGCCCGAGGGATTTCTCTGGACGGCCTGCTGGACGCCCTGCGCCAGGACCCCGAGTTGCGCGAGCGACTGGAAATTCATCTCTTTGGCACGTCGTCCGAGCCCGAAGAGGGTTTGCCGCTGTTTTCGCACGGCTGGATTGCCCATCCCCAGGTTCGCGACCGCATGGGGGAGATGCATTATTTGCTGGTAGTTTTTGGAGACCCGCGAAGTTCACGCGAGGTCGTGAGCGGGAAACTGTACGAGTATCTGGCGGCGCGACGCCCGCTGCTTTGCCTTTCACCGCCCGACATGGAAGGTCGCCGCCTGTTGGAGCGACTGGGAATCGGTTGCTGGGCCAATGTGGCAGAGCCTGGCGAGATTGCAGGGCTGCTGAGGGCGTTGAGCCTGCAGCACTGCCAGGCGCTGCAGACCGTTTGTGACAGGCTGGACCTGGAGCCGTTCAGCCGGGAGAGTCAGTTTAGGAAGTTGCTGGCGGTGCTTTAGCGTCGCAGCGCGGCCTCGAGGATGGGCGTGGGGAAGCGGGGGTAGCTGGACGAGCGGTCTTTTTCGAAAATCTGGCACTGGAGCAGCTGGGGAAGTTGGGCCAGGCGGTTGGCCAGTTGTTGTTCCACCTGACGATTCATGGCAGCGGTGAGCAGCGAGAGCCGCTGCACGTTGCAGGCGGCGCAGCAGTCGGCGATTTCGTCGGCCATGGTGGGCACGTCGGTGATGTCGTCGCCGGTAAAGTGCCAGACCAGGCCCAGGGTTTCCAGGGAATGTCCCGCCAAGCCCTGGCTGAGGGCCGCCAGGGCACCGCGAAAGATGCCCCCGGTGATGAGAAAGAGGTGGCGAACGGGACTGCCTTTGAGGCTCTGGCCGGCCGGACCCAGCATGTCGGGCATGCTGGCACCCAAGAGCCTTTTGCTGGTGCCCTGGAGAGGCTCGCGCCAGGGCTGATAGAGGACAAACTGGTGGTGGGGGGCATATTGGGGGTCGCCAATGCGGGCCAGCACCTGGGGATCGTCGGTTTCCATGAGAGCCTGGGGGCGGCTGAGCAAGATGCTGAGGTCGGCCTGGGAACGAGGGTTGAACCAGGCCGCAGAGCCGTCGCCGGCACTGTAGGTGCCGCCGTTCCATTCGGCCGGCACCACCGAGAAGCGATGGGAGAAGCGCGGGCAGAAGCGGAAGTCGACCTGGGCGGGGGGCGGCTGGGGCCGCAGCGGGGCGGCCGGGATGTGCTCGGGCGGCGGAGGGGCACCCAGTTCGGCCAGCTCGGCGGCGGCCGCACGGGCCAGGCCGATGCGCTCGGGTTGGGGCGAGTCTTTGAGCTGGTCGAAAAGGCCCTGTTGTTGACGCTGAGCCGGCTGGAGTTGGCCGAGCAGGCGCTGGATGCGCCCCGATTCGAAGGCGGCCGACAGCCGGTAGAGTCCGTCGGGGCTGTCCCACTGCTGCAGGTAGTTGCAGCAACGACTGATTTCCTCCAGGGCCTGAGACTTGCCCTGGAGGGCGTGCACCAGGGCCAGGCGCGACATGACGTAGGCTTTGACGAACGAGGGGTTGCCGGGGTCGTCATCGTTGAGCAGCTCGAGGATGTTGTCCATGTGCTGTGCGGCACTGGCCACCTGGCCCGAGGCGAGGAGGTCCTCGGCGTTGGCCATTCGGTTTTGGATGGTGGGATGGAGGTTGGGAATCCAGGCTGGTGCGTGGTTCATTGGCTCTGACTCTCTTCTGGCAGTGGGTTCTATGGTGCGTACAGGCGCTGGCCCTGGACCAGCTGAGCGGGGAATAGCTCGGGTCTCTATACCAATTCTCAAAAGTTCTGTCTTGATTGGCCGCCCTGTAACCCGACTTTATTGAGTTTGTGCGGACAATACTTACGAGAATTGGTCTAGAGGCCCTGGTTGAACTGCTGGACGGTGTGGGCGAAGAGCCTGGAGAAGTTGGCGGTGGTTTGCTGTTGCCAGCTGGGGTCGGCGGGGTTGTACATTTCCGTGCAGCGGTTGAGGATGGCTTCGCGTTTCTGGGGGGAGAGCTGGTCGGCGTAGAAGCCGAGCGAGTTGCGCTCGTGGTAGCGGGCGGCGGAGTCGATTTGCTGGAGCAGGCCCTTGCCCAGGGTGCCGACCTCGGCGGTGTAGGTGAAGACGCGAGCTTCGGGCGAGGCGGCCGACTCGGAGACGTTGGTAAAATCGCCCAGCGAGACGTCGTAAAATCCGGGGTCGCTGCTGGTGTTGTGCCAGATGGTGTCGGTGGGGTCGTCGGTCAGGGGAGAGATGTAGGTTTTGCTGTCCTGCACGGATTTGGGGTCGGAGTTGTCGATGACGTGCAGGTGGCCGCGGGCCCCCAGGCCGGTGTGGATGTCGTAATGCACGACGTTTTTGGCCGCCCCGATGTGCTGGCGCAGGATGTTCTGGATGGCGGGGATTTGGGGCTCGTGGGCGTGGGAGGCGTAGTTGACCCCGCGAGGATCGAGGTTCTGGCCGCCGGCCACGGACTGGGTGACCTGGCTGCGGTCGAAGCCGCTTTTGATGAGGTGGAACACGAGCCCGAAGCCCATTCTGGCCAGCGAGGTGGCGTACCAGCGCGGCGGCTTGGAAGCGGTAAGCAGGCCCTGGACGTTGGAATAGAGCTGGTTGGGATAGTGTTTGAAGGTTTCCGGGTCTTTGACGCTGTTGCGGTTGAGGTCGACGTTGTTTTCGGTGTAGCGATGGTTGTTTTCAAAGCCCCAGGGGTTGACGGCGTGGACCAGCACGACGGTGGTCTTGGAGCGGTCGAGGTTGGGCAGATGCTCTTTGAGAAACAGCTCTTGCATGGCCGAACCGGGGGCGCCCTCGGCGCCGTGCACGCCGGAGCTGATCACCAGCACGTTTTCGGCGGTGTGCTGGGCGGGCAGCGTGAGGATATCGACCGACAGGTCTTTGCCCTCTTTGTTGGCCACGCTGACGGTGTCGAGGATGGCCCCGGGCAGCTTGTCTTTCCAGGCTACGAAGTGGTCGCGGGCCTGTTGGTAGTTGCGGGCAAAGGGAGAGGAAGCGATCTGCATGGGATCATTCTAGCCGGGGACCGGCGGGCTGGGGTTACCAGAATGAGAACGAATGATCATCTTGGCTGGCTGGAGGCCTTCTTCAAGGTGAGGTCGACGTCGGACCAGAGGTCCTCGGAAGCCTTCTGGACCTGTTCGGGCTGGGGAGTTTTGCCGGCCTCTTGCAGCTGCTTGGTGAGGTCTTGCTGCAGCTTCTCACGGTTGAAGGGCTTGGGGCTGTCCTTGCTGGCTTCGTACCAAAGGGCTCGTTGAATGACGGTTTCTTTGTAGCGTTGCGGCTCGAAGAGGTTGCGGTAGGCGTTTTGCTCGGCCAGCTGGTTGCCGCTTTCGAGGATGGACTTGAAGCCCTCGAAGCCGGGCACGAGTTCGGGGCAGAGGGTGAGGTAGGGCAGCGGCTGGGGAGCGGGGGGCAGGAGTTCGGGGTCGAGGCAGTAACCCTGGACGGGAACCTCGCAGACCTGGCCCGGGGGTACCTCGGCCTGCAGCGGAGCCCCCAGCATCATGCGCTGAAAGCGCGGATCGGGCGGGAGGAAGACCATGCCGGGGGCCAGCGAGACGCTGACGATTTCGGGGCCGCGGTTGTCCAGACGCAGGTCGAAGATGTGGCCGGCCGCGCGGTTCTTGCCCGTCCAGGTGACCAGCAGGTTGTGCTCGGTGACAGCCCGCCCGGGCAGCGAGGCCACGCGTTTGGATTCGTCCTTGGGCTGCAACTCGATCTGACTGACCATTTGCGACTTGAGGCTCTCTTTGAGGCGCTGGAACTCTTCTTTGCTGAGCCGCTTTTCCAGCGCTTCGCTCAGCAGTTTTTCGTAGAGTTTGATCCAGTCGTCGGCGTTTTTGTGGCTGGTTCGGAAGGGCGAAGTTTTCGGCCAGTCGGACATCACTTCGCTCAACTCGCCGTTTTTGGACTTCATCACCCGCAGCAGGATCAGCATGCGTTCGAGCAAAGCGCGCGCCTTTTCGGGATTGGTTTCGTCGAGGTATTGCTGATGCAGCTGCTGGATCTTGAGGTAGGCGGCGCGAATGCCACAGGTGTGGGCCGGACCCTCGCGGGCTTCCTCGCGACAGTGGGGAAAGAAGGACTGATGGACGTGGATCTTTTCGTGGTAGAGGGTGAAGGCAAAGAAGGCCACTATGGCCTCCCTGAGCCGCTCGGGGTCGAGACTCTTGCCCGAGTAGTTTTCAAATTGTGTGCCTGAGAGCATGACCGGCAGGGTCTCGCCGCGCGCCAGCGCCCGGCGGCGAATTTCCTCGCGAGCGGCCTCCAGCACCAGGCTGGGGTTGAGCTTGAGCGTGCGCGTGTAGCTTTCCCAGGTGGGGCCGAAGGGCACCTCGGCATTGGTGGAGCTGCCCTTGAGGTCCTGGCCGATGACGATGTGGCCCGAGGTGCGCAGGCTGAGGATGTTGTCGCCCCAATATTTGAAGCCCTGGCCCTGGGGATCGGGAGCCGCGTCCATATCCTGGAGGTATTTGGCGGCATCCTGCACCAACTGGTCGGCATAGGCCGGGGCCAGCCGGTCTTCGGCGGCGGCCAGTTCGGCCACGGCCCGGTCTTTTTCGGCTTTGCTGATTTTATCTTCGCGAAAGTCCTTCTTGGCCTGGATTTCTTTGCGCAGGGCGGCTTCGTAGTCGTTGACCAGAGGAGTAAGGTCCTGGCCCGACCGCAAGGGCACGTTCTGGGCCCAGAGGGGGGCCAGCAGGAGCAAGAAGAAGAGCAGGATTCGCATAGCTTGCTATTCTTAGGAATGTCGGTTTCCCCTGGGCAGGCACTGGCTGCTGGTGGTGTCGAACGCTGGCAGGATGGAAGATGAATCGACGCTGCGGCTGGAAACCGGCCGCAACGCCCCCTGGATCGATACAGGCCTGGAGCTTCGGGTGATCGACAGCCACGGGCGCGAATCGACCTGGCCGATTTGCCGGGCCAGTATGACCATCGGTCGTTTTGGCAGCCCCCAGGCCAGCGATATTGTGTTGGACGACCCGGGCGTGGCGGGGCGCCAGGCCATTGTGCAGTACCGCAACCAGAAGGTGATGTTCCTCAATTTGAACGATGCCAAGCCGGCCCTGCGCGAGGGCCAGGCGGTGGGGCTGGTGGAATTTGTGCCGGGCCAGGAAATCGTGATTTCGGGCCAGCGGCTGCAGCTGGTGGAGCGGCAGCCGGCGGCCGCCTGTCTGGTGGGCTATAGTCCGCCGTTTCGCGGCCGGCGCTGGCTGTTGCACGGTGGGGAACAGGCCGTGGGGCGGGCGGGCCGGCGCGAGAATGAGATTTTGATCAACGATCGCACGGTGTCGCGCGAGCACGCCAGGCTGACGGTGGATGCCCAGGGCTGTCGGTTGCGGGTCGAGACGCGCTCGGCGCCGACCTATTTGAACGGCCATCCGGTGGAGGGCGAAGCGGCCTTGAAGGACGGCGATTTGCTGCAGTTTGGCAACCAGCTGGTGCGGCTGCAGATCGGATCGTCTTCGGCCCGGTCGGCTTCGATGCAAACGCTGCCGGCCACGGTGCTGTATGCCGACGTGAGCAACTGTGAGAAGCTGCTGGCCGAGCGTCCGATGGACGAGATGGTGCGCCAGATGGCCGATTACTATGAGATGGTGGATCGGGTGGTGAGCGAGGGCGGCGGGCGGCTGACGACGTATTTGGGCGACGCCGCCGTGGCCCTTTTCGAGGATGAGGCGGCGGCCGTGCAGGCGGCCCTTATGCTGTGCCGCCATGTGGATCAGATGAACGAGTTGTGGCGCCAGGTGGGGCAGGCCGAGTTTGAAATCGGCATTGGGCTGCACAGCGGCGACATTGTGGTGGGCGACCTGAGCCTGGGGGCTCGCTCGGACTTTGCGGCGGTGGGCGAGCAGGCCGATCTGGCCGCGCAGATCGAGCGTCAGACCCGGCGCAAGAAGGAGCGCATTTTGCTGAGCGCCACCACCGCCCAGGGGGTGGGCCAGCGGCTGGCCCTGCGCAGCCTGGGAACGAGCCTGATCAACGGGGCTTCGCTGGAGCTGTTCGCTCCGGCTTAGGGATTTCGTGGGGGGGTTAATATTCGCGCGTTGAACCGGAACTTTCTGAGGTGATATAGTCGTCGGTGCCGCGAGCGGCGGGAGGAGTGTTTATGGCCAACCAACCCGATTACATCCTGTATCGTCCGACGACCCCGCCGTTGACGGGCGGGCGGCCCGCCGGCGAGGCGGGGGGCGAGAAGGTGTACCCGCTGACGCCCGGGGTGTGGCAGCAGGAAGCGGTGGATACGCTGAAGCTGTATGCCGACAAGGAGGCGGGCTTTACTCCGGTGGGGCAGGCGAAACAGCTGACGCTGTTTCCGATGGACGAGCCGGCGGCCGTCTCTGCTGCGGAGGTGGCCGAGGTGCAGGGGCCGCGCACCGATCCGGAGCAGTTGATTCCTCACTGGAAAAATTTCAAGTTTTTGTCTGAGGATACGCGGCGTTTCGCCCTGAAGATTCGCGATCTGTATTTGCCGTTTTTGGGCGAGGGGGCTCCGGCCCGCCCCAAGGAGAAGCTGAAGCAGACGCTGCCGGTGGGCGATCAGGAGATCTTCAATGAGAAGACCAAGGAGTTCAAGGCCGACCAGTTTCCCGACCGGCTGATCTATAAGGAGGGCGGGCTGTATCCGGCCCACGACGCCGAAGCCCAGGCCAACGCACCCAACTATCGCAAGATGCCCGATAAGCCGATCCACGGGGTGGGGCAGCCCACCCGTCAGGGCTTTCGCGATGTGCTGGAGCATATGGACGGCAAGCCCACGATTTGGACCAACACGCGCGCCGAGGCGGTGATCTATCTGGAGGGCAAGCCTTTTAACCTGAGGCAGATCGCCGGAATGGAGAATGTGGACCTGAAGAAAGGGGCCAGCGGCGAGGAGGTGGAGGCGCTGGAGGAGCGCCTGAAGGGCGAGTTGATCGGCAAGACCATTACGGTGGCCGAAGAGGTGGTGGTCAAGGGGCCCGACGGCAAGCCGATGATGGAGAACGGACGTCAGAAGACCGAGCGGGTGACGCGCCAGCTGACGGTGACGGCCGAGAACTGCCAGACCACCCAGGACGTGGTGAAGGAGCTGCAGGCCGACTTTCCCAGCTTTGAGTATCGACGCATTCCGCTGTCGGATGAGAAGAGCCCCGACCCGGCCAGCCTGGATGAGGTGCGCGGCTATTTGAACGAGATGTCGGCCAAATATGGCAAGCAGAGCCCGCAGTTTGTGTTCAACTGCCATCAGGGCAAGGGGCGCACGACCACCACGATGGTGACGGCGGGAATTACTATGGACGGCCGCGGGCCGCGCCAGCTGGAGCTGCCCTTTGAGGAGACGCGCGAGCGCACCGAGCGCAATATTCGCGAGAATGCTCAGCTGCAGAACCTGAACACCACGGTGGACGAGTATAAGAAGAAGGCCCAGTCGGCCGAAGCCCGGGCCGAGGCGCTGGAGAAGCAGTTGGCCGACACGACCTTGAACCGCAGCCAGCGGGCCGATCTGGGCGCGCAGGCGCGGCGGGCCCATGCCGACGCCGCCAAGTATCGCGAGAATGCCCAGGAATTCACCAAGCGCTATGCGCTGATGCAAAAATACAGTGAGTATGTGACCGAACACGGCAGCAACGCGCAGCACCCGACCTTCGCCGAATGGATGAAGAGTGAGGCTCAGCAGAGCGACCTGAACGACAAGTGGGCGGTGCTGAACCAGCAGTGCGGCTTGGAACGGCCGGCCGGGCCGTTTTACGAGCCGCAAACCATGGCGGCGTGAGCGAAGAGCGGCCCCTGAACTTCGTTCTGGACTGGCGCGGCGAGGCCCAGGAGCGTCGCGCGGTGGGCGCGCGCGATGAGGTGGCCCGGCTGTCGAGCGAGGCGGTGGAGCCTGAGGCTGTCCAGGAGGTCCTCGTTGAGGAACCGGTGCTGGAGGTGGAGGCGCCCTTCGTGGAAGGGCCGGAGTTTTTTGAGTGGACGGCCGAGCGCGAGCGGGCCATCCAGCGGTTGTTGGAGGAGGGACCCGAGGGCACGTTGCCCACGGTGCATCTGCAGCTGGTGGCCATTCACCAGGCCCTGAAGCTGGGCGAGCTGGAGAGCCACCAGGCGGTGGCGCTGCTGGATGAGGTGGACGGCTATTTGGGCCGGCGCATCGGGGCCGAAGAGCGCAAGGCAACGGTGGCCGATCCGGGCTTTTTGAGCGCCCGGGCCGAGAAGTTGAAGGCTTTTTATGCCTATTTGGAAGCCTCGGGCTCGCTGCGTGAGTATGTGGGCGGCGGCGAGGCGGTTCATCTGGAAGTGGCGGCTTATGCGGCCGATCAGGGCACGGCCTTTTTGGCCGCTGCTCGTCAGCTGCTTTTTGAGGTGGAGCCGCCAGACGACGAGGTCTGATCCCGCTGTCGTTCTCTTGGGGAAGGAAGGTGGGCCGGTGAAAGTTTTACCAGGAAACTGGGGCCTCGGGGTCGACTCTTACCAAGACTCAATATGTTTACTCGCATCGAAGCCCTGAATTACCGGAGCCTTCACTACCTCTCTCAGGAGCTTCGGCCGTTCCAAGTCTTGGTGGGAGCCAACGCCTCGGGCAAGTCGACTTTCCTGGATGTGCTCGCTTTCATGGGAGACCTGGTCCGGCTCGGACCAGAGGGTGCCGTTCGTGAGCGATCTGCCAATTTCCAAGACCTCGTCTGGCTGCGCCGTGGGCATTCCTTCGAACTGGCCGTTGAAGCTTTGATCCCTGAGGCCTGGCGAAAGGCGCCGGCCAGTAAGCAGTTTGATACCATACGCTACGAAGT
Organism: uncultured Burkholderiales bacterium; assembly: GCA_964649085.1. GTDB lineage: Bacteria > Vulcanimicrobiota > Xenobia > Xenobiales > JADMJV01 > JADMJV01. The sequence goes on along the minus strand of CAZYPN010000081.1, from coordinate 14,316 downwards.
GGGTTTGACTCTGAGTTCTGACGGCCTGGAGATTGAATTGGGCCATGAAAAGGTGGTTTTGAAGTCAAACCCAAAGCACCCGGTCTGTTCCCAACCGGAGCTGTTCCCGGTAGAGGTGCACCCGCCCGATACGCTCTTCAGAGCGGCCAAGCCAGGGACGCAGAGGAGAATCGTTGGCAAGACCCCAGGCGGCAACGACAACTTCTATTCGGAAGTGGACGATAAGCCAGGCAAAGGATGGGCACCGTCCTTTAGACTGGGACCCAAAAGGTCAGCCCTGGCCAATCTCCCCGCAGACGAATCCCGCTTTCCCGCCTCGGTGTGGCTGCGAAACCACCTTTCCGAAGGCGTTCAGACTCTCAGTCTGAACAGTCAACTCTTGCGCCGGGCATCGCCGCCTGGCCAGGGACGCCACTTCCGCCCAGATGGCTCGAATTTATCGTGGGTCATCAAGAGTTTCTCCAGAGACGCGGCCCGCAGGGCGGACTGGATTCGGCACGTTCAAACCTCGCTGGAAGACGTCGTTGATATCCAGGTCGTCGAGCGCGAAGACGACCACCACGCCTATCTGGTGGTGCGCTACGCTAATGGAGCTGAGGTTCCATCTTGGAGCCTGTCCGATGGCACACTGCGGCTACTCGCCTTGACCCTGATTGGCTACCTGCCAGACTTTCAAGGGTGCTACCTGATCGAGGAACCCGAAAACGGCATTCATCCGCGGGCGGTGGAGACGGTTATTCAGTCGCTGTCTTCCTGTTATGCCGCCCAAATTCTAACGGCTACCCATTCACCCGTAGTCCTCAGCATTATTGAGTCAGAGAACCTTCTGTGCTTTGCCAAATCACCCAGCGGAGCCACCAACGTTATCTCTGGTCAGGATCATCCGGCTCTGAGGAATTGGCAAGGTGAAGCCAGCCTGGGCTTGCTCTTCGCAGCTGGAGTCCTGGGCTAAATGTTCGATCTGGTGATTCTCTCGGCCGACAAGGACCAGGAGTCGGCCTTGAAAGGTCTGTTGGATAGCCCTCAAAAACTCGGAATACATCCTATTCACTACAAGTCCATTACTCATCCGCACCGTGACCCGGGCTGCTTGCGACAGAGCCACGACCTCCTCAGGCCGTTTCTGACTTCAGCAAGATATAGCCTGGTGGTTCTGGACGTGGAAGGGAGCGGTAGTGGCCACTCTCAACGCGCCGGTGTCGAAGCCGAGGTAGAACAGCTGCTGAGCCAGAACGGCTGGAATGAGCGGGTTCGTTGCATCGCGATTCTCCCGAACTCGAAGCCTGGATCTGGAGCCGATCTGCCAATCTGCCGAGCATCCTTGGCTGGACTGAGCCGGTCCCGCTCTACGATTGGCTGGAGAGTGAAGGTCATCTGGCGGCCGGTCAGAGTAAGCCGACGGACCCCAAAGCCGCACTCAAGTCCGTCCTTAAGAAAGCCCGGCGACCTGCCAGTTCCTCGATATTCGGCGAAGTCGCCCGAAAGGTCAGTTATGCATCTTGCCAGGATGAGGCATTCAAGAAGTTGTTGATTACGCTGCGAGGTTGGTTTACCCATAGCCCGTGATTTCTCGGCGACGTTATTGGGGCCGGCTGGATTGGGGCTGAGGATTCGGCCCTTGCTGGCCTCGTTGCAGTTTCTGCCGGCTTCGCTGAAGAGCCGCATTCGTTTGCTCTTTGACCGAGCCGTGCTGGCCAGTTGTGGCAGGCAGGGGGGGCGGCGCGAGGTGGGGGGGATTTTGCTGCTGCACGGGCTGGGCGACCTGTTGATCGGGGCCGGGGCCGTCGAGTCTTTGCACGACCACCTGCGGCAACGGGGCTTGCGCAGCCGGCTGTTTGTGGACGAGCTGAACCTGGATTTCGCCAGGGCCTATCTGCGCGTGGATGAGGTGGTGGGGCTGCAGTGGCTTCGCTATGACCACGACCCGCTGTACCGGCTGAAGATGTTGCGCACTCTGGCCGCCCATGGGGACTATGCGGTGGTGTATCAGCCCACCGTCAACCGCCGGTTGACCATCGAAGATAGTTTGATGCGGGCCATGGGCGCGCCCGAAAGGGTGGGGCTGGACGGCACCGACCTGTTCATCCAGCCCTGGGAACGCCGCTGGGGCGACCCCCAGTACTCGCGGCTGGTGAGGTTGCCCCCCCAGCCCCGCCACGATCTGTACGCCTACGCCGACTTTCTTGCCGCCCTGGGAATCGAGGCCCGGCTGGAGCCCTGGAGGTTGCGTGCGGGGGGCAGCGCGCTGTCGCCGGGCGAGCCGTTCATGGTGATCTCGGATCAGGCCTCCAACGGGGTGAAACGCTGGCCGCTGGAGCGCTTTCTTCAGGTGGCCGAGGAGCTGGCCACTGCCCGGGGGTGGAAGGTGGTGGCCGTGGGTTGGCCAGAAGCACGGGCCATGCCCGAGGGAGTGATCGACCTGCGCGGGAAGACCGACGGCGCCGAACTGCCCAGGCTGCTGGGCGATGCCCGCTTCATTTTGACGAACGACAGCGGGCCTCTGCACCTGGGCCTGGCTTTGGGCAAGCCCACGGTGGCGGTGGGGGGCGGGGGCATGCCCGAGCGTTATTATCCCTATCCGGCCAGCTGCGGTGCGGCCGTTGAGGTGGTGGAGCAGCGCCCGCCCTGTGCCGGCTGCGGCTGGCACTGCAAGCATCGGGTGGCCGACAGCGGGGTGGCCTCGTGCATTGACGAGGTGAGCCCGGGGCAGGTGCTGCGCGTGGCCCAGGATCTGTTGCAACGGATGGGCGTGTAGAAGGTGCCCAAGGTGGTGCTGAGCATCGATGTGCACAACGCCTCACGCGGGGGGGCGTCGGAATATGTCACCCGGATGGCCGAGGTGCTGGGCCAGAGAGGCTATGAGATGGTGATTGCCAGCCATCGCAGCGAGGCGCCGGCGGGGCGGCATTTTCGGGTGATCAGCCCCGAGCGCCCGCTGGCCAGCTTTTCCCCCTATGCCCGGGCTGTTCATCTGCAGCAGCGGGTAGACCTGGAGGGGGCCGATGTGGTGCACGACACGGGGGGGTTGTTGCTGCGCTCGGATGTGTTTCATCCGCTGATGGGGTCGCGATGGCACAATGAGATGCGTCAGTTGAGGGCTTTTCCGTGGCGGCGGGCCCTGCGTCATGTGCGCCACACGCAGATCTGGAACCTGGCCCGACTGCAGTTCGTGCAGTGCCGCAACCACAAGGCTCTGGTGGCCTGTTCGGGGCGGGTGGCCGCCGATTTTGCCCAACTGGGAGTGGCCACGCGAGCGGTGGTGCCCAATGGGATCGAGCTTCCCGCCCGGCCGGTGCCGGAGCGGCTATCGGAGTTGCGGGCCGAACTGGGAGTGGGGCAGCGCCTGCTGTTGCTGGCGACCTCGAACAACCATTATTTGAAGGGGGTGATGCGATTGCTTGAGGCCCTGCAGTTGGCCGGGCCGGAACAACGCCGGGGCTGGCTGCTGGTGGTGGCCGGGCACAATCAGGATTCGGAGTTTGGCCGCTTTGTGCAGCGCCACGGTCTGGAGGAGGGTGTGCGGTTGCTGGACTGGGTGTCCGATATTGACAGCTACTATCAGGCGGCGGACGTGTTCGTTCACCCCACCTATCACGACGCCGGCAGCCTGTCGACGCTCAAGGCGCTGGCCTGTGGCAAGGCGGTGATCACCACGCGCTGGGATGGCTCGGCCGAGCGCATGGAGCCGGGACGCAGCGGCATTGTGCTGCAGAACAACTCGGCGGCGGCCATTCTGGAAGCCCTGTTGCGGGTGTCGCAAGCCGACTTTCGTCGCGCCCTGGGCCAGCAGGCGGCTTTGCTGGGCGAGAGTCTGAGCTACCGACCGTCTTTTGCGAGGCTGGAACAACTGTATGGGGAGCTGTTGGGGCGATGAAGCGCTGCCTGGTGGTGTCGCTGGGGCGGCACCATCCTTCGTCTCGGATTCGCCTGCAGGCGTTCCAGCACGAGCTGGCCCGGCGGGGCTGGTGGCTGAGCTATCATCATTTTCACCCCGGCATGGGGCGCGGGCCGGCCTTGAGCCGCTGGCAACGCCTTGGGGAGCGGCTATTTGGCCACTGGCAGGAGTTGTTGATCGGCCTGAAACTGGGCATTTTGGGCCCCCGAGTGCCCGTGATTGTCAGTCGTGAGATTCCCATGAGCCCGAGGCTGTTTGAGCGGATGCCCAACCCCATGGTGCTCGACATCGACGACGCTCTGTATCTGGGCCCGGGGCGCGCCTCGATTTTGCGCCTGTGCCGACGCGCCGAGGTGGTGGTGTGCGGCAACTCCGTTCTGGAGAACGCCCTGCGGCCCCACAGCCGGGCGACCCGGGTGATTCCCACCGTGGTGGACTGTGAGCGCTTTCTTCCCGGCCCCCAAGCCCCGCCCGAGGGCGAGCTGCGGCTGGGCTGGCTGGGCAGTTCGATGTCGCTGGACTTCACTTTGAAACCGTTCCTGCCGGTGCTGCAGCGACTGCGCGAGAGGTTGGATTTTCGCCTGGTGGTGGTGGTGGACGGTCAACCCGACTACCTGCGCCAACACCGCTGGATCGAGCATGTGGAATGGAACCCCTGGGTGGAAACCCGCCTGGGCCAGCTGTTTCACATTGGCCTGATGCCGCTGCAGCCCGACGATTTTCAGGCCGGCAAGTGCGGCTGCAAGCTGATTCAGTATATGGCCTGCGGGCTGCCCTCGGTGGCCAGTGATGTGGGCCTGAATGCCCGTGTGTTGGAGGAGGTGGGTTGGGTGGCCGACAGCGAGGGGCAGTGGCACGAGGCCCTGGGCCGGCTGGCCTGCGACCCCGAGTTGCGGGCCCGCACGGGCGCCCGCGCTCGCCAGCGGGCCGTGCAGCACTATTCGATCGCGGCCTGGGCCCCGCGCTGGGCCGAGCTTCTGAACAGCCTGAGCCGATAGGCCACGAGACGCAGCAGGCGGCGCACGAGGGTGGCCAGGCTGAGGCCGGGGTAGGGCAGCCAGTCCTGATCGAGGGGCGGGTCGGGCGACCAGGCGAGCGCGTAGGTGCGGGCGATGTCGAGGTTGATGGGGTGGCAGGCGCTGTGCAACTGGCGCAGCTGGGCCGGGTTGAGCCAGGAGCGGATGGACGCGGGGGTTGCTTGCGGGGGGGCGCTGGCCACCAGCGCGTCGCGCAGGCCGCCGAGTCGGTAGCGGTGGGCCAGGCGGATGAGCTCGAGGGTGTCGCGGTCGGAGCTGGGGTTGGTGGTTTCGAAACTGGGGGGAGGGCGGTGACAGCCGTGCAGCATGCGGGCCTCGAGGATGGCGCCGAAGAAGTCGTGGACGACGCCGCCCTGGGGATATTCTCGCAGGCAAAAGGCCTCGTGGGAGAAGGCGTTGGCCCAGGCCCGCAGGGTGGGGCGCGGGTCGAACCGCCAGTGGGTGGCGCGTTGGAAGTCGTGGAAGCTGAGGCGAGGATCGCCGCCGCCGCGCAGGTACTGGCTGTAGTGGGAGGCCAGTGACTGATCCTGTCTCCTGAGATAGACCACTACCTGGGGTTGAAAGCCGGCGGATGTGGCCAGGCTGTGCAGCCGGGCGGCGGCCTGCTCGACCCGCGCCAGCGAGAAGTTGAGCCGGTGGGCCGAGAGCATCTCGAAGACGTCTTCGGCCGAGAGCAGGACGGTGGGCTGAGGCTGAGCGGCGAGCTGTTGGAACCAGCTTTGCAGGCCCTGGTCGTCGGCCTGGAGGAGCCCCTGGTAGAGCTTGTAGTGGCTGATTTGATAGGCGAACACGGGGTGGCCGGGAGGATGGCCCTGGGGGTAGAGCAGGCCGTGTTGAGCCAGTCGGGCGCGGTTGTGGAAGCAGAAGGCCTGGAGGGCCTTGGAACCGGTTTTGTGCTGGCCGATGTGAACGACCAGGCGCTTCACGGCTTCTGGCCGATGCCTATGAATCGGGGCGGGTTCAGCACGCGCTGGACGCGGGTATGCACGAGACCCGCCAGGAAGATCTCGTGGACGGCCTGCTGGCTGAAACGGTAGTAGTCGCCGGGGAAATTGTGCACCCCCAGGGTGGGCGTGCTGGCGTGGAGCGCCGGCCAGGGGAGGGCCTGGAGCAGGCGATGAAGCCAGCCGGGAAGGGCGGGAAAGTGGCCGGGCGTGCCCATGGGGCCGTAGCCGGGAACGCCCACTACGATGTAGCCGCCAGGCTCGGTGACGCGCCGGATCTGCTGGAGGGTGAGCCAGAACTGGCCATCGTGTTCCAGGGTGGCGTTGCAGAGCACGGCCTGAAACTGACCGTCGGCAAACATGTCCATGTGGTTGGCATTGCCCACCAGGATGCCCGGCCCCTGAGGCTGCTGGTTGAGGCCCACCCGGTGGCTGGCCCGGGCCAGGGCGGGCAGTTGGAGCAGGCTGTCGGGACCGGCCACGGCCCCAACCTCGAGCACCTGGCGGCGCAGCTGGAGGGGCTGGCAGAGGGATTGGAACACCTGGTAGACGGCCGCGTGCATCGGCGAGGATGCTTGGCCGGGGTGGAGATTTCCTTCCCCTGGGATGGGGGGAAGCGGTCTTGGAGGGCGAAACCGGCAGGGCTGTGATTCGATGGTTGTTCTGGCTGTGGGTGAGTTGTGGACCGCTGGCGGCCGAGCCTGTTGGGGTCTTGTGCCAGTTGGGCCCGGACCGCGTGATGTTCTGGCTGGAGGGCGCCCCGCGCGCTTTTGGGGTTTCGCCGCAACTGGGGCATGTGTTGGGCCGGGCCGGGCTGGGGAGCTGCTGGGAAGTGTTCGGCCACGGCGATCGGCTGGAAAGCGCACTGCCCCGCGGCCAACACGAGGCCTGCAAGTCGGCCCTGGCGGTATTTGGCCAGTTTGCCCGCGAGTTGAACGCCGGCAACTGGTCCCGGGCTGAGGCCCTGTTGGGGATCGGCAACCGTAAGGATGGCGAGGCCTTCCGCTTAAGATGGTCGCGCCAGTTTCTTTCGACAGACCCGGGCGACTGGAAGGTGGTGCGCCTCGATTCGGACCGTCTGGAGGTGGAGGTGGTGTCGATGCAAGGGGCACTGGACGCCGGCGAGACGTTTGACACCACGCCTACGGCTCTGGGCTCGCGCTGGTGCCTGTGGCGGAGTTCGCCCGGAGGCGCCTGGCGAGTGAAGGAGCTGGAGAGTTGAGAGCCCTGGCCTGTTGTCTGTGGGTGTTGGTATTGCTGACGTTGGCGAGTTGGTCAGAGGAAATCTTGGAGGTGGCCGATCCGCGGATGAGGTCGGCGCTGACCTGGGTGGAGAAAGGTTGGACGGAGCACAATACGCTGCGCTTTAGCAACCGCTTGTGCGAGACTCGGGGGTTGTCGAAGGAGATGCGGGAAACGCTGAAGGTGCTGGTGGAGCAACCGGAACGGGCTTTTAGCTATGTTCGCACAGCCGATAGTCGCCAGGCGGTAGCGGCCCGCACGCCGGTTTCCCTCGAGTATCTTCGGCTGCTGTATGAGGAGCCCGACATCAAGCTGTTGTGGGTTGAAGGGCAACCGCCCGATCTGGCCGGGCTGGCCCGCAGGGAATTATTGAACCCGCTGAGCCGCCGGCAGGCCCGGGGATGGTTTGCCACTCGTCTGCTGCAGGCCTGGATGGGCGGGGGAGAGGCGGCACTGCGGGCCCGTGGGGCTGAGCTGAAGGAGCTGTATCGGCAGCTGGAAGCCGGTTCGTTTCTGCAGCAGGGGGCTCGCGACCTGATGTTGGCGGGGTTTCAGATGCTGGATGTGCACGCCAAGGGGAAGGTGGCCAACGATATCTACGACTGGCTGCTGACGGAGAAGGGTGTGGACTGGTCGCTGTGAGGCGCTCTTGGGGGTGATTCTGTCGCGCAGGCGTTTGTGAACGCCAACTGATCTTTAATGGCAAACAATTGGCGGAAAGCTCCTCGCGTCGGGGCGACTCCGTTCCGAACTGGCCCGGAACTCGATGAGGGCTACTCCGGCTTGTGGATGCGCAGGGGCGGCATGGGAACGCCCAGACCACGGGCCACCCCACGAATTTCTTCGGCTTCGACTCGGACCACCTCGTGATCGGCTCCGGCTACGGCCACGAGGTAATCCATAATGCGGTCTTTGGCTTCGTCGTCGAGCAGCTTGCGCAAGGGCCTGGCCAGCTCGTAGGGCGAGGGAAGGTGGTCCAGTTCGTCCAGCATGTGTTCGAAGGTAGCCCTGGAAAAGCCCGGCAGCATGCTCTGGCCCACCGAGACCGCCACGGCCTTCTCCTCTTCGTCGATCACTCCATCGCAGGCGATGAGCGAGGCCGCCAGGGCAGCGGCCACTTTGTTCACATCGGTATGAAAACGCGTCAGCATGCTGGCTCCTTTGCGCTTGCGGGCTGGACTCCCGCAAAGAGGTTTGACTCGCCTGGTAGTCTCAGGGAATCGTATAGTAATCTGTGCTGTGATAGGAGCAGTGGGCGTTCGCACCCCCCTTCCCTCACTGTACTCGGTGGCGCTCGTCAAGGTCTGGCTGGTGGTCGACAGGGTGCGCCGTGAACAGGAGGGACAGGTGGAATAGCCGCTCTAGCTGTCGGGGTTCTCCAACAGCTCTTGGAGTCGTTCTCTGAGCGACGGAGAAAACCGTGCCAGCCAGCTTTCATCCAAGAGCCCAACACCGATCAAGTCCAGCAAATGGACCTGATCTTTTCGTCGGAAAGAAGTTAGCTTCATACGAACGAGGGCCTCAAGCTTAAGGACGTAGAACTCATCCAGGCGCTCCCTCTCTTCCAGTCCCGGGGCCGCTTCCGCGTAGTCGGTCCGGATCTTCTGACCCGCAAATACGATGTGCAAAGCATCCCGTGCCTTTGCCTCTGCCCCATCCAAAAACATGTCCAGGCCGGCAGAGTGCCGGTAAACAAAGCCACCCAGACCTAAGGCATCAATCGCTCGAGGAAGATCTTCGGCACGAATAAGCAAATCAACATCCTGCGTGTTGCGAACGGCACTGGGATCAGTGGTGGCAACCCAGGCCGCCACCGCGTTGCCACCCACCACTGCATAAGCGATGCCAGCCTGTTCCAAGAGTCGCGATGCTCTAAGCAGACGCTGTCGCACTCTCTCCACGGCCAACACCATCCTGTCTAAAACGGTCATCGAGATGTGTTCAAGAAAAGACGCCTCTGGGCCTTCGTCAAGCTGAAGCTGAGGTCGCACAGGTAGAGTGGTGTGGGTATTGAGGTTATCGCATACAAAAATGACTTTCTCGCATTCTTTGTATCGGGTATCCAGAAGCGCTGCTACCTCGGTGGCCCAATCGACTTTCGTTCGCCGAGCACGGGGTTCTGCTACCGTCGACGAGAGCCTTACACCACCTTCACAAAATCTGCATCTGCCTCGGCCTTCTATGCACAGCTGTGGACTAACCTCTGCCTATGCTCACTCGACGCCATTGGACCATCCTGTTCACACTCAAGCTACTCAAAATGGGCCTGGTTGCCCTGCTGCTGCTCCAATCCCGGGCTTCCGCCGAGACGCTGGGCGACATCGGACTTCGGGCCGAAGAAATCCAGCGACTGACCGTCGCTCTCCGAGGCCTGCGGGCCGAACTTGAGGCGGGAGAACCCAGAACGGCCGAGGCCGTGCTGGGCGAACTCAACGACCTGGTGGAAGAGCACCGGCTCAGCGGGGCGCAAACGGTATGGCTGCTGGCCTTCGCCGTGGAACAACTGGGAGAGCCGTGGCCCCAGCCACCGGTCCAACGGTTGGCGCAGATTCTGGCTGATCACCGGGTGCCTGGGCCCGAATTGATGGGCCAGTTGCTTCCCGGCTTGCGGCGCCGCATCCAGCGGCAGGGGCCCGACTTCTCGGCGATCCGCAGGGCCCGACAGTTCGCCGAGCGCTACCAACTGCCCCAGGACGAGCTCCAGGAATGCCTGAGACAATTAAGGAGGAAACCCTCGTGAAGGCAATTTCGAAACCAGCGCCCGCGGCTCGGAGGCGCTTCCCCGGCGAAATCATTTATCAGCTGCATCAGAATGCGCCTGATACTCTTCTCCGCCTGGCCCGCCAGGGACCGGCGGTGGGCCTGAAGCTGGGCCGGACGCAGGCCCTGCTGGTCAGCCAGCCGGACCTGATTCACCAGGTACTTGTGAGGCAGGCCCAGGACTTTGGCCAGCCGCCCGGACGCCAGGTGATGGCAAGGTTGCTGGGCCAGGGTCTGCTGACCAGTCAGGGCCAACTGCACAAGAGCCAGCGCCAGTTATTGCAACCCGTATTTCAGGCCCAAAAGGTGGGAACCTTTGCCGACCCCATCGTGAGTTGCTCGCGGCACGTTCTGGGCAACTGGCCGGAAGAGGGTGTCATCTCGGCCGCCCCGGAAATGACCCGGCTGACCCTGCAGATCGTGGGCCAGTGTCTCTTCAGCACCGACCTGGAGGACGATGTGAGCGAAGTGCGCGCCTGCCTGGCCGACGCCATGGCGCTTTTTCGGGTGGCCAGACTGCCTTTCGCGCTCTGGTTGGAGCGACTTTACCCGCCCCTGCGGCGCCGCCTGCAAGGCAGCCGCGAACGTTTAGACGCGTTCATTTTCCGCATGATCGAAGAGCACCAGCGCTGCCCCCACGCCGATCTGCTGGGAAGAATGCTGCAATCTCCGATGAGCCGAGAACAGCTGCGCGATGAGAGCATGACGATGTTTCTGGCCGGCCACGAGACCACCGCCCACGCCCTGACCTTCGCCCTGTATCTGCTGTCACGCCATTCTGAATCGCAGGCTGAGATTCGCAGGGAAATCGAGCGGGTCAGCGGTGGCGAGGGCCTGCGCCTCGAGCACTTGCCGCAACTGGTTCGCACCAAGGAAGCGCTGCTGGAAACGTTGCGCCTCTATCCGCCTGCCTGGATTCAGGTGCGCCAGTGCCAGCGCGACACCACCCTGGGCGACTACGCTGTGGCGAGGGGCAGCCTGATGTTGACCAGTCAGTATGTGATGCACCGTCACCCCGAGTTTTTCCCCGAACCCGATCGTTTCTGGCCCGAGCGCTGGCAACAGCGCCCCCGCGCCAGTCTGCCCAAAGGCAGCTACTTCCCCTTTGGCATGGGGCCGCGAGTCTGTATCGGAGAGCACTTCGCCTGGCTGGAGATGCTGCTAGGACTGGGCACGGTGCTTCAGCATTACGAGCTGCTCGCTTGCCCCGTGGCCAACCCGGGCCTGCGCGCCCGGGTGACCCTGGCCCCAGCCCAAGACCTGCCGATCCCGGTTCGCCGCCTGCACTAGAGTCCTCGCTGTTCGTGCCTCCCGTGTTTGAACGTTTCAGACGTTCGGGGGAAGCGGGCTGGGAGTGAGGTTTCTGTGAGGATGTCCCGGAGGGGTTTCCAGGTAGCCCTGACGCAGCCAACCCATGCCGAACTGGCCCGGAACTCGGGCCAGATAGGGGGGCGGGGCGCCGGGGTGGGGCACCTCGACGAGCATGATGCGGGCCACGGGCCGAACCTGGCCGTTGGGGAAGCGGGCCTCGACGATGCCGTCGGGATGGATGCGGCTGAGGGTGGTGCCCCGGGGAAGGCGCAGGGGCTTTGCGGAGAAGTCGAGCGGGGCGAGGTGGGGGCGGTCGATCAGGCGGACGTCCTGGTCGATCAGCTGCCAGTGGCCGTCGCGGGTGAGGGTGGAATCGCTGAGGAAGAAGTAGCCCGGGCCATCGATGGCGACGTCGGTGGGGCAGGCGGTGTGCTGCAGTGGGCCGCGGGGTAGGGAAGCGAAGGTGGCACAGAGCGCCAGGCAAAGCAGCAGACTTCGAAGGTACATGGCTTGATGTTGGGGGAGCGGTGCAACAACCAGGGCATGGATCGGTTAGCAGTTGTTGAACAGGCTGGACGGATGGTTCTGGCGGGCTACTCCGGCTTGTGGATGCACAGGGGAGGCATGGGAACGCCCCACCCCACGGATGTCTTCGGCCTCGACTGATCCATCATGCGAGCTTGCGCAAGGGCCTGGCCAGAGGTGGTCCAGTTCGTCCAACATGGGGACTGTTGGTTGTCCGGCCTGCGCTTCAAGGGGGCAATACCCCTGGGCTTCGCTGAGAAGTTTGTAGTGTAAGAAATTGCTTTTTACACTACAAACTTTTCAGGGGCGCATTCTCTTGATGGAGCCACGAGTCTAAGGGATTTCGGACGAGCTTCTGGTCGGCACGCGTCCGTTGGTCTGGCTACCACCCCGTCATCGGTGCGGGGGCGAGGCGCCGTTGCAGGTAGTAGAGGCAGAGGCTGCGATGGTATTCGGCCTGGGGACCTTCGAGGGAGAGGGGTAGGTCGAGCAGGGCCAGCAGCTGCTCGGCCGATTCGTGCGAGGATTCGTGTGGGGGTTGGTAGGCTAGCGGGGGTTCTTGAGCGTCGACGAAGTCGGCGAAGATGTCTTTGGGGGCCTCGCGGTAGTGCTGCTCGACGAAGTCTGCGGCCGCCTGATAGAGGGATTCGGGGTGGGGGGGCAGGCCCAGCTGTTGGCGGATGCTTTGGTGAGAGGCCCGGAGGGGGAGGTCGGGCTGGTCGAGCAGCTGTTCCATGAGGCGCCGCTGGATCTGGTCGCGCAGTTGTTCGCCGGGGTCTAGCGGACTGGAGATCGGTTCTTCTTCGTCGTCGTAGGGGAACTCGCAGCCCCACAGCATGGCGGCGGTGTGTTGCCATTGGCCGGGTGCCATGTCGGCCCAGCAGACCTGCCAGTAGCTTCGCTTGAGGCTATGGGGCAAGGCGGTGAAGCGATCGATGGTGGAGGAGGGGGCGGCGGCGAAGGGGTCGGGGGCGAAGGGATCGGCGGCGAAAGGATCGGGCCCGAAGGGGTCGGGCGGAGCCTGAAGCTGCTGAAGGGCGTGAAAGAGGGCGAAGGCCTGGGAATCGCTGAGCCGGGCGAAGCGTTGGGGCCAGGGATCGGATTCCTGATGGGTGACGGTGCCGGTGGCCAGGCACAGGTGGAATTTGCGGCCGACTTCGTCGATGGCGGCCGGGGGGTCGGCTTCGAGCCGGAGGATGAAGATGTCCTGGACATCCTCTTCGAGCTGGGGGTCGTAGTCGACGGTGTAGAGGGGAATGGAGCGGTGACCGTCAGGGGTTTCCAGCTCGATCCATCCGCCGTTGTGGGACCTGCCCCGGGAACGCTGCCAGTGCTCGACTCGGAGCACGGCGTCGCCAAGGTGGAGGGGGGGGACTTCGAGAGGTACGCTACGCATGGGGTTGAGGGTAGCGGGCCGGGCGGGAGAATTCTGTGAGATATTCCCGGAGGGGGGAACGGCTTTCGCAGGATTGACTGCCATAGGTATCTCCTGATACATCTATATGTATGAAGACTACTGTTGAGATTCCCGATGATTTGCTGGAGCGGGCCAAGTCGGCGGCTGCTCGAGAAGGAAGCACGGTTCGAGCCCTCATCGAGGAGGGACTCCGCAAAGTATTGCTGGAGAGAGAAACCAGTGCAGGGCAGTTCAAGCTTCAGCATGTTTGTGTGGACGGTGATGGCATCGACCCGGCCTACGAGCACTCCTGGGAGGCTGTCCGCGACGCTATTTACCTCGGTTACGGCGCTTGATTGCTGTCGACACCAATATCCTGGTGTATTCGCACAGGAGGGACTCTCCTTTTCATGAACGAGCTCGACTTAAGCTCAGTGAACTGGCCGACGGGCGGGGAGCCTGGGCGATCCCGTGGCCCTGTGTCCACGAGTTTCTGGCTGTGGTCACTCATCCGAGGATCTACCGGCCTCCGACAAGCATCGAAGTGGCACTGCGAGCGGTGGAGGCGTGGCTTGCTGCGCCCAACCTGGTGTTACTCTGCGAAGGCCCAGGCTATTTTGCTGAATTGAGTCGCCTGATGCAAATCGGGCAAATATCGGGTCCGCGTGTGCACGATGCGCGAATCGCTGCGCTCTGTCTTTCGCAAGGGGTTCGCGAACTGTGGAGCGCCGACCGCGACTTTAGCCGCTTTCCCGCACTGCGAGTGAGAAATCCCCTATAACGCAGCCCGGGGCGTCGCGATATTGCTCGCCGTGGCCTTCGGGAGTGTGGTGGGGGGTAGTGGTGCCTTGCTGTGAGTAGTAGGTGAGGTGGCGGGCGCGGTGGTTGTTCCAGTGGGGTTTGTCGCGTTGGACGAGGTAGAGGTTGCCGTGGGGGGTGATTGTGGCGGCGCGCGGAGCGTTCCGGGGGGCGATGTTCCGTGCGGAACGTTCCGCCTGTTCGGCCAGGGCGGCGTTTTGGCGTTGTTGGGCCAGCCGGTCTTGTTGGGCCTGGTGGCGGGCGCGTGGGCAGGCGTTTGTGGCAGCGGGTGTGCAACAGCGGCGATTCCCCCGCCAGCGTTTTGTGGACGCGACGTATTCGTATGGAACGGCAGAGGTCGACGGGCTGGTGGTTGAGGATGTGATGCGCGGAGTCTGCACTGTCTGT
>CAZYPN010000080.1:0-25743 GCA_964649085.1 uncultured Burkholderiales bacterium | reverse complement strand
CTTCGATCGGGTCGGCACCGGGAATGCCAAATTTCATGCATGAATGTACGAGGCTTCACGAGCTATCCCTGCCGGGCCCTATCTACCAGGACTGAACGGATACGCGGCTACTGATCGACAATTTGGGGATGCAACAGCACGACTTCGACTCAGAACTGGCCTGGCGGGCGGCTGCGCTTCGGGTCTCGACTCGCCCCAGGGGACTGTCTTTGGGAGATCGAGCCTGTCTGGCCCTGGCCCAAAGCTGTAATGGGGTTGCCCTGACGGCCGATAAGGCCTGGCTCGAGTTCGAGGGGGCCTTCAGGATCGAATGCATCCGTTGACGTGCCTCAGAGCCTGAGAAGCTCGATTCCGTCGTTGGGAAACTTTCTGTCGAAGGTGGCAAGCTTAAGGTTAGGGGTCTGGCTGCGTGCCTGGGCCCACAGAAGTGCATCGGGGAGTGAGACTTTTTTTGAAGGGCGAACCAACTCCAAAGCCGCCCTCACCAGCGTGTGCTCAATTCCCATAACCTCAACGTTGATTCGGCCGACGAGCACCAGCAAGCTGTCGATGGTGGCACCTGCAGGAACCTGGTAGAAGCTCGTCAACACAAAAAAGGTCTCGACCAGGATATGGGGGGCAATCACAATCTCGTCAGCACCCTCGAGCAGGCCAGCGGCTTTCTCTGCTTGTTCCAGAGGTTGGTTGATCAGGTAACGGACCAGTACATTGGTGTCGACCAGAACTTTCATGGGCCCTGGGTCGACAGGGCCCAAGCTTGACGACGAATTTCGTCCCAATCACTTTCCGTTGAAACCGGCCTGGCGTGCTGCTGCAGCATCCCGCGGGCGGATTTGTTATGGCGAGGAGGCGAAAAGGTCAGTTCGACGCGATCCCCGACGATTCTTTGGGTGGCGATCCAGCCCGGCTCGATGCCGAGTTGCCGGCGGATGGCACTGTCAATGACGACTTGACCTTTAGGTCCTACCAAGAACTCCATGTTATACCTCCAGTCTAAGTATAACATGTCGGCTACCCATGGCTACATCATCAGGCCGGCAAGACTCGAGCCGGCTCCTCATAGTAGTTGGCCCCGCCGCCGATGTCGGTTTCGCGGGCGCGGATCAGCTGGTTGGGGCAACCTCCGCCTCGCAAAGTGCCGCCCTTGGGCAGCAGCACCTGGCGGGGATGCACCCGCTCGTCGTGAACTAGCCGCACCGACAGTCGACCCTGGCGGGTTTCCACCACCGCCGGCCCTGGGGGAACGGAGCAGCCGGGATGCACGCGAGCTTCGAGCTCGGAGGGTTCGGCCACAGCCCACTGCGAGGCCTGAGCCTTCGGAGTGGAAAAGGCGGCCAATTGAAGGGGATACTCCGGGTCGGGGCTGGGGAATTCGGGAGCCTGGTGGATCAGTTGCATCTTGCCCGTGGCGGTGGGAAAGCGCAGCCCCTCGAACAACACCATCGGGGCAAATGGGTTGCGCACCGGTCCGCGCTCGAGGTCGGTCAGGCCGATGCCGGCGGTGTGGAGCCGCCCCATCAGGCGCTCTTTCCACTCGCGCGGGCTGCCCTCCAGACCTTCGACCCCGAGGCGTTGGGCCATCTGCTGCCAGATCCACAGCTCGTGGCGGGCCTCGCCGGGCGGCGACAGCACCGGCTGCGACACCCGCAGGTAGTGGTTGCCATAGGCTCCCAGCAAATCGTCGTCTTCCAACAGCGTCAGCGTGGGCAACACCAGATCGGCCACGTCGGTGGTGTCGGTGGGATGGGTTTCCACCACCACCACCGTCTCCACCGAGAGCAGGGCCTGGCGGACCGTGTTCGAGTCGGGCAGCATGCTGATCGGGTTGGCGGCCGTAATCCAGGCGAACTGGATGGGCGGGTCGGCAGCCAGAATCTCCTCGCCCAGGCGCGCCTCGGAAAGGCTGCGAGCCATCAGTCCCTGACCGCCGGCCGACTCGAAGGCCACCCTTCGCTGATAGTAGTAGGAACAGCCGCCCCCAGGAATGCCCAGGTTGCCGCTGACGGCCGACAGCGCGTCCAGGGCGCGAATGGTAGAGCCCCCGTAGGAGCGCCGCCCCATGCCCCAGCCCACCTGGATGGAGGTGGGTCCGTTCTGAAAAACCTCCACCAGAGCCGCGATGTCCTGGGGGCTCACCCCGCAGATGTCCGCCCAATCGGAGCGGCTCTGGACCATGGCCATAAATTCTGGGCCGAAATCGCAAAACTCGCCGGGCTTCCAGCCGCCCGCGGCAACAATCGCCATGACCAGGGCGAAGTCGGTGCCCGGATTGGGCTGCACGAACAGGTCGACGATGCCGGCCTGGCGGGTGCGCACCGGGTCGATGCCGATCAGGCGCGCCCCCTTCTGCTTCAATTCCATCAGCCAGGGCAGCAGGTGTGGCGACGAGGTGTGCAGGTTCTTACCCCACAGCACGATGTTCTTGCTGTGGGCAAGGTCGAGGTGGTCGTGGCTGTCGCACAGGCCGAAGTCGGCTTCCTGGGCGGCTTCCCCGGCGCCCGAGCAAATGTCTCCGCGCTTGACCGTTACCGGCCCAAAGCGCTCGAAGAGCAGGTCGGACAGCTGCTTGAGAATGCCCATGGAGCCGCCCGAGCGAAAGTGCAGAATGCACTCTTTGGGTATCGACTGCATGCGTTTGGCGCACAGGTCCAGCGCGAATTCCCAGCTGACCGGCTCGAGTTCTGCCCCTTTACTCGGCCTCCACATCGGTTGGGTAAAGCGGCTTTCGTCATACTGGCGACTGAGGAACCGGCTGGTGCGCTCGCACAGAAAGCCGCGGGTGATGGGGTCGGCGGCCGAACCACGCAGCTTCACGGCTCGTCCCTCGGGGGAAACCTCGACCTGCAGGGTGCAGACATCGGGACAGTCACGGCTGCAGGTGGTGGTCTTGGTGATCATTCGGCGAACCTCCCGAGGCGCAAAAATACTCTCTCAACCGTTTCGGCCCGGGCCTATAAAATCATTTCCGCTCGTCGCACACCGGGTCAGGCTCAGAGTTTTGGCTTTTCTCGGCGGGCTCGCGTAAGAGTTTTGAGGCCCCGATTACCAGAGGATGGGAACTGGATAAGGACGCAAGAGTGGGTCTGGACTCACGAGCGTTAATCCGTGAGCAAGGCATTGGCCAACCAGGAGCCTGTCGAAAGGATCCTTATGATGGGCCGGGAGTTCACTGGCAGCCAGAGTCGCGCTTTCCTGCAAAGCCAAGCTGTCGAGCCTGTGCCGACCTCTTTCCCGAGGCACTAAGACAGACGGCGCAACCGGCAGCTCTAGCTTGCCCAAACTAAATTTGACCCCAATTTCCCAGGCACTAACCACGCTCAAGAACACTTCGTTGGCAGCGTCGACAACGGACTCTGCCGCCACCCGGCTCAGCTGTGGGTCGCCCCGAATGAGCCAGATAAAGCTACAGGTGTCGAGTAGGAGTTTCAATGGAAGGCTTCGAGCCACTCATCGGGCAAAGGCTCAAAGAAACTTTCCGCCAGCGGGGGTATTTCTGGACACAGGCCTATGGGTCTGGGGCTTTGCTTCCGGATAGGTCTCAGTTCTGCTACGGGTATGTTGCGACGACAGATAATCACCGTCTCTCCCTGCTCCAACAAGTCGAGCAACTCCGAGAGACGAGCTTTAGCTTCGTGCACATTCACGGTCATCCATCCATTATGACTAACTACTTGGTCACGTCAAGGGCAAAGGTGCAGGCTCAGTCAGGCTCGTTCTACTCGGCCGTCGATCTGACAGAGGACCAGGTAATGGTCCTGGTGATCATTCGGCGAACCTCCCCAGGCGCAAGAAATCCAGATTGACGGTCTCGGCCTGGCCCTTGAGAATCATTTCGGCCAGCCCCAGGCCCAGCGCCGGCGAGCTTTTGAAGCCGGCCCCGCTGAAGCCGGCCGCCAGGTAGTAGCCCTGCAGTCCCAGGTTGCCGTCGACGATGGGGTGTCCATCGGGGGTGAAGTCGTAGAGTCCCACCACGCCGCGCACCAGTTGGGAGCCGGCCAGCGAGGGAAAACGCAGGCTCAGGGCCTGGTGCGCCCCGGCCACGTAGTCTTCGTCGATGTCGGGGTCGTAGGCGTCGGGGCTGTAGACCGGCTCGAAATGCCAGTCGAGCCCCACCAGATTGAGCGAGCCGTCGGGATGGGTGTAGAGTCCGGTGACCTCATCGTAAAACGTGAGTTCCTTGCGGGGCAGGCCGCTGGGCCTACTCATGTAACACACCTGGCCACGCTTGGCCATCAGCGGCAGGGGCACGGCTGGATTGGGGTGCAGCTGGGAGGTCCAGGGGCCCACTGCCAGCACCACCACGGGCGACTCGATAAAGCCCTGGTCGGTTTCCACTCCCAATACCTTGCCCGAGCGGTGGGCGATTTGCAGCACGCGCACTCCGGTGCGCAGTTCGGCCCCCCGCGAACGGGCATGAGAGGCGAAAAACTCGGTGACGGCCACCGGGTCGACCCAGCCGCTCTCGGGTTCGTAGGCGCCTCCCACCAGATCGTCGACGCGTAGCAGCGGCTGCAGCTTTTTCATCTCGCGCGGACTCAGCCAGTGCGAATCAAAGCCCAGTCCCAGCAACATCTCGTGCACTTCTCGTACTACCGGCTCGCGTTCGGCCCCGGTGGTGTGCAGATAGCCCATCTTGTGGAAAGGGCAATGCTCCTGAAAGAACTGGCGCGACCAGTGGATCAGCTTGACCTCGTGGGGGCTGGTCCAGTGGGTTTGCACAAAGCCGCCCGATTTGCGCGTCTCGCCCGAGCAGATGCCGCTTCGCTCCAGGAGCAGCACGTCGTGCTCGCCCAGGGCCGTGAGGTGATAGGCCAGGCTGCAGCCCATCACCCCCCCTCCCACGATGGTGATGGCCGGCATCAGAAGTAGCGCCGAGCGGCCAGGCCCGCGGCGGCCAGCACGCGCTGGCCAACCGGCAGCAGCTCGACCTGCTGGGGCCAGCCCCCCGGGGTTCGGAATCCCAAATGCTTATAGAGGGCGGCCGAAAAGTTGGGCATCAAGGGGGCCGACAGGCCGGCCATGAGATGCACGGCCGCCAGCCCCAGGGCCAACGAGTTGGCCCGTTCGGGCGTTCCGGCCAGCGGCTCTTGCGATTCGGCAAAAGCCCGTGCCTGCTGTACCAGATCGTGCAGACAGCGCGCCACCTCGGGCAGGTTGCCCAGGTGATAGGCCCGGCTGCAGCGCTGCAGCAGCTGGTTGAGCTGCCCGTAGAACTCCTGTTGCTCCGGTCCCAAAGCAATGGGCTGCGGGGCTTTGGAACCGGCCTCCGAGAGCAGGCTTTTGCCCAGTTGTTCCAACCAGTCTTGCCAGGGCCCGATCACGGCCACTTTGAGAAACTGCTGCATGGCTTCCAGGCTGCATGAGGTGTCTCGATGCTCGGGGCGCACGCCGGCCAGGTAGAGCCGCAACAGATCGGGCGGGGTGGTTTTCATCAACTCGGCCGCGTCCAGCTTGTGGTCGCGGCTGGTGGACATCTTTTGCTCGTCCAACATGAGGTACTCGTTGGAGAACAGGGCGGTGGGCAGGGTCCGCGACGGATCCAGGGCCAGGCTCACGGCCGGGTCCTGCATCAGATAGAAAAAGGCATTGTCGGCCCCGAAGCAGTGCACGACTTCGTTGCCGCTGGTCAGGGCCGGACCCACCAGCGACATCTCGAACCAGGGAGAGAGGATCTGGCCCTCGAGGTCGAGTGCGATGCCCCAGCTTCCGGGCTGGCTGACCTCGACTTCGGGAACGGTCATGAATTGTTGGGCCAGCACCCGCAGCCGCGGGCTGAGACGCAAACTGGCGTGATACTGCGAGAGCACCTCCTGGAAGGGCAGCAGCGAGAACACCAGTCGTTCGATGGGGCGCATTTCGGCCTTCTCATCGCACAACAGGCAGTGGACGTCCTGAAGTGTTTCGGAGGTGTTCACCATGCAGCAGGTTTCGCACAGGCTGCCGCGGCACGAGGTCTGGCAGTGGGGACAGGTGCCGGCCGCGAAGCCATCATAGAGATATTGCTGGCACTTGGCGCAAAAGGGAGCAACCCCCGACTTTTGGGTGACGAAGCCGTCGCGGCGCAGTTGGGCCAGGGCTGCTTCAGCTGCCTGGCGGTAGGCCGGGTTCTGAGCCGGCTGGATGACCGCATCGGGCTCGGCCCCGAAGGACTTCATCAGGCCGAGAATCTCGCCGCCGTGTTGGGCTGCCGTCTCGGCCGGGTTGCCCCCGCGCAGCGGCACATAACTTTGGTGATCGTCCAGTACCAGCAGGGTACCGCTGGCTCGCCCGGTCTGGCGGTGAAAGCGCTTGAGTACATCGGCCATCAAATAGGGGCCGCTGAGGTGACCCAGGTGCAGGCCGCCGTTCGGGGTAGGGGGCGAGGGCCAGAGCAGCAAGGGGGCCTGCTGTTGCGAAACGTCCCCTTCGTCTTCATCCTCGTCGTCGTCCGAGGCCTCGGGTTCGTCCCAAAACACCGAGAGGAACATCAGGGGGTCGGTGTCTGAGTCGTTCTGAATCTTGTGCACGCTGCGGGGGGGCAGATAGATGACGTCGCCGCTGGAAACCGGGCTGGTTTCGCCGTTGCAGGTCATGGTACCGCGCCCCTGACAGATAACGAAGGTTTCGCAGGGATGGTGGCTGTGAATCTGGGTCTGGCCGCCGGGTTCGACCACGGCCAGGCTGGAGCCAAAGGGCGTCTCTTCGATTTCGTCCCAGGGGTAGAGGTCCTTGAAGAGCACGTTGTGGGGCTCGGACTCGAGTTGATCGCGGTCAAACTTACGGATAAGCATTCTTTTTACTTCCCTCAGTGCGATGTTAACAAACAGGATCACAATTTAATGGTTCTTTTAACATGGTTCGATAAATGTTTCTGTTCCCCGGCACCCTCGGCTGGTATCCTCCTAAAAACGAGAGCTGAAAAAAAGCTCAAAAATGTTGAGGGAGCACTAACACAATGGCATTCGCAACCGCTCAGTATCAGCCCCGCCCCAACTTCGGAACCTTCGGGCAATGCGCCCCTCAACAGGCAGGTGGCGGCCAGGCCGCAATGTCCATCGCCATCGCCATCACCTCCAACGTTTCCGAAGAGCAAGCTCAGCAGGCCCTGGGCATCAAGCAGGAAGCTGGTAAGGCTGGCAAGCACGGCAAAGCTGGTAAGCACGGTAAGGCCGGCAAGCACGCCAAAAAGGGCGGCAAGAACGGTAAGAATGGCAAGAACGGCAAAAACGGCAAGAACGGTAAAGAGTGCGGTGATAAGTACGCCAGCCCCCTGCACGGCGGCGCCAGCCTGAGCATCGCCATCGCCATCTCGGCCAACGGCCAGCCCGGCCAGCTCCAGATGGGTCAGGCCGGCGGCAGCGCCAAGCAACAGCTGACCAACCTGATCGCCGGTGTGCTGTCTCAGGGAATGAACAGCGGAATGGCCAACTGCGGGATGCACCCCGGCTTCGGTGGCTACATGGGCAACTTCGGCCGCTGCGGCTTCTAGCTTAGTCACCCCTCTCTCGACCAAAAAGCTCGCTCCTCAGCGGGCTTTTTGTTTTTCACTTCGAAAGGGACCTCGTGGCCTCAGGTTACCTCAGCAATCTTATCAGTTCCTTTGGCGCCCCCGCCGAAGGCCCCGACCCCTCCCGGTTGGAGGGGTTGCTCGAGTGTTTGCGCGCGGGAGAAATGGACCCCGACGAACTCACCGAGCACCTGCTGCGCATGCAGGCTCGCATTCAAGAGGCGCATCGCGATCGTCTGAGCGCCTTCCAGGAGCGCGCCTCGCGGCTCAGCCCCGAGGTGGCGGCTCTGATCGAGCGCAATTTGGGTGCCTGTCAGGTGCTCGAAGAGACGCTGGGCAAGCTGGCCGAAAGTGCTGATGCCGAGACGGTCGAGGTCTACGAGCGGGCCACGAGAGAGTTTCTCGAGAGCAGCGACCAGCTGGCCGAGCTTTCGGCCTCGCCTGTTCCGGTCTGTCCTCGCTGCGGCTCGAGGGGGGAAGAGAATCTGTGCACGCCCTGCGACCTTGACCGGTTGGTGCCCGACCCCGACGTGCACGACATGGAATACAACCGGGCCATGGTGGGTGAGGAGTTCCTGGCCGTTTACCAGGCCTATGCCGGGGTGGTTGAAGGCGAGGCCAACCTGGAGCCTCTGCTGCAGGCCCTGCAGGGGCTGGAATTGAGTTTGCTGGAGGCCCAGGCGTTGGCCGAGCAGGCCGCCGAAGATAGCCCTCCCCACCAGGAGTTGCTCAACATCATCAATGTGGCCATCGACGGCGTCAATCGCATGCACGCCGTGCAGGAAAATCGCCTCACCCGCGAGCTTCATCAAGGTTGGACCCAGATTTTCGGAGCCGCGCTGGTGGTTCACCAGCTGTTGGAGTTGGCTCAACAGGGCTCGGTCGTCGAAGAAGAATATCAGGAATACGAAGAGCAAGATGAGCAAGAAGACTGACGTCAATCTCGAGGTCGATCACCTACGACAATCGGCCCAGGATATCGCCGCCCGCGTGGCCGAGGCGCCTTTGGAGCAAAAGAGTCGCACCTTTTACGACGGTCTGCGGGCCAGCACGATTCCCTACCTGCCCTGCTACATGCAAGACCGCGCCGGTGACCTCTACTCGCGCTGCTACGAGTCGCTCTACTATCTGGGCCAGGCCAACATTCCGCTGACCGTGGCCTTTACGATGCACCTGTACAATTTGGCCGCACTGGCCACCCTGCCCGTGCCCGGCGCCCCCGACTTCGAGCGACGCCGCCAGATTTTGATCGACAGCGTGCGCAAATACAAGTCGCTGATCGCCATCTCCAGCTTTGGCGAGAACATTCGCCACAAAGATGCGCCGCCCACCGGGGTGGAAGTTTCGGTTCAGGCCGACGGCAGCTATCTTTGCGTGGGGCGCAAGGGTTTTCAGTCGATGGCCTCCGAGGCCGATATTCTGTTATTCAACGGCACCATTGACGACAACGAGGGACTTTTTTACACCAGCATCAAGGACCAGCCGGCGCTGGAGCTGGGGCCCTCGCTCTTCGGCGGCGCCATGGCGCTGTCGGACACGCGCCCGGTGAAGTTCAACAATCTGGTGATCCGTCTGCGCAACGTGCTGTCGGTGCACGATGAGGTTACCGACCACGTCGGTTTTTATGCCACCGCCTGGTTTGAGGCGCTGGCCTCGGCCGTGTACCTGGGGGGCGCCTGCAAGGCTTTGGAGGAGGTGCGCAAATTCGCCCGCTCGGTTCACGCCGACGAGGACCAGCTGCTGGCCGAGGTCGACGGCTTCGTGATGGAGGCCGGCAAGCTGGCCGTGGCCCTGCGCTCTAACCTGGCCATGGCCCGAAGTTTTGGCATATGCGCCGACCTCTACTGCCGACTGGTTCGCGAGGGGGCGCCGGCCGACCGTCTGAACGGAGTGGCCGCCGACCTGATGGACTGCGGCTCGGTGATCAAATACACCGCCACCAAAGCGGCCCAGGAAATCGTCTACGGCGCCCGGGCCCTGATTGGCACCCGCTGCATGCGGGTCGATCACCCGATGTATGCGCTCAACGAGCAAATCGTTTTCGGGACCATGCACCCCACCATCCCCTCTCGCATGGAACGCTCGACCGGGCGCAATTTGCTGGGGGAAAGTCCCTACGTCGGGCTGTTTGAGTGGGCGCTGGTCTGATGCAGCCCAGCCACTACCCCCGGCCTGCTCAGCTGCCGCCCTTCCCTCTGCCTCAAGAAGAGATCTTGGAAGGCGTTCCCGACTCGCGCTGCCTGTTCACCGCCGAGAGCGCCGATCAAGGAGCCAGCGCCGGTTTCTGGTCGTGTCAGCCGGGGCGCTACGAGTTCTATTTCGGCTATGATGAGTTCGTCTATCTGATCGAAGGCGAACTCACCGTTTCCTGGGATGACAAGAGCTTCGCCATGAAGCCCGGCGATACGGCTCACTTTCCTCAGGGCTGCACGACCCTCTGGCATATCACCAAGAAGATGACCAAGTATTTCGTGGCCCGCGCCCCCTATGACGACGAGGACGAATAAGCCCTATCTAGCCAGCCAGGCGGAAGGCTGGAGCCATCGCCTCCACTTCGTCTCTCGGGAACCCCAGCGTTTGGCACTCGGCTCTCCAGGTTTGGACCGCGGTGATGACCTGCGCCTGAATCTCTTTCCCTCGAGCCAGGGGCACGCGAAAGTAGGGCGCCACCTCCTGGATCAACTCCAGGTCCTGGGCGTTATCGGTCTCGGAGATGTTTAACTTCAGGCCCTCGCCCACCGGGTCGGGGTTCATGTCGTAGGCGGGTGACAGCCTCCATCCCGATGGGGTCAACAGATAGCCGTGATTGCGCATATGGTCATCCAGATTGGAGACGCACGCATTGAAGAGAATTCGTCGCCAGAGCTGTTCGAGGTCCCGATCGGGCTCGGCGCCCAAGCGAACCAGAACTTCAGCCAGCTCCAGGTAGCTGGCGCCCAGGGAAGCGTCGTAGCCATCGGCTCTACCACACAGGGTGAGAGCGGAGGCGAAGTGGATGCGTTGACCCGCCTCGGTGCGGTCGAAACGCCTGACCAGAAAGGTGTGGTGCTGGCCAGAGAAACGGGCCCTCTGGGCGGCAGAAACCCAGATACCCGCTCGTTGAGCAAGCCGGTGCACCAGGAACTCCCAGGCCCCGACGTCGACATCGTCGGAACTGCCGGGGAATTTGGCTATCCAAAGGCCGTTCTGGGGATCCAGAACTCCGGCTTTCGGACGAGCTCCCCCCAGCGAACCCCCGGGGGCGACCAGCATGTTCAGCCAACGCCGATGCTCTGGGTGTTGTTCGGCGTTGCGGCTTTGCAGTTTTCGGCTGGCCTGTTCCAGTTCGCGCAGGCTCGTCCAGGGCGGAGTGGCGAATTCCTTACGGTCGTCCAAGAACGGTCCCTCAGGCTGCAGTCGAAATCGCAAGGCCCCCAGGCGCTGGGCATCCTGCACACCCAGTAGGTAATCGGATTCGCGCAGCTTGCGGCGCGGACGGCCTTCATCGCGCGCGTTCTGAGCTTCGCGGCGGTCCATGAGAAAGCGCCCCCAGCGGTCGGGAGCGGAGTCGAGGAAGAGTCCGAAACCCCTGTCGCTAGCCGGATACTGGGGGCCTTGAAAAAGCAAGAGTTCTGGGTCCAAAGACTGCGACGGGGCGCTACCAAGCCAGTCCCGGTCGTAGTGAAATTCGTAGACTTCCTGGACGCGCACCGGGGAGGCATAGAGGGTACCGACTCTAGAGATTTGGGCCAGTTCGGCCCAGTCTCCGTAGACCAGAATCTCCCGCCGGGTGTCGTCGCGGCTGGCGCTTGTCCTAGTCACGGGAACGCTGTCTGGGGGCGCGTTTGCGCAGCGAGAGTTCGGCGTCCATCAGCTTACGTCCGAGCACGTCGTCGAGAGCCAGCGATTCGAGCTCGCCATCCAGGCCGAGACAGAACAGAACATTGGTCAGCACAGCCAGGGATACACCCGGGTCGCCCTTTTCGAGTTTGCTCAGGGTAGGTCGACTAATGCCGGCCCTTTCCGCCAGTTGGAGCGAGGAAATGCGTCGGCGAAGGCGGGCGAGGCGAAGGTTTTCACCGAGAATCTTCAGTCGGGCCGCAACCTTAGGGAAGAGAATTACAGGGGCTCTAGACATAATGTAAAGTTTACTTTACCCAGGAAAGAGCATATGTCAAGAATAGTTTACTGTACTGGAGTCTCTCCTGGCCACAAATCGAGTATCAGCTCGAATTGAAAATCAAAGTATGGGGGTTGAGCCATTCAAATCGACCGAGCTGGAATTCAACCTGGGTCGCTCACCTGGACCACGTGGAGCCTAATCTTCGTCATCGGGCTGGGCGAGGTCGTTGAGCAGCTGCTGCATGCGCTCGGCCCCCCGCAGCAGGTTGGCCCAACCCTGGTGTAGCTCGCGAGTCGAACGCGACTGCTCCACCCCGTGCATCTGCTCCAGCCCGTCCAGAGACAGGTGGATCCACTGCAGCAGCTCTTCTCGACGCGGGTCGTCGGGATGTTCGTCCAGCCCCTGTTCGGCCAGGGCCTGGGCTTCCAACAGGGTGAGTTCCAGGGCCTGCAGCCCCTGGTTCAGGTCGGCCAGCGAGCCCCGGCCGGAAATGACGGCCGAGTAGGCGCGAAAGACGCCGGCGTACTCGTCGTTGACCTCGGCCTGGAGAAATTCTTCCTCTACCGCGTCGGGGTCGGGAATCAGGCGTTCGGCCTGACAGGACGGGCACTGCAGCTCCTCTCCCTGGCTGGCGCAGCGAGTGCAAAGGGGCAGGCTGGAGTTGGCCAGGGCGGTGATGGCCTGGCTGGTTTCAAAGAAGGCTCGAACCGCCTGTTGATAGCGCGAAAGGGCGTCTTCGGCCTGACCGACCTCGGCCAGCGATTGGTCGATCTGTTCGCAGGCGCTCAGGTGGCTCTCGATCAGCTCGATCAGAGCGGGGTTCAGGCTGTCGCGCTTGCTGTGGAGGTGGCCCTGGCGATCGCGCCAGGCTTCCTGGATGCGCTGCCGCATGCGGGCCACATGGTCGCTCAGTTCAGGCGGAGGGTCGGCCTGATGTTGCTGGAGGTACTCCGCCAGGCCTTCCAATCGGCTCGGGTCGGGACCTTCGGGCGTTCCCCCGAAGGCGCTCATCAGGCTGCTGAGGTATGCACTGGCCACGAAAGGCTATTCTCCTTCGTCTTAACTCAGGCCTTCGTGGCCCACAAGTTGCCTGAAATGCAAAAACCCAAGGGAGACCCTTGGGTTTTACGCTGAGGGGGAGGCGACTAGAAGCAGCCGCCGCCAAACTGGTTGAGAAAGCCTCCCATACCGGGGTCGCCGAAGGCGTTGGCTTGCTGCATTCCGCCGCCGGCCAGCAGGCCCAGCAGCAGACCGATGAGCTGCATCGCGTTGCCGACTCCGGCGCCGGCCCCGGCGTTGCCAGCCTGGGCGAAGGAAAGGGCGTTGTTGTGGAGGGGGCTCTCGTAGCTGCCGACTTCCTCGCCGTTCTTTCCATTTTTACCGTTTTTGCCATTCTTACCGTTCTTGCCGTTTTTCCCATGCTTGCCGGCCTTGCCGTGCTTGCCAGACTTCTCTTCTCGTTCTTGCACTTTCTCGCCGCCGATGTTGATCGAGATGGCCAGGGCCAGCGAGCTCGAGGCGGCCTGTCCACCACCACCGTAGGGGGGCTGGCAGTAGTTGTTGGGGCTCTGGTAGCTGTTAGCAAGTGCGAAGTTCATGGTGAGGCGCTCCTTCATTTCGGCTTATCTTTGTTTGTCCGGGTGTTGAACTTAAGGTAGCAGTCGGTACCCTGATGGACCCGTAAAAGGGGGGTGGGACATGTAACAAGGTTTAGACATGTTTTGTTAACAGGCCGCCGACTCGGTCCATTCCTTTCCAGGAGCCGACCGCCCCGGTTGAGAAGCGGACGCCCATGAAACTGGCAACCTGGAACGTCAACGGCCTGCGGGCGGTCTTCAAGAAAGGGCTGTGTGAGTGGCTCGAAAGTTGCCAGCCCGACGTGGTCGCCTTACAGGAGGTCAAGTGCTCCGAGGACCAACTCGACGATGCGCTGCGCTCGCCGGTGGGCTATCAGGGCTGGTTCTTCCCGGCCGCTCGTCCCGGCTATTCAGGGGTGGGCGTTTATGCGCGCCAGCAGCCGCTGCAGGTGCTTTACGGGCTGGGCGAGGACGAGTTCGACAGCGAGGGACGCAGCATGACGCTGGAGTTTCCCGACTTTTATCTGGTGGGCGCCTATTTCCCCAACGCCCAGGGCGAGGGTCGCCGGCTGGATTACAAGATTCGCTTTTGCGAGTTCATGGAAATCTATCTGCAGCGCCTGCGCCAGCGCGGCAAGCCGGTGCTGCTCTGTGGCGACGTCAACATCGCCCACCACGACATCGATCTGGCCAACCCCAAGGCCAACAAGAATCAGGCGGGCTTTTTGCCCGAGGAGCGGGCCTGGATGGATCGTTTCCTGGCCCAGGGCTATCAGGACCTGTTTCGCCAGCTGCACCCCGAGCCCGAGCAATACACCTGGTGGAGCTACCTCAATCAGGCGCGCAAGCGCAATCGCGGTTGGCGCATCGACTACTTCCTGGCCAGCCCCGAATTTTCGCAGCCGTATGAGTGTACCCATCTCACCGAGGTCATGGGGTCCGACCATTGCCCTGTAGAACTGATACTGCGGTAGGGTCGAGGACAGTTGGTTGGTGCCTTCGAGACGCTTTGCCCTGGCAGCGAGGGAGTCTATTCTTATGTCGCACTAAGGGGAATGGGTCACCTTCGCCTGCAGCAGCAGCTTGAAGCTGCCGGCAGCGCCGAGTGTTACTACGTCCAGAGCGAGAACCGGGTTTCGTTTCGGGTCCGCAGAGTCGAGCCGGGGAAGTTGGCCCTGTCGGACTTTACGGTGCAAGACGCTTCTTCACCGCTACCCCCACGACCGGGCTTAACCAGAAAGCAGCTCTAAGAACCTCTCCTCGGGCTGGAGTGGGATAAGGTGGCCCTCAATATCAAGAATGTGGAAGTCGAGCGCCTGGCGGCCGAAGTTGCGGAACTCTGTGGAGAAACAAAAACCGAAGCGATTCGAAAAGCGCTCGAGGAGCGCAAGGCCCGCCTAAAGAGCAGGATTGCTCTGAGCCAAGTGGATCAGGCCTGGCGATTTCTCGAGTTGGAAGTCTGGCCACGGTTGGAGGGCCAGCGGGCTCCAGCCAAGACTGAAGTCGAAGACATCCTGGGATACTCCGAAGGTGGCGTATGATCTTGGACTCTTTGGCAATCCTGGCCGTCCTGTTTCGTGAACCCTGCTCCGATCGACTCAAAGTCGCACTGGCGAATGCCAGTTCCTTGTCCATAGGAGCTCCTACGCTTGCTGAGGCGAAGATAGTGGTCGGCCGAAGGGCTGGTTTTCTCCCAGGAATGGTGACTTCGTTTCTCCACGCCCTTCAAGCAGAAGTGATTCCCTTTGGCGAGCAACACTCGCTCGAAGCCCATCGAGCTTATGAGAGGTTTGGCAAAGGGCGCCATCCGGCGGCTCTCAACTTCGGAGATTGCCTTTGCTATGCCGTGGCAAAGCTCGCTGATGACGCCCTGCTGTGCGTAGGAGACGATTTTCGTCGCACCGATCTGATGCTGGTGTCATACTGACGCTGAGGGGCTTTCTTGGCGAAAGGACCGACGGTCTTTTCGTTCAATTCAAGGGAATGCGCGAACTCGACGAGCAATACCATCCCGTTCAGGTCGAGATTTTTCGCAAGATGACCGATGAGCAGCGGGCGCGCATCTTCAACGAGGTGACTCGCGCCACCTGGAACCGGGCCCTGGAGGGCGTCCGCCGAGCCCATCCCGAGTTCACCGAGCCCCAGGCTCTCAAGTTCTTCATTGGCACCCTGTATGGCCACGAGTTGGCTGCCAAAGTGTACCCTGACGTATGACCGACCTGCCGGTCCAGATCACGTATGAGGTCCTTCAACACCTTGAGGCGCTTCAGATTCCCTACATGCTCGTGGGATCGGTGGCGAGTTCGATTCGGGGCATCGCCCGGAGCACGGTCGACGCCGATGTCGTATTGGACCTTCGTCCAAACCAACTCCAATCTCTGGTTGCCCGGCTGGAGTCGGATTTCTACGTCAGCGCGGAGGCCGCTTTGGACGCCATTCACCGGCAAAGCATGTTCAACGTGATTCAGTTCTCCAGTGGTTTCAAGGTGGATCTGTATGTCCTGGGCCGTGGTGAGTTCGAACGCCACGAGTTTTCCCGCCGGCAGGCGATAGAAGTGGAAGGCCAGCGTATCTGGGTGGCTACCCCCGAAGACCTGATCTTAAGCAAGCTGCAGTGGTATGAGATGGGCCAGCGTCTCTCCGAGCGTCAATGGCGTGATGTGGCAGGCCTTGTGGAAATTCACGGTGCCCAATTGGATCACGAGTATCTTGAAGAATGGGCGGCAAAGCTGAATCTGTCCGAGCTTTGGGCAAAGCTGCGCGAATGAAGAGCGGCCCCAGGCAAAGGGGGCTTTCCTGAAGGCGAGGAAGCCCTGGACATGTTCACTTCCGACTTGCTCAAAGATCAACGCATCCTGGTCACGGGCGGAGGCACCGGACTGGGCCTCACCATGGCCACCGCCTTCGCCCGCTACGGCGCCCGCCTCGTGCTGTTGGGACGGCGCCTGAATAAGCTGGAAGAAGCTGCCCAAACCCTGGGAGGCGAAGTGCAGGTGGTGTCCTGCGACATTCGCGACCCCGAGGCGGTCGAGCGCGCGCTGGACGACATCTGGGCTCAGGGCGCGCTGGACGGGCTGGTCAACAACGCGGCGGGCAACTTTGCGGCCCCCTCCGAGTCGCTGAGTCATCGGGCGGTGGACGCCGTGCTCAACACCGTGCTTCACGGCACCACCTATCTGACGCTGGGGTGTGGTCGACGCTGGTTGGCCGAGGGGCGCAAGGCCAGCGTGTTGTCGATCGTCACCACCTACGCCAGCACAGGTTCGGGTTGGGTGCTGCCCTCGGCCATGGGCAAGGCCGGAGTGGTGGCCATGACGCGCAGCCTGGCGGTAGAGTGGGGTGGGCGGGGCATTCGGCTCAACGCCCTGGCCCCCGGCCCTTTCCCCACTCCGGGAGCCACCGAGCGGCTGGCGCCCGACCCTCGCCTGGTCGAGGTCATGCGCCGCCAGAACCCCTTGCAGCGCTTCGGAGAGCCCGAGGAACTGGCCAACCTGGCGGTGTTCATGATGGCCCCTCAAAACGGCTACCTCAACGGCGAGGTGGTCACCCTGGACGGGGGCGAGTGGCTGCAGGGCGCCGGGCAGTTCAACTTTCTGCGAGCACTCAGCGCCGACGATTGGAAACAGGCCGCGGCCGCCCGCAGTAAAGCGTGAAGCGGAAGTTGTTGACGCTGTTGGGGGCATTGGCGGTCGGCTACAGCCTGCTGTGTGGACTGGTGGCCTGGCAGCAGACTCGTCTGATACTCTTTCCTTTGCCTCGATTGGAGGGCAACCCCAAGGACCTCGGGCTCAGCTATCACGACCTCGAGATTCCAAGTGGTGACGGCATGCTGCACGGCTGGAGTATCCCTCCGGTCACTGGAGACCACTGGGTGCTCTTTTGCCACGGCAATGGGGGCAACATTTCTCATCGTCTCGAAGTGGCTCAGCTGCTGCACGAGCTGGGCCTGGGCGTGGTGCTCTTCGACTATCGAGGCTTTGGCCAGAGCCGCGGCGAGATCGCCAGTGAAGCCCAGCTGCTCCAGGACGGCGAGGCAGCCTATCAGTGGCTGGTCCCGCGGACCAAGAATATCCTGCTTTATGGTGAGTCGCTGGGGGGCGGGGTGGCAGCCTATCTGGCCCAGACAAAACCTTGTAAGGGTCTGGTCTTGCAGTCGACCTTTACCCGCCTGACCGACCAGGCCCAGGAGCTCTATCCCTGGTTGCCCGTGCGCTGGTTGTCGCGGTTTCGGTTGGCCACGGTGGATCGGTTGCCGTCATTGCACTGCCCGGTGCTGGTGATGCACAGCCGTCAGGACGAGCTGATCGCCTTTCATCACGGACAGGCGCTCTACGCCGCCGCCCCCGAGCCCAAGCACTGGTGTGAGCTGCGAGGAGGCCACAACAGCGCCGACTTCACGCGAATGGGCCCGGCGCTGGAGAAGTGGCTGGAAGAACTGGTTCTCCCGCGCCAGGGACATTAGGGCGGCTGGTCTTCTATCCGTCATCTAAGCTCTTCGCTTTAGCCTGAGGTTGGACCACGAAGGGAGAGCGACCGAGATGATAGCAGAATCCTACCTGGCATCAGGCAGGGGCCTTGCCCTCAGAACAGTGCGCGAGCGCTTGCAGCGCCAGGGGCAGACGCAGTTGGACCAGGTCCTAGACCACTTCGATTCAAGCCTGTCGACCGGGCGAGTGTTGGGAGAGCTGGGTCACAAGGCACAAGGCGTGGCCTTTCGAGGAATGACCACCGCCTGGCTCGTGGGTGGGCTCGGAAGCTGGGTGAGTGTAGGGTTGACGGGCTCCTTGCTCGGCGGCTTCTTGGGGGTGGCTTTGGGAGCAGGTATCGGTGCCGTTAGCTGGCTACGCAGCCAACAACTCCATCAGCAGGTCGAGCAGTTGGCCGAAGCAGCCTCTCAGGCAGCCTCGGAACACCTGGAGCCGGGACCATTGCCCCAGACTTTTGTTGACCGTCGCTACCAGGTGGCCGGAGTTTTTCGAGACGTTTCGGCGCTGCGCAACCTTGAGACTGGTGAGCTGCTGCAGCGTCGAGTGGAAATCGGCGGCCCGGATGGGGGCTCGAACGTGGTCGTCGAGGAAGACTGCAGCAGCAAAACGTTAAGGATTCAGGACGCTCGCGGAGAGCATCATGTGCAGGGTGAACTTCAACTGCCCCTGGGCGACCAGCCCCTGCAACTCAAGCTCGCCGACGCTGGCTGGCAGCGGGTTGCCAGCTGTGGCGAGAGCCAGCTCGGGTTGCGGCTCATTTCACAGGGAATGGACTTTGGCTGGGCCACGGCCGAGGTTGCGCCGGGGTCTGCACAGACGGTCTGGGGCAACGGGGTGGTTGTCTCCAGCGCCGCCAATCGACTCAACGTGTTGTTGCTCAATCCACCCATTGATCCACAAGCACTCGGGGTTGCTACCGGAGTTGAGGGCGAAACGGGTAAGGTTGGAACGACCCGTTCCGGATGGACTTACGGCTATCATCTCAGCGACGAAGGCCCTTCCGTGGGTCGGGCGGCCAGAGTTTTGAGCCAGGGCACCTATTTCGAACTGGAGCGGCCCAAGTTCAAGCTGCGTTACGAGCCCACCGACGGCGCGCTGCACTTGCAGTTGCCCCAAGGTGAGACCAGAGAGTTGAAGGGTCAGCTCAGCGAAGACCTGCGCCAGCTGCACTATACCTCGGGAGGCCGCGAAGTCACTCAGGACGTTCTTGCCAGGGGTTGCGTGTTGCGATTTCTGACCGACTCGGCCAGAGTCGACATCCTCGAAGATGTCGATGGACTGCGAGCGAGCAAGTTTGAAGGCAAGGGGGCTGCTCAAGGCATTCCTGTTGAGCGCACGGCCCGGGGTTACCGCGTCGAGGGATGTGAGATCGAGCCTCTCCTTTCATCCGACTGGATGCTGGATACCTGAGGAAGGAACTTCGCTTCCTGGGGCTCCCGGTGCCGATTCGTCGCTGACGAACAGGCGACTGATCAACATCACCATATACAGCTGAGCCATCAGGGCCTCGAGCGCCAGCAGGTTGCGGCAGAAGTGACTGATGCTTTTCAGCTCGTTGTCGGCTCCGGTCAGGGTGACAAAGCTCAGATAGAGGGCTTCGTGAAAGCCCTGAACGCTGGCCGGGGTGTCGGGTAAAGTGGCCGGGAGGATCAGATGGACCAGATGAATGAGTTCGGCCCAGGCGATGCCGAGCATCAGATACAGTCCGGTGGCCGCCCACAGCTTGTCGGACGCGCGGCGCGGGCCGCGAATCAAATCGCGCAGGCCCAGCCAGGTGACAAACGACTGAATGCCGACGGTAATGGCGTGGAACAAGGCGTTCACGCCGCTTCCCCAGTCGGGGTTCCAGAAAAGATAGTTGTTGAACAGTGAACCCAGGATGACGGTCAGGGCCATCGCGCCGATGCTGTTGGGCACCCAGCGTTTGAAGGTGAAGTTGCGCGACAGGTCCCAGAGCAACCCCAGATAGATGGCGGCACATACCTGGAACAGGAAAAAGTTCAGGGGACGGTCGCCCATCCAGTCGTCGGAGAACAGCGAAAGAACCAACAGCCCGAGCTGAAAGGTGACGACGTTGCGATAGTCTTTGCGTTTCTCTTCCTGGTTGGCCAGCGAGTAAACTGCGCCGTCTAAGGCTGCTTCATCCACCCGGGTCTCTTGGAGCCCCGGGCGAGAAACCCTCAGAACTAAGGGGAAAAATTGCCTTCAGACTCTTTTGAGTCCCCCAGGCTATTCTAAGACCATAAAGAGAGATATCGTCAGGAGAGCACATCCATGAAAATCACCGGACCTTCTTTGATTCAAGATTACCAGGCCCTTCGACAGGCGGCCCTGAGCGGCCAGAGCGAGGTGGAAGTCGGCCTCAATATGCTCCCGGTGGAGGTGTTGGGCAGTCAGCTGGACAACGATCCGGCCACCACCGATACCCTGGAGGCCAGCGCCTGGGACGGCAGTTTTTCCTCCCAGCCGGCTCGGCTCAGCTTTGTCGAAACCCAGCAGGACGGTCGACAGGTGCTGGAGTTCAGCGCCGAGCAGTCCACCTCCCTGTTCTCCGGAGAAGTCGAACGCTCGGTGGCCCGGGTCGACCTGGCCAGCGGCGAGCTGCTGTCCGCCACGGGCGAGGGCAACTTTCTGGTCAGCCAGCCGCTGGTACCCCCGGTGAAACCCGACCCCTTGCAGCAAGAGTATGCCCGCATTCGCTCGGAGTATCAGCAGTTGCAGCAGCAGTTGCAGGATGGTCAGGAGGAGTTGAGCCTGGGCGGTTTCTTTCAGGCCAGCCTCAGCCAGCGCGAGCCCGGCCTGATCGAAATCAAAGGCTGGGATGGGGGCATGAGTAGCCCCGAAGTTACGATTCGCTATCGGGAATTTGAGCAGGACGGCCGAAAGATGCTGGAATACACCCGCTCGACGCCGGCCAACCCGTTCATGGTGGGAAGCCGCCCCGAGACCCTCACCCACACGCTGCCGCTGGCTTAAGGTGTGAGCTGCCCCAGTTCATCACCCGTTCCTTGGAGGCGATGGGTAGGGTGGACTGGGCATTTCGCGGACAGCGTCCGCGAATTTTCGGCCGAAATTCACCAATGGCAGGGCCTAAAGATGTTGCAGTCAATGACCGCAACATCTTTAGGCCCTGCGGGAGAAGCGAACGGCAAGCTGCCATCCTGGTCGGGAACCTACCAGAACCGTGAGGGCGTTGGGAGTGTGAGCTTTTTTACCTGCCACATCAGGCATAAATCTCAGATGCTGCCCTCATTCGACGAGGTCGACGTCTTCAAAGGCCCCAGTCTCGAAGCTCAGCGTCGGTCATGGGTGCAAAGCAGTCCTTGCTCCAGAAGATCCCGGGGGAGATGGCCTCGCCGACGAGAGGACGTTTGCATCGGGAGGTGTGCGCCGGGTCGTAATCGGTGGGAAGTGCCACTTCCTGGTCGCGGCGGCGCATGACGAACTCT
This sequence comes from uncultured Burkholderiales bacterium, assembly GCA_964649085.1. GTDB lineage: Bacteria > Vulcanimicrobiota > Xenobia > Xenobiales > JADMJV01 > JADMJV01. Next base: position 4,642 of record CAZYPN010000080.1, on the reverse strand, counting down.
TCTCCAGCTTGGACCCTCCACTCCATCGTTGTCTGGTTCGACAGGGTCGGAGCGAATCTTCTTGGGTTCAGTGGCCGCCGTTGAGCACGAACTCCGTAATGCAGCAGTCGTCGTATTTGCGGCCGGGATAGACTTCGAGGATAGTCAGTCGAAGGCGGTCGCCCACCCGGAGGCTGCGTCCGCTCAGGGTGAAGTTCTGGATTTTCGGGCTGTCGGCCAGCTGCAGTCGAGCCCAGGGAATGCCGTTCACGGAAAGCTCGAGCTGCTTGGGTCGGGCATTGTCCAGAAAGCTGCTCTGGGATTTTTGGTAGCCCGAGGCGATGGAGAGGCCGCTCAGGTTGATAGCCGATTTTGCCTGACCGTAGAAGTGGCACTCGAGCCATTCGCCCCGCCCGCTGCCGGGTGCCCCTTCTGCCCAGGCCGTTTCGGCCCGACCATCCTGGGTGAGTTCGCCATGATAGCGGTTGGAGCCCTGAGCAGCCAGCGAACTGCTGGCCTGAACCCGCCAGGGAAGGCCGCAGGCCAGCGAACACCCCAGCCAACAGCCCGTCCATTCCTCGCTTCCAGGCTGAGCATCGGAAAATTCTGGCTCGAGCCCGGGGACGGTTTGAGAAAAGGTAGGGAGCAGCGCAAAGAGCCAGATTGCCAACAGAAGTCTCATCCGGGTTGATTCTCTCCGCCCTGGAGAGCCCCTCGGCAGCCCGACCAGCTGGTGAGGTGCCTGGAAGGACGACCCCATGAAAAAAGCCCCCGGCGAGAACCGGGGGCTGTTTCACTGCGTGAAGTAGGTCTTAGCCGACCTGCTTGAGCATCTCGTCCCAGCGGGTGTCCTGGGCGAACTTGGTCTCTTCATAGGAGATGAAGTTGATGCGGTTCTGCTTCTCACGGTCCATGTTGGGGATGTCGTAAGGAGCGGGGTTGGGGCCCTGGGGCTCCTGGGGCACGGCCTCGGGAGCACCGGCGCCGCCGCCGGCGTGAACCTGAGCGTTCATCTCGATGATCATCGGCATCGCCTCATAGAGCTGCTGGAGCTGCTCGGGGGTCATCGCGAAGACCATCAACTGGACGAGCTGCATCATTTCGGCTTCACCCAGCTGGCCACCGCCACCGACGCCACCGCTCTGGTTGCCGCCCTGCATGCCCCAGTTCTTGTTGATCTCGATGTTGAGACCCTTGGCATTGGGGTATTCGCTGCTGTGCTGCTCGGCGATGACGGCTTCGGCCATGGCCGACTTCACCTGGTCGGCGGCTTCCTTGATTTCGCCACCGAACTTCTCTCCGGCCAGTTCCACAAAGTGGCCCATATCGGCGAACTCGTAGAACTTCTGGGTGTTGGCCTTCACATCGCGGAAGTCCGAAGAGGTGAGGCCCGAGTCGATGACCTTGCCGGCGAAGTTGTCCAGCGCCTGGCTGACGGCGGGCATTTTGTTCAGGTCGATGGCCGACATCGTGCCCAGATCGCGCTGGTGGCCTTCGGCCATCTGCACAATGCCCTTGGCCATATCGGCCGGGCTCAGGGGGTCGCGAGCGCGCAGCGCGGCGGCCGCGTAGTTGAGCACCTGGCCCGAGAGCAGGCGGCTCTTCTTGTTGGCCGTCTTGCCCAGGGCTTCGTCATACTGCCAGCCTGCGCCGCCTTCGACTTCTTCCGACCCCACCAGGTAATCGGCGGTGCCCTGCAGCTGGTGAGCCACTTCGGTGGAGGCCATCAGGCACTGGTCGAAACCGACCACGTCAATTTTGCGTCCGGCCAGTTCGCTGGCCTTTTTCAGTCCGGCTTCGACGTCGGGGATGTTCATCCAGCTGTCGGTCGATTCGCTGTGGTTCGAGCCGGTCCAGCCGCCGCCGTGATCGGAGATGATCACCATAAAGTGCTTGGAGGGGTATTCCTTCATCGCCCAGGCAATCGATTCGGCCATCGAGTCGGCCTTGGCCATGTCGTGGGTCTTGCCCAGGTCGGCCAGCACCGGAGACTTGAGACCCTCGCTGCTGTCTTGCTCGAGCTTCATACGAACCACGCTGCCGCCCTGGGGCTGGTGGCTGGTCTCGACGACCACGTTCATTTCTGGGGTGCTGCCGATACGCTCGGCCTCGTCGAGGTCGGCCTGCATATACTCATACAGGTTATTGTCGGAAACCGAGTAGACCAGAATGGTCCAGTCTTTGGGCTGAACCTGCGGCGGCTGACCCGGCTGGCCCGGCTGCGGTTGAACGGGCGCGGGCTGCTGCTCAGCCGGAGCCGGCTGACCAATGCTGACGCTGTCGGAGGGAGCTGCGGGAGCCTGCTCTGCGGGAGCGGCCGAGCGGGCGGGCGCGTTGCGCAGCGCCGGCTGAAGATTGGAGACTGAGCTGATGTTCATCTTTGTGTGTACCCCGATGCTTGGTGTGTTGTGCGCACTTAAAGTATTCGATGGATGCCAGTGGATTGTTGAGGAGTTGTTACACGATCTCGCGGTCTACCAGGAACGGGCCCCCCCCGGGCCTAATCTGGCAGCGTGAACCCGATTTACCTTGACCACAACGGTACCACCCCCGTCGACCCCGAGGTGGCGGCGCTTTGCGCCGAGATGATCGCACGCAACTTCGGCAACCCTTCTACGCGCAGCAGCTACGGGCAGCGCGCCAAAGAAGCCATGGAGCGGGCGCGTCAGCAGGTGGCCGAACTGGTGCAGTGCCCTCCCGAAGACATCACCTTCACGTCCGGCGCCAGCGAGGCCAACAACTGGCTGATCAAGGGAATGGCCTTTGCCTCGACGGGACTTCACATCATCACCACAGCGGTGGAGCATCCCTCCATTGGAAAGGCCTGCCAGTTCGTCGAACGCTTGGGACTGGCCCAGGTCACTACGCTGGAAGTCGATGCTCACGGACAGGTACAGCCCGACCGGCTGCTTCAGGTGTTGCGACCGGAGACTCAATTGGTCACGGTGATGCACAGCAACAACGAGATCGGTACCTGTATGCCGTTGCGCCAGATCGCCGACGCGCTCTCCGGCAAGGACATCGTACTGCATAGCGATGCGGCTCAGAGCCTGGGCAAGCTGGCCTTCCCTATGAGGGAGCTGGGGTTGCAGGCGGCTACGCTGGCCGGTCATAAACTGTATGCGCCCAAGGGTGTTGGAGCGCTGGTGTTTCCGGCAGCCCGCAAACTGGAGCCGCTGGTGCACGGCGCGGGCCAGGAAGGCGGGCGCCGTTCGGGCACCGAGAATGTGGCGCTGATCGCCGGATTTGGCCTGGCCTGCGAACTGGCTCGCCAACGTCAGTCGCAGGAGGAACAGCGCCAGCGACAGCTGCGCGATCGGCTCTGGGAACAGCTGCAACGGGAGTTGCCGGGCCAGTTGGTGCGCCACGGTCATCCCGAGCAGTGTTTGCCCAATACGCTGAACGTCAGCTTCCTGGGAGTGACTGGAGCCGAGCTATTGGCCCGTTGTCCCGGGTTGGCCGCTTCCACCGGACCGGCCTGTCACGATGGCCAGATTCGACTGAGCGGGGTGCTGCAGGCCCTGCGCATCGACCCCGAGGTGGGCAAGGGGGCCGTGCGCCTGAGCCTGGGCAAGGACAGCGATGAGCAGCAGGTCCGTCAGGTAGTGAGCTTGCTGGTCGGCGCTTTCCAACAGTTGGTCAGCAAATAAGGAGGAGCCTGCGCCCCCCCCTGTTCGGCTACGTTTGCAGCCAGTCCCTTCCAATCGAGCACGGTTACGGTCGGGCTGGCGTCAACGTCGGGGTAGGCAATGCTTCTGCCCGCTGCGGCATGAAAGGTGTTTTTTCCATCTCATTCCAATAGAACTGCTCCAGCAACTTGATTGCTTGAACGTCGCCGATTTCAATCGACCAGATTCGACCCGCAATATTTATTGACAAACGTTGATTTGATGGCAATTGATAGTGCCAGAAGACTCCAGTGGTGTTGATTGACTCTGGCGGGCCAAACTGATATCGAACCCAGAGCGTTGAGTCCCCCGCTCTGAAGAGGCACCGACCGTTGTAATCAAGGGACGTTCCTCGAAGCTTTTTGAGCTCCCCTGTGGGCGCAACCAGAGCCGAGCGGTGGGCGGCGCTCCACAGCAGAACCCTGTGACCGTTAAAAGTGTCTTGGCAGCCCGACGGTCGTCCCCATTTTCTTAACAAAGCTGGGAGTGAATCTCGAAGTGTGATGCCCTCGATGCCCAGCTTTGTGCGATCAATCGATAGCCGCCTGAGTACTGACTGTACAAATTCGATTCCCAAAAGAGTAGCCAGCACGACAACGAACACACAGGTCCAGACTTTCTTGGACCAGTAGAGGCCTTTCAATCTAATATGCTCCGGATCCGCCCCAAAGAATCGTGTCCTTTCGGCTAGTGACTGTCAGGTCGACTGCGGGGCTTCTGAGGCCCTCGTCAGAGCGGCCAGTGTCTCCTTGTAGCTCCACGGCAGCCACTGAGCCGGGTTGGCGGCAACTTCCGAAGCGTGTCGCAGCGCCTGGGTCAGGTAGTCGAACGGGTCCACCTTGTTCAGTTGACAGGTCTGGATAATGCTCATGAAGAGGTCGCCCACCGCGGCCCCGGCAGCGTTTCTGTAGAACAGAGAGTTCTTGCGGTGAAGGACCACCTGTTGGAGGCAAAGCTCCATGGCCGCATAGTGACCGAGATCGTTGGCCGCCACC
>CAZYPN010000079.1:0-26733 GCA_964649085.1 uncultured Burkholderiales bacterium | reverse complement strand
AGAGGTGTCATCGGTCTATGGTAGGGCATGGTGGGGGGCGAACGTCAAGTTTTGGGCATGCTCGGAATGGCGTGGTTATGGGGTTTGGCGGCGATTTATGGGATGATTTGCGGGGTGTTCGATGGGCTGGGGGTTGCCGTGGCTGGTTTTGGGGCTGGGGAGGGCTGGTTGGGGTGTGTGAGGGGCTGTGAGGGGCGCTTGTGAACCACATGCCAGACAGAAACACCCGGACTCACCGCCGTGTGTCAGCCCCGATTGCGTCAGTGCCCGGTCCAGAAGCTTTGTTCGCAACTCGCGTAAAGGCGGGCGGGCCTGGTCCCAAGGCCCCAGCGACGAGTCGGGGAACCGGGTGCCATCGGAAATCAGAATGTGAGCCCGGCACCAACCAGGTCGACAACCAGGATACGCACTTCGTCAGCGGTAATTCTTCCGGATGAGACCCTCAAAGCTTCTCGTTCTGGTTTGCCTGATGACCTTGTCCGCTCTGGCGAACATGTTCGTCTTGCCGCGGGGCACCTGGACAACGAACAAAGGTTCCGGTGACTTCTTCAGGCTTGAAGTCGGCGATGAAAACGAGAAGACCCTGAGCTTCACGCAGATCGCCGGTTCCCGTGACTTGCGAAAGTGGACCTGGTCGGGCAGCTATAAGGTAACGGCCGCGAAGGATAGCCTTCATTTTGTCTGGACCATCAAGGATATCCAGACGATGGGGCGGTTCAGTCGACCGGTTCTGGGCCCGCTCAACCTGAAGAAGGGCGACACAGTGAGCTGTATCTGGCAATACGGAGAGGGAACCGAGGTTGTGTTGACCTTCTTCGACGAAGAGGTTCAGCCCGTGTTCACCTGCCAACTCTGGCAGCAGGCCAAAAGGGAGTAGGATGGTCCCGTGGATTTGATAAGGTTTTGCAGACTGGCGCTGGTGGGCTGGCTGATGGCATGTACCCCGGCGAATGCCGAAGTGGAGCCACAAAATCTTTATGTGGAACAGCCACAGGCTGCTCAGCTCCAACGACTACCCTCCTCTATCGAGAAGCATCCTTCCCCCGAGGCCTACGATGCCCTGGGGGCTTGTTGCCTGGCCAACGGCGAGACCGAGCAAGCTATCGCTTGCTTCAAAAAAGCCTTTCGCCTGGGCCCCACAGCTCGGTCGGCCTATCATCTGGGAGCCTACTTCGAGGAACGAAAGGCGGGCTCGGGCAAGCCCTACTTCGAGATTGCCCTGCGGCTGAATCCCTTGAACATCAGTGTTCTGAGTGCAGCCGAACGGGCCGGCCTCGTCCACAGCGATGGCTACCGGCGTGGTCGAGAGCACTGGAAAAGGTTTGAAGCATTGGAACGTCAGCTCGACGCCCTTCCCAACAGCCAGGCCTCTCCTCGCCAGGGCCGAGTTTCCTGGCAAGCCGGAACCCTAGCGGGCCCGGGTTGGAACCGCACTCTGGCGGAGACAGAAGTCAAGATCGTCGAAGCCGGACCGAGGGTCTTTGCCATTACCCCGAAAAAGGTTTACGTGATGAATGGGGAGGACGGGGACTTGCTCCATTCTTTCCAATCCCAACTCTCTTTTCCGGGGGAAAGCGATGTGGGCACCGAACCGTCAGCGGTTCCGATCGACTTGTGGAAAACCCCCGAGTTGATCAGCGCTGCCGGTCAGGATTACTTCCTGATTTCCGAGGATTGGTCGACCTACGTGGCCAGCCAGGTGGACGGAAGCGGCTGGAGCTGGCACAGCGGCGGAGACAGGCGCCGAACCGATCGCACCTTCCTTCTTGAACCCTACGTTTTCCACGATGGAACACGCAGCGTGACTTGCTGTCGTGCCAGCGACGGTGTGCCCCTCTGGACCGATGAAGGCGGTAACTCTACTCGGGATCTTCTGAAGCTCACTCCGGCCACGGCCTGGATCTATGATTCCTACACGGGGCGGGTCTCTTGTTATGAACTGGTGAGTCGACAAAAACTATGGGAGAAATGGCGTTGGGAGGTCGTGCCCTAGGCGGAGGAGCCCCGGTCGAGGTGGTCATCGGCTTCGTCGCTACTGAGAGAAGTCTGACACCGACCGGTTGAGGCCCGCTCCTAATCCTCGGGATAGTCGGCAGGCAGCACCAGCACGGGGCTCTTCAGCTGATCGATCAGGCGCTCCAGCGTCGAACCCCACACCAGGTCTTTCCAGCTGGTGCGGCCTTTGCTCGTGATCACGCTGAGGTGGGGGCGAAACTCACTGGCCAGCCTGGCCAGAGTGCTTTCTACCTCGCCCTCCAGGCATTGGTCCTGGTGGCTCCAGTCCGAGGGCAGCGGTGGACAGGGTAGATCGTCGAAGATCCCCGGGTCTCCCCCCACGTGCACTCGCAACAGCTGGCCCGAGGCCGGGCCCAGCGTATGCAGCAAACGCACCAGCGCGCGTTGGGCCGGGCGAGGGTCGGGGTCGTGGGTAAGCGGCAGCAGCACTCGCTCCAATTGCAACCGGCCGGTTTCCGCCTCGACGAAGCCTTCCTGACCGGGGGGAAAGAGCAAGGCGGGTAGCTGGCTCTGGCGCAAAGCCCGCTCGGACACCGAGTCGGACAACAGTCGGCTCCAACCTTTGCGAGCGTGGGTGGCCATCACCAACAGTTCGGCATCAAAATCTTCGGCGCTCACCACGATGGCCTCGACCGGATCGCCCACGTCGAGTTGCTTGAAGACGCGAATTCCCAACTCCGCCACTGCTTCTCGCGGCGCGTTGTCGGGCAGCAGGCCCCAGCGGCTCAGGCGTTCGCGAACCTGGGGAAAGTCGCCGAAGTGAGCCTGTCGTTCGGAATCGACGTGCAGAAGGTGCAGTTCCCCTTTTCCCCCCAGCACCAGTTTGAGGGCATGAAAAAAGGCCGGACGGCAGTCGCGGGAGAGATCGGTGGCCAGCAACACACGTTGAAAGGGTTTCATCCGCCCAGGTTCCCGGCCGAGCAGGCTTTCCCTGGTGCCCGGGGGGATTCTTCCGCCCGTCGCCAAGTCAATAAGATGACCGACTTTGCCCGCGAGCGCCAACGGATGATCGAGCACGACCTGGAGCCCCGAGGGATTCACGACCCCGCCGTGCTGGCCGCTATGGCGGCTGTGCCTCGCGAAGAGTTTGTCGACCCTCAGTTGCGTTCCTGGGCCTATCTGGACCGGCCTCTGGCCATTGATGAAGAGCAGACGATCTCGCAGCCGTTCATCGTGGCCTACATGGTGATGAAGGCCGAGGTGCGTTCTCACGACCGGGTGCTGGAAGTGGGCACCGGTTCGGGCTACGCCGCCGCCGTGCTGGGGCAACTGGCCCAGGAGGTCTACACCATCGAGCGATTCCCCAGCCTGGCCCGTCAGGCTCGCGCGCGATTTCAAAAGCTGGGCTATCAGAACGTCCACAGCCGGGTGGGCGATGGCAGCCGGGGCTGGCCCGAGGCCTCGCCTTTCGGTGTGATCGTGGTCTCGGCTGCGGCCGCCGAAGAGGTTCCCGCCGATCTGCTGGCCCAACTGGCGGTGGGTGGCAGGCTGATCGCGCCCCTGGGTCAGCCCCATCGAGAACAACGACTGGTCAAGGTGGTGCGCCGCGGGCCCCAGGATTTCCAGCGCTGGGATTTGGGCCCGGTGCAGTTCGTTCCGCTGATCGAGCAAGGTTGATCCAGATCATTGTTGGCGTGGTTACAACGCACCATACTTGAAATATGACTACCGAAAAGAGCAAGACCGTGATTGTCCTGGGCGCCGGCCCGGCCGGCCTGTCCATCGGTTACGAGCTGTCCCGGCGCGGCATCGACTACGTCATTCTGGAGAAGGGGAAAGTGGCGGGAGAATCGTTCTCGCGCTATCCCCACAACATCTTCTTTGGGCCCTGGCTCAACAACACCCTGCCCGGCTCCCGCGTGGGCTGGAGCTGGCTGCTGCGCCGGGCCACCCAGCCCGCCTACACCTGGTATCTGGGCGAGTATGCCCGACGCCACAACCTGCCCATCGACTTCAACACCGAGGTGCATTCGGTGGAGCGCGAGGGGGAGGGTTTTCGGGTAGCCACCAGTCAAGGCACCTATCGCTCCCAACTGTTGGTAAACTGCAGCGGCTACTTCAGTACGCCCAACCTGCCTGGCTATCCCGGTCAGGAAGCCTCGTCGATCGTGACGATGCACAGCCATCAATTCCGCGACTACACCGACCTGCAGCGGAAGTTGGGGGGGCGCGCCGGCGGCAGCGTGCTGGTCGTGGGCGCCGGGTTGACGGCCGGAGAAACCCTGATGGAGCTTTACAAGAACGGCTATCAGGTGAGTCTCAGTCATCGCGACCGGCTGGTTTTCGGACCTTCGCCCGAAATGGAGGCTTTGATTTCGCCCTTCAGCTGGATCGTCGAACAACTGTCGGTGGCTTTCGGTGTGCGACGCAACTCCAACCCGCCGATGGCCGGCGGCCGGGTGAAACAGCTGATCGGGGCCGGAACCATTCCTCTCTACCGGGGCATCTCCCGCTTCGAGCACGATTCGATCGTCTTCGTGGACGGCCGTCAGGCCCGTTTCGACGCGGTGGTCTGGGCCACCGGCTACCACTACACCACCCGGCACCTGCGGGGACTGCTGCCCGAGGGCCCCATCTTGCTGCAGGGTATGGAGTCGGCCCGAGTGGATGGGTTGTATTTTCTCGGCTTGGACCAGCAACGCAGCTATCGCAGCCGCTTCCTGAGGGGCATTCGCGAGGATGCCGAGCAACTCGGACAGGTGCTGGCGCGGCGACTGGCCCGTCAGCCGCTGTGGGAAGAAGTCGAGGAACCGATGATCGACCTCGACCGTTGCCCGGCCCTGGTTACGCGCTAGGGTCGACCGCCGGATTCAGGGGGCGACCCTGAGCCAAAGACCGGCTGACCTTTTCGAAGGTCCGCCGGTCTTGTTCTTTCTGCTCGTCCGAGCGGCGCTGGAGCGAGCGCATGACCACCGCCATGCGAGGGTTGTGGAGGAAGTGCTCTCGATGGCGTTCGAGGAAGGCCCAGTAGAGCGGCGTGATGGGGCAGTTCTTCTTGGGGTCGAAGGCGCAGGCCGAACAGTAGTCGCTCATGCGATCCAGATAGGCGGCACCAGAAACGTAAGGCTTGGTGGTCATCAGTGGCCCCAGCGAGTAGGTGCCCATGCCCAGCACGTTGGGCTCGACCACCCAGTCGAAGGCGTCGATATAGGCCACCCAGAACCAGTGATTGAGCTGCGCAGGATCCACATCGAGCAGCGTGGCCAGGTTGCTTAACACCATCAGGCGCGTGATGTGGTGGCTATAACCCTCGCGCCACACATCGGCCACCACGCTGTCGAGGCAGTTCAGCCCTGAGGCCGTGCCCCAGTAGGCCGGAAAGAGCGGCTGATGGGCCCCGAGCACGTTGCCGGGCAGGTTGCGGAAGCCCTGGGTGTGGTGGTGCAGATGATGGACGAATTCGCGCCAGCCCAGAATCTGGCGCACAAAGCCTTCCTGTCCGGCCAGGGGAAGCTCCAGCTGCAGCACCTCGTCCACCACGCGGCGTGGCAGCAAGCGATGCAGATTCAGCAGCGGCGACAGCCGGCTGTGGAACAGCCCCGAGGAGGCACTGCTCATGGCGTCTTCAAAAGGGCCGAACCAGGGCAGGCACTGGTCTTTGACCCAGCCCCAAAAGTGCTCGATGTCGCTCTGGCTCAGCGGGATCGAACGTGTATCGAGCTGGCCCGGATGATGGGAGTAGCTTTGCAGGATCAGTTCTTCCACCTCGAGGCGCAGGTCGTCCAGCGGGTAACTGGGTGGAACCGGCGCTGCAGGCTCACCCTTCCACGGCTGGCGATTGTCGTGGTCGAAGCTGTATTTGCCGCCCACGGGCTTGCCGCGCTGCATGAGGATGCCCGTGTCCTGACGCACCCTGCGGTAGAATCGGTCCATGCGCCATTGCCCAGCCGCCGACGAGCTGGCCAGAAACTGCTCGGGCCGCGTGAGCCAGCCCTCGTGCGGCAGAATTTCCAGTTGGGGCAGCCCTTCCAGCTCCTTGCGCAGTTCCCATTCGGCCGCCTCCATCATGCGCAGGCCACCGGGTCGTGGCTGCTGCAGCACCTGCCGATATTCCCCGACCCGGTAGTCGACGTGCACCCCGCGTCGGGCCAACTCCAGCGCAAACTGCCGTTGATGGCACAGCACCCAGGCCAGTTTCTGGCGATGATAGGGGCGGCGGGCTGCCTTGGCCGGGTTCTCGATCAAAACCACCGCCAGCTCGGCCGGATTCTCGCGCGACAGCGGACCCATGTGCATCGACAGCTGATCGTAAGGAACGTAGATCCAGCGCCGCTGACCCGGGCCGGGGTTCAGGCTACGAAGCTGTTGCAGAAAGCGCTTCACTTCGTTCCCCAGCGGGCCAGATAACCGTCGAGCTTGAATTTGCGCGCTGTCGAGTCGGAACTCATGTAGCGCACGCTGCCAAAGATGGGTCGCTCGAACCAGGGCCGGTCGAAGCGCCCCAGGCACCAAAAAATTCCGCTATAGGAATTGGGGTTGCGACCGTCGAGGGCGTAGCGATTGTTGAGCTCGATCAGCACCTGTAAAGCCTCCTGAGGGGTGGAACTCCACTCCAGAATTTTCTTGCCCCACAGCATGCGCAGGTAGTTGTGAATGCGCCCCTCCTCGCGCAGCTGGCGTTGGGCCGCGTTCCAGAGAGGGTCGTGGGTGTGGCCCTGGTCGAGTTGGTCCAGATCATAAAGATAAGGGCGCGAGTCCCCCAGGTGGGCTTCCAGCGTGGCCCGGGCCCAGCCCGGCAGGCTTTCATAACGGTCGTAATCGGGTCGCTGGCTGCAGAACACGTAGCCCAGTTCGCGCCAGGTGACCAGTTCGTCGAGAAAGCCCTCGCGGTTGGCGTCGGTGCCCCACATGCCGTCCTTGCTACCTCCGGGCCGAGGTGAGATGTCGTCCGGTTGCCAGTCCTGCCCTCGCATCAGAGCGGTCAGGACCTGATGGGCCGACACCTGGCCGAAGTGCAGGTAGGGGCTCAGCCCGCTGGCCACCGCCAGCGAGGGTTGGCTGCGCTGCTGGGCATAGTGAGGCAGGCCCTCTTGCAGGAACCGTCGCAGCGCTTCGGCACCGGCCAGGAAGCCGCCGCGCTCGGCGGTGGGGGAGGGGCCCGAAAGGCTCAGCCCCTGCAACCCCTGGTCAAGGGGGTGGCCCACCAGCGCGGGCGGGTTCTCCAAGAGGGGCAGTTGCAGGCCTTCCAGGGGGTCGAACCGGGGGGCTTGCTGCAGGTGAAGGGCCAGGTTCTTCTGCAGAAATCGCCGGAAATCCACGGCCCGCTCGTAGGCCTTGGGGGCGGCCCGAAGCGGCAACAGTCCGTTGCTGTCGACAAGCTCCAGGCGAATGCGCAGCCGCGCTGCCACGGCCTGCTGCATGCGGGGAAGGAAGAAGCAGGGAAACTCGTCACTGACCACCAGGCAGGCGCGGCTGGCCAGTTGCTCAAGCAGCCCGCCTGCTGCCCCGGGGCCGGGCTCGACATAGGGCAGATAGTGAACTGGCCGGGAGGAGAAATGCCGCTGGTGGTCCCGCATGCCATCCACCACGAACTGGTGAAAGCGTGGGCAGGCCCAGGGATAGTCCCAGCGCAGCGGCTCGAAGATCAGCAGGGGCTTGGCCAGATGCTGTGCCCAGTTGGCCGCTCGTTCGAGGGAAAAATTGCGGTAGGGGCGGCGAAAAGACGTCATCCAGTAAAGGACATAGTCGCCCTCGCTGCAAGTCGGGGCCTGATTGGCCATGTGGAGCCGGAGGGGAGGCACACTGCAGATCATGTGTATATGTTTTGTATAGTTTTTTTGATTCCTGCCACAAGCCGGCAGCTGGCAGGGATCTTGCTCGCGAGGCAAGCACCACATCTCTGTGGCACCAGAAGACTTTACCTACACCGAGGAGCCCATTCCTCACCATCAGAGAGCTCCAAGAATTCTGGCGGCCCATCCCGAGATTCGCGAGTTGCTGGGGCGAAAGAACCCCTGGACGTTCGCCATTATCGTGGGTCTCGTGGGACTGCAGGTGTTGCTGGCCTGGGCGCTGCATCAGGCCTCCTGGTGGCTGATCGCCTTGCTGGCTTACGTGGTTGGGGCCTGTGCCTCGCACAGCCTCTTTGTGTGTATCCACGAGGCCGGACACAACCTGATTTTCAAAACCACGCGGGCCAATTTGCTGGCCGGACTGGTCGCCAATTTGCCCACGCTGGTGCCCACCGCCCTGTCGTTTCGACTGTATCACTCCAAGCATCACTCGTTTCTCGGCGTGGAAGAAGAAGATGCCGACATCCCTTCGCGGTGGGAAGCCCGGTTGATCGGTTGTTACTGCCCCGGGAAAACCTTCTGGTTGGCTGCCTTTCCTATATTTCAGGCGCTTCGGGCGTTGCGCATCAAGGATTCCAGGGCCTACGACCTGCGCATTCAAACCAACTGGGTTGTACAGCTTCTGTTTAGCTCATGGATCTACTGGGCCTGGGGTCCCAAGGCCATCGTCTATTTGCTGGCCAGCTTCTGGTTTTCGGTGGGTCTGCATCCACTGGGTGCCCGCTGGGTTCAGGAGCACTGGCTGGTGCTGGATGACCCGCATCAGGAAACCTACAACTACTATGGCCGGCTGAACTGGATCAACCTCAATATTGGCTACCACAACGAGCACCACGACTTTCCCTCGGTGCCCTGGAACCTGTTGCCAGAGATTACCCGTCGCGCCCCAGAGTTCTATCTGGGCCTGCAACAGCACCCCTGTTTGATCCGGCTGTTCTTCCGATTTTTGTTCGATCAGGAAATCAGCCTGTTTTCGCGGATGGTACGAATACGCAAAGGAGCCCGACGATGAAAAAATGGTGCCTGATGGGACTCCTTGTCCTGGCTGCTTTACACCCTCTGGCGCAGGCCGAAACGCTGCAGGACGAGGTGGTGGCAGAGCTGCAGAAAGGTGCCCAGGCCTGGAATCGTGCCGACCTCGAGACTTTCATGCAGGGCTATGCCGAAGCCCTGACCTACACGGCAGGGGGCCGGATTGTGCGGGGAGCCGAGGCCTTGAAGCGACGCTATCAGACCACCTACGGCAGCGCCCCGGAAACCATGGGCAAGTTGGCCTTCGACGATATTGAAGTGTGGCCCCTGGGCAACGAGCACGCGCTGGCGCTGGGACGGTGGACGGTCGAGTTCAGCCATCGCAAGCCAGGTGCCCAGGGCATCTTCAGTCTGGTGCTGCAAAAGAGCCCGACGGGCTGGAAGATCCTGCACGACCATACCTCTCGTCTGGAGGAAACCAAGGCGGCGGAGCCAACTCCTAACAAGAAACCATGAGTCGGCTTTTGAAGCATTCGGAAGACCCCAATGAGGTGCTGAACTACATCAGTACCCAGCCTCTCGATTCCAAGCGATTTCGCAACAAAGCCGACTGTCTCGTGGGACACGGCATCCGCCTGTTCCACCGAAACGGCGTCAACGGCACGGGCCTCAACGAATTGCTCGAGGCTGCCCAGATGGGCAAAAGCCAGTTTTATCACTACTTCAACAACAAGGAAGATTTTGTCTGCGAAGTCGTGCGCCGTGAGATGGACATCTTCTTGCGTCGCATTGCGCCCTCGTGTCGCACGCTCAAGTGCCTGGACGATTTCGACAGCTGGTTCGAGCCCTATCTGGCTCTGGCCCGACTGCCGGGCAACCTGGGCTGCCCGGTGGGGGCTATCGCCAGTGAAATGAGCCCGAGTTCCGAGAAGGTACGGCTGGCCGCCTCCGAATCGCTGCAGCGCTGGATCAATGCCATCGCCGAGGGTCTGATGACCTGGCAGGCCCACGAATCGCTGCGCGGCGATTTTTGCCCCCAACGGACGGCACAGTATCTGGCCAGCACGATTCAGGGTGCCCTGTTGATGTGCCGAAGCTTTCGTTCGCTCGATCCCATTCTCCAGGTCCGTGAGCAGCTGAAAGTCTACTTGGGTGGTTTTCTGGCGGGGTAGGGGTTTCGGTCCAGCTCCAGGAACGCCGGAGCCGCGGACATGTCGGTCATCCAATGCTGCAGGCGTTGCTTCCAGTGTTTGCGAAAGCGGCGCTTCCAGCGACTGAGAGAGGTGGCCGGATCCGCGCTCAACATCCTCTCCATCGAGTTCAGAGCTTCGTCTATCGAGGCAGCTCTTTCAACCCGTTGGTATTCGGGGTCCCACAGCACCAACGGACCACCCGAAACCGATTGACGCAGCACGATTTGCCGTTCCAGTCGCTCCCCCAGCTCGCCATCGTCGCGGCAATACTCCAGCCGCAGTTCGCGTATGCCCGGAACCAGCATACAAAAGTGGAGGGGTGGGCTGGATGGAGCCGGAGACACGCCGGCCAGCCCAACCAGCATCACTTCTGGGCCCGGCCCAGGACCTTTCAATGTCAGGGATCCACCAACCAGGACCGCTCCCTGACCTTCGACACCAGCCTCCAGGGTCACATTGCCGCTTGCCAGGACAAGACCTTGCTGCAGCACCAGCCGTTGGTGCACGCGACCTTCGATGCGATGAACCCCCCGTAAGGGTCCCTTCGGCAAGGTGTTGTGGGTGGGCCAGGGCCAGGCCAGCAGTTCCTCAGGCAGCATGTCCAGAGCTCCGGCAGCTTCTTGCTGCTGGACGAAGTTTTCCAGGCGGCGTACTTCCTGCTCGTCGAAGCCATTGGGGTGGACGAGGCGATAGCTGACGGGCGGCATCAGATCCTCGCGAATGCGCTCCAGGCTGCGCCTCAAGGCCAATCGGCGTTGGCGGGGCGTGTAGCTCGACCAGCGGCTGAAGTTGACCGCTGCCTGGCCCCGACGTACTTCATCGGCGAACCACCAGGACAGAGGGGCTATGCGGCTGTACCAGGGCCAGCGGATCTGGTGGGAATGGCAATCATAGCAACGTTCCTGAAACCAGCTGCTCAGGTCTTGGGGGAGGGGAGGTTGGTCGTGCACGGGCCCCGACTCCGGCCTGGGGTAGGGAAGCCATTGCAGGCCTGCAAAGGCCAGCAGCAGTCCCAGGCGCAGCTTACCCCTCCAACCGATGCGCAACGGTGGCTAGCGCCAGTCGCCGAACAGAGTGAAGGCCGACCAGTAGAAGGGATGCCCGAAGGCGGGGTCCTTCAAGGTGGCCAGTTCGGCACGCTGCAGCGATTCGGCCAGACTCTTGCCCTGGGCCAGGCCCTGGTAGAGTTCCACCATGAGCTTTTCCGTGGCTTCGTCGCTGACGCTCCAGAGGCTGGCCACCACCGAATTGCCGCCTGCCACCGAAAAGGCCTCGGCCAGGTTGGTCACTTCCGAGCCGGGATTGCCCGCCTGTAATGCGGTTTTACAGGCCGACAGCGTCACCAGCCTGACCCCTTCCCAACTGAGCCCGTAGATGTCCGACACCTTCAGCCGGCCCTGTTCGCCGCTGCCGGCCATGCGCAGGTAGTTGCGCTTGGGGTCAGACGATGAGATGTCTCCGTGGGTGGCCAGATGCACATAACGGACGTCTTTGCCCAGCACATGCAGCTTGTCGGCGGTGGCCTGGGCACCCACGATCACCTGGCTGGAGGGGAAGGCCTGGCTGATTTTGGCCACTTCGCGTTCGGCCCCCGGCAGCGAACCGTCGGGGTTGGCCAGCGCCAAGAGTTGCTGCCCCTGAGCAGCACCGGGCTCGGCAAGCTGAGACAGATCGGAGCTTTTGACCAGATTGACGCACTGCCGCGACTGGGCCAGAAAGACGGGCATCCCCTGGGCATCCAGCCGACACAAAGCGGGGTAAGGGACGTAGTGCAGATTGCCGGTGGGGATGATGGCCAGCACCTCGCGGCTGGCCAGTTCTTTCTCCACCGGGGCGATCAGCCAGGCATAGAGCTGAGTCAGGCCTGACTTCAGGGGGCCGGTATGGCGTCGATAGATGGCCGAGCCGTCGTCCTTCCAGCTGAAGCGCTCGGGGTGGGCCGACAGGTCGGTTTCTTGCGGGTAGCTCGCCAGCAGCTGGCGCACCTGACCCACCTGACGGGTGAGTTCGGACGACTTGACGGGAACTTCGTGGATCTTCAGCTGGCTTTGAGTGACCACAAAGATGTAGAGCTGCTCCTCGGTGGGGAAATACTGCACCACCGTGGCGTTGGCGGGGATGTACTTCTGCAGTTTGACGAAGTTGATGGGGCGAATGGCCAGCGCCGATTCAAAGTTCGGTTTGTCCCGGCGCAGGTCGGCCAGCACGCGGTGGAATTCCACCTTGTTGCTGGCCAACAGTTTTTCACTGGCGGTGGTGTCACGGCCCAGCATCTGGTCGGCCCGAATTTGCTGTTCGAGCAGGGCACTTTCGCCGCGCAACTGTTGGGCCTTGTCCAGGCGCTGGTCGCCCTTGAGCAGCCCCTGCTGCTGGCTGACCGACTCCATCTGGGCCTTACGCACCAGCGTTTCCATGGCTCCGGCCCCCTGACCCGCCTGAATCTGAAGGCGGGTTAGCAAGTCGTAGGTACCCTGGTAATGTCGACGAATGCGCGAGGAACCCAGCTGGCTGCCGCCCACCTCGGTCACATAGCTCTCGAGGTAGTCCACGGCTTTTTGCAAGCTCTGGATGGCCTCGGGATTTCTGCCCTGGGTGGATTGCAGCTGGCCCTGGAAGGTGAGCACCCGGGTGAGTCCGGGGCGATAACCCAACTGCTGGTTCACCTCGAGCAGCTCGCCAATCAACTCCTGGGCGCGATTCTGCCAGCCCTGCGGGCGCACCCGAAACAGCAGCTCAAGGGCGGTCCAGCGGGGGTCGTCTTCGGCCTGGTAAGCCACCCCAACCAGGGCGCGCTGATTGAGCGTGATCGATTCTTGCGACCAGCGCAGCGCCTTTTTGGAGTCTTCGGCGCCCAGGCGGGAGGATTTTTCGGCCAACATCTGGCGCAGGCGGGCCCGACGGATCAGCATGCGGCACAGATCCCAGTCGCCGGCGGTCATCGAGATGCGGTAATCGGCCGGCAAAGCAGCGGCCCAAGTTGCCGGCATGGCCGCCTGCAGCTCCTTTTCATACTTGCGCATTTGCGGCTCCCACTTCATCAACTCGGGTTCCACCGAGTCGAGGTGGACCTGCACGTCGCGCGCTTCCTTGAGCCAGTTCAGGTCGACGTAAAGCTTGTGCCCCTCGGCCAGCCACAGCACCAGCAAGAAGAAAGCCTGGAGCTGCTGGAAGGTGCCCTCGGGCTGGCCCTTGATCCAGCCGGCCACGGCGTTGACCTGAAGGTCGGCCGAGACGGTCAGTCGTTGGTCTCCAGGCGAATCCACGGCGATATTGTGAATGGAGATCTGGTCGCCAAGGTGGGCCAACCACAGCTTGCTCACCTCGCCCAGGCAGCGCAGACACGAGGCGCGCGACGAACTGGGATAGGCATTGGGGGCCGTCTTCCACAAGCGGTCGTGGTCGGTAAGGGCCGCCTCGAGCGTTTCCGGCGGTTGCCTTTTTAACTGCCAGAGCGCCCGATAACTCTGTTCCAGGAATCGATAGGAGGGCTGGTCGGCAGCCGCCAGCCCTTCGATGGCCCGGGTAAAGCCGGGCAGATGTCGATGCAGTAGCTGGGGCTGGCCACCCTTCAAGCCCGCCAGTAGCAGCGCGGCATAGAGCTCGCAGAGGGTCTCCTTCTGGGGAATTTTCTCGGCCAGGGCCACCAGTTCGTCGCCTCTGCGCAGGGCCAGACCGTAGTCGCCGGCCAGAATTTGAAAGGTCGAGCACAGCACTTCCACCTGGGGAGTGGAGGGATCGTTGGCGGTCAACTTGGATTGCAGGGCCCGCAGCAGCGGCGCCAGTTGCCGGTAGTTGCCCATGGCCAGCATATAGGCCGCGGTGGCCAGGGGCCACTGGGCCTCCTGAAGCTGAGGCGTGGTGGTCACGTCGGCCGGAGTTCCGGCCTGGGATAAACGCGATTTCGGCTCGCCATTGCCAGCCCGAGCCAGCCCTTCGGCCAGAACGTTGAGCAACACTTCTGACTGCTGGCGCTCTTCGCCCTGGCTGTCGGGATAGTTCTGGTAGACGGCTTCAAAGACGAGCAGAAACTGTTTGGGATGGGCCGCGATCAGCTGGTAGGCCGAGGCCACATCTCCGGCCACCACCAGCAGCACAAACTGCTGCAACAGATTCTGGTCCACGTTGCTTTCCTGAGCCAGGGTGGCCCAGGCCGCCGGCGGGGGGACGGGAGGTTGGGCAGGCACGGCTCCGCTGAACAGCAAGGCCGTCAGGGCCGCTCCGATCCAGTGTTTCTTCAACGCACAGACTCCTCTCGGGCTCGTAGGTGGGCCACCAACAATTCGGCTACGCTGGCTACCCTGAGAAAACGACTCTCCAGCTCCAGGGCCCGGGGGTGGGTGTCGGTCACGGCCAGCGAGCGTAACACGCCGCTGTGCTCGAGCCGCGCCAGGGCATCGCCGGGGAAAATGCCGTGGGTGGCCACCGCATGCACTTCCCGGGCACCGCTTTCCAGGTAGGCCTCGGCGGCTTTCAGCAGCGAGCTGCCGGTGCGAATCATGTCATCGTAGATCACCACCTTGCGCCCCTCCACCAGCGCCTGTACGGCCTTGATTTGAGTGGTGGCGCCGTCGAGGCGACGCTTGTAGACAAACGACATGTCCACCCCCATGTCGTTGGCCAGCGACTCGACCCAGTCGGCCCGGCCCGAATCGGTGCTGGCCAGCACGAAATCGTCGCCGGCCAGCTGGCGACACAGCCCTTTAATCACTTCTTTGGCATAGAGATGGGTGTGGCGACAGCCACCTTCGAGGTAGTGGGGAATTCCGGCCGCGTGCAGGTCGATGAACACCACGTGGTTGCCGAGGTCGGCCTGGGGAATGGAAGAGAGCAAGCGGGCACGGGTTTTAGCCGTCACCACCTCGCCCGGACGCACCCCACGCTCCATAGTTGAGTAGCCAAAGAAGGGAACCAGCAGTGTCAGGCTGCTGGCTTCGTTGGCCAGGGCGCTGGCCAGGTCGTAGAGCTCCAGAGTGGCCTCGTCGTGGATGGTTCCGCCCACCAGCACCACCTGTTGGCCGTGGGCCGAAGTCTCGATGCGCTGGTAACGTTCCCCATCGGGGAAGCGGCGAACCTCTACCGACCCCCGTGACCAGCCGCCGCATCGGGCCACCCGGTCGGCCAGAGCCCCGTAGGCTTGAATGGAGTAGACGAGTCGGTCCCTCATGGGGACCCTTTCGAACTACCTGGGGGCTTTGCCTGTGAGCGATATCGAAGAGTCAACAAATCAGCAATGCCGCATCGCCCGGGTAGCGGTAGTTTGAAAGCGACATGACCTTCAGGCAAACCCTTCGCCCCACATGATGCGCTGGCGGATGCTGGTGATTCTGGCCTCGCTGGCTGTGGCCGTGGGGAGCGCCCAGAACGTCAAGGTATTTCTCAACAATAAGCCTTTCGCCGGCAAAGTGGCCGGCTCACCCAGCGATCTGTACCTGGAGATGCAGGCCGTGCTCAAGGCTCTGGGCAAAGTGCAGGAGTTGGATCCGGCCGCGACCAGCCTGGAGTTGGAAGGCCAGGCGTTGGCTCTGCAGCCCCAGAACGGAGTGGCCATGTGCCGGGCCAAGGACCTGTGTCAGGTCTTTGGCGGCCGTTACGAGTTCAACAAGTCGGTGGGCACCGTCGACATCTACGCTTACGACCCCTTGGCTGCTGCCCGCGAGGCTCTCAAACGAGTGCTGAGCCTGAGCAAGGTCAGCAGCGAGTCCGACTTCAATACACTGAGCCTGCTGACGCGCCAGCATCTGATTCAAAGCCTGGGACTGAAACTCGACGACGGTGCCGAGATGAAGATGGTCAGTCAGCAGGAGATGGCCACGGCCAGCGGACGCGGCGACCTGGGCTGCTATGTGGTGTATCGCAAGGAGAGAAAGGGGAGCGGCACCGCCTGCTACCTGTTTCACGTGCGCTCGTTGCAAAGCCCGGCCGATACGCTGCACGGCATGGGCTGGGCCTGGGGAGTGCAGTGGCACAACCTCAACGGAAACTCCGAAGATCGAGTGAGTTCGCGGGCTTTCGGCGACTGGGTGGCCTATGCTCTGGTGCGCGATGTGGCGAAAGTCGACACCTATCGCACCATATTGCGGGGTTGCGAGTCGCAAACGGAAAAGGACCTGTTTACGCAATTTCGCGACACCGAGCGGACAGGCGGCATCGAGTCGGTTCTCAGTCTGGTAAAAAACCAGGCCCGCTGAGGGCCCCGTGGGGTAGAGCCCAGGCGGTGTTGCCGTCACGACCCTGGCAGGTCTGGGCCCACCACAGGCTGTTGAGCACCGACTCTTCGCAGGCCTCGACAGCAGCCCGGTACAGTCCGTCCAGTTCCTGGTCGGGCAGCAGGGTCCAGCTGCGCGGGCCCTTCCAACCACGGGGCAGGCCATTGGCGGTGGAAAAGGCCAGAATCAGGTCGCCGCTGCCGTGATGGGCGCACGAGCCGGTGCGGGCCAGCCCCATGGCCGCTCGTCGCGCCAGGCGCTGCAGCTGCAGGCAACTGAGAGGGGCATCGGTGGCCACCACGATGAGGATGCTGCCTTCGGTTTTGCGCAACGGCGCCGGAACCTCGGGCAGGGCTAAAGGGCGACCGTCGATGCGCAATTCCTGGCGATGCCCGTGATTGGCGTTGACCAGCACCCCCACGGTATAGCCCTCGGGCAGGCACCGTGAAGCACTGCCGATGCCGGCCTTGAAATCGTAGGCGATCATGCCGGTCCCGGCCCCCACCGCTCCCTGGGCTACGGTTCCAGATCGGGCCTCGTCGAGCGCCTGCCAGACGTGCTCGGGCTGCACATGGCGGCCCTGAATATCGTTGAGGGTGCTGTCGTCACACTCGCCCACCACCGCGATGGGCACGTCATCGCTGATACCGATCCCGGGGTGCTGGCGAATCAGCCAGCTGATGCTGGCATCGGCCACTTTGCCCACATTCAAGGTATTGGTCAGTAAAATCGGGACTTCCAACGTTCCCACGTCTTGCAGATAGGCCAGCCCGGCCACTTCGCCATTGCCGTTCAGCACGAAGGCACTGCTGGGCAGGCGAACGCTCCAGGGGTCCTGGCAGGGCACAATGGCCGTCACCCCGGTGCGGGCCGGACCTTTGCCGGGCACCAGCGCGCCCTCGCCGTGCCAAACGGTGCAGTGACCAACCCGCACCCCGGGCACGTCGGTGATGGCGTTGTGGGGGCCGCAGGGCAGATGATGGGCCAGCAGGCCAAGGTTGCGCAGAGGGGAGACTGTCGTCATCCAGGGCTCTTCCGGCAGGCTGCGAAGGCTCCTCGATGATCAACCTGGAATTTCACGATACCCTGGCTCTGCTGCGCATGGACGACGGCAAGGCCAATGCCATGAATGAGGCCTTCCTGGCCCGGTTCAATCGTTGTTTGGACGAGGCAGCACATGCCAGCGCGCTGGTGATTCAAGGACGTCGGGGCTTTTTCAGCGGCGGCCTGGATTTGAAAACGTTGCCGGGGCTGGCCGAGGCCGACTTCCTGCGCACCGTGAACCTCTTTGAGGCGGTGATGCGCCGGGTACTGGCGTTCCCCAGACCCACAGTGGCCCAGGTGGAAGGACATGCCATGGCCGGCGGGGCCGTGTTGCTGCTGTGCTGCGATATTGCCCTGGCAGCTCCTGGCTCGTACAAAATCGGGCTCAACGAGGTGGCCATCGGGCTCCCCCTGCCCGAGTTTGTGCTGCAACTGGGTCGCTCGCGACTTCAGCCAGCGGCCCATCGACAGGCGCTGTTGCTGGGGAGAGCCTATGGGCCTGAAGCTGCCCAGCAGGTGGGCTATTTGGAGGCCGTGGTGGACGACCTGGAGCAGCAGGTTCTCCACACCGCCCGGGCCGCTGCCCAACTGTCGCCCCAGGCCTATGGCTACACCAAAGCCCTGTTGAACCGCGAGGTGGCGTCCGTGCCCGAAGGCCAGCTGGCCAGCGCCATTGGCCAGGGCATTTTCAGTCAGCTGGGTAAGCTGTTAAAAAAGTAGCTGGCGCCAGTGCTCGCGGGTGGTCAGCGGCACCTTCAGGCGTTCGCACTCGCTGACCGATATCAGCAAGTTTCTGACGTCCTGCGCCAGTTCGGCCTCCAGTGCTCTGGCCTGTTCGATCAGCCGGTCCAGGGCTTCATCGTGCACCGGGCTCAGCTGGCTCAGGTCGGTGGCCTGGCCCGAAGTGGCCAGGAAGGCTGTGGTGCCGGGGTACTGTGACCAACCGGAAAGGGGGTTCAGCATCACCCCGTCCTGAATCAGGAACAAACCACCCCGAGCCCGCCCACTGCTGCACAGCCCCAGCCAGAAGCGGCAACGGGGTTTGGGAAATTCGAAACGGGCGAGGTTCAGGGCCTGGGGCACCAGCTGCTCGGGCGGCACCTCGGCGATGACAAGGTTGTCGACCTGGCTGTTGTACTTGTCCAGGCGTTCTAAACTGAAACTCAAGCAAAGAAAATTTGGCCCGGTCAGCTGACTGAAGGCGCCAGCCCGAAGGTGCTCCACGGCCCAGATCACCTGCAATACCGTTCCGGGCTCTTCAGACTTCAGATGACGAAGTTGGAGGGGCGAGCGTATCGATGCAAAAGCGCCGATCATGTCTCCTGTCAGCAACCCGTTGTTGATGCGTCCGGGCAAGTTCTTCTGCGAAACCTGGAGCTGATAGGTCGGTCGTTGCCCAGGCGCGTACAAGGAGAAGCCAGGAGATCCTTCGGCCATGGCCCAGGACTCGCAGAGCCAGGGCACGGCCAGCACGCCTTCCATAAAGCTGACCTTGGCAGTGGCCGCCCCCACCAGCGGGCTGAGTTCGGGGGCCGGGTACAGCATGTCGCGACCGTCCACTTTGACGGGAATGGGGGCAAAGGCGCAGCGCCGCGCCAAACAGCAGGCCACTGCGGCCAGGTCCGGGTCGCTGAGTTTCCACCAAGACCTCTTGGGTCGCTGCATCCAGAGGTGAATTCCCGACGCCTGCGGCCGCTCGGGGCAGGCCCGGCCCAGCAGCTGGTGGGTGCCCTGGGACAAACTCACAGCCTGTGGAGCCGCTGCCAGGGCCAGGGTCAGGGCCATGCGCAGGTGCCGACACCACAATTCTTCGCTTTCCAGGTTGGCCGGGCCGGCCTGAGGGCCGGGTTCAAAGCAGAGGTCGAAGCGCTTTCGGCTGAGGCGAATGCACACTTCCCTGGCGCCAGAGGCCACCGCGGCCTGCACCCCTTTGAGCAACCACAGTCCGGGCTCTTGCTGCTGAAACTGGGCCATCTTCAGGGCTTCGCCTCGCAGGTCGAGCGAGAACTCGCCCTGGGACTCCAGGGCGCCTTCTTGTTGCAGGCTGTCCATAAGATCGTCGAGCATCAACCGGGCTTCGCCAATGGCCTGAAGGGCCCTGGAGCACCTCGTGGAAGAGCCCGCCCCATGAGTCGACGCTGGCTGGCCGGGGCGCTGGGATGGATAGGCTTGCAGGCAGTGGCCGGGGCAGCTCCCCCGGCCCTGAATGCAGACTATCCCCTGCACGCCCTGACCCACGCCCGGGTGTATGTCACTCCCGAGCAGGTTCTAAACGACGCCACGGTGGTGATTCAGGGCAACAAAATCCTGGAGGTGAGCCAGGGGGCCACGCCACCCTCGGGAGCGCGCCTGTGGGACTGTCGCGGCAAGGTCATCCACGCGGGCTTCATCGACCTGTATCTGGGCGACCAGGAGTTGCGCCAGGAGGTGGGCGAGGCGTCGCCCGGCCCCAGTGGCCTGGGCGACCGGGTGGATGACGAGTTCACCAGTTCCGGCACGGCCGCCCCGCCGGCCGCGCGCGACCGTGCGCCCGTGTTCCAGGCCGATCGCCACCTGGAACATAGCTCACTGGAGGTCGAGGAGGGTCGGCTGCAGAGGTTGCGGGCGCTGGGTATTCTCACCCTGCAGGCGGTACCCCAAAAAGGTTTGTTTCGCGGTCAGGGCAACGTCTACTCGCTGCGCAGCAACCGCATGGATCACAATGTGCTCAAGCCCGCCAGCTGTCAGGTGGTGGGGATTCGCACGGTGGACGATGGCGCCACCGAGGCCGACTACCCGGCCAGTTTGATGGGCAACCTGGCCGAAGTTCGTCAGGCCTTCCGCGAAGCCGAATGGTGGGAAGGCCAGAAGGCCCCCGCCGACGAGCGCTACCGTGCCACCTGGAAGTCTCTGCGTGAGGCCTTGCAGCAGGGCCAACCCGTCTACGAGGAGGGGCGAGACCTGTTGGAAGGGCTGGCCCTGCACCGTGTGCTGCGCGAGGTTTCCGGGCTGAACCTGAAGATGGTGGTGGGCCCCGATGCGGCTTTGCGACCCGAATGGCTGCCCAATCAACTGGTTCTGCGCCTCGACGGCCAGGAGATCCCTGCGCATCCGGCCCGACGCAGCGAGGTGAGCTATGCCAGGCTGGCTCGTTGGAAGGCCTGGCCCGGCCTGCCCCAAAGGCTGGCCCAAAGCGGCAAGGAGTTTTGCCTGACGGCCCATGGCCTGGACGACTGGGAGCACTTTCCCAGGGGCCTGGAGTTGCTGCAGCGCAGCGGTGCCTCCACCCCAATTTTGCTGGAAGCCCTGACGCGCCGGCCCGCGCGCTGGCTGGGAATGCAAGCCCAGCTAGGAACTCTCGAGCCTGGCAAACTGGCCACGCTGGTGGTGCGTTCGGGCGAGCCCTTCGCGCTGGCCAGCACGGTGGAGCAGTGCTGGGTCGAAGGTAAGCTGCATCGCTTGCAGATACCCAAAGGAATGCCTGACCCGCTGCCCGCCCGGGAAGGTCCGGCAGAACTGCCCGTTACAGGCTGGCAGGGTCCCGCTTCGGTGTTGATTCAGGGGGCCCGGATTTGGAACCCCGGCAACAACGAACAACCGTCGACGCTGGAAGACCTGCTGGTGATCAACGGCAAGATTGTGGCCCGCGGTCCGGCCCTGGCTGCCCCGGCCGGGGTGGCGGTGAAGTCGGGCCAGGGGCTGCATCTGATTCCCGGTCTGGTCGACGCCCACAGTCACACGGCCGTGGTGGGCGACGTCAACGAGGGTACACTGACCACCACCGCCCAGGTCGACATCGGCGATGTGGTCAATCCCCTGGACTTCAATATTCAGTTGCAACTGTCCGGCGGGGTTACCTGTGCTCACGTGCTGCACGGCTCGGCCAACGCTATTGGTGGTCGCACGCTTACGCTGAAGTGGCGCTGGGGCGGCAACGCCGAGCAATTGCGGGTGGACGGGGCCTTGCCCGGCATCAAGTTCGCCCTGGGCGAGAATCCCAAGCAGAGCAACTGGGGCGACAGTTATAAACAGCGCTATCCGCAAACCCGCCAGGGGGTGGCCGCGCTGATTCGCCAGCGCTTTCTGGAAGCCCGGCGCTACCGCGAGCAGCAAAAAACCGACCAGCCGCCGCGTCCCGATGCCGGGCTGGAGGCGCTGGTGGAGGTGCTCGAGGGCAAACGCCTGCTGCACTGCCACTCCTATCGGCAGGATGAAATTCTCATGCTGCTGCGGGTGGCCGAAGAGATGGGCTTTCGCATTGCCACACTGCAACACGGCCTCGAAGCCTACAAAGTGGCTGATGAGGTGGCCGCTCACGGGGCCGGAGTTTCCTGTTTCTCCGACTGGTGGGCCTACAAGCAGGAGGTGATGGACGCCATTCCCTACAACGGGGCTTTGCTGCATCAGCGAGGGGTGGTGACGTCGTTCAACTCCGACAGCAACGAACTGGCTCGCCGACTGCTGGGCGAAGCAGCCAAAGCCGTTCGCTATGGGGGGCTTTCTCAAGCCGAAGCGCTGGCCTTTATCACCCTGAACCCGGCTCGCCAGCTGGGCCTGGGGCAGCGACTGGGCAGCCTGGAGGTGGGCAAAGACGGCGACTTCTCGCTGTGGACAGGCTCGCCGTTCGACCCTACCAGTCGCTGTTTGGAAACCTTCATCGAAGGCCGCCTGGCGTGGGAGCAGGCCAGCTACGCAGCCGAACAGCAACGTCGACGGGAGTTGCGTAAGGCCTGGTTGGAGAAGGCGCTGCCGTGAAGAAAGGGTTGGCACTTTGGGCCGCGTGCTGGATTGTGGGCGGGGCCGAGCCTCTGGCGCTGCAGGGGGCACTGGTGCACCCCGCAGGGGGACAGCCGGCCGTGCAGCGCTGCCTGGTCATGGACCAGGGCCGCATCACCGCGCTGGCTGAGCAGCCCCCGCCCGGCAGCAAGGTTGTCGACGTCAGCGGACTGCACCTGTACCCGGGCATTTTCGACGCCGACTCGGTGCTGGGCCTACAAGAGATCGATTCGGTGCGCGGCGGCATCGACGTGGCTGAAGTGGGCATCAACAATGCCGACCTGCGCGCCGAAGTGGCCTTCAACCCCGACAGCGACTTGCTGCCTGTGGCTCGCTCGGCGGGCATTCTGTCCGTAGCCCTGCAGCCCACGGGAGGGCGATTTTGCGGCCAGATCGGCCTGCTGTCGCTGGCGGGATGGACGCGCGAAGATATGCTTTTGGGGCCCAGTCCGGGCGTGGTGGTGCAATGGCCACGCTGGAGCCCGATCGAAGACGACAAGGCTCGTATCCAGTGGCGTAAGCAACTGCTCGAAATCGAGGATGCCCTGGAGGAGGCCCGTCACTGGGACGACCTGCCCTCCACCCGGCCAGTGCGCCCCGATTTGCAAGCTCTGGTGCCGGTGATGCAGGGACGAACCCGCCTGTTTGTTCGTGCCCAGAGCCGATTTCAAATCGAAAGCGCCCTGGAGTTGCTGGGGCGTTTGAAGGTAAAGTGGGTCTTGGTGGGCGGGGCCGAGGCCGACGAATGCGCCCCGGCCCTGGCTGCAGCCGGCGTTGACCTGATCTACACCGAAACCTATCGGGTTCCGGGTCGCGACTACGAGGACGCCGACCGCTACTATCGGCTGCCTTCCCGCCTGTCGGCCGCGGGTGTGCGGGTGGCGCTGGGGGGGGCCAGCAGCCACGACAACGCCCGCTGGATACCCGAGATGGCCGCCCGTGCCTGGGCCCACGGCTGGTCCCAGCAGGCCGCCGAGGATTCCATCACCAGCGTGCCTGCCCAAATTTTCGGATTGAGCGATGTGGGTCGACTGGCGCCCGGTCAGCGCGCTCAGGTATTGGCCTGCGATGGCCTGTTGCTCGATGGACGCACCCGGGTGGTGCGGGCCTGGGCTCAGGGTCAGGAATTGGACCTGCAGGACCGTCAAAAAAGGCTGTTCGAGAAATACCGTAACAAACCGCGCTTGAATTCCACCCCCAAGGCCAGGGACAATGGAACCATGATTTCGCCCAACCTGCCTCCAATCAGCCCCGCCCGCCCCCGCATGCCGGCTGCTGCCGCTGATGCCAGGTCCGAGTCCGAGGCCCGGGAAGTGTATGAACCGGGAGTTCCGGCCTGGGGGCACAGCCTGACGGGAAATGTTCGCTATCACGAGGTCTCTTCAGAAATTCTCGGCAATCGTCGACAGGTATGGGTCTACCTCCCTCCGGGTTATGAAGAAAACTCCGAGCAGCACTATCCGGTGGTGTATGCCATGGATGGCCAGAACGTGTTTGAAAAAGGCACCGCCTACGGTGGCCGAGAGTGGCAGATGGATGAAGCCGCCGAGCGGGCCATGCGGCAGGGCAGCATGCAGAAGGCCATCATCGTGGCCGTCAGCAACGCCGGTGAGGGTCGACTGAGCGAGTATTCCCACGTGGCCGACCCCAAGTACGGCGGCGGACAGGCCCCTCGGTTTGCCGAGTTCCTGAAAACCGAACTCAAGCCCATGATCGACGGTGCCTACCGCACCCGGCCCGAGGCGGAGTGCACGGGCGTGCTGGGCTCCTCGATGGGCGGGTTGGTGTCGCTCTACCTGGGGCTGGCCCACAGCAACACCTTCGGTTTGATCGGCGCGCTGAGCCCCTCGCTGTGGTGGGCCGAAAAGGACATGATCCGTCAGTGGCAGGAGCAGCCCCCGGCCCAGCCGCCCCAGCGCCTGTGGCTGGATATGGGTACCCGCGAGAGCCAGAACGATGCCGACCAGAACGGCGTTCCCGACGTGCTCGACAACACCCGTGCCCTGCGCGAAGTGCTGGCCGAGCAAGGTCAGCCGGGGTTGATGTATCACGAAATTCCCGGGGCCGGTCACAACGAGTTCTCCTGGTCGCAGCGGATACAACAGGTGTTGGAGGGAATGCTGCCCCCTAACGCATGAGAAAACTCGTAGAAACCGTGCTCGGTCCACAGTGGATTCGGGTACGCATGCAACATGGCCCCTACAACGGCCTGACCCCAGAATTTTGCCAACAGCTCTACCAGGTGCTCCAGGCGGCCTCGGACAACCCCGAGATTCGCGCCATCCTGCTCGATGCCCAGGGGCCCTGCTTTTGCGTGGGGGCCGACCTCAAGTGGGCCGGCCAGCAAGATCCCGCAGCCTTTTCAACGCTGGTGCGGGCCATGCATCAGGTCTGCGAGGTGTTGCTGACCGCACCGAAACCCGTGATCTGCGCCATCGGCGGTGCCGCCGCCGGGGGCGGCATGTCCATTGCCTTGTGTGGCGATGTGCGTATCGCCAGCCTGCGGGCCTCGTTCAAGCTGGCCTATCCCCAGGTGGGCATGTCGCTCGACGGCGGCTCGTCCTTTCGCTTGCCTCAACTGATCGGCATGGGTCGCACCCAGGGCCTGCTCTACGACGATCGCACTTTGAGCGCCACCGAGGCACGCGAACTGGGGCTGATTCATGAAGCCGTGCATCCCGACAAGTTGGAAGAACGAGCTCGACAGCGCCTCGAGCAGCTGGTGCGGGGAGCCACCCTGGCATTTGGCGAGAGCAAGCGCCTGCTGAACCCTCCCGAGCGCGTGCGCGAGGTGCTGGAACGTGAGGCTCAGGCCATCGACCGCATGGCCCATACCCAGGACGCTCGCAGGGCGGTGGCGGCCTTTTTGGACAAGCGCACACCCCAGTTCGAGGGTCGCTAGACCTCTTTTCTTGAACCCCAACTTGTTCACAATTTTGTTACCATGCTGCGGCCGAGGTTGGCATAGATTGGAGCCGTGCAGAGTTCAAAACAGCAAGCCTCCATGCAGGTCCGAGTTTTCAGTTCGATGCGTCGGCGTAAAGCGGTTGCCGATTCGCTAGAGCAACCTCGCGAGAGTGAATTTGATCTCAAACTGTGGAATCGGGCCCTCAAATTGCTGGATTCTCGCTTACACCAACAAGAGAAAAGAGCGGTTTCGTGATTTCTTCACTGGCCCCAGCACTTACGCGCACCCTTCCATCGCCGGCCCCCTCGCGCCATCCGAGCGGCGAGCCCCCTACGCCTCCCGAACGGGGCTGGTGGGACAAGGTGGTCGACCAAAAGGAGGGGGTCTCCCTGTTGATCGGTGGCTCGGTCTACCTGCGCAATAAGGAGCAGGCCCAGAAACTCGAGGCTCAATTGCCTCCCCTGGCTCAACAGCCGGCGGTTACGATGCAGCGCCCGCTGGTGATCTGTCCAGGCTGGAACACCGAACTTCACAAGTTTGACTACCTTGCGGCCAAGTTGCTGGCCTCGGAAACCAACGGCGATTCAGCGGTATACCTCCACATGGGCAAAGCCTATGCCGATGCCGAGTGCCAGATCCCCATGGAGCAAATCCCCAGCAACAGCAAGGTATTTATCAATATTTGGGACACTCGCAAGACCCCCCCGCAACACACCTCGGTGCAGTTGGCGCAGAATTTGCAACTGGTGCATCAGGCCACCGGCGATGTCCCCGTCGACCTGCTGGGCTACAGTATGGGGGGCCTGGCCAGCCGCAAGTTCCTCGACAACGGTGGGCAAGGCGTCAAGAATTTCATGATGCTGGGCACCCCAAATCAGGGCACGCGCTTTGCCCAGATGTCCGACCGCGTGATCGCTGGCGAAGTCGGCTGGGCACTGAAGTTCTCCGGTCTCACCGAGCAGGACGCTCCGGCCATGAAATGGCTGGCGGCCGACGGCCCCAACCTCAAGGAACTCAACCAGCGCTGGCCACAGCAGCTGGCCCACGTAGAGCGAGCCATGGTGGTGGGGTCGCGCCACGAACTGACCCCGGCCGTCGGTTGGCTGCCGTTTCGCAAGGGCGACGGTATGGTCGAGCCCGAGCGGCTGGCTTTGCCGGGCATTCCCACGGTAGTGCTGGAAGACAGTCCTTTCCTGCATCACGGTGCCCTGCCCCACGACGATAAAGTGTATCAAGAGATGATCGGCTTCTTCGGCTTTGAGCCTATTGCCAACTCCGAAGGCGCCACGGGTGTGGTGCTGGCTCGGCCCGATGGACCGCAAACTCCTTACGGCGAATTGTAGTCTGGCACTGCTCCTGGCCCTGAGGGTCGGGGCTGAGCCCACGGGCATGCGCACCCTGCAGGGGTTGCCGGCTTCGCGCACCCAGTTGATCGATATCGACCGTGATGGAAAGCCTGAAATGGCTTTGCTCGACCCGCAAGGTCGAATCTGTCTGTACCGCCGCGTTCAGGGCTGGCAGCCTGTGGCCACGGGGCTGGACGATGACCCGGCTCGGTTGCTGCTCTGGGGAGACCTCAACGGAGATGCCCTTCCCGACCTGGTGGCCCTGGGAACTCCGGCGCGAACCTACCTGCAGTCCCGGCAGGGGAGCTGGCGGCGCCACGACCTTCAAGGGCTGGGGTCGGCCCACCCCCTGAGCGCCGTCTTGCACGACCTCGATCGCGACGGGCACCTGGACCTGGCCATTGCCTATGCTTATATGGACGAGAAACTGGGCTACGAGGCTCACCCGATGAAGGTGCTGGCGGGCAGGGGCGAGGGCCGATTCGAAGATGTGACCGAGCG
>CAZYPN010000078.1:0-28015 GCA_964649085.1 uncultured Burkholderiales bacterium | reverse complement strand
GCGGGCAATGCCGGTAACGCGGGCAATGCCGGTAATGCGGGCAATGCCGGTAATGCAGGCAACGCTGGTGGTGCCGGTGGCTACGGCGGCGGTGTGAACGCTGGAGGCATCGCTGCAGGTGGCTACGGCGGAGGAGCCCCGGTAGGTGGTGGATACGGAGGCGGCTATACGCCCCCCGTCTATACTCCTCCCCCGCCCCCTCCCCCGCCGCCCCCTCCCAAGAAAGGTGGCGGAGGCGGATACGCCTAAGCTGACCCGTTAGAAAGCCCCGGTGATTCACCGGGGCTTTTTTGTTGTGTGCCAGGAAAGCGTTGCAGGTAGAGTGCTCGGTGCTGAATCCAGACGTCAACAGACCTCAAAGACCGGGCTCTCGCCTGCGAAAGCACTACCCCGGGGGGTCAGCAAGGAAGCTAAACGATCCCAGGCCCGGTCGAAGCAGTTGGATTCGCAAAGGGTCGGTCGCCGTCGCAGAGGGCAATCCCTCCGGGT
Organism: uncultured Burkholderiales bacterium; assembly: GCA_964649085.1. Classification (GTDB taxonomy): domain Bacteria; phylum Vulcanimicrobiota; class Xenobia; order Xenobiales; family JADMJV01; genus JADMJV01. Next base: position 27,526 of record CAZYPN010000078.1, on the reverse strand, counting down.
CGAGCAAACGAAACTCGATCGGTGCCTGAACCAGGGTCCGTTGCCCGGGCAATACAAGGGCCGCAAGCAAGTCGGAGAGAGCCTGGGGGGCAGCCGTCGAAGTAGGGGTCGAAAGAGGGACTCTCATCCAACGGACTCCGCCCCCTGCAGGACGATGGTATATCGACCAGGCCTGATAGAGCAGTTCACCTTGAGCGTTTCTCTGATATCCCCCGCTGGTCGTAAGGGGGGTGAGCATACTCAACACCAGATCACCCTGAGCGGGATCCCCCGAGGGATAGTGGACTCGAAGGGACTCGACGGGTGCGCGACGGACGTCGGCAGACAAACGCTGACTGGCGAGCAATAACTGGCTCTGGCCGTCGTGTCGAGCCGTCAGCGCCCGGAATCGACGATGGCAAAGAACCACGGTCCAGGTGAGCAAAACCAGTATTAAGGAGGCCACGCCCAGCGTCACCAGAGCCTCCATCAGAGCCCCGCCCCGACGTGCCCTACATCTCATGGACAAAAAGACAGCGCAAGGGGCCGTTAACGCCACCCTGGCGCACATACTCTTCGTTGTAAATCAGGCGAGAGCCACCGGTCAGCTGCACCTCCCCGCCGCTCAGCACCAAGCCCACGATCTGGAACTCGTTACTGATTGTGGCATCGCCCTGACAGTAGACGATTCCCTGAAAATTGGAGCTCCCCAGCCAGCTGAAGTCCATCGGATGCTGATCAAAGAAGGCCGACAGACCCGCGAAGAAGTTCCTTAGCCTGTCAGGCTGGGGCGCCCCCCAGGGCCAGGCCTCGATCACGCCGTGCTCAAAGCTCCAGTGCAGAGGATCCAGCAGCAGATCGTCCCAGTCGTTAACGGCGGTGGCGCTGCCCACCAAGCGGTTGTTCACGATCTGTGCTCCTGGGTCCAGCCGACAGGTGTCGCGATTGTGGCGAAAGTAGTAGTGCGTCTCCTCCAGGGCGTGCACAATGCGTTGAGCCTGAAGGTCGCTGCTGTAGGCACTTCCCATGGAGGTGCGGATTTCATCGATCAGCGCCGGCAGCAAAGCGTCGCTCCCGGCGTCGGCGTAGGTGCCATTCGGGCTTGGAATGGAACTGATCCAGTTCTGGCCGACCGTCACCCCGGCGTTGTACTCGGGGTGGCCGACACCGACCTCCTTCTTGGACAGCTCCCAGTTCATCCCCCACAGACTGCTGGCCGCCGAGTTGGCGCCGCCAGGATTGGAGTCGGGACCGGGGGCGGCGTCGAGCGCCGTTTTGATCTGGTTCAACTTGTTGCGAACATCTGTCCAGCGAGCCCCGATAGCCGGATAGGTGGTTCCCAAAGCGTTCAGGTAACCTACGGCCGATTGCCCCTGCATGACCACGTCGCCGCCGGCAAACAAAGCCGCTCCATTGCCCTGGTTGGTGATCAACGAAGACGACCCGCCCAAAATCTGCACATCCCCGCTGCAATAAATGACACCCTCACCGATGACACCCCCGTTGAGCACCAGGTCGCCATCCACATAGAGGGCTCCGTTGTTTGAAAAAACCAGGTCACCAGTAACGTTTAGATTGCCCGTGACGCAGCGAGAATCCTGAATCACCGTGGTGGGTAAATTGCCCCCCACCAGGCCATCCGGCGGAGGGTCTCCCAGGTGTGGACTCATCAATTCGGCCACGTCAAACTCGGGGAGTGGCGTGTCGGCAGAGTTCTCACGGACGGCAGCGGGTACGGCAGCATGCAAATTGGGGGAAATGGCCTGCCAACTGTTGGGCTGAGGCAATGCCTCCAGAGTGGCCGTGGCGCCAGTTACCAGCGCCCCGGGACCGGCCAGCTTCTCGATGGCCCAGTCGCCAGCAGCGGTCATTTCATATTTGGAAAGAATGCCCCCGCCACAGTCTACGGGGTCGGCAAAACTGCGTATCCCGCGAACCTCGCAGTCTCCGGCGATTCGCACCCGCCCCAGGGCCCCAAGACTGCGTTGAAACTGCAGCCCGTGCTGCACCAGGGAGTGTAAACGCACGCTGGCACGTCCACAGCGACCTTCAACCACGAGGTCGGCGCTTTGCGCCGGAACCGGCTCTCCCCGATAGTTGGGCTGGGGGGCTACGGCGAACCCTTGCAGGTTGTTCACACTGCGGTAGGCTCCGCCCGAGAACGTCAGACGGTAGCCCTGGCCGTCGACAACGCGATCCAGATCGGTGGTCCAGGCGGGAGTATAGGTCAACCGATGCAGCGCGTGATTCAAACCTGCCCGGGCCCACTGCAGCGCCTGTTGACGATCGCGCCGCAAACCCAGTTCCTGCATCGACTGAAAATAGAGCTTGAAGAGAGCCGTGCCCAGCATCGTGACCACCAGCGAGCTGAACAGCAAGAGCAACAGCACCGAGCCGCGGCGTTTCAAAACCGAGACTCCGGCCCCACCACTGAGTAAAGAACGGCTTGCGACTCCACCCGCTTCAGTCCAGCCTGGCGCTCGCTCACCTCGAGGCGGCGGTTTTCTTGCCAGCTCACCCGCACCTGCAGCCGCAGCAAGTCGTAGTCAGGCGAAGCCGGACTGCTGTCCAGGCGCCGCACTTCGGTTTCTACTCGAAACTCGACACCGTCTTGCTGTACGGAACGAGGCGCAGGCGGAGTGGTAATATAGCCCACCAGGCTGGCAAAAGGCCGCGACTTCAGCCCGGCCAACTCGCTCTCGGCGACCTGCGCACCTCTCGACCCTTCGAGACTGTGACCGGTGCTGGCCTGCCCCGACAAGAAAAGGCCTGCCATGGCCAGAACCACCACGGTGAGCAAACTCAGCGCAACCATGCACTCCAGCAACGAATAGCCGCGCTGCCGGCAAATCACGAAGGCTCTAGACGACCTCTGCTTGAGGCTCGGCCAGATAGCCATAACCCATCTGGGCATCGACCAGCTCCCAGGTCAGGGGGGAAAAGCCGTAGGTGCGAGCCTGATGCAGCACGCCGTTGGCCTTGAAGTTGCGGTAGGTTTCCATCATCTGATCGAACTCAGGACGCCGCGAGAGGCGCTCTTTTGACGACTGTTTAGCGTAACGCCAAAATTCGCTATCGAAGATCGTGCCCCCCTGATAGTAGTAGCTGATCACGTCTTCCATCTCGTTGACCGATTGGACGAAGGCTCGGTTGCAGTCGTCCTTCGGCATGCCGTTGATGATGTGGTCGTAAAACAGGCGGCAGGCATGGATGTATTGGAAGATGGAGTTGGCGATCAGGGGCTCGAAAAATAAGGCCTTGTTGCCGTTCTTCGCAATGCGTCCCTCGATCATCTTCTTGGCGTAGTAGCAGCGGAAGATGTATTCCTTTTGCTCCTTTTCCTGGGTGGCGAGTTCAGGCACCTCCAGGATGCGCATCATGTCTTTCTGCGCTTCTTCCTTAGGAGTGATCTTATCGTTGAACATGTAGCCATAGGTTTTGCGGTTCATCAGCGGAACCCCAAACATCCAGCCGTGCGGGGTGGCAATGTGGTCGGTATAGCGATCGGGCGTCTCGCCAGGAACGCTGTGAATCAAGCAGCGATTCACAGGTGAGCAATCGCTATAGGCATAGCCCTCGTAGTCGGTGGGGAAGCCCATACAGTCGATGACGTAGTCGAAGTCGTGGACGCCATCATCCATCACCACCGCAACCTTGTGAGGGTAGTTCTTCAATTCTTTGACGTCGCCCTCGAGCAAGCGAAACTGCTTGGGCCAAATTTGGGCCAGGCGTTTATAGACAAAGTCCTTCAACTTGAAGTTGTTGAAATGAATGGCGATATTACCGTCGAGCAGAGGGTTGAGCCACGAATGCTCACGCCAGTTGGTGAACTTGCTGCCGAACTTCAGAGTGGCATCCAACTCGTGAAGGTCGCGGTGCATGCAAAAATGGGTCCCACGCTCCAGCAGACCGACGAACTCACCGTTGGTGCTCTCGCCGATGCCAAGAATCTTCTTGGCCGGATTGTGAATCGAATAGACTTCCCAACTGTTGTCCAGCCAGGTGGTGAAATGCACCAGAGTCAGCAACCCTGCCGAACCCGCACCAATAACCCCGAGCTTCCTCTTCATGAACACACTCCCCGTATCAAGTCTTGATTTATTAGTGAAGGGCCCGAGGAATCCTCGGCCCTCTTCCCAAACCCAGCAACATGACCATCGAAGTCATCGATTTGCTGTTTCAGGGCCGCCCGGGTTGCGTGGCCGCCTTCCTCGTCAACGCCCCCGAGGGTCCGTTCCTCATCGAATGCGGACCCGCAACCTCGCGCTCGGCGCTGCTAGCAGCGCTGGAACAACGGGGTCTGGGGCCCTCCCAGTTGCGCGGGTTACTGGTGACCCACATCCACCTCGACCACTCGGGCGATGCGGGATGGTGGGCCCAACAGGGGGTTCCGGTCTGGGTGCACCCGCTGGGAGCCCCTCATCTGCTCGACCCCAGCAAGCTGCTGCAGAGCGCCGGGCGAATTTACGGGGACCAGATGGAAGCGCTGTGGGGGCACATCGTGCCCTGCCCCCAGGGCACGGTGCAGCCGCTAGAGCCCGACCAGCCGTTCCAGATTGGTGGGCTGACGGTCACCCCCTGGGACAGCCCCGGCCACGCCCGCCACCACCTGGCCTATCAGGTGGGAGCAGCCCTCTTCTGCGGCGATGTGGCAGGGGTGCGTTTGCCCCTGGAGTCGCCCCAGGAGCGCGGCGCCCTGTCGGTGCCGGCCCCCCCACCCGAGTTCGACCGCGAGGCCTGGTTGAGCACCATTGAACGACTGCGCACTCTGGAGGTCGACACCCTCTATCTGACCCATTTCGGTGCCGTTACCGAACCTGCCCAGCACTGGGCCCAACTGGCCGAACGGGTAGAGGCCGTCGCCGAGTTCGTCGGTCAGCGCCAGCAGCTCGATCGGGACCGATTGGTCGAAGAATACTATGCCTGGCAGCGCCCGCTGTTTCCCGACGAAGCCACCATGGATCGCTACGAGAAAGCCAATCCCCTGTTCATGTCCGTAGACGGCCTGCTTCGCTACTGGAAGAAGCGCTCATGAGGAGTTTCATCCTGGTCACGCTGATGCTGCTGCTCCCCGCTGTGGCGCTGGCTCAAAGCGAGCGCCAACAGCGCCTGCACAAGAAAATTGCGGGGATGTGCCGCAGCGACATCTGCCACGTGTCTGTCAGCATTGTGCATCTGCCCAGCGGCGAACAGGTTGAGGTCGAGGCCCAGCAACCCTGGCCTCTGGCCAGCGTGTTCAAAGTGCCCGTGATGATCGAGCTGGCTCGCCAGATGCAGGCCCAAAAGGGCTCGCTGCAACTGAACACCCAGCTGGCTATCGCGGGCCCAGACCGTTGTATCGGCAGCGGTCCCCTGCAGCACCAACCGGTGGGCTCCAAAGTGTCGGTGCAGCGCCTGATCGAACTGATGGAGACCCGCAGCGACAACACCGCCACCGATATGTTGTTTCGCCGAATCGGGCTGACCAGTGTGGATACCTGGATGCACTCGCTGGGATGCTTCAGCAGCCAGATCTATCTGACCAATCGGGCCGCCTGGTTGATCAGTTTGGGACGCAGCAGCGATTTCAAGGGCCTCTCTCCCCAACAAATCGCGCAAAAGTGGCAAAAACTGAAGCCTGAAGCCCGCCTGGAAGCGGCCTTGAAAGCCGAGAAGGAAAACCTCAAAACCTCTCTGAGCCAGTTTCAGGCCTGGGAAGACCAGTCGGCCAAAGACAATTCCCACGAAGAGAACGTGGTGGTGGCCACCACCGTCGACAATCTGGCCTCGGCCCACGACCTGGCCGTGGTGCTGGGCAAGCTCTATCAGGGAGAGTTGCTGGACAAAAAGTGGAGCGACTATTGCCTGGGCGTGCTGGGCCGCCAGAGCTTCAACACCCGCATTCCGCGCAACCTGCCCAAGGGCACGCGCGTGTATCACAAGACCGGCACCATTGCTGGCGTGGTGAACGATATTGGTATTGTTGAGCTGCAGCCGGGCCAGGGCCTGGTGGTGGTGGTGCTCTGCAAGAATGTGGCCGAAGGCTGCGACGGCCAGGCCGAACAGATCATCGCCCGTATCAGCCGCGCCGCCTACGACGCCTACAAGCCCTGATGCAGGGCCTGGGCGAGTTTCGACTGGAAAGCTACCTGGCGCGCTGGGAGTTCAAGGCCCGCCACAACCTCACGGCCTCCGATGTTGAAAGCTGCAGCCTGAAGCAACTGCTGGAACTGGCCAGCGCCGAGCAACGGGCCCAGTGGGACGAACTCTCGCTCGGTTACCTTCCCAGTGAAGGTTCCAGCCTGCTGCGCGAGGCCATCGCCACCACCTACGAAGGACTCCAGCCCGACCAGGTGCTTTGCTTCAGCGGAGCTCAAGAGGGGCTCTACTGTGCTCTGCAGGCGCTGCTCTCGCCGGGCGATCATGTGTTGGTGACGGTTCCCAACTATCAATCCATGGAAGAGATCCCCCGCCAGCTCTGCCAGCAGGTCGAAGCTCTGCCCCTGATGCCCGAACGCGGCTGGAGCTTCGACCCCGAAGCCCTGGAGAGCAGAATGCGCCCCAACACTCGCCTGGTGGCCGTCAACTTTCCCAACAACCCCACCGGGGCGCTGCCCACCCCCGAAGAGTGGCAACAGCTGATCGAATGCTGCCGCCGCCGCGGAATCTGGCTCTTCTCGGATGAGGTCTATCGGGGGCTCGAGCGCGACCCGGCCCGACGGCTCCCCCAGGCGGCCGAGGTGTACGAGCGAGGCCTGTCTTTGAACGTTCTCTCCAAGGCCTACGGACTGCCGGGCTTGAGGGTGGGCTGGATCGCCTGCCCCCAGCGCGAGCTTCTGAGCCAAATGCTGAAGCTAAAACACTATCTGAGCATTTGCAACGCCGGGCCCAGCGAATTTCTGGCCAGCCTGGCGCTGCACCACGGCTCCCGCTTGCTGGCACGCAACCGGGCCCTGGTCGAGGACAACCTCGGGGTGCTCGAGGCCTTCTTTGGTCGTCACTCGGATCTCTTCGACTGGTCTGCCCCGCCGGGCGGTTGCGTGGCCTTTCCCGCCTACCTGGGGGGCGACGTCGAGAGCTGGTGCCAGCGCCTTGTGGAGGAGCACGGGCTGCTGTTTTTGCCCGCTTCCATCTACCGTTCTCCACTGGCCTGCATCCCGGAGAATCGCTTCCGGGTGGGTTTTGGGCGGCGCTCGCTGAGCCAGGGCCTGACAGCCCTGGAGCAGGTCTTGTTGGGATGAAACAAATCCTAAATTGCCCATCAGAGGCCCGAGAAGGGTTCAGTTTCTAGCAACGGCTGTTCACATTTGCCCTGCTACCCTGAAGTCAGAAAACAACGAGGAGGACACCCACCGTGAACAGCCATCCCCCTTCCCTGGACACCGCCGCCGATTCGCTGGAGTTGATCCCTTCCGACCCTTGCCAGGTATGCCACTTCCTCCAGGTCTGGCTGTAATTTCTACGCAAGCAGAGGTGCCACGCAGGTTCCATCCAAAGAACAGCGCCGTCTATGGTTCGTTTCCTGGGTTACATGCTGGGAAATCTGCTGGCCGCCTGGCTGCTGGCCAACAGGCTTAACCCCTACCTGCATTACCCTCCCGAGGTGCCGCTCAGGCTTCAGCCCCTGCTGCCAGCTCTGGCGGCAGCCGCGGCCTTCAGCCTGTGCAGCCTGCCAACGGTTGCGCTCAAACCGCTGGTGCGGCTCCCGCTGCTGCTGCTGGGCACGCTGATCGCCGTAGCCATCGCGGGCGCCTTCTGCCTGCCCGGTGACCCGCTAGGTGGGGCCGGACTTTGCCTGAAGATCGCCGCCCACAGCCCGGGGGCCTGGGCGGCCGCTGCCGCCTGGGCCGTGGCCTGGAACCTGCTGGTGTTCCGAACACGAAAACCCCTTCCCCCACGCCCCGCGCCGGTAGTGCGTGAAGAACTGCCCATCTCCGATCAGTGGAGCGGAAGCGAGCGCTAGGAGTCCGGCCTGTCCAGCTGCTTCTCGAGGCGATAGAAGACCCGATCGATGCGGGCTCCGCAGGCCCGCGCATAGAACCCGTAGGGACCCACCCAGGGAATGGTGCAGCGCTCATGCCCTTGCTGCTGCATATCGTGCAGGCAACGACGCAGCAATTCGGCCCCCAACCCCAGGCCACGAGCTTCGGGAGCGGTGCCCATGGGGCCAAACCAGCCGCTGCCGCGGTTGTTGCCATCGTAGCCCGCGAAGCCCAGCAACTGACCCTGTCGCAAACCCAGGTGCAGCGATATCGGGCGGTTTCTCAACATCTGACCCACCTCATATCGCCAACCCGAGAAGTGAACGGCCAGAAAGCTTTCGATCTGAGCTGCGTCGTCGGGTTGAGCTCGGCGCACCTCGAGGTCGATCGAGCGCGCAGCGAAATCTCTACCGACCAGCTCGCACGTCAGGTTGTAGGTTTCACCGATGCGCTGATAACCGCGCTGTTCAAACAACAGCAAGGCAGGGGTATAGCGCGGGTCCAGCCCGGGCTGCCAATAGTTGGGCGCGCTCTCGGCCACTCGGACCAGCGGCGCCCCGAGACTGGCCAGTGAGCTTTCCAGAAGGTCCAGCATTCGGCTGCCCCAACCCTGTTGTTGAAACTCAGGCTGAACACAGAGCAGCTTCACGAAGCCGCGTTGCAGGCTCGCACGCCAGCAGCCCACCGCCATGCCCCTCAAGGCCCCATCGTCGAGCACCCAGCTCAATTCCGGGCTGCAGTCGGGGTCTTCAAAAATTTTCTCTTGCAACACCTGCGGTTGAATCGAGTCGAAGGAATGACAGGCGTTGCATAGCGAGACCAGCTCGGGCAAGTCGGCGGGAGCGAGCGGCCGCAGCCTCACTTTTGCTCTGGGGGATAGTAGTCGATGAAATCACGGTCGCGCCAAGCCAGAAACGACACCACAAAGCTCGGCAGCGTGCAGGCCACAATATAGACAAAGAACAACTTGAAGCCCAGGGCTTTGAGCACGTAACCCGAGACCATTTTGGGCAACATAATGCTGAGCGCCATAAAGCCGGTGCAAATCGCATAGTGAGACGTCTTCAGGGGGCCGCGCGAGAAATACATCAGATACAGAATGTAGGCTGTGAAGCCAAAGCCGTATCCAAATTGCTCAACGAACAGAGTGCTGCGAATCAATGCCGTCGAACTGGGTTGAGCGAAGGCCAGGTAGAGAAAGGCCGCGTTGGGAACGTGCATGATGAGAATCATGGGCCAGTACATGCGGCGCAGACCTTGCTGCGACACCAGCCAACCCGCCAAGATGCCTCCCAAGATGATGCCGGCTACCCCAAAGGTACCGTAAGCTACACCCACTTCCTTGGTAGCCAGCTCGAGCCCGCCCTCGATGCGTGGCTTGGTGAGAAACGGCGCCACCATAGCCAGCAGCTGAGCCTCGGCCAGACGGAACAACAGCATGAAAGCCACCGCTGAGGGAATGCCCGGCTTGGCAAAGTAGCTGGTGAACGTCTCGGCATAGCCTTTCCAGAAATTCTCGCCACCCACCGATCGATCGGAGTCGGGATGGGGCAGCGTGAAATAGTGAAAGAGTGCAAATCCTACAAAAGCCAGAGCCGGCACAATGAGCACCGTAGACCAGCCGCTGGTTTTGCCCAGCCGAACGGTAAGATAGCCGGCGGCCCATACCATGAAGCCTTTGGCGCACATCATGGCCAGACGGTAGGCCGTTGAGCGAATCCCTGTAAGGCGAGCCTGGTCGACTTCGTTGAGCCCCAGCATGTAGAAGCCGTCGGCGGCGATGTCGTGGGTGGCCGAAGTGAAGGCCATCACCCACAGACAGGCGGCGCTGCAAATCAGCCAGTGAGGGAAGTGCAGCGACAGCGACAACAGGAAGAAGCAGCCTGCCAGCATGAGCTGGGTGATGACGATCCACCAGCGCTTGGTCTTGATCAGGTCGACCATGGGGCTCCACAACGGCTTCAGCACCCAGGGCAGATAGATCGACCCGGTGATCACGCCCAACTGCTCGGGCGATACGCCCAGATCGTTGTAGAGAAAGTTGGCCGTATCGGAGACCACGGCGTTGGGCACGCTTTCGGCGAAGTACAGGGTGGGAACCCAGATCCAGTTCGTCGCAGGCTGGGAGGCTCGGGAGCCGATGGGTTCGGCCACTGGTAATTGCATGCGGCGAGCATACCCCAAAGAGGCGCCCCATAACCTCCAGCGAAGAAGCCCAGGCTTTGGGAGAGCGCGCAATTCTGGATCAGGTGGCCGGCGAGTTTCGTCTGGCCCGCAGCAACCGCTGCATCGAGGGAGCCGACCTGCGCTTTCGCGTGGTCTACGTCGGGCGGCGCCGTTGCCTGGAATACGTCGTAGACCTGAAAGACTTTCCGCCCAACCTGATTTTGCAGCGCGTTCCCCAGCTGCATCACCGCCGCCAGCACACCAATCTGACCGGCGATGTCGACTTTGACGACTGTTTCCAGGTCAGCGCCGAACGCGCCCACGAAAGCCAGGTGTTTCTCTCGAAAGCTCGCCGCCAGTTATTGCTCAAAGCCCTCTATCCGTTTCCTGAAGCCCGCATTGAGCGAGCCACCCTGAAAGGCATCTTTCCTTTCGGCAAGTCCGGACTGCGAGCCCGAGTGGCAGCAGCCCTCGAACTGCGCGACAACCTGATCCAGGGCAAAACCGTGGAACTTCCCCCGAGCGGTTGGGTCAATCGTCGCCGACGTTGGGCCTACAGCCGCAAACTCGTGCTTTTGGGCGGGCTGTGGATGCTGCTGGCCTGGCTACTGCCCTCGCTGTGGCCCAAGGTGCTGAAGGGTTTTCAGCCCTCCGAGCTGTTTTTCCGCGCCGCTCTGGCGGCCGGACTGATGCAGCTGGTGGGGGCGGCCGTGGCCGGCCTGGCCCTGCCGGGGCGCCGCACTCTGAGCGGGCTCTGCCTGGCGGGTTTTTATCTGCCGCTAGCCGTTTTGGGGCTGGAAGCCCAACGAGAGGGACATCCCTTCCTCGTTTATGGAACCATTCTGACGGGGCTGCTCTTCGCCGTCTACATGATGATGATCGGCGACGGGCTGCGCCGCTCGCGAACCCGCGATTTGACCACTCCGGTTCAGTATTGAACCTGGTCCTGCCAGGCCAGTATCCCTCCGGCCAGGCTGCGCACCGATGACCAGCCCTGTTGCTGCAGCAGCCGAACGGCCCGGGCGCTGCGGGCACCGCTCTTACAAACCACCACCCAGTCGCGCGAAGCGTCGAGTTCGTGGGCCCTGTGGGCGATTTCTCCGAGGGGCACATGGATGGCGCCGAACTCTGCCAGGTTCACCAGTTGCCACTCCCATTCCTCACGAACGTCCAGCAAGTTGAACCGATCCAGGTTGTGGCGCAGCTCGTCAGGGCCGATCTCAGGGACCTGAGGCGATGCGCAGGTCACCGCCAGGTCGTGAAGCTCGCGAATGGTGGGCTGCTCGCCACACACCGGACAGCCCGGGTCGCGGACAATGCGCAGCTCCTGGAAGCGCATACGCAAGGCGTCGACCAGCAACAGCCTTCCCCGCAGCAACTCTCCCTGGCCCAGCAGCCACTTGAGAGCTTCCGTGGCCTGCAAGGCCCCGACGATGCCGGGCAGCACGCCAAGCACCCCGCCTTCGGCGCACGAGGGGGCCAGCTCGGCGGGCGGCGGCTCGGGATAGAGACAGCGATAACACGGACCTCCGCGGGCCGGGTCGAACACCGAAACCTGCCCGTCGAATCGATAAATCGAGCCGTAGACATTGGGCTTACCCGTAAGCACGCAGAGGTCGTTGGTCAGGTAGCGGGTGGAAAAGTTGTCAGTGCCATCGATGATCAACTCGTAAGGCTCGCCAATCCGATGAGCATTGGCAGCACAGAAGCGTTCGGGGTAGAGGTCGACCTGAATGTGAGGATTGAGGTCTAGCAGCCTGGCCCTGGCCGATTCCAGTTTGCTGTGGCCTAACCACGAGGTGCCGTGCAGCACCTGGCGCTGTAAATTGGACTCTTCGACGACATCAAAGTCGACCAGTCCCAGTCGGCCAACCCCGGCCGCTGCCAGATACAGCCCCAAAGGGCTGCCCAACCCACCAGCACCGATCAGCAAAACCTTCGCTTCTTTCAAGCGTTGTTGACCGGCCGGGCCCACTTCGGGCAGCGCCAGGTGGCGACTGTAGCGCAGTTGCTCGGCAGGGCTCAGCATTCCACCGGCAAATGATTCATCCGCAGAGCCTTGGTCTGCAGATAATCCTGATTCTCGGCGTGAATCGGCACCTTCAGGGCCAGGCGCTGGCGCACCACCACACCGTGCTGGCTAAGACCCTCGATTTTCTCGGGATTATTGGTCAGCAGGTCGACCGACCGCACACCCGCGTCGCGCAAAATCCAGGCGGCTCTGGAGTACTCTCGCGCATCGGGTTGGTGGCCCAACTCAAGATTGGCATCCACGGTATCATAACCGACATCCTGGAGGTTGTAGGCGCGCAACTTGTCGAGCAGGCCGATGCCGCGACCTTCCTGGCGCAAGTAGACCAGCGCCCCGCTGCCCTGGGCGCCAATCATCCGCAGGGCCTCCTGCAGCTGGGCGCCGCAATCGCAGCGAAGCGAGCCGAAGACGTCGCCCGTGAGGCATTCGGAATGCACCCGCGTCAAGACCCCTTCGCGATCGCGCACCTCTCCCAGGACCAACAGAAGATGGTCGAGACCCTCGATGTCATCGCGATAGAGATAGAGGCGAAACTCTCCCCAGGGAGTGGGCAACCGGGTACAGGTTTGGGCTTTCACAGATGAGCGATTGTAACCCCTCGGGATGGACTCAAGCAACAGGAAGCTGTAGAAGAAAAGTGGCACCCTGCCCCAAACCCCGGCTGCGGGCCAGCAACTCGCCGCCCATGGCCCGGGCCAGCCCACGCGAGATGGCCAGCCCCAGGCCCGTTCCCCCCTGAATGCGAGCTCGTCCCCGATCGACGCGGTAGAAGCGCTCGAAAACCCTGTCGACATCATCGTCCTCGAGCCCCACGCCATTATCCTCGACTTCGATACCCTCGAGTCCCCAACGCAGGATAACGCGCGGATGCTCCTGCTCGGCCACGGCTCGCCAGGCGTTCTCCAGCAGGTTGGTGAGGATCTGGCGCAGCCTGCGGGAGTCGGCCCGAACTTCCCAGGGGCGGGGACCTTCCAGCACCAGCCCGGCATACTCTTCGCCGAAGCCCAGCGCCATCTGGCTGAACTCGACCCGTTCCAGTTCCAGAACCAGGCCAGACCGATCGAGACGGTGCAGTTCCAGCAAATCGGACACCAGACTTTCCATTCGGTCCAGATCGCGGTGCAAGAAGCCGAAGAACTTCTGGCGCAGCTGAGGGTCCTCCAGAGCGCCCCCCTCGAGGGCCTCGACGCCGCTGCGCAACGAAGCTACCGGGGTCTTCAGTTCGTGGGAAGCATCTGAAACAAAGCGCAACAGAGACTCACGGTGTTCCTGTAGGGCCTGAGCCATCTGATTGAAAGCGCGAGCCAGTTCGCCCACTTCATCGCGAGTGGTGACGGGAATGCGCACTTCCATCTCCCCGCGAGAGAGCCGGCGGGCACCACCCGCCAGTCTGCGCAGCGGACTGGTGAGCCAGCGAGCCAGAGCCAGGCTCAGGAGCAGCCCGACCGCCAACGACAGAGCACCGACCGCGTAGAGACGCAATCGCAGCTCGACCAGCATAGCTTGCAGCGAGGCCAGCGAGCGGGAACCATAAATCGCACCGGTCACCCGGTCTTGAGCCAGCATGGGCACAGCCACAAACATGGCGGGGTCGGCCAGAGATTCCCAGGATTGCTGCGACTCTTCATCGCCCAGCCCGCGCACCCGCGTGGCTGGCTGTCCTTGCAAGGCCAGTTGCACCTCGCTTCGGTGGCCAACGCGCTGACCACGACGCCCGGCCGAGTCTTCCAGCACTTCTCCTTTCCAGTTCACAATGCACAGTCGGCCTGACATTTGCAGCGAGAGGCGAGCCATCTCGTCGGTGATGCGCTTGCGCGCCTGGGGAGTGAGAGCCACCTGATCCATGTGTCGGCGCATCAGGTTGGCGATAAAGCCGCAGTCCTGAAGCAACTGCTCTTCTACCGAGCGCAAATAGGCCACACGCACTTCGCGCAGGATGACCGACTCGGTGAAACCCAGACAGCAGCAGACCAACAGAAAAAAGGCCAGAGCCAGCGGCCAGCGCAAGCTGCTAAACATCCAGCATATAGCCCAAACTTCGCACGGTTACGATGTGGGGCGAGCCTCCCGCCGCTTCCAGCTTGTCCCGCAGCCGCTGAATGGTCACGTTGACAACCCGGCTCTCGCCTTCGAAGTCGAACCCCCAGCAAGCCTCCAGAATATGCTCGCGCGTGCACACGCGACCCAGATTAGCGAGCAAATACTGCAGCAGCTGATACTCTCGAGGAGTTAACTCGAGGCGGTTCTGCCCGTGCCAGGCCTCGCGTCGCTCCGGAATTAGCCGCAACAGTCCCGCCCGGGTTTCTTCCTCGCGGCCGGGGCCCGAGCCCTCGCGCTGCGAGCGGCGCAGATGAGCCTTCAAACGAGCGGCCAGTTCGCGATGGCGAAAGGGTTTGGTCAGATAGTCATCGGCCCCGAGCTCGAGCCCGACCACCTGATCGATCTCGTCGCCGCGAGCCGTAAGCAACACCACCAGGCCCTCGAATCCTTGTGAGCGCAGCCGACGGCAGACCTCGAAGCCGTCCATACCTGGCAACATCACGTCGAGCAAGACCAGATCGGGCTTCTCGCGAGCCGCCAGATGCAGCGCATCGGCCCCGCGCAAGGCGGTGAGAACGCGGTAACCCTGCTGCTCCAGCAGAAAGCGAATCGACTCTACCAGGCTCTCCTCGTCGTCGACCACCAGTATGCAGCTCATCTCGGCCTGATTCCCGACAAAGTTCACCAATCCTTATCAGGAGTCGGGTTCTGCGCTTGCACAAACATCGCTAAAATACGAAAGCCACCCGATAACTCAGGTGGCTTCGTCGGCTTCCCCCCTGTCAAGAGCGTCGCTGGATTTCCTCGGAGCGGTTCCCGATTTCTTCCCTCGACTTTCACCTCGCGGACCCTTGAACGGTGATCGTCCTGGAGTCGTATCGTGACTCGTCCGAGTGCTCTGGCTGCACCGCCCTGCCTCTCTGGTGAGACAGCACCTCCCGGGAGCCACCCAACCCGGGTCCCTCGACTACCCCGAGACCTTCCCGAAGGCCGTTCTCGTGTCGAGCCACTTCCTCGTTGCGGGTGAGGAAAAACCCGGCTTGCTGTGGTCTGCAAGCTACCCCTGATCGCCCGCCGATCAGAGCGCCGGCCTGCTTCCGGCCGGAGCGGCGTGGACGTCGCTACCGTCCTTGCGAGGAGCACCATAACAGACGCCTCATGGACGGGTCAAGAGCTTGGTGAAGAGTTCAAGGGAGTTTCGAAAAAGTTTCGAGATCCCGGGGAACAGTGCCCGCTTCAGCGCGGAGGCAGCATCATGCCGGTGGCCGAGTGAATCTTCATCACCTTCTTGCCGCCGCGTCGAGAAAGCGGAGCCGCACCTTCAGGGGGCATCGGGGCTCCCGGCGGGGGATGAAAGCTGCCGGCTTCATCTTCGATCCACAGCGGCCCGACCGCGTAGGTATAGCCCGGATGATTGCCCCAATAGCCTGGCTGACCCACTTTCAGACCCAGATTTCTCAACAGGGCGTCGTCTCCGCCGGGGGCGGGTCCGGGTGGAACCGAGGCCACGGGTTCGGGCTGCGGCCGCGGGGGCTCGGGCGGCTCAGGCTCCACTACCGGCGGCGGAGCCTGAGAGGGCGAGGGTCGAGGGCGAGAAACGGCCTCGGGATAAGCCTGATCTTCAGGCAACCCGACGGGACGCACCGCCGGCTTGGGCCGAGCGGCTGTCGGCCGGGCGGCAACTGGAGAGGGGCGTGGGCGAACCACCGGAGCCGGGTTGGCAGGTCGGACCGGGGGCTTCTTCACCACCGGCGACGGCTTCGGACGGGGCGTCTCGACCACAGCCACCGCCGCGCGAGGGCTGGGGCTGGGACTGCTCGAGGCTGCGGTGGTGCCAGCCGGGGCCTGGCGAGAGTTCCAAAAGAGCCAGCCCATCAACATGAAAGCCGCTGCGCAGAGGCCCCCAGCCGTGAGCCACAGCACCACGCCCTCTTCCTGGGGGGGCATGGGGGCCGTGGCCTGGGCCGCAGCCACCTGGGGGCTTTGAACGGCTGCAACGGACACCGAGGGCACGGCTCGAACCGCCGCCGAGCCCGTCAGATTCTCGGTGGCGTCCTGACCGGGATTCTGAAGCAACTGCTGAACCTCGCGAAGGGCCTGATGGACCAACTCCATCGAAGCAAATCGGTCCTCCTTGCGCAGACCCATCATCTTCAAGATGGTTCGGTCGAGACCAGGGGGCACGCGCGAGTTCAGCATGCGCGGCGGCGTCAGGATAGTTCCCGTGCTGACCAGTTCCACCGGACTGGTGGGCACCTGGCGCGTGAGCAGGTGATAGAGGGTGGCTCCAAGCGCATAAATATCCGAGCGCGGCTCGGTGCCACCCGCGCCCTGATACTGCTCGAGCGGAGAATAACCGGCCGAACCCATTCCCTGCAGAAAAGTGGCCGTGGCCACGCCGGCCTCGTAAGGCCGGGCAATGCCAAAATCGATCAACCGCACCCGCCCCGACTCGTCCAGCATAATGTTGCTGGGCTTCAAGTCGCGGAACAAAATCGGCGGGTCCTGGCGGTGCAAATAGCCCAGCACCTCGGTTAGCTGCAGGGCCCAGCCCACCACCTCGGCGACGTCCAGGCTACCTCGCTGCTGGAGGACCTCCGACAGGTTTCGCCCCTTGATGAAGGTCATAACCAGGTAGTAACGATCGCCTTCGACAAAAAAATCCGTGACGGGCACCAGATTGGGATGTTCGAGGTTGGCCAGGAACTGAGCCTCGCGACGGAACTGCTCAACGGCCTTGGCCTGGCGCTCGGCATCGCCGGTGGACACGGTCATTTCTTTGACCGCCACCAGCTTGTCCAGAGCCTCAACCCGAGCCAGATACACGGCCCCCATACCACCCTTACCCAAGACCGACTCGATCTGGTAACGACCGGCCAGGGAGGTTCCCGGCTCCAGGGTGGCTGTGTCCATGCTGCAGTGTTCGGCAGAATCTGCCGCAGGCCCTACAAATCCATGTTCATCACTCGACGGACCTCGGCAAGGGTTTGCTGAGCCACGTCCCGGGCCCGCTCGATGCCTCGCCGCAGCACCTGTCCAACCAGAGCGGGATCTTTCTCCAGCTCACGGCGGCGTTGGCGCAAAGGACGCAAGTACTCGTTCAACGACTCGGTCAGCACGCTCTTAAGCTTGCCCGAGCCCCCCTCGCCAATTTCGTCCGCCAGTTGCTCGGGAGTGCGACCGCAACACAGCGAAGCCAGCAACAGCAGGTTGGCGACCTCGGGGCGACCTTCCGGGTCGTAGGTAATCACTCGCTCGGAGTCGGTCTTGGCTTTCTTCACAAGCTTTGCCGTCTCGTCTTCGCTGGCTCCGAGCATGATGGCATTGTTTCGGCTCTTGCTCATCTTCTGAGTGCCATCCAGGCCGAGAATGACCGGGGCCTGGCTCAACAAGGGGTGAGGCTCGGGGAACACTTCCTGGCCTTTACCAAAGCGCTCATTGAAGCGCCGGGCGATCACGCGGCTGAGTTCGAGGTGAGGAATCTGGTCTTTGCCCACCGGCACCAGATTGGCCTTGCAAAACAGGATGTCGGCCGCCTGATGCACCGGATAGGTATACATGCAGGCGTTGATGCGCGTGAGTCCGGCGGCCTGAATTTCTTCCTTCACAGTGGGATTGCGGTCGAGTTCGGCCATGGTCACCAGCGTGAGGAATGGCAACAGCAGTTGATTGAGTTCGGGAATGTGGCTGTGGGGGAAGATGAAGGTGTGGTCGCCGTCGGGGCTCAGGCCGGCGGCCAGGTAGTCAAGCGTCAGTTGACGCACATTGTTGGAGATGTTCTCCACCTGATCGCGATCGGTGAGCACCTGGTAGTCGGCGATCACAATGAAGATGGGCACCCCGAGGTTCTGCAAACGCACCCGGTTCTGCAAAGAACCGAAAAGATGCCCCACATGCAGGGCTCCGGTGGGCCGATCGCCGGTAAGGACGCGAAACTTCTTGGGATGTTCGCGAAGTTCGGCCTCCAGGGCCTGACTGCGAGCCAAAGTGGCTTGAAAAGTGGAATCGACGGAAGACACGCTCACTACCTCATTCTTGCTCTTGCGGATGCAAGGGAGGCTTGTGTCTCTACGCGGCCAAAGTCCTGCTCAGCGTTGCAGCAGTCGATAGCGACCCGCAGCCAGCAGGCCCGAACGACGTGTTCGCGGCTGCAAGCGCTGCAAGCGGCCCTTGCGCAGCGGCGGAGCGGGCGGTGTGGGGGGTACTCGAGTGAAGGTTCCTGAGGATACCAGTTGGCCTT
Organism: uncultured Burkholderiales bacterium; assembly: GCA_964649085.1. GTDB lineage: Bacteria > Vulcanimicrobiota > Xenobia > Xenobiales > JADMJV01 > JADMJV01. The sequence goes on along the minus strand of CAZYPN010000078.1, from coordinate 9,108 downwards.
CTGCGCGGAGTTCGCGCACGCGTTGTTCGATGGTCGAATTCATTGCTGCAGCAAATCACGTCTGTCCCGGAAGGTGGTGAACAGACTGTTGCGATTTCAATAAGGTCGTCCCGTGAAGGGTGAGCGCGGCCCCGAGGGAGGCACGTATCGCTGGGAGCCACCGGTCTTGATCTGGCCCTCGAAGGTCTTGGCCAATGCGCCTCCGGCCAGGCCGCCAAAAATCGAAAGAATGGCCGCCAGGATCGAGCGATGGATCAGGGCGTACATCTGCTGAGCCGCCTTGGCTTCCTTCTTATCGCCATAAACCTGAGGCGCCAGCCATCCATTGCCTTTCTTGTCGCGCGGCTTGAGGTTATTGGCGATGGCAAAATAGGCCTTGGAGATGGGCGCCTGCTTATACCAGGGAAACGGCGCCATGATCAACCCGCCCATCATCACGATGATGGTGGCGTTGACGGCGGCCTCGCGATGGGCCTTGGAAACATCGGAGTGGCCTTTGGAAGCCAACGTCTGTCCATAAGCCAGAGCCACAATTTGGCCCAGGGCAAGGGCTGCAAAAATGAGTCCAAAGAAAAAAACCACGCCCGCCTATTCTCTCGAGAAGCACCGGTCCCTCCAGTTGGCTCTTGACAACTCGAGGGTATCTGTGGATTTTTAGATGAATCTAAAAATCATGAACACCTCCGTAGACCCCCTCCTTGCCCTGCTGACGTTCGCCCTCGGATGGGTCGCCCTGGCTTTGGGTTGGCGATTGTGGAACAATTGGAAGAACTGGAGCGGTCGGGCAGAGAAGGTTCTCGTAGAAGATGCGCTCAAGCATCTTTACCACTGCCAGTATCAAGGGCACCCGGCCTCGCTGGGCAGCCTGGCCGGAGCCCTCCAGGTGTCTCTGGACAGCGTGGCGCGGGTCGTGCAGCGTGCCCAGGAACTGGGCCTGGTGGAAGTGCACGGCGATAGCCCCTGTTTGAGCCCGGATGGCAAGTCTCTGGCAGTGCACGTTATTCGCGTTCACCGCCTCTGGGAGTGCTACCTGGCCGAGCGCACCAGCCTGGGCAGCCAGCATTGGCATCGCGAAGCAGAACGCCACGAGCACCACATGACTCCGGAAGAAACACGGGAACTGGAAGCCAGGCTCAACCGTCCTTCCCATGACCCCCACGGTGACCCGATTCCCACCGTCGAGGGACGCATGCCCCCCCGCCAGGGATGCCCGCTGACCGAACTCGGCCCCGAGGCCGAGGCCCGCATTGTACACGTTGAGGACGAGCCCGAAAGCGTCTACAAGCAGATTTTGGAACTTCAACTGCACCCGGGGCAAAGCCTGAGAGTCTTGGAGAGCCATCCCCAATATCTAGAACTCTCGGTGGAGGGGCGCATGCTGAAAGTCCCCAGCCTGGTGGCCGCCAATCTGACCGTAGAAGCGATGCAACCACCCCTGGCTCAGCAGCCGCTTCACCCCCTGCCAAGCCTGGCCAGTTTGCGGCCCGGCCAGTCGGCCCGGGTGGCTCGCCTCGACACCACCTGCAGGGGCCTGGAGCGCGAGCGGCTGCTAGACCTGGGCCTGGTTCCGGGCACCCGGATCGAAGCCACGATGCGCGGCCCGCTGGGCGACCCCACTGCCTATCGAGTGCGGGGCAGCACCATCGCACTGCGCCGCGAACAGGCCGAACGGGTGCTGCTCGAGGTGAGCCCCGGTGAGTGAATGCTCGAGCTGCCATCACAATGCCTCGCATCTGAAGAAACTGCAGGTCGACGTCAGTCAGGTCGACTTTGTAGTGGCGCTGGCGGGCAACCCGAATGTGGGGAAGTCCACGGTGTTCAATCTGCTGACAGGGCTGCGTCAGCACACCGGCAACTGGCCTGGCAAGACCGTCGGGCGAGCCGAAGGCGGCTACGAGTTTAAGCAACAGCGCTATAAGCTGGTGGATCTGCCGGGCACCTACAGCCTGCTGTCGGCCAGCAGCGATGAAGAGATCGCCCGTGACTTCCTGCTGTTCGCCCGCCCTGACGTCACCGTGGTGGTGGTCGACGCCACCCGCCTGGAGCGCAATCTGAACCTGGTGCTGCAGGTTCTTGAAATCACCGATCGGGCGGTGCTCTGCGTCAATCTCATGGATGAGGCCCGGCGCCACGGCCTGGAAATCGACATTCGCAGCCTCTCTCGCGAACTGGGCATTCCGGTGGTGGCCACATCGGCTCGCTTTAACCACGGCACCGAAGACCTGTTGGAAGCCTTGCGCCAGGTGGCCAGCGGCGAGTATCGCTGCCGTCCGCGCAGACTGCATGTGCGCGACGAAAACGCGGCCCTGCGTCAGGCGGTAGACAAAGTGGACGGCGCCCTCAAAGCGGCCCTGCCCGCCCTGGCCAATACCCGCTGGGTAGCCTTGCGGTTGCTGGCCGGCGACCCTTCGGTGCAGCGGGCCCTGCTGGAAGGTGAGCTCGGCCAGGCCGATGCCCTGAGCGACATCTGCGATCAGGCCCAGAGCCTGCGTTGGGAGGTTGGGCGCAACTACCACGACCATCTGGTCGAGGGGGTTTTCGCCGATGCCGCCCGCATTGCCGAGACCGTGGTAGCCCGCAGCGGCGAAACCCCTGCCCACAACTGGGAACAACGGCTCGATCGGGTGCTGACCAGCAGAACCTGGGGTTTTCCAGCCATGGTGCTCATGCTGGCGCTGGTGTTCTATCTCACCATCAGCGGTGCCAACATCCCCTCTCAGATGTTGGCCCACTTGCTGATCGACACGCTCCAACCCCTGCTGAAGCAGGGGGCCACCAACCTGGGAGCTCCCTGGTGGCTGAGCGGCTTCCTGATCGACGGCGTGTATCTGGGGGGCGCCTGGGTGGTATCGGTGATGCTACCACCGATGGCCATTTTCTTTCCCCTGTTTACGCTCTTGGAAGACTTTGGCTACCTGCCGCGAGTGGCTTTCAACCTGGACCGGCTCTTCAAGCGGGCCGGAGCCCACGGACGCCAGGCCCTGACGATGAGCATGGGCTTCGGATGCAACGCCGCCGGCGTGGTGGCCACGCGCATCATCGACAGTCCGCGTGAGAAACTGATCGCCATCCTGACCAACAACTTCTCGCTGTGCAACGGTCGCTGGCCAACCCAGATCCTGATCGCCTCGCTATTTTTTGGTGCCCTGGCCCCGCCGGCACTGGGCGGTCTGGTATCTGCGGCTGCGGTGGTCAGCGTGGCCCTGCTGGGAATCGCCCTGACCTTCCTGGTATCCTGGGGCCTGTCGCGCACGGTGCTGCAGGGAGAAGCCTCGGCTTTCAGCCTGGAACTGCCCCCCTATCGCCCCCCGCAAATCTGGCAAACCCTCTACACCTCGCTGGTCGATCGCACCCTGATCGTGCTCTGGAGGGCGGTCATCTTCGCCTTTCCATGCGGTGGCGTGATCTGGTTGCTGGGCAATGTGCAGATCGCTGGTCTAAGCCTGGCAGCTCACCTGGTCCATGGCCTGGAGCCCCTGGGGTTGCTGCTCGGTCTGAACGGCGTGATTCTTCTGGCCTATGTCATCGCCATACCCGCCAACGAAATCGTCATTCCCACCGTGCTGATGCTGACCGTGCTTACCCACCAGTTGGCAGGCGTAGGCGCGGGCGCCGGAGTGATGTTCGACCCGGGTGAGACGGCCACGGTGAAAGACATCCTGATCGGGGCTGGCGGCTGGACCACGCTGACCGGGCTCAACCTGATGCTGTTCAGCCTGCTGCACAATCCTTGCTCCACCACCATCTATACGATCTATCAAGAAACCCGCAGTTGGAAGTGGACGGCCCTCGCCACTGTGATCCCCCTGGCCTTGGGGTTTTCTACCTGCTTTGTGGTGGCGCAATGCTGGCGACTGTTGAGCGGCTAACTCACTGAGGAAAGAGTTCGCGGTCCCGAGAACTCATATAGCGGGGTCGGTCAAACTCGCTGTCGCTACACCAGGCCATGGCCGGTCCGCTGAGGGCGGTGGCATAGCCGACCGCCTCGCCAGCCGCGTCGGCGGCCAGCAGCAGCAAGAATACGGGCAACTGGCCCAAAAGTAGAGAGGTGCGAGCCAGCCGCTGGCAAGCACGCACGACCCGAGCCAGGCGCACCAGCGGGATCAGCGGCGAGGCCAGCAAATACAGCCAGCGGCGCCAGCCCGGCCAGCCCGTCTGGCGGTTAGCGGCAAAGAGCCAGCCGCCGTAGAACCTCAGCCACAGGCTCGACCAGAGCTGGGAGAAATTGTAGTGGCGCACCCGGGCCAGCGGTTCCAGAAAAAAGCGATGGCCCGAAGCCTGCAATCGCCACTGCATGGTCGACTCGGCCTCCAGTTCCTCGGCCAGGCGGTCGCCCAGCGAAAGCAACACCTGGCGACGGTAGCTGCTGTTGTGGCCCGGAATGTGGTGCAGCTCGCCGCCGGCGTGGGGATAAGCCCAATCGCCGTATTCGGCCAGAAAATTTAGCCAGCTCACCGGGTTGGAGGGATTGCCGTTGAGCACCACCGGGCCCACGCCCGACCAGGGCCCCTGAGCATAGCGAGCCAGCAGGCGCTCGGCCCAATCGGCCAGCGGAAAGCTGTGGTCCTCGACAAAGGCCACCACTTCACTGCCAGCAGCCCGAACGCCAGCTGCGCGGGCCACCGCCGACGAGGGCAACAGCGAGCTCTGAACCTGAGCCACCCGGGCGAAGGGACCCTGCAACTCGCTCAGATCTACAGGGGTTGGGCAGACCACCACCACCTCGAGCAGGTGGGCCACGGTTTGTTCTTTCAGATGACGCAACAAGGGCCGCAGCGTTGCCAGGCCGGCCGGAGCCAGCACGATGACCGACAGTTCACTCACCCCGGTTGCTTTGCGAAATCCGCCGAGTTCCTGCCCACCCATCGGGGAAGGTCAGCGAGTTGCTCGCGGGAAATCCCAAGCCAGAGATGCAACCGCTGCCACCGGCTGGCTCTTCCGGGCCCTATCTGTCCAACCTCTCGGCCCCGGCCAGCCCGGGGGGCGCCAATCGCTCGGCCCCCGCCCAGCGCCAGGATGGGGTGGAACTCAACAGCAACCGCCAACCCCCGCTGATGCAACGCCCCCCGGGCGAGGCACGCTCGCGGCTCGAACCTTCGCCACGTCCCTGGCCGCCGGCGGCGGAACATCAACCTCGAACCACGGCTCTGGCGGCGTTAGCCTCACGCGGCCAGCCCGCAACCGCCTGCCAGGCCTTGCCGGGAGGGGCCCTGAACGCAGCACTTTTCGGGCAGTTGAGTGCGCCGGCCGACCCCTGGAGGGCCACCCCTACCCCATCGGGATGGACGGTGCCGCGCAATCCCGACCGGCGGCCGCTGGAAGCTCGCGACCCCTTTGAGGTGCTGGAAGGCTGCCAGGACCTGCCAGAACTGCGGCTGGTGCCCTCGTGTTGGGGCAACATCGAGGCCCTCTGGCTGCAGTGGCCGGAAGAGGTGCTCGACCCGGCCTGGTCGGCACAGGTGGCCGTCTTTCACGACCTGTTCACCCGAATGCCCGAGCAGGTGCGTTTTGAGGTCGTGGCCGAGGGACTGGCGGAAGCCCGTCTGCGAGCCCAGATGTCCCAATGGGCTGTGGCCAGGCCCGAGCGCGTTCGCATTCACACCCTGGCCCTGCGTTCGAGCGAATCGCTGCTCTACGAGCCGCTTACGCTGTGGGCTCGCGACGGGGCCGTACTGGCCGAGTCGCTGGGCAAACCCGTGCTGCTCCTGCCCCGCTCGTTTCGAGGACACGGCCAGGTCGACCCCAAGCTCAACCGCCAGATCGTGCAGGGCACGGCGGTGGCACCGGCCCGGCTGGCCCAGGCTCTGCAACTGGAGGTGAGACGCACGACCCTGAGCTTCGAAGGCGGCGACGTGGTGGCCGGAACCCGGGCGGTGCTGCTCGGGGCGCACAGCCTGAGCCGCACCATGAGCGAGCGGCGCCTTTCGCGCCAGGCCGCGCTGGAAGAGTTTTCGCATCAGTTTGGCCTGCCCGTGGTGGTGATCGAACCTCAACCCGAATTTCATATCGATCTGGGTTTTACATTCCTCGATGAACGCACCGTGGCCGTGGCCGATCCTGGCAACAGCCTGAGCCGCCTGGCCGAGCGACCCGAACTGGAGGCGCAGCGAAAGGTTACGCTGGAGCGCCAACTGCCCCAACGCTACGATCAGGCAGCGCGCCAACTGGAAGAACAGGGCTTTCGGGTGGTTCGGCTGCCCCATCTGGCCGGACTCAGCCTCTCGACCCCGCACTGCACCTACAACAACGTGTTATTGGAAAACGATGGGGCCAAGCTGCGCCGGGTGTATTTGCCGATCTACGATGTGCCCCCCCTCGATGACTGGGCCCGAGCCACCTACCAGGGGCAGGGTTTTCAGGTGGTCGACATGCCGTCGGCCCGGCTCAGCACCTTGCTTTGGGGTTCGCTGCGCTGCGCCAGCGGCGACCTGGAGCGCACTCGACCTAGCCAGGTGCCTTGACCAGAAAGCCGGTCTCTAATTCCTCGGCCACGCTGCAAAACACCTCGAGCAGGTCGAGGATCTCGGCAAACACCTGAGCTCCGGGCAGGCTTTCGAAGGTCAGCTCGCTGTCGGTGTCGTTGGCCCCGTGCCAGGTGGGATAGCGCCCGCTGAGCACGTCGAAACCCACCTGTTCGTCGCGAGCATCCTGACCGAAGACGCCCAGGTCTTCCCTCCAAAGGCGCCGGAACACAAAGGGCACCGGGTCCTGCCCTACCGGCTTGACCATCAAGCCGTGGCGCGACAAGAAAATGGTATATCCTTCGTTGGAGGAAATCACCCCTGGCGGTCCCTCGCCATTCCAGGCGTAGAACTGCAGCGCCCCCTGGCGAACCTCGACCTCGCCGTATTCGTTGACCTCTTCCTGGGTTTCGAAGAAGGTTTTGCCGGCGAATCGGGGGATGGCCACCGGCCAGGTCAGGGTTTGAAAATGATCGCGCAGGCCCAATAAATCGGCCAGCAGAGGGGCCACTTCGTGGTGGGGCACGGGAATGCCGTCACGAGCCACCTTGCACCACAGCGAGTCCGGGGTCAGTTCGTTCAGAGCCCGGAAAAAGACGTCCAAATTTTCAACCGGACACTTGCAGCCCTCGACATCGGCCAGAATGTTGGCCGGGCATTCGGCACAGTAATCGAGAATGCGCGGGTCGCGGTTGAACACCCAGAGCTGGCGAAAGTACTCCCATTCAAACTGAGGGCGGCCGTCCATGTGATAGTCGTAGATTCGTTCCTGGGCCCCGCGACAGGGACGGTAGGGATATCCAAAGATATCCAGTGCCAGCTCAAAACTGGCCGTGTGGGGAGTGCTCAGCATGCAAGACTCTTCGAACTCGCAGGCCGGGGTTCCCTTGCCTTTCCACCAAGGGTTCACTTCGAAGGGCGGGAAGGGCCCCGCCATGCGATGCTTTGCGATCAGCGATCTGCACCTGTCGTTCTCGGGCGACAAGCCTATGGACCGTTTCGGACCTCATTGGGCCCGACATTGGGAGAAAGTCGAGCAACACTGGCGAGCCGCCATCGGCGAAGACGACCTGGTGCTGCTACCCGGCGATCACAGTTGGGCCCTCAAGCTCGAGGAAGCCGATCAGGACCTGCAGTTCATCGCCTCGCTGCCAGGACACAAGGTGCTGAGCAAAGGCAACCACGATTATTGGTGGCAGAGCCTGAGCAAGGTGCGCAAGCGCCACCCGGGCCTGCATTTCCTGCAGACCGACGCACTGCGACTGGGGCCGGCGGCCATTTGCGCCACCCGCGGCTGGGACCTGCCCCCCCCCGAGGGCTTCGACGACCCCCAGGATGAAAAAATCTACCTGCGCGAACTGGAGCGGCTGAAGCTGGCCCTGCAGGCGCTTGACCCGGCCGCACCCTGTCGAATCGCCATGATCCACTACCCCCCGCTGTTCCCCTACCGACGCCAAACGGCCTTTACCGACCTGCTGGAGCAGTTTCGCATCGACATTTGCGTTTACGGGCATCTGCACGGAGGCCATGGTCACAAGCCCTTCACGGGCCACAAAGCCGGGGTGCACTACCAGCTGGTAGCCTGCGATATGTTGAACTTTCAGCCGTTGGCCATCGCCTGGCCCGAGCGCGTCGATGCAACCTAGAAGCACGCGCAAACGCTATCCCACCCAGAGCTATCCCGACGGTGCGGGTCATCAAGAGGTGGCTTTGGAAGCCCCGCTGCAGCTTTTGCTCAGTTCGCAAAGCTCGAGTGAAACGCTGCGCCTGGGAACCATTTTGCGCACCCCGGGCAGCGACTACGAACTGGCCCTGGGCTACCTGCATTCGTTGGAACTGGTGCTCTCGCGCCGCGATCTCGTCCAGCTGAGCTATTGCTCGGAGGTGCAGGACTACAACACCCTGCGGGTGGTGTTCCGCGGGCCGGTGCCCGAGCGAGCCTATCAGTTGCGCAGCCAGGAGTGGGTCCACGGGGGCTGCGGCGCCTGCGGTCAGGATCGGCTCGACACCCAGCCCCCCCGACCGGTGGAGCGGCTGCACCCCCAGCATCCGCTCTGGAGCCGCCTGGGGCAGCTGCCCCAACTACTGCGCCAGCACCAACCCCTATTCATCAAGACCGGCGGCGTACACGCCGCCGCCGCCCTCGACCCGACGGGCACCTGGCTGGAGGTGCACGAAGATGTGGGTCGCCACAACGCCGTGGACAAGGTGGTGGGAGCCTTGATGATGGTCGACCGCCTGCCGCTGGCCCAACACTGGCTGTTGCTGTCGGGCAGAGCCGGCTACGAACTGGTGCACAAGGCCGTGCTGGCGGGCTTTTCGGCCGTGGCCAGCCTGGGCCCCCCCAGCAGCCTGGCTATCGACTATGCTCAGCAGGCCGGACTTACCCTGGTGGGCTTTCTGGGCGAAGACCGCTATCATTGCTACACGCCCTGGAAGTGACTTGGAAGTTGTCGACTAAGGTGGACCCCAATGTCTAGACAGAAAACCCGATTTTCTTAGTCGTTTTTCGAGGGTCATCTTGTCTCACGCGAGCGTCCAAAGTGGCTCGTCGCGGTCCTTGAGATGCCCACTAGCCCGGTAGGCTTTCGCGCGCTGGTCTCAACGGGATCTGGCCAGCAAGTTGCACGTGCATCAAACGATGATT
>CAZYPN010000077.1:0-28067 GCA_964649085.1 uncultured Burkholderiales bacterium | reverse complement strand
CATGAACTCCTTGACGATCCAGAAAATGGACACACCTCAGATTGGCATGGAGGGGTTGGTGAGCGGCTGCCTGTCTGGCTAGAGCCAAAGCCAGGCCTGTGTTCCCCGTGTCATCGAAGCTCTTCACGTAATTCGCTCGGGTTCGGTGATAGCCTTATCCCCAGAGCACCTGGACCTTTTGAATAAACCGAGCTTGCTCTCCGGTAAAGGCGGTCACCAGGACTACTTCCGAACACTCTCGCGGCAACGGTCGGGAAGTCGTCAAGCAATCAGCCAGGATCAAGTGCAACAAGCAAGAGAAAGGTTGGCGACTCTTCGCGGAGCCGGGACGTGGCAATCGGCTTACGCAGCCGTCCTCCATTACTTCCCAGAACCTTAAGTCCATTCAGCTCTCGTACCCTCAACCGGTTTTGGACCCCAGCCCCAGCCAACTCTTCAGCCTCTGAGTTCGATGTCCGGCACTGTTGTCGTCTCCCTGGACTTCGCCTCCAACGTCATTCGCAGTGCTATTTCCTCAGCCAAACTTTCAGCACTCTCAGCCAATACCGCCTGATACTTCTGCAACTGCCACTCCAATGCCAACCGTGAACGCGCCGCTTGTTCAGCTCGCCGTTCAACCTCATCCAGTCTCCTCGCAGCTTTTTCTGCACGTGCACGATCTTTGGCCAGTCGACGGTCCGCAAATTCCAGCGCGGCCAGATGATCTACTACGACGGCTCCGGCTGCTTTGGGCGCTGGCAATATGCCAGCGGCCGTGCGGGCGGCGGCCTACGACCCCCACTGTCGCAACTACACCGCCACCTCGGCGCGGGGCATCGAGACCCTCGTCAAGCGCGACTCGCGCTGCCAGGTGACCGAGATCGTCAACGCCACCGAGAAACGCGAGTTCGAATACGACGAATGGGGTCGGCTCATCACGCTGACCACCACCCAAAACCCCCTCAGCCGCTACGTCGACCCCAACAACCCGCCCACCGACCACCCTCCGGCGCGCTATGGGCAGGCTCGCCACGGCCCGCCCTCCACGCCGCAGGTCACCCAATACCTCTACGATGCCCTCAGCCGGCTGGTAAAGATCACCTACCCCGACAATCAGATCGTGGAATATGCCTACAACGCCGAGGGCCTGGTCGGGAGCCAGGGCTCGCTTGCGTCCCCGATACACCCCGCGCTGCCGGGCCGAGGCGATGCCCTCGCGCTGGCGCTCCAGGATCAGCGACCGCTCGAACTCGGCCACCGCCCCCAACAGCGACAGCATCAAGCGCGACATGGGGTTGGCCTCGGCGCCGGCCTCAAAGCACAGGTTCTCGCGCACAAAGCGCACCTCCACCCCCTTGCGGTTCAGCCCCTCCACCACGGCCAGCAGATCGGCCAGGTTGCGAGCCAGCCGGTCCATCGAGTGGACGAACAGCACGTCGCCGCGCCGCAGATAGCGCTCGGCCTCTTCCCAGGCCGGTCGCTTCAGGTCCTTACCGCTGGCCCGATCCTCGAAGAGCTCGTCCAACGCTAGCCCCTCCAGCTGCCGATCGCTGCGCTGCTCCCAGCTGCTCACCCGGCGGTATCCCACTCGCTGACCCATCGTGCCTCCCGTGTCCAAATAGACTCTTGGACCCTGTTTGACACCTGTCAGAAAACCCATGTCACCCACCCCAGATGGACACAAAAACCGCCCCGGCCGGGTGTCCGGTTGGGGTATACCCTGAAGGAACACTCAGTACCCGGAAGCAATGTCCTCGCCTGAGTGGCATCCGCGCTGATTATGAGGTTCGCGGGCGCACCCGGTTGAGGACCAGGTTCAAGCATGAGCGCCAGGCTACTTCAGGCTCAGCACCATCTCGTACTGCCGGGCCACCTCGCTCCAACCCAGCCCGCGCACCTGCCGATGCAGTGGGCTGTCGACGGGCTCGTTGCTCAGTCGGTAGCGGCGGGCAAACTGCAGCTCTCCCCAGTGGCTCTGGGGGCCCACCGCATAGATCTGGCCATCGCGCTGGTGCAGTCCGCTGGGCGAGACCAGCATTCGGGGAAGGCGCTCCAGGCTGGCAGCCTGGCGCTGCCAGCAGGGCTCGCCCGATTGTCCGAAAGGCAGGCTGGGGGGCCCTCCGGGGCCTTCCAGCACCACCAACTGACGGGTCACTTCAAAGCCCCCGCGGCGGTAGGTGGCCTGGGCCCGCGGGTTGTTGAGCAGCACCTCCAGCTGAATCTGGCCGGCCCCGGCCTGGCGCCCGGCCTCGACCACTTCCTCGAGCAGGGCGTGGCTGAAGCCGCGCCCGCGAAAGGCGGGGGCGATGCCAAAACCGCCCACCCAGCCTCGGCCCTGGCGCAGGGCCAGCAGGGCCGCGCCGATCACATTGCCGGCGGCGTCCAGCCAGAGCGGCGAACGTTGCAGGTCGACCTGATGGGCCTCGAGGTGCTCGGCCACCCACTCGGGCCCCACCTGGAAGGCCAGCGAGTAGTCGCGATAGATCAGGTTCAGAGCGGCCGTCTGTTGGGCCAGGCTCAGGCTGCCGAAGAAGCTGCGAATCATGATTGAATGCGGGCCAGCAGGCTGCGGGCCTGCACCACCTGTCCCACCCGTCCCTGCACCTCATGCACGATGCCCGCCACCGGAGCGGTCAAACGATGTTCCATCTTCATGGCCTCCAGGCGAAACAGCAGCTGGCCAGCCTCTACCGGCTGCCCGCTGGTAACGGCGATTTCCAAAAGGCTGCCGGTCAGAGGCGCGTGGATGTCGCGAGCTGCGCCCTGGCCCGAGCGCACCACCCGAGGGCGGCCGAGTTGCACTTGAAAGAGGCCTCGAGGGCTGGCCACCCAACCCTCGTCGCCCTGCCATATCACCTGAAAAACCCACTGCTGCCCCTGCCACTCCAGCCGCAATTCGTCAGCGCTGCGGTGCAAGCGGGTCGGGTCGAGCTGCAGGGCTACCCGCCCCTGACCCTCGACCCAAAAAGCCGGGGCCTCGCGGGGCATGTTGCTCCAGGCCCGGGGCTGTTGGTCGAGCCAGCGGGCGGCCAGAGCGGCCTGCAGGCTGAGGGGGTCGAGGGGCTGCTCGAAGGGGTGGAGGTCGAGCAGTTCAACCCCCACCAGCCCCTGCACCACCTCTTCGCGCCTCAGCCAGTGCAGCAGAAAGTCGCGATTGCAGGGGATGCCCATCACCACCACCTGCTCCAGAGCCGCTCTCAGGCGGCTCAGAGCGGCCGGGCGGGTGGGGCCGTGGACAATCAGTTTGGCCACCATCGGGTCATAGTGGGGCGACACGTCGTCGCCCGCCTGCAGACCCGTTTCCACTCGCAGCCCCTGCTCGGGAAAGCTCCAGCGCCACAGCGGTCCGGCGCAGGGCAGGTGGCCACTGCGGGGGTCTTCGGCGTAGAGGCGCACCTCCATCGCGTGGCCCTGAATTGGAGGGGCGGGAGGCAGCGGTTGGCCCGCGGCCAGGCGCAGCTGCCACTCGACCAGGTCCAGTCCGGTGACGGCTTCGGTCACCGGGTGCTCGACCTGCAACCGGGTGTTCATTTCCAGGAAGTAGAACTGCTCGCCCACGGCCAGAAACTCAACGGTGCCCGCGTTCTGGTAGCCGGCCGCGCGGGCCAGGGTCAGGGCCGCCTCTTCCAGGCCCGGGCAGGGCAGGGGGGCAGGGGTCTCCTCGAGGATCTTCTGGTGGCGTCGCTGCAGCGAACAGTCGCGCACGCCCAAGGACATGACCTGTCCGTGAACGTCGCCCAGAATTTGCACTTCCAGATGGCGGGCATGTTCCAGCTTGCGCTCCAGCAGCAGCCGCCCGTCGCCAAAGGAACGCTCGGCCTCGCCCCGGGCGCTCTGCAGGGCGGCCTGAAGCTGGTCTTCCTGGGTGACCAGCCGCATGCCCTTGCCGCCGCCCCCGGCGGCGGCTTTGATCATCAGCGGAAAGCCCAGTTCCCGAGCCATCGCCGCCAGGTGTTCCAGGCCCTGTTCAGGACCCTGATAGCCCGGCAGGGTGGGCAGGCCCAGGCGGGCGGCCATTTCCTTGGCACCAGACTTGCTGCCCAGCCGTTCCATGGCCTCGGGGGAGGGGCCGACCCAGGTCAGGCTGCACTGCTGCACCCGCCGGGCGAAGTCGGCGTTCTCGGCCAGAAAGCCAAAGCCGGGGTGAATGGCCTGCAGCCCGTGCTCTTGAGCCAGCTGGAGAATCTCGTCGACGGCCAGATAGGAACTCACCGCCAGGCCACAGCGAGCCCACAGGCGGTCGCGGTCCTCGGGGGTGTAGAGGGTGCGACAGTGCACCCCCAGCCGTTCGGCCGTGCGCCGAATGCGACAGGCGATTTCGCCGCGATTGGCGATCAGCAGGCTGGCGATCACTTCGAGTAGTAACCCTCCATACGAGCGATCACGCTGAGCATGACCTCGTCGGCGCCGCCCCCGATGCTCATCAAGCGGGCGTCGCGGAAGTAGCGGGCCATAGGATACTCTTCGGCATAGCCCATTCCGCCGTGGAACTGCAGGCAACTGTCGGCAACCTCGCGGCACAGCCGACCGGCCTTCAATTTGGCCATCGAGACTTCGCGGGTGCAGTCGTTGCCGGCGCAGATCTGGCGGGTGCAATAGTGGGCCATCTGGCGCAGCATTTCGGTTTCGGTGCGCAGCTCGGCCAGGCGAAACTGCAGATACTGGTTGGCCAGCAAGGGCTTGCCAAAAACCTGGCGTTGTTTGAGATACTCGACCGTCATGCGCAGGCAACGCTCGACCCCGCCCAGGGTCAGACCCACGCCCACCAGGCGCTCTTTCTGAAACTGCTTCATCTGCAGCACAAAGCCCTCGCCCTCCTCGCCGATGCGGAAGGCCTTGGGCACGCGCAGTTCCTCGAAGGTCAGGGCGGCCGTGTCGGAACAGTGGTTGCCCAGCTTGTCGATGGTTTTGCTCACCTTGAAGCCGGGCGTGTCGGTGGGCACCACCACCAGCGACATTCCCTTGTGATTGTCGCCCGGGCTGGTGCGGGTCAGCAGCACCACAAAGTCGGCCTGGGTGCCGTTGGTGATCCACATCTTGTTGCCGTTGATCACATAGTGGTCGCCGTCGCTGCGGGCCGAGGTGCGCAGCGAGGCCACGTCCGAGCCGGCGTCGGGCTCGCTGACGGCGATGGCGGAAATCTTCTGGCCAGCGATGGCCGGTTCGAGAAATTGCTTCTTCAGCTCGTGGCTGCCAAACTGGGCCAGCGCCGGTGTGGCCATGTCGGTGTGCACCATAATGCCCATGGCCACGCCCATGGCCGCTGCCCCGCCCAGTTCCTCGGACATCAGGTAGTTATACCAGTAGTCGCCCCCGCCGCCGCCATACTCTTCGGGGTACGAGGGCCCCAGGGCTCCCAGTTCGGCCAGCTTGGGAAACAGCTGGCGCCCGGGAAAGCACTTGCGCGCCTCCCATTCTTCGATGTGGGGGTCGATTTCGCGCTCGACGAAGCGCCGCAGCATCTGGCGAAAGAGCTGATGCTCCTGAGTGATTTCGGCTACCTGCGACATGGCCTGCCTCCCTTACATTCGGAAAACCCCGTAACGGGGCGCTTCAAGCTGACGAAAATCGCTGAGATGCACGGCCTCCAGGGCGCACATCAGGGCCTGGCGCGTGTGGCGCGGGTCGAGGATGCCGTCGTCCCACAGCCGGGCCGTGGCATAGAAGGCCGACGACTCGTGCTCGAACTGGGCCAGCACCTGCTGCTGGCGTTCCTCCAGAGCGGCCACGTCAGCCACCTGGCCGCGTGAGCGCGCCTGTTCTTCGGCCAGCAGGCGCAGCACGCCCGCGGCCTGCTCGCCGCCCATCACGGCGATGCGGCTGTTGGGCCAGCTGAAAAGAAAGCGAGGGTCGAATGCCCGTCCGCACATGCCGTAGTTGCCGGCCCCGTAGGACCCACCCACGATCAGGGTGAGATGGGGCACGTTGGAGGTGGTCACGGCGTTGATCAGCTTGGAGCCGTGCTTGACGATGCCCTCGCGCTCGGCCTGCGTGCCCACCATGAAGCCGGTGATGTTCTGCACAAACAGCAGCGGAATGCGCGATTGGTTGCACAGCTGAATAAACTGACAGCCCTTCAGGGCCGACTCCGAGAACAACACGCCATTGTTGGCCAGAATGCCCAGCGGATAGCCGCCCAGATGGGCGTGCCCGCAGACCAGGCTGGAGCCGTAGTCAGGCTTGAACTCGAGAAACTCGGAAGCGTCGACCAGGTGAGCCAGAAGGTGGCGGATGTCCAGGGGCTGGCGCGGGTCGGCCGGGATCAGGCCCAGCAGTTCTTCGGGGTCGTAAGCGGGCTCGGCGCTCAGGGGCCGGGGCGTAGCCTGGAAGGGGAGCTGGCCGACCAGTTGACGGGCCAATTCCAGGGCCGACTCATCGTCTTCGGCCGTGTAGTCGCTCACTCCCGACACCTCGGCGTGCATCGTGGCCCCGCCCAGGGTTTCGTCGTCGACCTCTTCCCCGGTGGCCATCTTGACCAGCGGCGGGCCCCCCAGAAAGACGCGGGCCTGGCCGCGCACCATAATGGTGTAGTCGGACATGCCCGGAATGTAGGCTCCGCCGGCTGTGGAGGAGCCAAAGACCACGGCGATTTGAGGAATGCCCAGGGCCGAAAGGCGGGCCTGATTGCCAAAGACCCGTCCGCCGTTTTCGGCAAACAGCTCGGCCTGGTGCAGCAAGTTGGCTCCGGCCGACTCCACCAGGCTGAGGGTCAACAGGCGGTTCTCCTCGGCGATGCGCTGGGCCCGCAGGTGCTTTTTCAGCGTCATCGGGTAGATGGCGCCGCCTTTGACGCTGGCGTCGTTGGCGATGACCATCACCGGACGCCCGCCCACAAAGCCGATCCCCGTGATCAGCGAGGCTGCGGGGGCCTCGCCGCCGTACATCTCGTGAGCGGCCAGGGGCGAGAGTTCCAGAAAGGGGCGATGGGGGTCGAGCAGGCGCTGCACCCGCTCGCGAGGCAGCAACTTGCCTCGCTTGCGCATGCGCTGCTGGGCCGAGGCTCCGCCCCCCTCGACCACCCGAGCCTGGGCCGCGTGCAGGCGCTCCAGGTGAGCCAGCATGGCCTGGCGGTTGCTTTCAAAGTCGCCAGGCAGCGGGGCGCTAAGCCGGGGCAAGGCTCAGACCCAACCGCTGGCGAGCCTCCTGGGGGCTGGCTACCCGACCTCCCATGGCTTCGATCATCGAGACGGCTTTGGCCACCAGTTCGCCGTTGGAAGTGGCCATGCGTCCTTCGGCCAGATAGAAGTTGTCCTCCAGGCCCACCCGCACATTGCCCCCCAGGGCGATGGCCACGGGCAGTAGTTTCCATTGCTGGAGGCCGATGGTGATGCACTGCCAGAGGGCCTCGGCGGGCAGCGACCCCACCTGGTGTTGCAGGTGGCGCGGCTCGGCCGGAATGCCCCCCAGCACGCCCATGACCAGCGAAAAGACCCGTGGCCCGGGCAGCAGGCCCAGGTCGATGAAGGGCTGCACGTTGGCGATGTGACCACAGTCGAAGCACTCCATTTCGGGCAGCGTGCCGGCCTGGTTCATGGCTTCCAGGTAAAACTGGATGTCGCCAAAGGGGTTGGCAAAGAGGTGGTCGTGATAGAAACGCTTCTTGGCCGCAGAGTAGATGGCGTAGTTCATCGAGCCCATATTCAGGGCGGCCATCTCGGGTGCCAGCGCGCGCACCGGAGCGATGCGGGTTTCGCGGTCGACGCCCACGGCTCCGGTGGAATAGTTCAAGATGGCCTGGGGGCAGGCCGCCCGCACCGCCTCGCCGATGCGGCGATAGGTGTCGACGTCGAAAGCCGGTGAGCCGTCGGGCTGGCGAGCGTGGATGTGCACAATGGCCGCTCCCGCCTCGACGCTGCGTCGGGCCTCTTCGGCGATCTCTTCGGGCGTATAGGGAATGGCCGGGCACTGTTCGCGTTTGGCCAGCACCCCCGTCAGGGCGGCCGTCACGAGGGTGGGGTGGCTCATCGACCCAGGGCCATCAGGTCGTCGGGCTCGAGGTGCACCAACACGCGTTCGTAGATGCCGTGAAAGCGCTCTTCGATGGCCGACTTGAGTTCGTCGGGCTCGGCCGTCAGGCTGCAGGCCTGCATGACGTCTGGAGGAATGAGTCGGGCCATCTCCTGCCACTGGCCCTGTTTGGAAAGAGCGTGCAACTGCTCGTGCAGGTCACCGCAGCCCAGCGCCTCGAGCACGGGGCGATAAGCCGGGGTTGAACCGTAGAAGGCCATCTGCTGACGCACCAGGCCTTCCATTTTCTGCTTGCGCTCGGCGTCGCCGGTAATGATGAACAGGCTCCCCACGCGTTGGCACTCCGAGCCCGGCCGTCCGGCCTTCTGGCTGCCCCGCTCCAGAGCCGGCAAGGTCACCTGCTTCAGATAGGCCAGGTTGGTGAAGGTGTGCAGTGCCACAAAGTCGGCCAGTTCGCCAGCCAATTCGGTCATTTTGGGGCCCACTGCGGCCAGGCCCACGGGAATGTTGGGGTGGCCATAGTTGGAGGGGGTGAAAAACGGCGTCAGCAGGCTCAGCTGATAGTACTGGCCCTGAAATTTCAGCGGCGCCTTGCCGTCGAAGGCGGCCCAGATGGCCCGCAGCGCCTGAATGAACTCGCGCATCTGTTCCACCGGGCTGCCCCAGGGCATGGAGAAGCGCCGCGTGATGTGAGGCTTGATCTGACTGCCCAGGCCCAGGTGAAACTTGCCACCGGTCAGTCCGGCCAGGTCCCAGGCGGTCTGAGCCAAGGTCATGGGACTGCGCGAAAAGGCGACGGCGATGGCGGTGCCCAGCTGCAGTTGGGGCTCGGCCTGCGAGGCCAGCAAGAGCGCCAGGAAGGGGTCGTGGCCGGTTTCCGGGATCCACAGCCCGTTCAGACCGGCTCGGCGCGCCGACTGTGCGGCCTGGGCCGCGCCTGCGGGGGGTCCGAAATAGGCGGCGTCGATCTGCATGGCGGGCCTTTCCGAAAGCTCCGCCAGACCTCCTCTAATAGAGTTCGTTGGGCGCGAACGAGACGTGGGCGTTGGGATAGCTGTAGCTGGTCTCGGCGTATTTCGAGGTCTGATAGTAGCCGCCCTCAGGAATCACTTCCACTTTGTGCAGGCCATAGGCGGCGGGGATCCAGTTGGGCGAGTAGCCGGGATCGATGTAGCCGTATTCCACGCCGTCAACGTAAACCCGCAGCTTCTTCTCGGTGTAGTTGAAGAACTGGAGGTAGCTCTGGTTCGAGCAGGCGTTGAGGGGAGCGACCAGTAACAGGATGGCGACGAGAAGTTTACGAATCATTGTGGACAACCTCCAGAATCTTCTGGAGTTCAGAGTAGGGGGCGACCCTGAAAAATCTCTGAGCGTCAAGTCGAAATTTGTTAATATCTCGCCAGGTCGCCCGTAGGGACGCGTCCTCCCCAGTGGATCTCCGATTGGCCTGCTTTCCAGGACGACTCAACCGTCAGTCGCACCGTGCACCGCAGCGGGCGGCCCTGGAGCAAAGCCGGATACCAGTTGCGCCCAGAAAAGCTCTGGCGCACGTTCTCGTCGAGTTCCGGGCAACCGGTGCCATCCCAGACCTCAACGCGCGACGAGGCGTCGGCTTCGATTTGGCACTTCAACGAAAGGCGAAAGTGGCCGTCGCGGTTGCGCAGAAAATCGGGAATGGCAATGGTTTCTGGTCCGCGAATCAGCACCGGCGGCTCGAGCATCGCCTCGCCCTGGCCGCCGACCGATTGCTTCTTGGTGCGCCCCGGCCCAGCGGGCCGTGGCGCCGAACGACGACGGGCACGAGGGTAGTTGTCGACGGGGCTGGCCGGTCGGGCCTGTAGCTCGGGCCTGGTCTTGTTGGGTTTGGGCCGGGACGTTGGGGCGCTGCGGGATTCTCTCGAAGGCGCTTGAGGCACGGGGCGCGGTGTACTTGGGGCCAGCTCTCTTGGGGAGTGGCGAGGCGCGGGATTCTCCCTCGCGATCCATTGCAGTCGGAGGGGTCGAACGACCTGGGGGGAGGGCGGCTCCCACTTCACCGGCAGCCCGGCCAGGACTGCGTGCAGAGACAGCGAGGCGCCCAGTGCCAACAGCGCTCGGCTCACAGCGATCCCAGCCAGAGGGCAAAGAGCTGATCGTCGGGCTCAAAGCTCAGGTGCACGCCCGCCTGGGTAACCAGCGAGGCCGGCTGCGATCCGTCCAGGAACTGGTATCCGATCTGGCAATGTTGGAGAAATTCCAATAAGGAGGCCTTGCTCATTCCGCCCTGCAGGCCATGGGTTTCCAGTTGAATCTGTCCGGTTCCAGTGGGGCGATCAAAGTCATCCAGGTAGATCATCGTGAGCTGCTGGTTGCGGTAGAACAGCTGGAGATCGCCGTAGCGGTCGAGGTGCCGCGCGTAGGCCGGGGGAAAGCCGATGAGTTGAAGAATCTGGGGGCGGAGCATGCCCAGTTGAACGGGAAGCAGCCTGCCTGAGCGAAGAAACTCATCCAGATTGAGGACAACCATGAGGGATAGAGTTCTTGCCGTGAGGTCGGAATACCTGAACATCGTCGATGAAAGTGAAAGCTGGCTGGTGGTCGATAAGCCGGCCGATCTGCTGTGTCACCCCACTGAGGCAGGGCCTACCTCCAGTTTGATAGGCCGTCTGCGCCTGTATTTTGCCGCTCAGCCCGAGGTGTCGCCGCATTTTGTCAATCGTCTCGATCGTGAAACCAGTGGCCTGGTGCTGGTTTCCAAGTTGCCGCGGGGTCACGGGGCCATGTGTCGCGCCTACGAGCAGGCCGAGAAGGTCTACTGGGCTGTGGTGGTGGGCTGGCCTGAAGGCACACAGGGAACGATCGAGGCCCCTCTGGGCAGGGCCGAGGGGTCGATGGTTCGGCTCAAGCGTTGGGTCTTGCCCGGAGGCGCCCCGGCCCGCACGGATTGGCGACTGCTGCGTCGCTGGGAGCGTCAGGGGCGGCGCTACAGCCTACTGGAGGTGCGCCCGTTGAGCGGGCGCACCCACCAGATACGCGCCCATCTTTCCTGGATGGGCAATCCGATTGTGGGCGATAAAATCTACGGGTCCGACGAGAGCCTGTTTGTCGAATATCTCGAGCAAGGCTGGACGCCACGACTGCAGCAGCAGTTGGAAAGCCGCAGGCATTTACTCAGCGCTCTCGAGTTGCGGCTGGGTGAGTATCACTGGTCGATCGCGCCCCCTGTCGATATGCGACAGTTTCTCGAGGCCTGAGTGGGCCAGCGCGCCAGTCTGGCTGTGCGTACCGGGGGGCAGCTTTCCATCTACTACAACCATTGGGCTGCCACCCAGTTGGACATTGAACTATTTTGGGGTCCGCAGCAGGCCCGTGAGTATATCCAGCGATGTCAGCCCTCGCCCCACTGGCTGGTCACCAACTGGTGCGAAGGCGCCGCTTTGCTCGATGAAGATGCGGGCAGACTGATCTGGTTTGGCGGCGAGGATATTCTTTGCGACCCGCTACTCCTGTCGGTTCACCTGGCCTTGATGCAGTGTAACTGGACCGGTTGGGAGGTGCTCTGGGCCCACCACGGCGTGCTCGACATTGCACGCTACCTGGGTTTGCCGCTCGAAGAGGTGGTCGGCGAACCCTTTCGTCGACCGGCTTTCAGCGGCATTCGCTATACGCGCTCGGAGGATCCCTGGTGCCGCACCGCTCTTTTTGACGGCCGGTGGCATAGTCTGGAACATGATGTTGGCGAACTGCTTCGTGCCGGTCCGGGCTGGATTTCCCAGTTGCGCGCCACGGTGCCCCTTTTTGGAAAGGAATCTCCAGAGGGCGTCGTGGGCCTCGATCCCATCCATCGCACCCTGACGTATTGCTACCCCACCGACACCGACCCTCGGGCTTTGCATCTGCAAGAACGTTGGCCCGGGTGGCAACTGCACCATTCCAGAGAAGACTCGCTGGCCTTGCTCCTGGACGAGGGCTGTGAATGGCGTGCTGCACCTGAGGCCGACTGGGTTCGCAGCATTTTGAAACGAGTGGGTCAGGGTGAACCTCGCAGCAGAAGTCGAATGTTGTCTCTCTATTGGGCCTCACCTCCGCCTGCGGGCTTTGCTCGGGGGAGGCGTAGCCGCGGAAGTTCGACATGAGTGTCAACTGTTGGCTCTGGTCGTGAAAAAAGCCTGAAAATTGACCAAAATTGTCACCTAAAAGAGGGTTGTGCCTGGGCGCTGCCTGGTATATGGTCTGGCGGACGAATAAATAGTGTGAGGTTAACACGATGGCAGCCGCGCTGGTGGAATTGAAGATGTCAGAATTTGACAGTTATCTTTGGGGGTCGAGCAAGCACTTTCGTTGCTATCAAAAGCTGGGCGCCCATCTGGTGGAGCAAGAAGGTTTGCAAGGCGTCCATTTCGCCTGTTGGGCTCCCAATGCTCTGTCCGTGAGCGTGATGGGTGATTTCAACGGATGGAACCGAAGCAGTCACCCGCTTCAGTTGCAGTCGGCTTCGACGGGAATCTGGAGCGCCTTTGTGCCCGGGTTGCAGGTTGGACAGGCTTACAAATACTGCGTTCATACCAGTCAGGGATGGAGTGAACGCTGCGATCCTTACGGTTTCTGGTCGGAGTTGCGACCCAGCAACGCCAGCAGAGTGTGGGACCTGAACCGCTATACTTGGGGCGACGCCCAGTGGATGCAGCAACGCAAACAAAGCGACCCGCGCACGGCGCCACTCTCGGTCTACGAGGTTCACCTCGGCTCATGGATGCGTCGCCTGGACGGCTCGTGGATGAGCTATCGGGAGTTGGCCGAACATCTGGTCAATCATGTGCAGCATATGGGCTTCACCCACGTGGAGTTGCTGCCGATCACCGAGCATCCCTTCGATGGCTCCTGGGGCTACCAGACCACCGGCTATTTCGGTCCTACCAGCCGTTTCGGCAATCCGGATGACTTTCGGTTCTTGATCGACCGACTGCATCAGGCGGGAGTCGGCGTGATTCTCGACTGGGTTCCGGCCCACTTCCCCAAGGACGGCCACGGGTTGGCCTACTTCGATGGAACTCATCTCTATGAGCATGCCGACCCGCGCCAGGGCACCCATCCCGACTGGGGCACGATGATTTTCAACTACGGGCGCAACGAGGTTCGCAACTTCCTGATCAGCAGCGCCCTGTTCTGGCTGGAGCAGTACCATATCGACGGCATTCGGGTGGACGCCGTGGCTTCGATGCTCTACTTGGATTACGGTCGGAAGGCCGGAGAATGGATTCCCAATCATCTGGGTGGGCGGGAGAACCTCGAGGCCATTCACTTCCTGCGCGAGTTCAATCAGGCCATCGCCGATCACTATCCCGATGTCTTTACGGTGGCTGAAGAGTCGACGGCCTTCCCCAAGATCACCCACTCCATTGCCGACGGTGGCCTGGGCTTTACCTTCAAATGGAACATGGGCTGGATGCACGACACCCTGGAATACTTTTCCAAAGATCCGATCCACCGACGCTGGCATCACAACAAGCTGACCTTCGGCATGATGTATCAATACTCCGAGCACTACATGCTGCCGTTCTCTCACGACGAGGTCGTTCACCTGAAAAAATCGATGCTCGACAAAATGAGCGGGGATGTGTGGCAAAAACGCGCCAGTCTGCGCGCGCTCTATGGCTATAAGATGGGCTACCCCGGCAAGAAGCTGCTGTTCATGGGAAGCGAATTTGGGCAATGGCGCGAGTGGAGTGAAGAGCGGGCCCTGGATTGGGAGCTGCTCGGCTCGGAAGGTCACCGAGGCCTGCTGGAATGGACCCGCGCTCTGTTGCACCTCTATCGTTCTGCTCCTTGTATGCATGCCGCCGACCACCTGCCCGAGGGTTTCCGCTGGCTCGACTGCGACGATGCTGAGCACAGCTGGCTGGTGTGGCAGCGCGAGTGTGCCCAATCGGACGAGGTGCTGGTGTTTGTCAGCAACTTCACTCCCGTGGTGCGCCACACCCGGCTGCAGGTGCCCTACGCCGGAAGTTGGGAAGTGGCCCTCAATTCCGACGACTCCGTCTTCGGCGGTAGCGGGGTGCGTCCGCTGGCCGGCCCGGTCGCTGCCGAGGCCGTGCCTTACCGAGGACAGCCGTTTTCGCTCGAGATGACTTTGCCTCCGTTGGCTACGGTGGTGCTGCGTGGGGCCAGGCCGGCCCCGCCCAAAGCCACCCGTCCTCGCCTTCGCGCCCAGAAGTCCGAACAGCCAGCCGTCAAAGCGAAGGCTTTGAAAAAGCCGGCTCAGTCGCCGTCGGAGGAAGTTTCCAGTTCGTCTTCATAGACCTCGCGGACGAACTCGATCAAGGCCGACTGGCTGTCGGGGCTGACTTCGATGAACTGGCACCCCGACTCCCACATGCCGGCCGTCCAGGGGCGTTGCCAGATAATTCTCGCGGTGCCTTCAAAAGAGCGTGCCGAAGGTGGCGGAGGCAGCAATGGCCCTATGGGGCCTTCGTTGAGCTTCCAGAGATGGATGATCACCGCCAGCTGCTCTTTCTCGGGTAGTGGCGAGCGTGAAATGGCCCGAAAGCCGCTCAGGCTCAGGTCCAGCACGAAGCTGCGGGCGTCTTTTTTGCCTTTGTTCCAGCTGAAGTGGGCCTCCAGGTTTTCTCGAAGGCGAGGGTCGCTGCGTTGTTCTCCCAGGTCGCTCATGGCCACTGGGTTCTCAATTCTCGGCTCTTGCCCTGTTAGGGTTTTGGCCCCCGCCCGGACGGGCACGGGAGAGGGATGAGATGGTTGGTGCTGGGGGTTGCCGCGGTGTTGCTGATGGTTGGAGCCACCTGGGCCGTGCATCAACTGTTGCCAACCCAGGCCTGGAGCAATCCCGAGGCCCTGCGCGGCGCCCTCGAGAGCTGGGGTTGGAAGGCTCCGCTCTTGAGCCTGGCGTTGATGGTGCTGCAATCGGTAGCCTCGCCCATTCCCTTTGCCTTGCTGGTGCTGGCCAACTCGGCTGCTTTTGGGCCCCTACAGGGTGCTTTGCTCTCTGAGGCGGGGGGAGTGCTGGGGGCCCTTACGGCCTATGGCTTGGGTCGCCTGGGCCTGGCTCCGGCCCTTCCCGAAGAGCTCGTGGAGCGGGTTCGCTCGCGGGCCTCTTTTCCGGCTCTGGTGGCGTTGCGGATGGTTCCTGGTCTCTCTCTCGATCTTGTCAGCTATGGCTGCGGCATGCTGTCGGTGCCCTGGGGGCGCTTTCTGCTTTCCACGGCCCTGGGGCTGATTCCGCGCGTGCTGGTGGTCAGTTTTCTCGGCGATCAACTCTGGGAGCGACCCGAGATTGCTCTGGTCGCGGTGGTCGTGGCCCTTCTGCTGGTGGCCTGGGGCAGGCGTAAACAATCCTGAAACTGAGGGTGCTTTCGGGCCCGTCATTGAGCAGAGCCGGTAATGAGTTGCTAAGCCCGCCAGGCTACAATGCAAGGGTGTCGATGATCTCCAAATCGCTGGCGATGCTGAGCTTGCTTTCGCTGGGAAGGGCTCAAGCCCAGCTGCCCGCATTGGCTCCCAATGTCGAGCCAGACTCGCTCGAGATCGTTGAGCCTCATTTGGGGGTCGGGGTCGATACTCTGAGGGCCGACACCTTCCAACTGGAGCCCGCCTGTTGGGGCAAGCAGCTGGCCGAAGCCACTCGGGCTGCTGCCGATAGCTACCGCGAGAAACCCGGACAGAGACTGTGTTATCGCTATGTCAAACAAGGCGTCTCTCAGGCCCTCGGCCTCAGCCTGACCGGAGCCAGTGCCTATATGGCCGCTCAGCAGCTGGCAGCTGCAGACCAGTTTCGCGAAGTCAAACTAAAGCCGGACGACTTGAAGAGTCTTCCGGCCGGCAGCATTGTGGTTTGGGGCCGCAGCAAAAAGCACCCCCACGGCCACGTTTCCGTGGCCGATGGGGAGGGCCGCGAGATCAGCGACCGGGTTCGACCTCAAATCACCGGCTACGGCACGAAGCTCCGAGTTTTCGTGCCGCAATGTCAGGAGTGGGCCAGCACCCGGTATTGATGCGGGGCCAGGTTGCTCTCGCCCAGGCGCTCGCGCTTGTTCTCCTCGTACTCGCTGTAGTTGCCGGGGAAGAACACCCACTTGCCATCGCCCTCCCAGGCCAGCGTGTGGGTGGCGATTCGGTCCAGGAACCAGCGGTCGTGGCTGATCACCACCGCACAGCCGGGAAATTCGATCAGTCCTTGCTCCAGTGCGCGTAAGGTATCGACGTCGAGGTCGTTGGACGGCTCGTCGAGAAGCAGCAGGTTGCCGCCCTTACGCAGCAATTTGCCCAGATGCACACGGTTGCGTTCGCCGCCCGAGAGGTCGCCTACGCGTTTTTGCTGGTCGGCCCCCGTAAAGTTGAAGCGGGCCGCGTAGGCACGAGCGTTGATCTCGCGGTCGCCTACCTTGACCGGGTCCTGGCCGTCGGTGATCTCTTCCCAGACCTGTCGGTCGTCGTTGAGATGTTCGCGGGTCTGGTCGACGTGCGAAACCTCCACCGATTCGCCCACCACCAGCGTTCCCGAGTCGGGCTGTTCCTTGCCCAAGATCATGCGAAACAGGGTGGTTTTGCCCGCGCCGTTGGGGCCCACAATGCCGACGATACCGCCCCGGGGCAGTTGAAACGTCAGATCTTTGAACAGCACCTTGTCGCCGAAGGACTTGCTGAGATTGGTGGCCTCGACCACCACCGCTCCCAGGGGAGGCCCGGGAGGGATGGCGATTTCAGCCTCGCCGGTGCGCTCTTGCTGAGCCTCGGCCAGAAGTTTCTCGTAGGCCTGCAGGCGGGCTTTGTTTTTGGCGCGCTGAGCTTTCTGGGACATGCCGACCCATTCCATCTCGCGTTTCAGATTGCGACGACGAGCCGATTCGGCCTTTTCTTTGCTGGCCAGCTGAGCTTCTTTTTGGGCCAGCCAGCTGCTGTAGTTGCCTTTCCAGGGATAGCCACTGCCGCGGTCCATTTCCAAGATCCAGGCCGCCACCTGGTCAAGGAAGTAGCGGTCGTGGGTGATGAACACCACCGTGCCGGGGTATTCCTTCAAATGCTCCTGCAGCCAGCCCACCGACTCGGCGTCGAGGTGGTTGGTGGGCTCGTCGAGCAATAGCAGGTCGGGTTCCTGCATCAGTACCTTGCACAGGGCTACGCGGCGCTTTTCGCCGCCCGACAGCGGGCCCACCTTGGCGTCCATCGGAGGCAGATACATGCCTCGGGCAAAGATTTCGATGATCCGGTCGAGGTCCCAGCCCCCCTTGCGCTCGATGTCATCGTACAGTCGACTCTGGCGGTTGAGCAGCTTCTCCATCTGGTCTTCGTTGATGTCGGGGTCGCACAGCTTCTCGCTGACTTCGTCATATTGAGCCATCAGGCCCAGCACATCCTCGGCGCCGAGGCGAATGTTTTCGAGTACCGTGAGGTCGGGGTCGAGCAAGGGTTCCTGAGGAACATAGCCCACCCGTGCGCTGACCGAGGGGGCCGCGTGACCCTGAAATTCTTTGTCGGCGCCGGCCATGATGCGTAACAGGGTCGATTTGCCGGCCCCGTTGGAGCCGAGCACCCCGATTTTTGCCCCGGGGTAAAAAGACAGGTTGATCCCTTTGAGGATCTCCTTGTGGTTGATGACCTTTCGCAGGTCGTGCATCGTAAATATATACTCGTTGGCCATGGGGCGCGTTTCGCAATGGCGCGACGGGAACCTCCCGCGAGGGTAGGGGATCGAAGGGCAAATGTAAAACGTTTGTAAACAGCTCCGGAGCCCTTTACTCCGGATGAGTACCTCGTGATACTCAGACCAATAAGTTTTCCTGAACTCAGTGAAAGGTGAGGAGTTAGATTATGGCAGCGCATATTATGATGGGACTCTCGATGATGCCGATGGCCTTCAGTGCCTTCAGCATGTTTGGAGGCGGACTGGGGAACTGTTGCAGCAACATGCTGGGCAGCCCCTCGCAGGGAGCTCTCACCGGGGCCCTGGCTGGCGGACTGACCGGCACGCTCTTCTCCGGTTTCAATCCCGGCGGCACTCTGGTCGGAGCTGGCATCGGTGCACTCATCGGCGCCCTGATCGGCCGTCACAACCAGCAGAATCACGGCTGTCAGCATCATCACCACAATCCCTGCCACAATTACCCTCCGCCCTGCGGACACGGCGGCTACGGTGGCCAGCAGTGCGGCGGCTATTTCCCCGGCAACTACGGCGGGAATTACGGCGGTAACTACGGCTACGGCAATCCTTACAACCAGGGCTATCAGCAGGGCTTCCAGAACGGCTTCGCTTATGGCCAGGGCTATCAGCAAGGCTACCAGCAGGGCTTTGCCCAGGGTGGCTGCTACCCGCCCTACGGTGGTTGGAACGGCGGATGCCCGCCCCAGAACCAGTGCCATCCTCCCCGCTGCGGCACGGGCAACCCCGGTGGTCAGCTGCGTCAGGAAGAAAAAGGCAAGCCCATCGAGTACACCACCAGCGGCGGCTGGAAAATTTCCATCAACAAGGACAAGACCGTCTTCACCTCGCCCGACGGCAAGCAGAAGATCGAGCACTCGGGCGACCCCCACGAGTATGTCAACGGCAAGCACATCAAAGATTGGGAAGGCAAGCAGCGCACGGTGGTGCTTCCCGACGGCACCAAGGTGACCCTGACGGCTACCGGACCTCAGGGCCTGACCACCAACACCTCGATCTACGATGGCGACCAGAACGTCCAGATCAACAACACCAACAACGAAATCACCCACCGCAGCTTCGACCCCCGCGACACCCGCTCGCGCGACGCCTGGCAGTATGACGGCGAAACCGCCGGTGTGCGCTGGAACAACCGCGGTGGTATCGATTACAACAACTACTACACCCAGGACGAGAACTTCAACGTGAAGTCCAACATGAAAGACCTGGCCGCCACCGAGAATCCTCGCTGGTACGAGTCGCCCTTCCGGCCCTTCTGGACCTGGGGCAAGCAGGTGACCCGCGACTTCTACGACGACCCGCGTATGCTTCACACCTAAATTCTGGCTGTGCTGCGCAGCAAAGAGGGACCGAGACATCGGTCCCTCTTTTGTTTCATAGGTTGGGAATTGACCCTGGTGTTCGGCGGGATTGCTCCGAGCCGCGTAGTAGTGGGCGCCCATGCAAAGCCACATCGAAACGTCGACGGCCCATCTTCTGCTGGAAGACGGCCGTCACTATGCGGGGCTCGCCATGGGCCGACGCGGCCTGCGCTTTGGCGAGGTCGTCTTTTCCACCAGCATGACGGGCTACCAGGAGTTGCTCACCGACCCCAGTTACTGCGGGCAGATCCTTGTGAGCACCGTGGCTCACCTGGGAAATACCGGCATCAATCTCGAGGACGATGAGTCGCGCAAGTGCTGGCTGCAGGGCTTCATCATTCAAGAGCTGTGCCTGGAACCGTCCAACTGGAGGGCCTCAGGGGCCCTGGAGCCCTGGCTTGCCGAGCGTGGGGTGGTGGGAATGCACGCCGTCGACACCCGGGCCCTGGTGCGGCACCTGCGCCATCAGGGCACGATGCGGGGAGTGATCTGCAACGATCCGGCCGTGTGGAACCCCGAAGAACTGATGCGTCAGCTCAAAGAGTGGCCCACCATGGAAGGCAGCGATTTTGTGCGCGAGGTCAGCCCCACCGAGGTGCAACAGGTGGGCGAGGGCCCTCCGTTGGTGGCGCTCGACTGTGGCATGAAGGAAGAAATGGTGAGGTTGCTGGCGGCCCAGGGGTTTCGCATTATCCGTATGCCCGCCACCACCAGCGCTGCTGAAATTCTGGCCCTGCAGCCCCGGGGTCTGTTTCTCTCGAACGGTCCCGGCGACCCGGCCGTGCTGCAACCGCTGGTTTCCCAGGTGAAGCAGGTCCTGGGCAAGGTCCCCGTCTTCGGCATTTGCCTGGGACATCAGATTCTGGCCCAGGCTCTGGGGGGAAAGACCTACAAGCTCAAGTTTGGCCATCGCGGATGCAATCAGCCCGTGCTTCACCTTCCCAGCGGACGGGTGGAGATCACCACGCAGAATCACGGATTTGCCGTAGATGCCTCCAGTCTGCCGCCAGCGGTGACGATGACCCATCGCAACCTCAACGATCAGACCTGCGAGGGGCTCGAGGCCCCCGAACTTCGGGCCTTCTCGGTGCAGTATCATCCCGAGAACGCGCCCGGACCCCACGATTCCCGCTATCTCTTCGAGCAGTTTCTCAACTGGATGGAGCACTCTCATGCCGCGTCGCGCTGATCTACGAAAGATTCTGGTTTTGGGCTCCGGCGGTATCGTCATCGGGCAGGCCTGCGAGTTCGACTACTCGGGCACCCAGGCCATCAAGGCTTTGCGCCAGGACGGCTACGAAGTGGTGCTGATCAACAGCAACCCGGCCACCATTATGACCGACCCGGAACTGGCCGATCGCACCTACCTGGAGCCCCTCAATCTGGGCAGCCTGAGGGCCGTACTGGAGAAAGAACGCCCCTGCGCGGTGTTGCCCACTGTGGGTGGACAAACCGCGCTAAACTTGACTCTGGATGCCGCCGAGGCCGGGCTCTGGGATGAATTTGGCGTGGAACTGCTGGGAGCCGGACTCGAGGCCATTCAGCTGGCCGAAGACCGCCAGCGTTTTCGCGAAGCCATGTTGGAAATCGGGGTGGACGTACCTGAAAGCGTCGTGGCTCACCAGTTGGAACAGGCCCTCGAATTCGCCCAGCGGGTAGGTTATCCGGTGATCGTGCGGCCGTCGTTTACGCTGGGCGGCAGCGGCGGTGGCCTGGCCTACTCCGAAGAGGAACTGCGCAAGGTGGCCAGCAACGGCATTCGCGAATCCCCCGTGGGTCAGGTGCTGGTTGAGCAGTCGGTGTTGGGCTGGAAAGAGTTCGAACTCGAAGTCATCCGCGATCACCGCGACAATTTCATCGTTGTCTGTTCGATTGAGAACCTCGACCCCATGGGGGTGCACACCGGCGACAGCGTTACCGTGGCTCCGGCCCAAACCCTGACCGACCGCGAGTATCAGGTCATGCGCGAGCAGGCCCGTCGCATCATGAATCGGGTGGGCGTTTCTACCGGGGGGTCCAATGTGCAGTTTGGCGTCCACCCGGGCACAGGACGACTGGTGGTGATCGAAATGAATCCCCGAGTGTCGCGCTCTTCGGCGCTGGCCTCGAAAGCCACCGGCTTTCCCATTGCCAAAGTGGCCGCCAAGCTGGCTGTGGGCTACAGCCTGGATGAAATTCCCAACGACATCACGGGCACCACGCCCTGCTCTTTTGAGCCCAGCCTGGACTATGTAGTGGTCAAAATCCCTCGCTGGGACTTCGCCAAGTTTCCCGGCGCCGATACCCGACTCGGCCCCCAGATGAAATCGGTGGGCGAGGTGATGGCCATCGGGCGAGGCTTCTGCGAAGCCTTGCAAAAGGGTCTGCGCTCTTTGGAAGTGGGCATCGACGGTATCACCAGCCCCTTGCTCGAGCGGTCGCTGGAGCCTCATCCGCTGCGCCTGCTCAGTCTTTATCAGGGTCTGCAGCAGATGTCCCCCGAGGAACTCTCGGCCCAGACCGGCGTCGACCCCTGGTTCTTGCGCCAGATCCACCAACTGGTGGACTTCGAGCGTGGCTGGAGCTCACGTCCTCAAGCAGAGTGGAATCCAGCCACGCTGCGCAGGGCCAAGGCTCTGGGATTTTCCGATGCGGCCATCGGGCGCTGGCTAGGACGCAGTCGGGCCGAGATTCGCCAGTGGCGCTTGCAACTGGGCATTGTGCCTGGCTACAGTTGCGTCGATACCTGCGCGGCCGAGTTTCCGGCCACCACGCCCTACCTGTATAGCAGCTATCGAGCCAGCCAGGACGAGGCACCGCCCAGCGATCGCCCCAAAGTGGTCATTTTGGGCAGCGGGCCCAACCGCATTGGTCAGGGAATCGAGTTCGACTATTGCTGTGTGCACGCCAGCTGGGCCCTGCGCGAACTGGGCATCGAGAGCATCATGGTGAACTGCAACCCGGAAACGGTCAGCACCGACTACGATACTTCCGATCGCCTCTACTTTGAGCCGCTCACCGATGAGGACTTGCTCTCGATTCTCGATTGCGAGGCCTCCAACGGTCAGCTGCTGGGCGTGATCGTCCAGCTGGGCGGGCAAACCCCGCTCAAGCTCGTGGCCGCTCTCGAGGCCCACAACGTGCCCATTCTGGGCACCTCTCCCCAGGCCATTCGGCTCAGTGAAGACCGCAGGTTGTTCAGTGAACTGCTCGACCGTTTGGAACTCACCCAGCCTCGCTCGACCACGGCCCTGGATATGCAGGGTATTCGTCAGGCGGTGGCCGAGCTGGGTTTGCCGCTGTTGCTTCGCCCCAGTTACGTGCTGGGGGGTCGGGCCATGGCCATCGTCGAGGAGGCCGACCAGCTGGAAGAAGCTGCCGAGGCTGCCATTCGCGTCTCCGACGGTCACCCCGTGCTCATCGACGAGTTCTTGGAAGACGCGGTCGAGGTCGATGTTGACGTGCTTGGCGACGGTCAACGCGTGGTGGTGGCCGGGGTCATGCAGCACATCGAAGAGGCGGGCGTGCACTCGGGCGATTCGGCCTGCGTGTTGCCACCCTACAAGGTGAGTCTCTACCACCTGCAGCTGATCTACGAGGCCGTCGAGCAACTCGGTCAGGCCTTGGAAATCAAGGGCCTGATGAACGTTCAGTTCGCCCTCAAAGAAGACGCGCTGTACGTGATCGAGGTGAACCCCCGGGGGTCGCGCACGGTGCCCTTCCTGGCCAAGGCTACCGGGCTACCGCTGGCGCGCATGGCCACCCGGTTGATGCTCGGTGCCAGCCTGGCCGAGGTGGGTTTGGAGGAGGAACCTCGGGTTCAGGGCTTCTTCATCAAGGAAGCCCTCTTGCCGTTTCGCAAGTTCCCCGGCGCCGACCCGAGGCTGGGTCCCGAAATGCGCTCGACCGGCGAGGTCATGGGCCAGGCCCGCGAGTTCGGCTGGGCCTTCGCGAAATCACAAATGGGTGCGGGTTGCCCCTTGCCCACCCGGGGCAAGGTGCTGATCACCGTCAACGATTTCGATAAGGCGGCTGCGTTGAAGGTGGGCCGTGACCTGCATCGGTTGGGCTTTGGACTGATGGCCACCCGAGGCACGGCCCAGGCGCTGGCCCGCGTGGGCCTGCCCGTCGAGGCCATCGGCCATTTGCAGGATCCGGCCCCCAATGCGCTTTCGGTCATTGAGAACGGGGAAGTGCAACTGGTGCTCAACACGCCTCGTTCGGGCGTCAGTTACGGCGACGGCGTGCGCATTCGCCGGGCCGTGATCGAGCAGGGCATCCCTCTGATCACCACCCTGTCGGCGGCCCAGGCCGCCGTCAGCGGCATTCGCTCGCTGCAGCGAGGCGGCTGGAGCGTTCGGGCGGTTCAAGACTGGATGGTGAAAGCGTGAAGGGTCGCAGTCTGGTTTCCATCGGCGACCTGAGTCGAGCCGAGATCGAGAACGTGCTGGATACGGCCGACTGGATCGAGCCGCGCCGGGGGCCTTATCTGCAGCATCGCCAGGTCGCTTTGCTGTTCTACGAGGCCAGCACCCGCACGCGCAATAGCTTTCTGACGGCCGTTCATCACCTGGGGGGTCACGAGGCGGGTTTCTCCAGCGGTGAGGGAAGTTCGGTGCAAAAGGGCGAGAGTCTGCACGATACCATCCAGATGTTTTCCGCCTACTGTGACGCTATCGTGCTGCGCCACCCGCGCGACGGTGCCGCCCGCTGGGCAGCCGACGTGAGCAGCGTGCCGGTGATCAACGCTGGCGATGGCAAAAACCAGCACCCCACCCAAACCCTGCTCGACCTGCGGGCTATGCGTGCCACCCAGGGTCGTCTCGAGGGGCTTTCGGTGGGCGTGATGGGCGACCTCAAGTACGGCCGCACCGTGCACAGCCTCGTCGAGGCCCTGCTGCTCTTTCCGGGTTGCTCGCTGCATCTGCTCAGCCCGGCCTCGCTGTCCATGCCCCCGGCCTACTTGCAGGGTTGGGATGGACGGGTGCAGGTGCATCAGCATTTGGAAACGCTGGTGCCCCAGGTAGACATCCTTTACTGCACACGCATCCAACGCGAGCGTTTGCCCGATGAAGGCGAATATGAGAAGGTGCGGGGCATTTTCCGGCTCACCGCCGACGATTTGCGCGGGGCCCGACCGGGGATGCGGGTGCTGCACCCGCTGCCCAGAGTCGACGAGATTCATCCCGACGTCGACGCCACTCCCCACGCTTACTATTTCGAGCAGGCCGCTGGCGGGGTGGCAGTGCGCAAGGCGCTGCTGTATTTGCTGCTGGGTTTGGAGGGCTGATGTCGCGCGAATACAAGGTCTACCGCATCGAGAATGGCACGGTGATCGACCACCTGCCCCACTGGAGTTCGCTGAAGGTTCTCGAGCTTCTGCAACTGCGAGAGTGTCCCGACCTGGTCACGCTTGGAATTGGCCTGGACAGTCGCCACATGGGTCGCAAGGACCTGGTGAAAGTGGAGAACCGCGAACTGAGCGAGGCCGAGGTCAGCAAGCTGGCCCTGGTAGCACCTCAGGCCACCATCAACCTGATCCGCAACTCGGAGCGGGTGGGCAAGGTCAAAGTGCGGCTTCCCGATCGACTGGAGGGTCTGGTGCGCTGTGGCAACATCGGTTGCATCACCCGGCACGAGCACGTGCCCAGTCGACTGGACACCCTTTCACGTCAGCCTTTGCGGCTGCGCTGTTACTATTGCAACACGGTGGTAGAAGGCGATGAGGTCGAGTTGCTATGAATCACCTGGTGGTAGAAGGTCGCCTGGTCGACCCCGACTGGGGCCCGCGTTGGGGCCAGGTCGAAATTTGCCAGGGAACCATTACTCGGGTCGGCGACCTGGGATTGCGCCCCGACCTCAAGTTCTCCGACAGCGAGCTGGTCTTTCCAGGTTTTGTCGACGTGCATGTGCACCTGCGCCAGGGCGACGAGCATAAAGAAGACTATCAAACCGCCACTCGAGCCGCCCTGCAGGGTGGCATATGCTGCATGCTGGACATGCCCAACAACCCGGTTCCACCTCTGCGTGTCGAGGATTTGCCGGTCAAACAAGAACGAGTCGTCGACCTGCCCATCGATATCGGATTCTACCTGGGCGTGGGTCCGGGCAGTCGCCCCTCGGGTCATCGCCACTACAAGGCCTACATGGGGCCCAGTATCGGGCCGCTGTTTTTTCACGACGACGACGAGCTGGAAGAAGCGGTGCGGCACTATCGCGGGTGTCGGCTCACCTTTCATTGCGAAGACCCGCAGATGCTGCGCGATTTTGCCGATCGTGCCGAACATGAGGAGCAACGCCCCCCCGAAGCCGAGCAAAGGGCGGTGGAAACGGCCCTGCGCCTGGCTCGCCGCCACGGTTTCCTGGTGCACGTGGCTCACCTCTCCCAGGCCGACAGCCTGGGCACATTGCTTCAGGCTTCGCGCGAGCTGTGGCCCGACGATCAGGGGTTGCCCGGAGTGGTCTGGGAGGTGACCCCTCACCACCTCTATTTTGACCGCGAGAACCGGCGCCATGCCCCACGCAATGGCTTCCTCAAAATGAACCCTCCGTTGCGCCATCCCGAGCATCGCCAGCGCCTGCTGCAGGCCGTGCTCGATGACCAGGTTACCTTCCTCTCCACCGACCACGCGCCCCACACGGTTGAAGAGAAGTCGGGCAAGAATCCCTCGGGGGTGCCTTTGCTCGACACCCACGGAGCCTTCGCCGCCTGGCTGCTGCATCAGGGCCTGTCGCCGCGCCAGCTCTGTGCCCTGGCCTGCGAGCGTCCCGGGCGCTTCAGTGGCTTGCCGGTGGGCCGGTTGCGGCCCGGTTATCGTGGTCATCTGGCCGTGCTCGACCCCAACCGGCCCTGGACGGTTCGGGCCGAAGAACTGCACACCCGCTGTGGTTGGTCTCCCTTTGAGGGCCTGGAGCTGCCGGGACGGGTGACCTGCACGGTGGCTTCCGGGCGTGTTTTTCGGGCCGGGCTCGAGGTTACCTAGGCATGTATTCCTGGCTGCGGCCCTTGCTTTTCCGCCTGGACCCGGAGGAGGTTCACGGCCTGATCACTCGACTGACGTTGCCGCTGGGCTGGTTGCCCGTGCGTGCCCTGGTAGGCCGATTCACCACCGTTGCCGACCCGCGCAGCGTGGGTGGGCTCACCTTTCCCAACGCCGTGGGTCTGGCCGCTGGCTTCGACAAGGAGGCCACCTGGATGCGGGTGGCCGAAGCTTTGGGCTTTGGCCACATCGAAGTGGGGGCCGTCACGCCCCGCCCCCAGGCCGGTCACCCTCGGCCCCGCTTGTTCCGCCTGCCCGCCTTTCAGGCCCTGCGCAACCGAATGGGCTTCAACAATCCGGGCAGCGCGCTGGTAGGCGCCAGACTCAAGGCCTTTCGCCGCCGACGCATCGTGGTGGGCGTGAATCTGGGCAAGAATTCCGATACTCCCCTGGAGGCGGCGGTGCAGGACTACCTGCGGGTTATCGAGGACTGCGAGCAAGGTTGTGATTATTTCACGCTCAACGTCAGCAGTCCCAACACCGAAGGGTTGCGCAGCCTTTCTCAGGGGGAACATCTGGCCGCCATTGTGGGGGCTCTGCGCCAGCGCACCTCTCGTCCGCTGTGGCTCAAGCTCAGCCCCGATGAATCCGAGGCCACCTATGAGGCCGTGGCTCGGGAGGCACGCGGCTGGGGGCTGACCGGAGTGATTTTCAGCAACACCACGGTGCGTCGCGATCCTCCCCTGCACCAGGTCGACCCTCTGGGGGGCATCAGCGGGCGCCCCTTGCTGGCCGGCAATCTTCAGCGCATCAAGCGCCTGCGGGCGCTGGCCCCCGAGCTGCCCCTGATCGGAGTGGGTGGCATTCTGGGGCCTGAAGATGCTCAGGCTTACCTGCGCGCCGGGGCTTCGCTGGTGCAGGTCTACACCGGATTTGTCTATGGCGGTCCCGGATTCGCCCGCGTGCTGGCTCGGGCCGCCGCCTCAGAGGGGCTGCTGCGACCGAGGCGCGAAAGATGACGATGTGAAAACTACCGAGCTCCACCTGGCCGGTCTCTGCTGCCCCTCGGAAGAGCCCCTGGTGCACAAACAAATTCAGCCCCTTGGCAGCATCGGAGCGGTGCGCTTCGATCATCTGACCAAGCGGGTTTCCATCGACCATCAGCTCGAGAACGACGGCCTTCTCCTCGAGGCCCTCAATCGGGTGGGCCTCAAGGCCTCGCGAGTGCAGGTGGTGACCTCTAGAAAGCCGGGCTGGATCAGCCTGCGCACCGCCAGCTGCCTGAGCCTGGCCCTGGTCAGTGAGGCGCTGGTCTGGATCGGCGTCGAGGAAGGCTCGCCCTGGGTGGCCGGGGCCGCCCTGCTGGCCATCATGGGCCTGGGGATCGAGCCCTGGGTGCGCGCCTGGCAGGGATTGAGGCGCGGTCAGTGGGGCGTGCAGGTGCTCATGGCGCTGGCCGTGGTGGGAGCCATCTTGTTGCAGCAGTGGCCCGAAGCCGCCATGGTGCTGGCCCTGTTCACCTGGTCGGAGCAGCTCGAAGGCTACTCCCTGGGGCGGGTCCAGGCTGCTCTCGAAGAGCTGCTTCACAGCGCTCCCGAGGTAGCCGAGGTCGAGCGCGAGGGACGCTGGAAGCTGGTCGGCGTGCAGCAGGTTGCGCTTGGGGAGAGGCTGCGCGTCAGTCCTGGCGATCGCGTGCCGCTCGATGGTCGCATTGTCGAGGGGCGCTCGGCGGTCGATCAGTCGCCCATCACCGGCGAGAGCTTGCCCCGCGAGTGCGGCCCCGACGACCAGGTATATGCCGGTTCGCTCAACCAGGAGGGCCTTCTGATTCTCGAAGTTGAGGCCGTGGCCGGGCAGCGTCAGCTGGACCGCATCTATCAGGTGATCAAGCGCGCCCAGCAGGAAAAGCCCCCTTCCCAGCGCTGGATCGACCGATTTGCCGCCGTTTATACCCCGTGCGTGCTGCTGGCAGCGCTGGGGCTGGCCGCGGTTCCCAGCCTGCTGCAGCGGCCGGATGCCGCCGATTGGATGTATCGGGCGCTGGTGTTGTTGGTCACCGCCTGCCCCTGCGCGCTGGTGCTGGCTTCGCCCGTGACCATGGTGGCGGGGTTGGCCGTGGCCGCGCGCCGCGGCTTGCTGGTGCGCGGGGCC
>CAZYPN010000076.1:24085-28075 GCA_964649085.1 uncultured Burkholderiales bacterium | reverse complement strand
CAGGAGGCTCCGCGACCCGAGCGTCAGGAGGCTCCGCGACCCGAGCGTCAGGAGGTTCCGCGCCCCGAGCGTCAGGAAGGCCCGCGGCACGAGCGTCAGGAGGCTCCCCGACCCGAACGTCAGGAAGGCCCGCGGCAAGAGCGTCAGGAGGCTCCACGCCCCGAGCGTCAGGAAGGCCCGCGGCACGAGCGTCAGGAGGCGCCCCGCCCCGAGCGTCAGGACGGACCCAGGCATGAGCGTCAGGAAGGCCCGCGACCCGAACGTCAGGAAGGCCCGCGGCACGAGCGTCAGGAGGCGCCCCGCCCCGAGCGTCAGGACGGACCCAGGCATGAGCGTCAGGAAGGACCGCGACCCGAGCGCCAGGAGGCGCCCCGGCCCGAGCGTAACGTTGAGGGGCCCAAGAATACTCGTGAGGGTCTACTTGCTCCACAGGAGATGCAGCCGAAGCCGGATACGCGATTTCCCGGCGATGGCAAGGGAGGGGCTCAGCAGAATCCTCAGGGACAGTCAGGAGCCGGGCAACCGCCGGCGAGCGGCGACGCACCGGAGGAAAAGGCTCCGCTTAGCCCCCGGACACCCATCGCCTCAGCCGTTCTGGGTTTGTCGGCAGCACTGCGCAAGGACTTTGTTCGCAATCGCGACGACGATGACTTGAGCCCTCGGGCACAAGGAGAGCGAGATACCAGGACTCGCCGGGATCCTCTGGCTGCAGGATTGTCCAAATCCAAGGACTCTCAGAAAGACAAAGAAGAGAAGAAGGAGGGCAAACCTCCCATTCCATTTCGTTTTCAGCCCCAGTTCCGCGGGGCCAGTAAATCGCAGGCAAAGAAAGAGCCCGAGGCTCCGTCTACGACCCAACGAGTCGAGCAGGCGAAGAAGATGACAGAGCAATTCCAGCTCTCCTTCGGCAAGCAGGAGAACCAGAAGCCGACTCCCTTGATGACTCCCATTCCAGGTCAGACCAGCCCGCCCAAGGAGCCAACGCCTCAGCAAACAGCCAATGCCACTGCCCAGAGCGGCAACGCGAAAAGTGCTTCCGAAGGCGCTGAGGTCCGAGCTTCAACCTCAGTGGGTGAGGCAAAGTCCGAGCAATCCCACAACGAATCCAGTATGAAGCGAGAGGAGGTCAAGAAAGACGAAGGGCGGCGAGATGCCAGTCATTTGGAGAAGACCGAGCGAAGCGTGAACCAGGTCGTGCGTGAAGCTACTGAAAAGGGAGAGGACTGGACAGGCATTCGTCGCTCCAGCGGGTTCCAGGCAGCCAAGGCCGAAATGGAGCAAAGACAGACGACCGCTGGCCAGCGCGAGTCGGCTCCCCCACAACAGCAAGAGAAGTCTGAACTGAAACAGAGTCAGCAGGGCAGCGGAACCGGTTCAGGCGGGGAACAAGAACGCAAAGGTCAGGGCGAGCAACGTGGCCAGGGCGAGCAACGCGGCCAGGGCGAGCAACGCGGCCAGGGCGAGCAGCGCGGCCAGGGCGAGCAGCGGGGCCAGGGCGAGCAGCGCGGCCAGGGCGAGCAGCGGGGCCAGGGCGAGCAGCGCGGCCAGGGCGAGCAGCGCGGCCAGGGCGAGCAGCGTGGCCAGGGCGAGCAACGCGGCCAGGGCGAGCAGCGTGGCCAGGGCGAGCAGCGGGGCCAGGGCGAGCAGCGCGGCCAGGGCGAGCAGCGCGGCCAGCATCAAGAGAAGGGCCACGAACAGGGGCAAAGGCACTCCGAAGAGGGGGAAAGGCAGCGAGGCGAACGCGAGCACCAACAAGAGCGCAAGGATCAAAAGCGTCAACCGGATGACCAGGAACGCCAGCGTGGCGAGCGCGGCGAGCGTGATCAACAACAGCAGCAAGGCCGTCGCGAACGACGTCAGAACCAGGAAGAAAATCGCAAACAGGACGGCGATTCGGGTCAGGGTCAGGGACAGCATCAGGGCCAGCAGGGGCAGAATGGCCAGCAACGACAGCAAAGGCAGCGTCAGGGGCAGGATCAGACCGAGCGTGCTAACGAAGAACCTGCCGGCGGGGATTCGGATAGAAAAGCGAGCGACGAAGCCCAGGATGTTGCCGCCCTGCTCAGCGAACTGTTCTCTTCCACCTGATCGGCTCGTGTTTTGATCGGACTGGTATATTCACCGCAGTTTGCCATGGGCTTCCCAGGTCTTCGCTACCTGCATCCATTTGACAGCTATCGATCTCGCCGTGCCTACCAAGTTCTGGCCCAACATTGGGGGCTGCCCCAGCGAGGTATTCCTCCGGGCGCCCATCAGGACTTCAACAATTTGCGGCTATGTGCGCCGACCCATCGCGTCAGCGACACCGAACTAGAACTGGTGCACTCCCCCGAATACCTTCGTACCACCCGCAGATCCCTGACCATTGCCACCGCGGTTGAGGTACCACCATTCGCGCTAGCGCCACGGTGGTTTCTGGACTGGTGTCTGGTAAACCCGATGCGATGGGCCGTTTCGGGAACCTTGTTGGCGGCTCATCTTGCCCTCGAGCACGGACTGGCATTCTCTCTGACCGGCGGATTCCATCACGCCAAGCCAAATCGAGGGGAAGGATTCTGCGTCTTCAATGATATCGCCTGGACCATTTACAGTCTCAAGAACGAAGGTCGAATTTACAACGCCGTGTATGTCGACCTGGACGCTCATCAGGGTAATGGCGTCTCGGTGGCCTTTCTTCGCGACCCCTCCATTCGAATCTTCGACATGTTCAACGGCTCGATTTATCCCTATGAAGAGGAATACGTCCGCCGCAGGCTCGACGTCTGCTTGCCACTCAAGCCAAACACCACCGACGACAGCTATCTTGCTCTCTTGAAAGAGTATCTGCCAGCCTTCCTCGACGAGTCCGAGGGCGCTCACCTTCTCATTTACAATGCCGGAAACGACGTGGTTCAAGACGACCCACTAGGCGGCCTGTCTCTATCGCCAGCAGGTATCCTTGAGCGCGATCGATTCGTGATCGACCAGGCCCGGCAACGTCGAATTCCGCTGGTCTTTCTGCCCAGCGGCGGCTACACAATAGGAAGCTACCGTTTGATTGCCGACACCATTCTCGATACCGTTGCCCGCTACTCCACCGAACAAACGGCATAACAGGTAAGGCCGCCGATGGTCACTCCCAGAAATCGTCCAAGAGCACCGGATATTCGACTCTCCACATACAGGATGGCGGCCAGGATCTTCGACACCGCAGGCCCCTGTCTCCAGGCCACCAATCCGCTCTTTTCTTCGCCCACCCCAAGCAAACGCTCCCTTGCGATCTCCATGCAGCGAACAAGCAGGGGGAGGAAAAACCAGTAGCCGACCCTTTCCACTCGCAGACCAGCTTGCTCGAGCAGTTGTCGCAACTGAAGGGAATTGTAACGCCGAAAGTGTCCCAGTAGCTCATCGTGTTTACCAAAAAGCTGTTGGAAAGCTGGAACGGTTACGAAAACCCGAGCACCTGGCCTGATCCATCCTTGCTCCCGCAAATCCCGCAACAGTTGCAGATCGTCGGGAACGTGTTCGATGACGTCCATCAGAGTCACCAACCCAGGAGAAGGCAAATCCGCTGGAACCTGGGACAGTTCGGGGTAAAGCCAGGAACCAGCGGCAGTGCGCTGAGGCGCAGCGTAAGCGGTGTCCACACCGATACACTTCAATTCCGGCCGACTTCGCGCCAGTGCGTCAAGAATGTATGCGTCGCCACAACCTATATCGAGCACCACCGGAGAGCACAGTGAAAGCCCCCTGAGCCAATCCCGTAGCAGACGAGCCCGACAAATTTCCCAGGGGTGGCGCCGCAAAGGTAAACCCGCCGCCTGTAGAGCTTGAACTTCGCTCAGGTCCACACACGCGCATTAGACGGCCGCTCTGAGTATCCTGGCACCAGCCGCCCCAACGCGCACTTTGTGCCTGCGAACCAGGCTCAAGCGGTCCCAGAGCCACCCCAAGAGCCTCCCACTGCGCACTTTGTGCCTGCGAACCAGGCTCAAGCGGTCCAAGAGCCGC
>CAZYPN010000076.1:0-23985 GCA_964649085.1 uncultured Burkholderiales bacterium | reverse complement strand
AACGCGCACTTTGTGCCTACGAACCAAGCTCAACCGGTCCCAGAGCCCGCCCCGGAGCCTCCCACCGCGCACTTTGTGCCTGCGAACCAGGCTCAACCGGTCCCAGAGCCGCACCCTGAGCCTCCCACCGCGCACTTTGTGCCTGCGAACCAGGCTCAAGCGGCTCCAGAGCCACCCCAAGAGCCTCCCACCGCGCACTTTGTGCCTGCAAACCAGGCTCAAGCGGCCCCAGAGCCGGACCCGTGGCTCCCCACCGCGCACTTTGTGCCTGCGAACCAGGCTCAAGCGGTCCCAGAGCCCGCCCCGGGGCCTCCCACCGCGCACTTTGTGCCTGCGAACCAGGCTCAAAGCCGCCGTTGTAGGAAACGGCCGAAAGTGATAGTGTGGCCCATTGTGATGAAGGTTCTGCTTTTTTTCCTCTTGCTTTGTTCTGCGGTTGTTTGCGAGCCGATGAGCGACTCGCAGCTGTTCGACCACGTCCAGCAACGCACGTTCCAGTATTTCTGGGAAGGCGCCGAGCCGGTCAGCGGTCTGGCCCGAGAGCGGTATCACTGTGATGGGATCTATCCCGATCAGGACCGCGAGGTGGTCACAAGCGGCGGTAGCGGTTTTGGGCTGATGGCCTTGCTGGTGGGCGTGGAGCGCGGGTTTATCAGTCGCGAGCAGGCTCTGGAGCGTTTTGAGCGGATTCTGGGCTTCCTTGAACGTTGCGATCGGTTTCACGGCGCCTGGCCCCACTGGTGGCAGGGTGGCAATGGCAAGGTAAAGCCCTTTGGCAAGAAGGACGACGGGGGCGATCTGGTCGAGTCGTCGTTTATGGCCCAGGGGCTGCTGTGTGTGCGCCAGTACTTTGCCCAGGGAAGCGAACGCGAGCGTGGGCTGGCTCGCCGGGCCGACCAGCTGTGGCGGGACATCGACTTCGACTGGTATCGTAACGGGAAAAACGTGCTCTACTGGCACTGGAGCCCCAACTACGGTTGGCAGATGAATTTCCCCGTTCACGGCTACAACGAGTGCCTCATCATGTATGTGCTGGCCGCCAGCTCGCCCACCCACCCCGTTGCGCCCGAAGTGTATCACGAGGGATGGGCAGAAAAGGGAGCCATCGCCTATCCTCACGAGGCCCTGGGTGCCAAACTGCAACTGCGCTACCAAGGCGATGCCGAAAACGGAGGCCCACTGTTCTGGGCGCACTATTCGTACCTGGGGCTGGACCCACGGGGACTCAAAGACCGCTATGCCGACTATGAACAGGAGACCCGCAATCAGGCCCTCGTCAACTATCGCTGGTGCGTGCAAAATCCCAAGAAATATCGCGGCTATGGGCCTGACAGCTGGGGCCTGACCTCGAGCTACTCGATCAAGGGATATGCTGGCCACGCCCCCAGCCTGGACAACGACCTGGGCGTGTTGGCGCCAACCGCCGCCCTGGCCTCATTTCCCTATCTGCCCGCCGAGGCCACAGCCGCCATGCGCAACTGGTATGAGAACCTGGGCGAGCGTGCCTTTGGACCTTATGGCTTTTACGACGCCTTCAGTATTCACGACAACTGGTTCTTGCCTCGCTACCTGGCGATCGACCAGGGGCCGATCGTCGTCATGATGGAGAACCATCGAAGCCAGCTGCTGTGGAAACTCTTCATGAGCTGTGAGGAAGTGCAGACCGGATTGAGGCGCCTGGGTTTCTCCAGCCCCTACCTCAAGTAAGGCAATTCACGAACCTTCTGGCGCAGCTGCTGGTCCGGTAGCTTTTGCGAAGGCGCGCCTCGAGGGGCCATCAGTTGCTGCATTCGATAGGCCAGATGGGCCCTTAGTTCCGGCCTCTGGTAGGCCAGATTCTCCTTCTGCTGGGGGTCAGTCTCGAGATTGTAGAGCTCGAGCGGCTGCAGACGGCCCGGTGAGGAAGACTCGGCCTGAATCATCACCCACGGACCTTGACGGATGCCTCTGGCC
Organism: uncultured Burkholderiales bacterium; assembly: GCA_964649085.1. Classification (GTDB taxonomy): domain Bacteria; phylum Vulcanimicrobiota; class Xenobia; order Xenobiales; family JADMJV01; genus JADMJV01. Next base: position 22,032 of record CAZYPN010000076.1, on the reverse strand, counting down.
TGCAACACCCAGGGTGCCAGGCTGGGCTGATAGCTGCGAAGATCGGCTCCTGAGTGGACCGAAAAGGTCGTGCTTCGATCGACCGAAGGCGACGGGTCGCCGGGGCGAAATACCTGGCCTTGCATGCTTTTGGGCACCTGCAAGCCGGCGTGGTAGAGCAGCGTGGGCGCGATGTCCAGGTGTTGCCAGCTGCCGGAAACATGGGTTCCGGCCCCTTCCTGATGAGGCAACTTGAGGATCCAGGGCACCTCGAGCAGTTCCTGATAAAGCGAGGTATTGTGGCCCATCAGCCCGTGCTCGAGAAACTCTTCGCCGTGGTCGGAGGTCACCGCGATCATGGTGGAATCGTACAATTTCCGGGCTTTCAGGCTGTCCAGAAGTTGCCCAATAGAATCATCGTTGGCCCGAACCTCGTCGGCGTAGAGCCTGCGGGCTGCCTCCAGGGTGGCTTCAAACTTGGCGTCGTGATTCTTCCAGGGAACATTTGCCAGGGCTCGGGCCTCCTCGTCCGAGAGACTCCGAAGGCCCTTGGGGTCGCTGAGAAACCGCCGGGGAGGCTCGTAGGGCAGGTGGGGGTCGAAGGAATGGATATAGAGGAAAAAGGGGCGACGGGCATCGCGCTTCTGCAACCATTGCTCCACATGGTGCTGAACCTGGGCCGACGGAGCCGTGGACATGTAGTGAAAGTCATCGAACCCCTGAGCGTAGCCGAAGGCCTGAGAGACATAGACATTGGTGACCACACCGTGAACCTGATAGCCGGCCTGGTTGAAACTCTCGCCCAGGGTGTGGAGACGCTCCGACAGACGATCTCCAAAGTCGAGGCATTGATGTTCTTCGGGAGTCAGCGAGGTGAAAATGGAGGCCACCGACGGCTTGGTCCAGCACGACTGGGCCTGAACCTGTTCGAAGCGACAACCATCGCGGGCCAGCCGGGCCAGCTGGGGGGTGAGCTTGGGATTCACGTGATCACCACGCAGCGTATCCACCACGTAGAGAATCACGTTGGGACGATCGGTCAACTTTCTTGCCGGAACCTTCGACACCGGCAGGGCCGAACGGGCGGGGGCCTGGATGCCAGCCAGTCGAGGCTTGAGTATTTTGAGACCCAGTTGCCCCGGTAGCAGCGAGGCCGGAGCCCGAGCGGTTAGAGAAAAGCTGAGGCGATCGGCTCCCACTGGTGGACGCAGCTGCCAGGTTTGCTTGCCACCTTTCAGTGCCTGCTCGTCGCTCCAGTCGGCAGGGCCGGTGCAGGCCACCGCCTGCAGCCAGGCCTGTTGCGGGGGGGAAGCACCGGCCTCGCACCAGGGCACCACCCCGTCGACCTGAAATCGAGGCTGCTCGATGAGCTCCAGCGGAAACTCCAGTGTGGAGCCGAAAGGCAACAGCAGATCGCCCTCGCGAAATTCTGCTCGCGGGGGCCGACCGGCGAAATTCTGGGCCCTTTGGGCCGGACGGAAGATCAGGCTAGACCAGGTGGTGCTGGGGCCTCCACCTTCGAGTAGCAAAAGATTCTCGCCAGGAACCAGCGCGCTCTCGGGAACCTGGATCGCGTAGCGGCGCCAGGGAACGCTCATCTGAACCCGCCCCAACAGATGAGAGCCCAGACGCACGTCCACAACTTCGCCCTCTTCACTGCAGCCCACCAATACCAGTTCGGCGGCCTGGGGCCAGGTGCAAAACAGCCGCACTCGAGCACGAGCAGGAGCCACCGGCAATTCGCCGGGCTCCTGCGGCCAGCCCATCAAGTAAAGGCTGCTGTGGGGGTGGCGAAGATCGCCGTTGGGACCCATCAGGCTGGGATAGGCAGCCGCCTGAGAGAACTGGGCCAGGCGGATGGCCGGAGGCTGCTGACAGGCCCCTAGAGCAAAGGGTATCAGACAAATCGGGCCAATCCGCATGGCGACAACGTTCGGGGCCCGACCGTCAAGGGCCTGTTGTCGGGCTCAGTGGGCGGCGGCCCGAGCAAAGTCGAGCCCGGTAACGATGCCGACCACCTTCTTGCCGTCGGAAACCAGCACGCGTCGAGCCCGCAGCGAAGCGGCCTGGGCTGCTGCCCGGAACATGGGACACTCGCGGGGCAGGAAAAGAATTGCCGGATTCATGACCTCTTCCACAGGAGTGCTGCGGGCGACGTTCTGGAACAGCAGCGCATCGCGTTGGGTAAAAATCCCCACCGGCCATTCCTCGTCGAGCACAACCAGGCCCGAAATATGGGCCTTCTCCAAACGTTGCAGCGCCTCGGAAACCGGCTCGTGAGCGCGAACCGTAAAGACCGGCGACGACATAAAGTTCTCCAGCGGCTCTTTCATTCGCGAGTCACGAACGCTGAGCATCAAATCTCGGGTGGAAATCACCCCCAGCGGTTGCTGCTGGGCGTTGACGATGAAGACGCGATGCAGGCGCTTCTCCACCATGCACCGGGCGGCCGCTCGAACGGAATCTTCGGGGCCCACCGTGACAGCAGGTTGAGTCATCACCTCCTGAACCGGGCGAAACGGCAACGTCAACGAGCTGGCCAGGTGAGAGGAGCCGGCCTCACGACGACCGATGCGCAGCAGATCGGTGCGGCTCAACACTCCCAGGAGTTGCTGTTGAGGGCCGACGACGCCCAGGCAGCTGACGTCGAATTCCTCCATCTGTTGATAGGCCTCGTTGACGTCGGCCTCGGCGGCGATACATTGGGCAGGACTGGTTTGATAGGAAAGACTGGTAACAGACATGGACACTCCTTTGCTGCAGTCAGCATAGGCGATCGCGTCCCGTCTGGGGCTGATCCAGATCAGGGCTTGAGGCGCTGGCGAATCTGCCCGCTCATGCGCAGGGCCGAACGAGCCGCACCGTCGGAATGGCTGCTCTCGGTAAAGTCGCCCCCGAAGTAAAGACGCCCGTGGGGCTGGCGCAACTTTTCCGAAAGCGCGTCGAAACGCGAACGACCCACCGGCCAGGCGGCGATGGCCCGAGGATGGTAGCGATAGAAAGTCCACTTGCGAATCATCGGCTTGATGCCGGGGAACTGCTTTTCGAAGGCCTCGGTCAGCTTCTGCTGGACGTCATCGAGCGACATGGTGCGTGAATTGTACACTTCGGCGGAATCGCCGGTAACCAGCAGGTTGACCAGCACCCTCTCGGAACTTGCCGACTCGCCAGCATAGATCACACCCAGCGGCCCGCCCGTAAGAATGGGCAACAGACTGGTATCCTTGACCGTCCAGTATTTCTCGGCAGCTTTGTCGAGCTGGACGTGAGCCGTGAAGTAAGCACCCCACATTTGAGTGTGGATGGCCTTGTAGATGTCGTCGTGAAGGCGGGGTTCAAACTGAATTTCAAACAGGCGGTAGAGCGGTACCGTCAGCACCGCCACCTCGCCTTGATACACCTGGTTGGAAAAGTCGCTGGTGCACACGGCCCGCACCTCCACCCCTTCGGGACCGTCGATGACGTTGGTCACCTGGGTGTTGAGATCGATACGCTCGCGGCCCACATAGTCGGCCAGGGTTTCCGTCAGAACCTGGTTGCCACCGACGACGTGATGAGGCATGGCCCCCTCACCGGCAAACAGGTGCCACTCGGCAATGCCGTCCAGGGCACTGATGCGCCCCAGGGTGGTGCCAATTTCAGGCTCGAGCACGGCCCGAACCAGCGCCTGGGCTCGCGGCGGCAGGCCGCTTTTGGCGAGCCAGGCCTCCATCGACACGTCCTTCAGAGCCATCAGGTCAGGAGCGATCGGCCGCTTCTCCAGGGCCTCAAGGTGCTTCAACATCTGCTGGTCCCAGCGCTGATAAGCCGCATAGTCGGCGCCCAGCACCCGTTGAATATAGGCCTGATTGTTTTTGTCGCCCACCTGCCCTTCGAGCTTGCCATGCAGCACCAAGCTAGACACGCCGAGTTCCGACTCTTCCAGGGAAACTTTGAGGGCTCGAGCGATGTCGAGGGCCGGGTTACCGTCCCACAGTTCGGCCAGACCCACCTCGGCACGTGTTTCTTCAGGATAGGTACCGGTGCGCACCCGCCCACCCACGCGAGGCGCCAGCTCGAGAATGCGATAATCGATGCCCGCCTGCTTCAGGTGATAGGCCGTGCACAGCCCGGCCAATCCGCCACCGATGATGATCACCTGGCTGCGCTGTTGACGGGCCACGGGGGTCTGCGCGGGAGTGGGGCGAGGGGTGTTGGAGACGGTCGGTGGAGTACAACCCACCAGACCCAGCATCACGAACAACAGCAGAAATCTCATCTTGCCCCTTTCGGGACGACAACCTTGGGGTTCCTTTTCTGAACTGCCCCTGGCCCGGCTCGCTCCGCTCCCCGGGTAGATGTTGGCTCAAAACATCCGTTCCAGGGCTCCTGCGTCGCCCCGAGAACAGGTGTTTGATCCTAGCCTGGCACGCAGGCCACGCTCACCTGCGAGCGGCGCAGCACGGCCATGGACACGGAACCGCGCCACATGCGCTCCAAACCGGTTCTTTGGCGCGTGCCCATCACGATCAAATCGCTGTGGCGCTGCTCGGCCAGGTGCAGCAAGTGCTGCTCGACGGTCCACTGGCACACCTCGACGTGGCAGCGTTCGGGACTCCATCCGCAATAGCGCTGAAGACTCTCGCTTTCTTGTCGATACCATTCGTCGTTAAGGTGCGGGCCGCCGGCAACCTGGACCGCCACGGGCTCTACCGGCCCCAGCCGAGCCAGGCTGTCGATCCAGCGCAGGGCCGGCTCCACCGAGCCATCGAGGCTTACGGCCAGCAGCAATCGCAAGGGACGTTCGCCAGCCAACCAGGCCAGCATTCGCTCGGGCTGTCGAACCACCAGGGTGGGCACTTTGCTGAGGCGCACCACCCGCTCGGCTGTGCTTCCCAGCAGCCAGTCGGTGACGCTGCGGCGACCCAACGAACCCACCACCAGTAAGCCGGCCCCGATCTGTTCCGACCGCAGGGCAAGCACCTCGTCGGGCAGCCCCTGCTGGCACTCCACCCGTACTTCGGACCCCAGGCGCTCGGCCCCCGCCCGCAGGGGCGCCTGGGCCGCGGCACAGTCGTCGGCGACGTGAATCAGATGGCACGGAAGCGCTTGCTTTCGAGCCCATTGGTAAGCCAGGCCACAGGCAGCCTCGGCCAGCGATGAAAAGTCGGTTCCACAGACGATCGGTGCAGTCATGTCGGGCGCTTCTGCCCGTCAACGGGGATTTCCGCTGCGAGCGCTTGAGACTTTCTTGATGACCGGAGAGGACTAGGAACCCGAGCCCTCGATTTCCTCGGCCAGACCGTTCATATCGTATATCTGGCGAAGCGTGGCCAGCATGGCGCGGGCATCGACGGCCAGAGCGCGAGCGCGCTGGTTGGAGTAGAGAAAGTCCAGTACCAGCGAATCCAGATTCCCGTCGAAGATCAATCCCACAACTTCGCCCTGCCGGTTGACGACGGGGCTGCCCGAATTGCCGCCAATAATGTCGGCATCGCAAATAAAGTTGAAGGGCACCTTCAGGTCGAGTCGCGAGCGGGCTCGCTGCCAGCTGGCGGGCACCTGATACGGGGCCTGGCCGGCGTGGGCCTGGGACTTTTCGAAAAGCCCGCCCAGCGTGGTGGTAAAGGGAATGTCCAGCGAACCGTCACGATAGCCGTGAACCTTGCCGAAGGCCAACCGTAGCGAAAACGTGGCATCCGGATACAGATCCGGACTCGAACGAGTGGCCAACGCGGCCCGGGCGATCTTGCTGTAGGCCTGCTCCAGGGGCTCGGAAACGTTCTTCTCATACTGAGAGCGCAGGTTGCGACTCTCGTCATCCACCAGCCAGGCCAGCCCGATCATGGGGTCGGCGTGACGCCGCAATTCGTCGGCAGAAAGTCGGGCCAACTGCTTGCGGAACTCGGGATCGGCCAGGCGGGACTGGCTGACCAACTGGCGGGCCCGTTCTTTTGGCGACAGGTCGTCCAAAATCCGCTGCACCAGGGGGTCTTCGGCACCGAGCAGTTCACAGGCCAGCCCCAGAGAATCGGCCAGCCGAACCTGCTCAAGCTCGGCATAGATGGGCGCAGGCGAGTAGAGAGACTGCTCGAGCGACTTGCGATGCGACTCGGCAAACTCGCGCAGCCGCTCGGCATTGGGCCTGGACCACTCGACCGAGGCCCTGACCAGAGTCCGCGCCTTACCGAACAGATCGGAATGAAAGGCGCGGGCTTGCTCCAGCATCACATAGCGCAGATAGATGCTGCGAAAGGCTGCCAGGGCCCGGTCGACTTCGTGCCAGGCTTCGCCCAGCTGGCTGCGTAGCTCGGGGTTGGCCTGTACGGCCTGGATCAGAGCCTGCTCGCGGGCAATCTTTTCGCGCATCATGGCCGGGTTCTGCAGCCCTTGTAGGCCCCCGCCACGGGCCTTGCGACTGTTCTGCACGCCGAAACGTTCATCCTGAGCCTGGCGACGATTTTCGGCACTGCGCTCCGAATACAGATTCAGCAACACCTCCAGCCGCCTCAGATAATCCATCGTGGACGGATACTGAACATCGCGGAAGAACTTCAGATGAGCCACCGTGTTCAAACGGTTGGTACGCCCCGGATGGCCCGAAACAAAGATTAGGTCCTGGTCTTGAACCCCTGTCTTCGACCATTTCAGGTAATGCTCTGAACGTAACGGTTGGCCATTCTCGTAGACCCGAAAGAAGGTCATATCCAGACAGTGCCTGGGATACTCGAAGTTGTCGCTGTCGCCACCGAAGAACGCGGCCCCGATTTCAGGCGCAAACACCAGGCGAATGTCGGTGTAGCGCTTGTAGCGATACAGGTGGTAGGCGCCGCCGCGATAGAGCGTGACCACATCGCAACGCAGGCCGCTGGCCTTGCTCTCGGCCTGCTCCAGCGTATTGATGGCAGCACGCCGGGCCTTCTCGGCCTCTTCGCCGGTCATCCCGGGACGGATAACGGATTGAATCTTAGGGGTCACGTCCTCGATCGACTGCAGCACGTTCAACTCCAGATCAAGGCAGGGCAACTCTTGATCGCGTCGAGTGGCGCGAAAGCCATCGCTGATATAGTCCTTGCCCGGACCCGACAGCTTCTGAATCGAATCGGCAGCCACGTGGTGATTGGTCATCACCAGACCATCGGACGAAACAAACGAGCCCGAACCGCCGCTGTTGAAACGCACCGAAGACTTCATCAGATGATCGAGCCACTCGGGGGAAGGCTGAAACCCATAGCGTGACTGGAGTTGCTGAAGGGGAGGCTGATTGTACAGCCACATCCCCTCGTCAGCCGCGAGGGGAGTAGACAGGAGAGCGGCGCTAAGCAGGAAGTTGAACAGTCGCATGGGGGGCTGGATTCTCAACCTCCAGCCTGGCACCCTGCCCTGAAACTTTCACCGGAATTTCAGCACTGCAGGCTAGGTTGAGGTTATGAAGATCCAACGATTTCACCCCCTGGTCTCCCCCCCACCCCGAAAATCCACAACGGCCGACATCAGTCCACAAGACGTTGTCAGCTCCACCCTTTCGCTCGGCGGCGGTGCGCTGGGCCTGGTGGGCGGCTGGACTCGCCAACCGCTGCTGGTGGCGGCTGGGGCCGGAGTTCTGGCGCTGGGAAGCGCTTTAGAAGCACGCCGTGTGACACAGCAGGGCGAACTGGACGGACAGTTTGCCCTCAACGTTGGGGTGGGTTCGGCGATGTTGCTGGGTGGTCTGGGCCTGCTCAGCCTGAACCCGCCGGCTAGCCTGACACCCCTGCAACAATGGTTGAATCAACATCCCCAGGTCGGTCGCTGGCCGGGATGATTCTCGAGTGGGTGGTTGGAGTGGCTCTGTTCGCCTCGGCTGGCGTTCTCTACTCCCGAAAAACCAGGTCACTGGGCGAATACGACCGTTTCTGCCTGGTGTGTTCAGCTCTTCCAGCGGCACTCTTCGAAGACCTGACGAGCGGCCTGGAACCGATGCTCGCGAACATCGCCCGGGAAGCCCGCCAGGCCAAGGCCTCGGAGCAGCGAGAAGAGCAAGCAATGGCGGAATTTTTGGCCCCGCTGGTAGGCGTTCCGGTGAGAAAAATCCCCAGCCCAAGACAGATGTTCCAGGAGTTCCTGGCCGCCCAACCTCAGAGGGTGCTGGCAGCCTTGCGGCAATCTTTGGAGCGCTGGAGCCAACTTTCAGCCGACCAGAAACGCGCCATTATCTTGATGAGCATGCCACCGGAACATTCGGCGCAAGTCTTCAAAATATTGGGCACCCAGGCAATCCAAAGCATTACCCTGGCCATTTCCACCTTACCCCAGATTCCTCCGGCGGTACGGCGAGCCTTGATCAGCCAGTTTTTAAACCTGGATGGAGCATCCTCGCAGCCCGAGGCGCAACTGGAAGCACTGGCGGCCCGTGACGCACAACTTCTAACCCACATGCTGCAGGCGCTCTGAGTCGATGCTGGCGATCCTGATACTGTTCTGCCTGCTGCAGCTCAGTGCGCCAGCCGAACCCGGATGGAAGCGTGGCGGCGAATTCGGGGTCATTCAGGTGATGAAAGAGACTCCCAGATCGGCGGAAGTCCAGGCCCAGGTTGTGGTCGGCCTGAGAATATTGCCCGAACGATTGAAGGAAACGGTCTTCACCAGGGGCCTGCAAATTCTGCTGGTGCCGCGTGTCGAGGACTATTTCCAGGCCTACCTGTCCGACCGCCCCGCCCAGGCACTGCCCAAGAGCGAAACCGCCTTCTTCGACCCCATCCGAAACTGCGTGGTGGTGGCCGAAGAGGTTCCTCGCCACCGAGGCGACCCGAGAAAAACCAACGACTTTGCTACCGAAGTCTTCTTGCACGAATTTGGCCATGCCTGTGACCACTGCTTCGGCATGCCCTCGAAGCAGCAGCCCTTTTTGCAGGTGTATCAGCAGGACCTGAGAGAAATGTCGGCCGAGCAGCGCCGCCACGCCTCGGCTTTCAGTGCCGAGGGCACGGGCCCGCGTGAAACCTTTGCCGAACTGCTGGCACTGTTCTATATGGAGCGGCTGAGGCTGGCTACCGTGCATGGCTACATCCTTGAGCTGTTTCCCAGGACTTACGCCTATATGCGAGGCACCCTGTCGACGTTCGATCGCTAGCCCTACCCGCTGAGTACCGCGACACTTTTTGACTACCCCATTCAAAGCAGGGCCCTATGGGATCGGGAAGAATCCTGGGGAGTCGATGGCAGATCCCTTCATTCACCAATTGATCGAACTGTGCCAGCAGAGGCCCGTACTGCCCAAATGGGTCTTTGTGGCCAATCAGGGGCGACGCTGGAATCTGGCAGAACGACTGTTGCTCGAGGACTGCAACTGGGTGAACTTGAGAATCGTGACCCCATTCCAAATGGCACTCGAGGCGGTGGCGCCCGATCTGGTGGCCCGAGGTATCCACCCCTGTCCCGAGTCGTTGGGCCCGAGTTTAATTCTGGCACTGATGCGGGGCATGGACATGCATCCCGGGCACTTTTCCGAGGTGCTGGAATTTCCGGGCACCGCCGAGGCTCTTTGGAGAACCCTGTGTCAGTTTCGTCTGGCCGGCCTCAAGGCTACCACCCTGGACAACTTGCCGCCGGGGCCCAAGCGTGATCAGTTGCGGAAGCTGTTTTGCGCCTACGAACGCTACCTTGCCGAGGAAAGGCTGGCCGATCGAGCCGACATCCTGCGAACGCCCCCGCCCAGCCTGCCGATCGGCGACGACGATCCTGTGCTGATAGACCCCTACCACCGCTGGTCGTTGCTCGAAATCCAATGGATGCAGCAAGCACCTGGCCTGTCCCTTCGACCCCGTGGGCCGGCCGCCGGGCAGCTGCCTGCCGGATGGGCCGAGCGCGAGCCCGTCGAGGTTGTTCAGCCGGCTGGCCCAACCTTCTTCTCGGCCGCTCGACGCAGTGAGGAACTGGAGGCCATTGCCCGGCAACTGCTGGAGCAGAGCATCCCCCTGGACCAGGTGGAAATCGGCGCCCAGGAAAGCGACGAGGCTTGCCTGTTGGAACGGCTGGCCGCAATGCAAATGCCCTGCACTTTCGAGGCCGGTGTTCCCGCCCTCTACACCCGTCCTGGCCAGACTCTGCAACGACTGTTGCAGTGGCTCGAGGAGGGCTGCAGCGCCTATCAGCTGAGCGAATTGCTGAAGGCTGACCTGCTGCAGGCCGCGCCCAGCCCTTCCCAAGCTGTGCGCCTGCTGGAGGGGGCCCAGATTCATTGGGGACGTCAGACCTATTTTCCCCGTCTTGAAGCCCTGGAGCGCCACCTTCGTCAGCGCCAAGACCGAGAAGTCGAGGCTCTGCAGGCTTTCAAGCAGTGGTTGCGACGACTGTTTCAACGTTTTCCCGAAAGCGAAAACTCTGGCCGGGTGGACTTCAGGCGCTGGCTTGTGGGGCTGCAGGAAACGCTGATTTATGATGGAGTGGTTCGAGACCAGGCCCAGGGGTCGGTTCGCAAGGCCCTGCTGGCCATGCTGGAAGAAATCAAGCAACTGCCCGGCGAACAATGGACGCTGGAAGATGGGCTGCAGCAAGTTCAGCAGCGCCTGCAAAACCTGAAGGTGCTGGCCAGCAGGCCCCGACCCGGATGGCTACACGTGTGTCGCCCTGAACATCTGGGCCTGAGCGGGCGAAAGCAGCTTTTCTGGATCGGTGTCGAGGAAGGAAGAGTGGAGCCCGCTTCCACGGCCGATTGCGTGCTCGATGACGACGAGCGCCAGCAATTGTCACCCTGGCTGCCGCGAGCCTCTCAGCGCTACGCTGACTTTCAACAACATCTGCGCGATCGTCTCATCACCCGAAGGGGAACGCTGACCTTAAGTTATGCACAACTGGACGAGGCCGGCGAGCAACCCCAGCTCCCGGCCTGGATCTTTTTCGAACTGGCCCGTCAGAACCATCAGGCGTTACGCTCGTATGAAGACCTCTTCGAAGGGCTGGAGTTTCGCCACAACCCTTCCCCGGCGCCGGCCCAGCCCGAGGCCCTGCAGCAACTGTTTCCCTGGCAGGCCCGAGCTTTTCAGGCAAGCCAGGCCCGCCAGTCGTCGATATTTACAGAATTTGATGGCCTGGTGGCGGAAGCCGCAGGCAGGTGGGACCCGCGCAGCCGGGGTGGCCCCCTTTCCGTGAGCCGCTTGCAACAACTGGCCACCTGCCCTTTCCAATTCTTCCTTGAACAGGGCCTGGGTCTCAGGCCACCCCCACTGGAGCTGCCCAATCCCGACGGCTGGTTGGACGCAGCCACGCGGGGCAGCCTGCTGCACGAAGTGTTTGCCCTCTACTACCGCGGCCTTCGCGAACGTGGTTGGCGCCCCGACCGCCAGCGCGACCGCCCGCGGCTGGAACAGTTGCTCGACGAGCAACTGAAGCAAGTCCAGCAGGCCTTCCCTCCCCCATCGTTGGCTTTGGAAAGAGCCGAGAGAAGAGACCTGCTGCAACAGCTTGAACGCTTTCTGCAATTGGAACTGGCCTCGCCCGAACGGCAACCCGTAGCACTGGAGGTGGGCTTTGGCCTGGGACCCGACGACCAGGAAGAGTTGACCTCGCCCGATCCCATCGAGCTGAACCTGTCACCCTCCATGCGCCTCAGGCTGCGCGGACGCATCGACCGCCTGGACCGGCTGCCGGAAGGCCATGCGGTGGTGGACTACAAGACCGGACGCAAACTGTATACAGCCAGGAATTCACCTCGCTACGACCGGGGAAGACTGCTGCAGCACGCCCTGTATGCCCTGGTAGCCGAAGAACTGCTGGCGCGCAAAGGACGCCCCGGGCAAGTGGTTCAATCGTCGTATTACTTTCCCACAACGGCGGCGGAAACCACCTGGGTACATCTGGGCCCACCCCAAAAGGACGAGTTGGAGAGGGTTTTGCAGTGGGTGCTCGAGCCCTTGCGCAGCGGCGCTTTTGTGCACACCCACGAAGTGGAAAAGGACTGCCGTTTTTGTGCCTATCGGGGGGCCTGCGAGGCTCACGACCCGCAGGCCGTGCACAGCAAGCTGGAAAACCCGGACAACCAGATGCTGGAGTTTCGTCGACGCCTGCTGGAGGTGCCGTGACTTCATACAGGCTCCGCAGGTGCCTGGTGGAGGCCTCGGCGGGAACGGGGAAAACCACCAGTCTGGTGGCCCGGTTGGCCCAGGCCCTGCTCGAAGACGGGCTGGATGCCCACCAGCTGGCGGCCGTGACCTTCACCCGTAAAGCAGCCGCAGAACTGCGGGGCCGGCTGCGCCTGAAGCTAGAGCAAGCATGCGAAGGTGCCCAGGCGGCACGAGCCCGTGGGGTGTTGAGCCGATTTAACGAGCTTTTCGTGGGCACCGTGCACAGTTTTTGTGCGGCCTTGCTGAGGCAGTATCCGGTGGAAGCCGGACTGGGGCCGGACTTCCGCGAACTGGAGGAGCAGCAAGACCAGTTGCTGAGGCATAAGATCTTGCGCAAGGCCATCGAAACCCCATCGGGGCGCAGGCTGCTGCGCAGCCTTCAGGAAATGGATGCCACCGCCGTGGACCTGCAGCAGCCGCTGGCCTGGATGTGCGAGCACGGCGAGGTGGAGTACCCCGCAAGCCCACTGGAACCTCCGGCCACCGATGCTGCCTGGCAGGCCATTGAAAGCTTTGCCCGAGAACTGAGCGAGAGGCTGGCTCCCTGGGATCCCGATGCGACCTGCGGACTCTTCAGGCTGGCCCATCGGCTGATCAGCCAGCTGCCACTGGCTCGTCGTGAGCACCCTCGAGACCTGCTGGCCCTTCTGGCAGAGTGGCAAACCACACCCAAGATCGTCAAGCGATACTGGGGCCAGAGCCGAGCTGAGCAGAACCAGAACCTGGAGAGGGTTGACCAGCTGGTTGAAGATTTTCGAAGCCTTTGGGTTGAGGACTATGTGCATCAATGGCAGGCCCACCTCTACTACCAGGTGGTGACTTTTCTCGACCCGGTGCGTCAACAGTGCCGCCAGGAACGGCTACGGCGAGGTCGCGTGAACTTTCACGACCTCCTGTTTCTGTGCGCCCGGCTCCTGCGCCAGCACCCAAGTGTTCGCCAGGCTCTGCAACAGCGATTCAAGCTGTTATGCGTCGACGAATTTCAAGATACCGATCCGCTCCAGGCCGAAATCTTTTCCCTGCTGACCGAAACCAGCAGCCTGTATCTGGTGGGCGACCCCAAACAGTCGATCTATCGTTTTCGTAGGGCTGACATCGAGACCTATAAGCAGGCCAGACAGCAGTTGCTGGCCAGAGGCGCCCAGGAGTTGGCCCTGCAGCAATCTTATCGGTCGGTGCCCGAACTGTGCCGGTGGATCAATGAAGTGTTTGCTGGCCCGACGACTCCCCTCGGAGTGCCCTATCAGCCCTTGATCGCAACCCGCGAGGCCAGCGACACGGCGGCCGTAAGTTGTTTGTTGGTCGAGTGCGAACGCAGCACGGACGTCAATCGAACCGAGGCCAGCCTGATCGCCGGGTGGATCCAGGATCGTTGCCAGGCCGGGGCACGGCCCTCGGACTTCCTGATTCTCACCTCGCGCAAAGCCGAGCGCAGGCATTACCAACAGGCGCTGACGGAAGCTGGCATCCTTTGCCAGCTGGGCGCCGAGCAAGTAACGCTGAGCAGCAGGGGGCGCAGCCTCTTGCGTTTGCTACAGGTTCTGGCCCGTCCCGACGACCGCATTGCCCTGGTGGGATTGCTGCGAGGCCAGCTGATCGGCCACAGCGACGCGCAGCTCTTCCGTTACTTCAATGGGCAAAGTGAACCCGAAGTGGAACACATGCTGGAGTTTCTTGACGAACTTCGCCAGCAGCTCGGGCAGCTGCCGCCAGGAGCCGGCCTGCACCAGGTGTTGAAGAAGCTGGGCCTAGTGTGGTGCCCCGAGGCCGAGGAGCGGGCGCTGGTCGACGCCCTGGCGGCCTGTACAGAAGCCGGAATGACGGTGGCCGAGGCCTGTCAGGAACTGCTGGAGCAGGGCACCGTTGGCCTGCCGCCCCAACCCGAGAGCCAGGACGGGGTGCGCCTGCTGAACCTGCACAAGGCGAAGGGCCTGGAAGCGCCGGTCGTGCTGCTGGCCGCGCCCACTCAGGGGCTTCCTCGCTACGTGGAACACGCCGTGCAGAGAAGCGACAACGGTGCCCGAGCGGCCTTCTGTATGCGCAAAGGACGTAGAGTGCTGGCTCGACCCAGCGACTGGGAAGTCTGGGAGAGCGAGGAACAACAGCAATTAGAGGCCGAGCACCTGAGACTCTGCTACGTGGCGGCCACCCGGGCCCAGAACCAGCTGGTCATTTCGCGTTGGACCGGTCAACAACGCTCGGGGTCTCCGGCCTGGGCTCCCTTTGACCCGTTTCTCAGCGAATGTCCTGTGCTGCGGCCCCGCGCTCCTCGGCCGCAGCGGCCGCCCGCCCAGGAACTGCTGACGGCGGCCCACATCGAATCTCTGGTCCAGCTCGAGCAACAGCGCCTGCACCAATGCCTCACCCCCAGCTGGGAACGCCACTCGGTGACCTCGAATAGCGATGAGCCCTTACTAAAATCGTTGTTGCCGCCCGACGATTTCTCGCCGGGCGGGGTGGCCTGGGGCGACCTGATGCACCGCCTGCTAGAGCAGATGGTGGCCCATCCCGAGTTCGACCGTGCCCAACTGAAGCGCCTGGCCAGCTGGTATGCCTTCGACCTGCCCGAACTACAGGACCACCTGGAAGCCGCTCTGGAAGTGCTGGAAAACATTCGGGCCACCCCGTTCTGGAGCCGAGTGTTGGCCGCCCGCCAGCGCCTGGTTGAAATTCCCTTTGGTCATCGCCTGGACCGTCAGTGGCTCTTTGGCACCATCGACCTGGCCCTGGACCAGGGACAGGGCTGGGATATCGTCGACTACAAAACCGACCGAAAGAGCCTGGAAGATCTGGTGGCCCGCTATGCAGGCCAGGTGCAGCAGTATGCGCGCAGCTGGCGCGACATCACCCGAGAAGAGGTGGGCTACGCGGGGATTTATGGCGTTCGGGAGGGCGAACTGAGCAACGACCTCGGGGGCTGAGCCAGCCACTGCGACGTTGGATGTCGCACCTCCGGCTACCATCGAAACGATGGTAGATCAAGCGAACACCTGGACTCTCTTTCAGGCCTTTCTCGAACGGCGTGCCCGCAAGCTGAGCGACGAGGAGGCCAGGGGCGGCGCAGCCGCCCAGGCCTGCTGCCAGCAGCTTCGCGACGGGGGCCGGGTGCAGCTGCAACGCCTGGATGCGCACCTGCAAAAGGAGGCGCGCAGCTTTTTGGTGGGGCTGGACCCACAACTGAGAATCGACCGGGTGGTCCAGCGGACTCCGGCCGACGTGGATCAGTTTCGGGCCTGGGCACCGCAGCTGTTTGCGGTCGACGACGCCCATCGCGATCTGCTGCTGCTGAACGAGGCCGTGCGGCTCTTTAACCGCTACAACACCGCGGAAAAGACCTATCTTTTCCTCTATATTCTGGCCGAGCGGGTTCCCGAGCTGGCCCGAATGCCGGCCTATCGCAAGCTGCTGGCAGCCGGAGCCAGTCAGGCTCTGCGTCGCTTTTTCATGGATCTCAGGGTGGAGTGCCGGCTGACCACGCGTCACCTTACCGACGACGCCGCCCAGAAGCTGGCTCAGGAACTGGGCGAAACCGAGGCCGCTCTGCGCATTCGCATCGAGGAACTGGAATGGCAACTGGAAGACAGCCAGAGACAACTGGAAGAGCTGCGCCAGAGGGCTCTGGAAGAGGGCTTGTTCCGCCTGACTCGAGCCCTGCAATCGCGAGCCGTACCCGTACTGGATCAGCTGCACCAGGTGGTGTCGCGCCTGCGCCAACTGCCCGAACCCGATAGCGAGCAACTGCGGGTGCTGATCGCCCTGGAAGAGTGGGATACGGCCCTGGAAGAGCTGGGCTTGAGGCGCTTTCCACCGGACGAAGGGCCCTTTGAACTCAACGAAGCTGAGCTGTCGGACTATCAATATGTGTCGGGAAGGCCCTTCGACGGCCAGCAAGTGAGGCGGGTCCGGGCCGTGGCTCCGGGATGGAGGGTGGGCAATCGGCTGATAGCGCCGGCGAGGGTGTGCGAAGTGGAGGGTGACGACGATGAACATCGCGGTATTGCTGGACCTGGATAATATCAAGCCCAACCTGGAGACGGTGGAACAGGTGTGTCGGCGCCACGGGCGGCTGGTGGAACGCCGGGCCTTCTCCAACACCCCTGCCGTACTGGCGGCCTACGGCGGCGCCTTTCGCCAGTACCAGTATCGCTTCGAACTGACGCCCGGGCTGGATCCGGTGCCCCAGGAAGTGGACGGATTGCTGGTTCGCACCGCCTGGGAGCTGTCTGAACAGTCGCGACTCAACCTGGCCATGATCGCCGTGGTAAGCAACGACAATGGCTATGCCGATCTGCTACAGCAGCTGAAGGCGCGCGGAATCAAAACCATGGTGTTGGCCAATCAGCCAGGGAAACGCCTGGCCGAAACGGCCGATTTCGTAGAGTCGCTGGGCGAAGTGCTGCGCACCGTGCCGATCGGCATCGACCTGGGCACGACCAACACCGTGGTGGCGGTGGCCACCCAAAACCTGCGCCGCGATTGGAGCGTGCAGCAGGTTGAACTGACCCTTCCCAACGCCCAGGGGGCGCTGGAGCGCACGGCGCTGGTGCCCTCGTGCGTGCGCTTTCAGGGCTCGCAAGCCCAGCTGGGCGAGCACGTGCGCACCCAGTTTCACGCCTTTCGCAACAGCACCGTCTTCGCCTGGAAAGACCACATGGGGGTGTCGGATAACGACGAGCCCTTTTGCTATCCGCTGGAGGGGGCGAGCCGCCCCCAGGTATTGCCCGAGGAAGCGGCCTCGGCCGTGCTTCAATTCTGTCGCCAGGAAATTCAAGATCGATTTCCTGGCCGCACGCGGGGGGTGGTCATCACCCATCCGGCTTCCTATGAAGCCGATGCCGTCGAGGCCACTCGGCGCGCCGCATGTCTGGCGGGTTGGCGCGAGGAAGAGGTGATTTTGCTGCCCGAGCCGCACGCGGCTCTGTATCATTTCCTCCATCAGTTGCAACAGGGCGAGTTGGGCGACGTTTTCGACGTCACCCATCCTCGCACGCTGGCGGTGTACGACCTGGGAGGCGGTACTCTCGACGTGTCTTTGCACCGGGTGTGCTGGAATTCGGAGCTGGAACGCTTCGAGGTAGAAGACCTGGCGGTGGGGTCGCGCACGCGCATGGGGGGCAATCGCATCGATCAGGCCATTGCCGAACACGTGCTCAATCACGCCCCCATTCGCACCCTTGTGCCCGAGCGTCAGCAACAACTTCGCATTGAGCTCACCCTGTATGCCGAGAAGTTCAAGAAGTTGTGGGGGGCGGGCTATGAATCGGCCTCCGACAAGGCCAGCTATAAGGCCTTCTTCCAGGGCAACTTTCTGGAGGGCGAGGCTCCCATTCGCTACGCCGTGGACGTGCGCATCATGGAGACCATCCTGGCGCCCTTCCTGTGTCAGGATTTGTCTCTGGACCTGGTGGAACAGCTCGATCCTCAACAAGCCTTCGACCAGAGCCCCTTTACCGATCGACTGGACACGCTGGTGGTGCCGGTGCTGGAAATCTTGCTGAAGGCGCGGGCCCGGCTGGGTTCACTGCCTCAGTTGGAAGCGGTGTTACACAACGGCGGCATGACCTATTTTCCCCTCATCAAAGCCCGCCTTCAGTCGCTGCTGGGGCCGAATGTGCTGCACTTTCAACCCAACCCAGACTTTGCCGTGGCCCGAGGGGCCGCCCTCTACGCCGCCGGGGCCCAGGGCCAGGCGGCCCGCAGAATCAACCCCAGTCACATTTCTCTGGAGGTCAAAACGGCCGGTAAACCCAGCCTCATTCCTCTGGTGGCCCAGGGTCAGGCCTACCCCTATCGACGACTGGTAAAGGGCCTGGCGGTGCCCGATGCCCAGCAGGGCAACCTCAACTTCCCGATCTGGGTGGGCATGGGTTCGCGGCCCGGGCACGGCACCGTGTTGCAGCGATTTCGCTCGGCCTGCCTGAACGACGTGGCCCAGGCGGGGCTGAGCCCGGGGTCGCGGGTCGACCTGGAAGTGGACTATGGATTTGATGAGCGTTTGAAACTGACCCTGGTCCATCCCGACGACCCCAAGGTTCGACTGCTGTTGGAAGTCGGCCGCGAAGGTCCCGTGTCGGCCTCGCAGGCTTTGCCCGAGGGTGCCAGCCTGAGCCTGCCCTCGGTGCCGCGCGCACGAGGAGGATCTCAGGAGCCCGAGGGTAGGGAGGTGGAACTGGCCGAGTGGACCCGCCTGGCCGCCGACCTGACCCGCTTCCCCAGCGACGGCCCGTTGTGGGAGCGCTTTCGGGCCCTGGAGCAGGCCTCGGCCTCGGCCAGCAACCGCGCCCATCTGTTCCAGGGGTTGGTGGACCAACTGCTAAGGATGGGAAATGGCAACCAGATCGGTTGTCGCGTGGTCTTTCGCGCCGCCCGAACGGTGCTGTCGAGGTATGCCACCGGCGATTCCAGAATTTCGCGCTACGAACGCCGCCTGGAGCTGTGGGTGCGCGAGCGCATGCAACAAAGCTCGAATCTGGACCCCAATCTGAACCAGGAGCTGGCGGAAACCCCCGGCAAGCTGTTGTGGGACAACTGGACCGAAGACCTGCTGGCGGTATATGGCCGACATCGACAGGTGGGTTGGTCGGTTACCCTGCTCAACTCGTTGGGAAAGTGCGGACAACGACCCCATTTGCTCATACCGGCGCTGGTGTCGGTGGTGGAGAGCCACAACAAGCCGGCCCATCGAGAAAAGGCCAGCTGGGCCCTGGGTCGGCTGGCGGCCCCCGGGCAGCCGGCCGGCTTTCGCCTGGAACCCGCCCTCGCCTTCGGCTGCCTGCCCAAGTTGCTGGCCCGGCTGGAAAAAGAGTCGATTCTCACGGTGATTCCCAGCCTGGTGGCGGCCATCTTTCAAATTGCCTCGTGGGAACTCGCCGGCGAGGCCATTCCTCCGGCGCTGCGCTCGCGGCTGACCGGATTGCACTGGCATCGCGCCGATGACCGGCGCTATCCTGAAATTCAGAAATCCGTGCGCCTGCGCTTGAGCGACCTGCGTTCTATGCTGAACCTGAAGGCGGCCACTGCCGACGAGCGCCACCGCATTCAGGAGTATCTGCTGGAACTGGTCAGCGACTAGGGCCCACGTTCCGTGGCCAGGCTCTCCAGCTGGTCCAGAAGGCGAAACACTTCCCCATCGTCGTTCTGGGTGGTTCGGCCCAGAAGGCCCTCGATCCAGGACGGGCGGAAAGCGGCGGTGCCATAGAGAGCCCCCATGGCCGCGGCGCACATCGAGGCGATGGTGTCGTTGTCGCGAGTTTCGTTGACCGCAGCCAGAATGCACTGTTGCGGATCATTTCGGTAGCGGGCCACAAGATGCAGTACGGCCGGCATGGTTTCCAGCAGAAAAGCGCCGCTGTATAGCCTTCGGCCCACTTCGCTAGCGCTGAGATGGAGCATGCTGGCCACCTGGCTCACCCGTCGGTAGCAGGGACCGAGGTAGTCACTGTGGGGCACCCGGCTGCGCAGCAACACCTCGCCCTCGACGACCTCCATGACTCCAGCAAAGGTTTCGATGAGTTCGTTGCTGCCGGGGGGTTGCTGGCAGTGCAACAGACCTTCCAAAAGATTGGCAAAGGCCACGCAAGCAGCCGTGGAGGTGGGATCGTCGTGGGTGAGCGCCGAGCCCACAATGACGTCCCAAAGCCAGGTTGTAGCGCAGCCGCTCAAGAGATGAGGGGCAATAAGCCCGGCCACCTTCATCACGGCACCGTTGCCGGCACTGGGCTGGCGTGCATCCCAAGGGTCGCTGGCCGATTTGGCCTGGCGAAGCCAGGCGCGCATGGTCTTTCCGAGACCGAAGATGCGGGTTCGGCAGAATGCCTCGGCCAGCCGGAAGCGGTCCAGGGTTTGACACTGCAACAGGCTGCGCAGCGCCCAAAAGGTGAGCTGGGTATCGTCGCTCGGTAGCCCCACCGCTCTCCCGTCAGCGTGGCGGTTGGGCAGATACTCCTCAATCCAGCAATATTGGGAGTGACGGTGGTCGGGGTTGAGACTCTCGCTGGTGTTCCCCAGCGAATCGCCAATGGCCACCCCCAACAGCATGGCCCGAACCCGCTCGATTGGCGCTGGCCGGGGATAGACGGGCAGGGTCAGTCGGTCGATGCGAGGCAGATCCAGGCGTAGACGTCCGGAATGGTAGAGCTCTTCGACGGTGCTGCGTGGGCTACATCGGAACACAGTAAGGGGCCTCAAATAGACGGCACACCGAGACCGATGATGAAAAACGCCATCGTGGCCAGCACGAGGAAGAACCCCATTCTAGGGCTGATCTCCTCGGTGGGGGGCGGTTTCACGGGCCTTTGCCAAGGAGAGTCCCAGAACGGATCGGTGAGGGATAGGGTGTGTCCCTCGGCCGGCAAGACGGGCTGGGCGAGATGGACCCCTGGCGTGGATGTGGCGGAGCTGCGCTGCAGGATTTCCAAAGCGCCAAGGACCAGGCGCGGGTCATCGTCGGGGTCTGACTTGATGCGATACAGTTGGATCTCCATCATACCTCCTGGTTGAGCTCGTTAGGGATGGCCTTCTGTCCATTGTAGGCCCGACTGCGACGCTCAACGTCGCAACTCTTCAGGGTCGTGGACCGGGGGGGCATTGCCCCCGCCGATTTTGCTGACGGACCTGACCCGCTTCACTCTGGCCTGGTCGGCTTCACGCCTGCCTCGTCACGCTCGGCCTGCAGTCGCTCCGCTTCGGTCATCTGAGCCCGCTTCAGGCAGTATTGCTCGGCTTCGTGCTTCCCAGCTTTGCGCTTGCAGTAGTTAGCCTCATCGGATCTCACCTTGGGGGGTCGGCTTTCTAAGGAGGTTCCTGGGGGGCTTCGGCTTTGGGGGGTCGTTCTCGGACACGGGTCCTGCGTGGAATCGGCTAGCCCCGGGGGTATAGGGCAGGGCCCGGAAATGTAAGGCTCTGAAACTCTAGGCTTCTAGGGGTAGGGGCGAACGCTCACTGGCAAGTCTTGCTAGCAGGTCACTAAGGCGCATAGCTGGATAGCCCGCGACTTCCACGAGATGACCGGGGTCCTCGCAAGGCATCTTGAATGTGCCGTTCTCAAGATAGGAATCGGGGAAGCCGTAGAAGTTGTAACCAACGATCTTATCGTCTTCGGTTACTACCGCCATGCACTCTGGGTGAGAGCCAAGCGCAATGTCATAGAGAGAACGTCGAACATTGGACTGCTGTTGGAGGGCCAACAAAACCCCCGGCTTGAGTTTCATTCGATACTTCACTGCTTGCCTAAGACTCGGTTCAAGTATTCGCGAGCAGCATCAAGACTTCTCTGCACAAACCAAGTCTTCAGCCTGAGCATACCATCTTTGTACCCCCGGTCGACATCAGCAGAACAGTCTTTCTCTTTTCCTTTTCAACCTGAACTGTTCCAACGAAATAGGTGGCGGCTCGGCCTCTGTAAATCCCTTCGCGGGTAAAGTCCGGATTCATCAACACTTCGGGAAGCCCCTGAGCAGCCAACCACCTCTGCTCGGCAACATCATCATCGTGGTCGTCGATGACATGTCGCCAATCCTCTTCTTCAAATAACAGCTTCTTGTCAACGCTGGTGGGCCATTCTTGGCCACTTTGAGAGGCAAACCACTCTTCGGCTTCTTGACGGTCATACATTGGCTTAACCAATGGAATACGACATTCGGCTGCTTTCGGCTCACCTTGTTGACCCATCTTCGTCTCTTCCGCCATGGCTCAAGCAGCGCTTTGCTTCTTCGTAGCCACTGACCTTTCGTGGCTTTGCTCGATTTCGCTTTCCTCTGCTCGTTTATCCCCTCATTATCGGGGCGCAATCTCCAGCGGCTCCAGGCCGCTATCGACGCCCTCCGGGGTGTTTCCATCCCCTCATTATCGGGGCGTAATCTCCGGCTTCGTCGCGTTCCCTCGTGGAGATTACCCCCAGTGGGCGTGTTTCCATCCCCTGTAACCGTTCAGCCTACTTGACGCCATCAGGTCGGTGCAGGGTCTGGATTCAGGC
>CAZYPN010000075.1:0-28681 GCA_964649085.1 uncultured Burkholderiales bacterium | reverse complement strand
ATCTTCACTTGTCAAAGACACCGCCTGGAAGAAAACCCAGGGGTTGTGCCCCGTTGTTGGGGGCGAGGCGTAGGTTAGCACGACACCGGAAGCCTGTCAATCGTTCGGAGCAGTGTTTACAATCTTGAGCAACTTGCGCAGTAGAGCCAGGTTGAGCCCGTAGGTAACGTTGACTCCCTTCTCGGATAACGGGCGTGAAAGGCTTTCGCCAACCTGCAATGGAGAGTCAGAGGCATAGTAGCCGATGGCCACTCTCATGTTGGGGTTGAGGTGGCCCTGTTTCAGAGCCTGATGAACCGCCCTGAGATAAGGCACGCCCTCCATTTCCAGGCCGATAGCCTTCCAGTCATCGCGATACGAGCGCAGCAGGTCGTCATTTTGCAAAATGGTGCCCAGCACCGTAAGCATGGGACCATGATTGAAGATCGGTCCTACCGGGAGATCGTGAAAGTCTTCGGCTTCCAACAGGTTGCCCCCGGGAATGTCATAGATATCGCGGGTGCCTTCGCGAATCAGGTAGCTGGGCAGCATCAGGCAGCCTCGCGGGCCGGTCAGCGAACCGGCTTTGCCGATAATCGAGAAGCTGACCACCTGTTTGTGACCCAGTTCTCGGAAAAGCTGCTCGCCCACCACCCCCGCCTGGTCGCCAAAGGCATAGTCGAAGTTGACGAGCACGGGTGCTCCGTTGGGGAAGTTGCCCAGCTGCAACCGTGGGTCGCAATACTGAAGGGGGATCTGGCCCAGGTCGATCAGTTGGGCGGTGACCCCCACCCGGTCCAGGTCGGTCAGGGTGCTGATGCCGCAGGCCGCGTGCAGTTCGTTTTGCTCGCGTTCGCGTTGAGGGTGGGCTTCCAGCCAGTATTTCAGCAGATAGTAAATGAGGTTGTCGCGGGCGATGTCCTCATTGTGAAACAACTTGGGGAATTCTTGTTCTCCCCACTGCAGAATCTCGCTTTGATAATGGCGCGGGAACGGACTCAGCAGGTTGACCGTCGAGTGGGTGTTGCTGGAGATCAGATGGATAGGACGACCGGGCATGCGCTGGCTGACTTCCTGGGCCAGCCGGCGAGCCCAGTTTTGCGAGCGGTTCAGGGCGCTTTGCAGGCAATACTCGCGATGCAGACGCACCCGCATGTGGGGTGGACTATCGACCAGTCCCACGATGTTTCCCAACGTCTCTTCGCCCCAGACTTCGTGAAGCGCCATGACCTGATCGTCGGTGGTGCCCAGTTCGAAGGCCAGCCTTACCAGGAGGCGGTTTTCTTCGCCGCGCTCGGGTGGGCCTTGCAGGTACTTCCGCAGGTCGGTCAGCAGCGTCGAATCGCGCAGCAGGCTCTCCATTTTGCGCGATTCCACTTCGAAGGCACTCAGCAACGTTACCAGGTCGAGCAGTTCGGTAACGCCTTCTCGGGCCACTACCACCATGCGCTCCGAGCCCAGTTGGAAGGTGGCTCGTCGGCGGGTGGGCACCACCACTTCATGCAGCCCTTCCAGGCTGGGGATTTTATCGGGTAAATCGGCCTGAACCAGCATCTCGCGCACCCGATGAATGCCCTCGGGCAGTCGGGCCAGCACGTAGATCAGAGCTTCGATATCGACCACATCGGGCGTGTTGCAGTAGCGGTGCAGCGAGGGATGCATGGCCTGATAGGCCTGGAGAAACTCATCCACCGAGAAACTTCCCTGAAGAGCTCCGTGGCGCACCAGAATTTCGAAGTTGTGGATGGCCTGACTCATGGGTTTAGCTTAGGGCTTGGCGCAGGGAATCCTTGGGCGATAGCCAACCCCGCCCGCCATGCTGCACTTTTCCAATGTAACCAAGATTCACAGCGGTCGTACGCTGTATCGGGGGGCCAGTTTTCAGGCCAATCCAGGCGATCGAATCGGTCTGGTGGGGCCCAACGGGGCCGGCAAGTCCACCATCTTCCGCATCATCGTGGGGGCCGAGGGCGTGGAAGAAGGACAGGTTTCCTACCCTTCCAAGATCGTCATCGGCTACTTCTCTCAGGACACCGCCGAGATGAGCGGGCGAACGGCCCTTCAGGAAGTGCTTTCTGGCGCCGGCAGAGTGGCCGAGCTGGCCGAGAAGGTGGCTCAGATGGAAGAGCAGCTGGGCCAGGAGATGGACGAGGATGACATGACCCGTCTGTTGGAACGCTACGGCGACGCGCGCGACGAGTTTGAGGCGCTGGGAGGCTACGACCTCGAGGTGCGAGCTCAGACCAACCTGACCGGCCTGGGCATTCCGCCCGAGGAACAGCATCGGCCGGTAGAGAGCTTCAGCGGTGGCTGGAAGATGCGTATCGCCCTGGCCCGCATTCTTACCCTGCAGCCCGACCTGCTGCTGATGGACGAGCCCACCAACCACCTCGACCTCGAATCGATCGTCTGGCTCGAAGAATGGTTGCAGAACTACAAGGGCACGTTGATTCTCACCAGCCACGATCGCGAGTTTATCAACCGCATCGTGAATCGCATTATCGAGGTTAACCTGGGCGCCATGAATCTCTATGGCGGCAACTACGATTTTTACGAGCGCGAGCGCGATCTGCGCAACGAACAGCAAATCGCCAGCTACAAACGCCAGCAAGACCAGCTGGCCAAAGAAGAGGAGTTCATCGCTCGCTTCAAGGCTCGTGCCTCCCACGCCGCCCAGGTGCAATCTCGGGTCAAGAAGCTGGAGAAGATCGATCGCATCGAGTTGCCCGATGAGTCGCGGGTCGTGCGTTTCGACTTTCCCACCCCGCCCCGTTCGGGCGAGGAGGTCTTCAAGCTGCGCCAGGTGGGCAAGAGCTGGGGCGACAAGCGGGTTCTGAGCGGGGTCGACACGGTGGTGCGACGGTTGAACAAGATCGCCGTGGTGGGCGTCAACGGAGCCGGCAAATCCACTCTGCTAAAAATGCTGGCCGGTCAGACCGAAGCCTCCGAGGGTGAGGCGATCCTGGGCGCCAGTGTGGCGATGGGCTACTTCAGTCAGAACTCGCTGGACCTGCTCGACCCCAACAAAACCGCCTTCGAGCAGGTGTACGAGTCGATGCCCACCGCCACCGTGGGCCAGGTGCGCACGCTGTTGGGCTGCTTTCTCTTCAGCGGTGAGGATGCCGACAAGAAGATTTCGGTGCTTTCCGGGGGTGAGAAGAGCCGGGTGGTGCTGGCGATGATCCTGGCCAAACCGGTCAACTTCCTGATTCTCGACGAGCCCACCAACCATCTCGACATGCGCAGCCGGGAGATTCTGCTGGAGTCCTTACAGGGTTTTGAGGGCACGGTGGTGCTGGTGAGCCACGACCGACATTTTCTCAAGTCGATATCCAACCGGGTGTTCCATATCAACGAAGGGCGTATGCAGGTGTTCGAGGGCGGCTACGCCGAGTTTCTCGAGTCGGCCCAGGGCGACGTCAGAGCCCGTTAGCCAGTTGAACCGCCAGGTGGGGGCCCTGTAGCGCGCTGGAGGTCGGCTTTTCCAGGGGGGCTCCGGCCTGCAGTTGTTGATGCCAGCGGTCGAGTTGCCCAAGGTCGGCCTGCAGTTTCCACCAGGTGAGGGGTTGCAGCGGGTGCTGCAGATGGGCCTGTTTCCACAGCTCCTGGCGCAGACACAGCAAGTAGCGATGGGCCAGGTTCTGGCCGCTATACCAACCGCTGGTCGCGGGAAGTGCCGCTGAGATACGAAGCACCCTGGCCTGAGCGTAGAGCGCCTGAACTCGCTGCTGATAGCGCAACAGGATGGCCAGTTGTTCGGCCCGCGGCTGCTCTGTGGCTCGTTCTTTGAGCCAGATGCCGTTGAGCAAGTCGACCAGCAACTCCCAGCGCTTCAGGTCCTTCTTTTGAAGGGCCATCTGGGCCAGGGTGAAGAGGAGTTCCTGGGTTTGCTCCAGCGGCTGCTCCAGGTATTCCCGGGGCACGGCCTTGAGGTTGGGGTGCTCTTCCACCAACAGCTCCACAGAGCGGGCCAGTTGCTGGCGCTGCTGCTGCACCTCGGAAGGCACGGGTTGGGGCGAGTAGCCGGGATGGCTCACCTGGTAGGCGGCCTTCCGTTGCCCCCACCAGCCCCCCGCTGCAGCCAGGCCGGCCAGCAGCAGCAAGACGGCCAGAACGATGGTGAGCAGGCGCTTCATCGGGGTTGATTTGGACCCGAATCGGAGATCCCTGGTTGCAGTGGAGTTGCACAACCCGCTTGCAACCTGGCCCCACTACTTTGTCGACGAAGCAAGTAGCTCGAACAAAGGAGAACCAAGACCATGACCGACACCAAAATGACCCAGATTGTTGACCAGATGATTGATAACAGCACCAAGGCTTTCGCCTCGATGTTCTGGTTCCAGGAGCAGGGCGAGAAGTTCGTCCAGATGTGGATGGACCAGAACAAGATGACCCGCGAACAGGCCGTGAAGATGTCCGAACAGATCTCCGCCCAGGCCCGCGAGAACCAGCGCCTCCTTCAGGACATGGTGCAGCAGTCGGTGAAGCTCAGCTTTGACACCTACAAGACCGCCAGCCAGCAGTCGCTCGACCAGCTGCAAAAGCAGGTCAACCTGCTCACCAAGCAGGTTGAGCAGCTCAACGGCGTGGCCGCCAAGGTGGCCAAGTAGTCAGTTGACAAGCCGCGGACTGCAGGCTATTATGCGCAAGCCGGGCGGATAGCTCAACGGCAGAGCACCTGCGTCACATGCAGGGGGTTGTAGGTTCAAATCCTATTCCGCCCACCACGCGGGGGCGTGGCCTAGAGGCTTAAGGCGCCGGCCTGTCACGCCGGAGATCGCGGGTTCGAATCCCGTCGCTCCCGCCAGCTTGCCGCGGTAGCTCAGTTGGTAGAGCATGCGACTGAAAATCGCAGTGTCGGCGGTTCGATTCCGCCCCACGGCACCATAGAAACCCCAGAGAAATCTGGGGTTTCTGCTTTTTCAGGCGGTCAGCACCGAAAGGAACTCGTCCCCGTAGCGGGCCAGCTTGGAGGCGCCCACCCCCGGCACCCGAGCCAACTGGTCGAGGTTGGTGGGCCGCATTTCCGCCATGGCGATCAGGCTGCTGTCGTGAAAAATGACGTAGGGCGGAACGCCCTGCTGACGAGCCAGCCTCAGCCGTAGCTCTTTGAGGGCATTGAACAGCGGCAGCTCTCGGCCCGGTGAGTGAACCCCGTGGCTCTTGGCCGAGGCCTTTTTGCTCTGGGGGTCGCGACGCAGCAGCAGCTGTTCCTCGCCTTTCAACAGCCCCTGGCTGCGAGCGGTAAAGATCAGCGAACCGTAGCCCTCAAGGTCGACACCCAGGAAGCCGTGGGCAATAAGCTGGCGAAACAGCGAGTTCCACTCGCGGTCGTTGAGTTCTTTGCCCACACCGAAGGTGGGCAGCTGGTGGTGCCCCCGCTGCTCCATGCGGGCATCCGACTGGCCCCGCAGCAGCTGGGAAAGGTAGCCCACTCCGAAACGTTGCCCCGTGCGATACACGGCCGAAAGGGCCTTGCGAGCGGCCTCGGTGGCGTCCCAGGTGGCCACCGGCACCAGGCAGTTATCGCAGTTGCCACAGGGGGAGCAGGTGTCGCCAAAGTATTCGAGCAGCACCTGGCGGCGACAGCGGGCGGTTTCGCACAGCCCCAGCAACGAGCGCAGCTTGAGCCGCTCGACCTGACGAATTTCAGGGCTGGCCTGCGATTGCTCCAGCAACTGGTGCATGGCCACTACGTCGCCCAGCCCATAGAGCAGCAGCACCTCGGCCGGCATGCCGTCGCGACCGGCGCGACCGGTTTCCTGGTAATAGGCCTCGACCGACTTGGGCAGGTCGAGATGCAGCACAAAACGCACATCGGGCTTGTCGACCCCCATACCGAAGGCGATGGTAGCCACCATGATGCGCACTTCGTTGAGCTGAAAAGCCCGTTGATGGCGCTGACGCACGCCCGAGTCCAGCCCGGCATGATAGGGAAGGGCCGCGATGCCCTGTCCCTGCAGCCATTCGGCCACCTCTTCTACCTTGCGGCGCGACAGGCAGTAGACGATGCCGCTGCTCTCTTCGGGTTGCTGCTTGAGAAACTCCAGCGCCTGACGGCGTTCCTGCTGTTTCAGCTGAATGCTGTAGCGCAGATTGGGGCGATCGAAGCCGCCCAAAAAGCTGCGGGCCGGATCGAGTTGAAGGCGTTCGAGGATCTCGCGGCGGGTCTGGGCATCGGCCGTAGCTGTCAGAGCCAGCCTGGGCACCTCGGGGTGGTGCTGCCACAGCCGGGGCAACTGCAAATACTCGGGGCGGAAGTCGTGGCCCCACTGGCTGACGCAGTGGGCTTCATCGACGGCGAACAGACTGACCCGGGTTTGCTGCAGGCGGGAGAGAAACCCGGGATGGGTGGCTCGTTCCGGGGCCACATAGAGCAGTTGCAGCTGGCCACTGAGCCAGGCCTGCTCGAGTTCGTATTGTTCTTCCAGATCAAGGGCCGAGTTCAAAGCTCCGGCCGCCACCCCGGATTCTTTCAGAGAGGCCACCTGGTCGTGCATCAGGGCGATCAGCGGAGAGACCACGATGGCCGTGCCTTCGCGCACCAGGGCAGGCACCTGATAACACAGCGATTTGCCCGAGCCCGTGGGCATGACCACCAGCCCGTTACCGCCCTGGATCACGTGCTCGACGATGCTTTCTTGAAGGCCCCGGAACTCCGTAAAGCCAAAAACCTGCTGGAGCACCGATTGAGTCGAATTCAAGGCTGGCATGGCTGCCCATTCTCGACGATGGCAAGCCAGGCCTGCCCCGCTGGCGCGCCGAAAAGCCCCGCGTGAAGCCGCTTCCTTTAGAGTTGTTGGTGGTGCAAGGAGAGGGCCGCAACAGTCGCTACCTGGTGCGCAGCGAACGGGTTCAGCTGGGCCGGCTCGATCGGGGTCAGGCGCCTCAGGAGGGCCAGGTGCTTTTTCCCGAGCCCACCGTCTCTCGGTTGCACGCCGAGCTGCACTGGGATCCTCAACAGCGGGCCTATGTGTTGTGGCATCGGTCGAGCACCAATCCCACCCTGTTGAATGGCAAGAAAGTGGCGCGCTGCCAGGTGGTAAAACCGGGCGACCGGGTGCAGATGGGCAACCTGATCGTGGAAACCCGCATTGGGGTGGGCCAGCACGCCGACCCCGAGTTGGACACGGTCGACGTGGCCCAACTGGTTCGGGCGGTCCGCCGGGAGGCGGGGGCCTGGGCGCCTCGCCCCGTGCGCACGCCGCCCCCTGTGCCCCGGCCCCCAACGCCCCTGCCGGCTTTCAAGCTGCCCGATCCGCCCCCACCGCGACCCGAACCGGTGCCGCCCCAACCCATTCGCCTTGTGGAACTGGAGCGGCTGGAACCCGAGGCCGAGGTCGAACCTGAAATCGAGGTTGAGGAGAGCCCCATCGAGCCCCCAGCCGCCGTGGTGGCCGAAAAGCCCAGGCCCTACCGGCGTGCGGGTCGCAAAATTGGGCGCAATGAAAAGTGTCCCTGCGGCAGCGGCAAAAAATACAAGAAATGCTGTCTGGCCAAATAAAAAGGGGAGCCCGAAGGCTCCCCTTTTGTCGAGTTGAGGCTGGGGTCTAGACGCCCGGGGGAAGCACCGCGAAGCACTTCACCGTGCGACCGCCGCCGATGATTTCCAGCACGTCGCAGCGGCCGTTGGACAGGCTCACCCGCACCAGGTTGTGGGCGCCGACACCGTTATCGGGAATATCGTCGAAGAGTTCGTTGAAGATGGTTGCCCATCCCTGATTGTTGAAGGTGTCGATGTCGAAGGCCGTGCTGTCGTCGAAGTCCAGCTTGGTGACGCCATCGGAGCTGAGGCCGAAGAGCGTCGTCAGCAGGTTGAACTGGGGAACCGGCGAGGCGTGGGCTACCAGATTGTCCTGAGCCGTATCGATGCCGAACAGCTGGGTGGCGCTGGCGCCCTCGAAGCTGTTGGTGTAAGACACGGCCGCAATCCGCGGAATGGTACCTTCGAGCACGTCGCCCGGCGCATAGGCCAGGTTGCTGTCGGTGGTGGCGGAGCCGGCGTTCACGTTGATGCGCAGATTGCGGGCGTCGGTGTCCACGAAGCGCAGTCGATTGACGGTGGGGTTGAAGTCAACCCCCACCCCGCCTGCAGCCGCATCCACACCGGCGTTGAACTGGCTCAGCAAGGTGGCGGCTCCCGTATTAAGGTCTACGGAGTAGCTGCGGAAAGTGTTGTCGGCCGAGTCGATACAGGCGATGACGAACTCACCGGTGGCCGGACGGAAGTCGCAACCGCGAACCACGTCGTTGGCCGACAGCCCGGAAAGGGCCACTGCCGGTGCCGTCAGCACGGTGGGATTGGCCGAGTTGAAGCGGACAATCTCGTTGTTCTCGTCCACTGCCACAAAGTTGGTGCTGGGACGGTCGATTTGAATGGCGATGTCCACGGCCGCACTGTTGCCCGGAATAGTGCCGAAATCGGCGATGCCCTGGCGGGTGCTGGCGAACAGCTGTGAGGAGTTGCCTCCGTCGGGGGTAAAGCTGGCAAACAGCTGATCGAACTGGCTGAAGTCCAGGCCGGTCAGGTTGCCCGTGTTGATGGGCACCACCGGGGCCACCACGAAGGGCAGCAACCCGGCCAGCTGGCTGAAGTTCTGGAACACACCGTCGTTGGGGTTGGTCAAAGCGGTGCTGAGGAATTCGTCGCGCACGCTGTCGACCGCCACCATCGTGAAGGGAGCGTTGTTCTGGTTGGGGTTCTGCTGGTCGAACTGGAAGGTGTGCGCAATGGACACGATGTTCAGGTCGACACCGCCCTGGTTCAGCAGGCTGACGTTGGTGTCGGCGTTCTGAACGCCGTCATTCGGGTTCACCCGCAAGTTCTGGTCGGCGTCCGAGATGACGCGCATGCGGTCGGTCTGGTTGTCGAAGTCCATCGACTGGCGGCTGCCGCTGACCGGAACGTTGTTGAAGGGGTCGCCGCTGTTGGAGATCCGCAGCCGCGAGGCCTCGCCGGTGACGGGGTTGATGTGGAACAGGCGTCCCTGGTTGCTCATGCCGTAGAGAATACCGTTGGCGTTGCGGAAGTCGATGCTGACGATCGACTCACCGCCTTGCAGGCCGGTGATGGGCACGTTGTTGATGGGTACCGTGGGCGACAGCGTGGATGCAGAAATCAGGTTGCCGTTCTGCAGCACAGCGAACAGGATGCTCTCTCGCTGAATAGGATTGGGCGGGCCCGCGATGGGCTGGGGCGCGTCGTCGATCGTTTCACCGCATCCAAATTGGAGCAGGGCGGCCAGTCCGACCATCACTGAGGCAAAAAGCGTTCTCTTCAAAGAAACCTCCCGAAGCCGGAATAGGGACCCGGCATAGATAGCGAACCCGTGTTCTCAAGATCCACCTACTTCCCTTCTTGGCCGAAAAAAAGGATTAACGGCGTTGAAATTCGGGACAGCCCAGCAGCAGGCCGATCAGGTTTCTTTGGGTGGCAGGTGTAAACTCGAAGCGGTTCCTGGACTGAGGTCTGGGGATGTGCAGGCTGCCTTTTCGCGAGGCCTGCACCACGCTTTTCCCGTAGGCCGGATCGGCGGCTGGAGCCAGCAGTAGTTGCACGACCGGATCGACCTGTCGGCCTGGGAGAATCGTTTCGGCATAGTGCTTCAAGGCCTGCTTCAGGGTGCGGGGAGGGCGCGACGGTTGCAGATCCTCCAGGGAGAACTTCACCTGCAGCTCGCCCTCGGCCAGGCGATGAGCAAAGCCCATGCGCTGTACGAGGTTGCCCGGAGTCAGCCAGGTCTCAGGCCGGTCGGGCCAACCGGTGGGAGGGCGACAGTGGTAGAGCTCCTGTCCCATCGAGGCCAGCAAGCCCTGCAGCTGGACCCGCTCGTCGAGACGAACGCCCAGAATTCTCAAAGAGCTGGCCTGAAGCTCCAGGGGCGATTTCACTTTGGAGCGCAGATGCTCGCGGCTCCAAAACTCGGGGGATTCCAGCAGGCACTCGACCACGGATCGCAGGTCGCCCTGGCTGCGCAAGAATGTTCGAGACAGACGCTCGACCAGCGCCGGGGGAGGCTGGTCGCAAACAAAGCGCACAGCCAGTTTGCGCGATAGGAAGCGGGCTGTGGAGGGGTGGCTGGCCAGCATGTCCAGCACCTTCTCTCCCTCTTTCTGACCATCCGGGGCCAGAGTTTGAAACAGGAATCGCTTGGCGGTGGGGTCGTGCAGCTCTTCACGAAAGTCAAAGCGGGCCTTCTCGTCCTTGGGACGAGCCACGCTCCAACCTGTAAAGACCCTGGCCACCTCGGTGACGTCTTCCTGACGATAGCCGCCGTCGACCCCCAGGGTGTGCAACTCGAGCAGTTCACGAGCGTAATTTTCGTTCAGGCCTTTCTTATTGGGAGTTGTAGGAGGGCGAGGGGGGGCGAGTTGGGGGCGTCGCTGGTAGTTGAAAGGGTCTTCGAGGGGAGTTGCGGGTTGGGTCTCGCGGTCCCAACGAGAATAGGCGTTATCCAGATAGTAGAGCATGGCCGGGTGGTGGGCCGTGGCGCCCAGCAGCACGCGAAACCTCTTCAGGACGTGGGGGCGAATGGCATTTTCTTCGTAGTCGGCCACATGAACCCGGCAGTCTCCATCGGTAAGGGAAACATTGAAGTGGTTGAACCAGAATTCCGACAGGACTTCTTCCATCTGGCGCTCGCTCAGGGTGCTGCGCAGGACCTTGCGCTGGGCCAGGCGTTCACTGTCGCCGGGCACCTTGCTGACCAGGATGTCGCAGGCCGTATTTCCCAGCCGTCCCGAGAGTTGGGTTTCGGCCCAGGCTTCCAGCCCCTGGCGCGCCACCGCTTCGACTTCGCCCGGGCGGGGGCCATAGGCAAAGCGGTTCAACAGATGGGCAGCCGCTTCCCGGGGGGTCAGACCGGCCTCGCGATAGGGAAAATGGAGGGGTTTGGCCCAGCTGACCAGGGTCAACGCAACGGTCCATGCCAGAGCTCGCACTCCCAGGTTTTCGACCCCCGGGAGGTTTGCCCTGGGGGGGCTTGGAGGAACAAGAATCCTGGACGGGGTTCCGGAAACGGGACCCTTTTTTCCTGGAAGCACAGGATGAGCCGGGCGCTGGGGGAAGCTGCTGGCACAGTTCAATGGGAGTTGTTTATGACGACATTCGCAACGGCACTACGCTCGTCGCTTGGGAAGAAATATCTGATGGGCTTCACGGGGCTGGTGTGGGTGGGCTTTACGGTGGGCCACCTGATCGGAAACCTGCTGCTCTTTGCAGGACGTGAACCTTTCAATGCTTATGCTTATTTTCTTGAATCGCTGGGCCACGGCATGGCCATTTATGTGGCCGAGGCCGCGCTGATCGCCACTCTGGCCATTCACGTGATCAACGGAATTCAGGTGGCTCTGGCCGATAAAAGCGCCGCCCGGCCCGTGGGCTACGCGATGTCCGGCAATGCTGGAGGGCGCAGCCGAAAGTCGCTGGCCTCCAAGAACATGATCTGGACCGGTTCGCTGATTCTGGCGTTCCTGGTGCTGCATATCGCCACGTTCAAATTCGCCCACCTGTGGGGCCCGGTCGAGCAGTTCAAACTGCACGATGGCACCCAGGTCAAGGATCTCTACGGAGTGGTGGTCACACGCTTCTCCTACGGACCTTATGTGCTGATCTACACGGTGGCCATGGCCATGTTGGGAATGCACCTCAGCCACGGTATCTGGAGCGCCTTCCAGTCGCTGGGTCTGCTCACCAAGAAGACCTTCCCCCTGGCCGTCAGTCTGGGTACGGTCGCGGCGGCGTTGTTGACGGTGGGCTTCCTGATGCTTCCTCTGACGATTTTCGTTCTCAACCAAACCTTTCAAAACGGACCTGGAGGGCTTCACCTGTGACCCTGACCCTGGAACAAGACTTGAAGACCGGGGGGTCTAGCTTACTGAACTCGGGCATTCCCAACGGACCACTGGCCGACAAATGGACCCAATACAAGGGGGCCATCAAGCTGGTCAACCCGGCCAACAAACGAAAATACACGATTATCGTCGTGGGTACCGGGCTGGCCGGAGCTTCGGCCGCAGCCAGCCTGGCAGAAATGGGCTACAACGTGCTCAACTTCTGCCTGCAAGACTCTCCCCGTCGAGCCCACAGCGTGGCCGCTCAGGGCGGAATCAACGCGGCCAAGAACTATGCCAACGACGGCGACAGTGTCTACCGCCTCTTCTACGACACCATTAAAGGGGGCGACTTCCGGGCTCGCGAGGCCAATGTACATCGTCTGGCCGAGGTAAGCGTCAACATTATCGACCAGTGCGCAGCTCAGGGCGTGCCTTTTGCTCGCGAGTATGGCGGCACGCTGGTCAACCGCTCCTTCGGCGGCGCCCAGGTCAGCCGCACTTTCTATGCGCGGGGCCAGACCGGCCAGCAGTTGTTGCTCGGCGCCTACAGTTCGCTGATGCGCCAGGTGAACGATGGGCGCGTCAAGTTGCTCACCAGGCGAGAGATGCTCGAACTGGTGATGGTCGAGGGCAAGGCTCGCGGCATTGTGGTGCGCAATCTCGTCACCGGTCAGCTCGAGACCTATGCCGGGCATGCCGTTTTGTTGTGCACCGGCGGCTATGGCACCGTGTTCTACCTGTCGACCAACGCCGTGAACTCCAATCCCACGGCGGCCTGGCGCTGCCACAAACAGGGGGCGCTCTTCGCCAACCCCTGTTTCACCCAGATTCACCCAACCTGCATTCCGCAAGAGGGCGATTATCAGTCGAAACTGACGCTGATGAGCGAGAGTTTGCGCAACGACGGGCGGGTGTGGGTGCCACTGAAGGCGGGCGACAACCGGCCCCCCAACCAGATTCCCGAAGATGAGCGCGACTACTTCCTGGAACGTCGCTACCCGGCTTTCGGCAACCTGGTGCCGCGTGACATTGCCTCGCGAGCTGCCAAGGCCGTCTGTGACGAGGGTCGCGGGGTGGGCACTACCGGCAAGTCGGTGTATCTCGACTTCCGGGACGCCATTTCCAGGCTGGGCCGTCAGGTGGTCAAGGAACGCTACGGCAACCTCTTTCATATGTATCAAGAGATCACGGCCGAAGACCCTTATAAGGTGCCGATGCGCATCTACCCCGCCAGCCACTACACCATGGGCGGGCTGTGGGTAGACTACAACCTGATGACCACCATTCCCGGGCTTTTCGCCCTGGGAGAGGCCAACTTCTCCGATCACGGGGCTAACCGGCTTGGGGCCAGCGCTTTGATGCAGGGCTTGGCCGATGGCTACTTCGTGATTCCCTACACGCTGGGGCACTATCTGGCCAGCCACCAGCCAGCCGACAACCTGACCGTCGACCACGACGCCTTCAAGCAGGCCGTCTTGCGGGTGGAAGAGTTGACCCGTCAGTTGATGGGCATCCAGGGCGACACTACCCCCATCGAGTTTCATCGGGCTCTGGGCAAGGTCGTCTGGGATCACGTCGGCATGGGTCGCAACGAAGCGGGGCTCAAGCAGGCCATTTCTGAGATTCAGGCGATGCGCTCGGAGTATTGGAAGAAGGTCAAGATCGACGGGCGTGCCGACGATTTGAACAAGAGCCTCGAGTTCGCGTTCCGCGTGGCCGACTACCTGGAGTTGGCCGAACTGATGGCGCTGGATGCGCTCAATCGCCGAGAATCCTGCGGAGGTCACTTTCGTGAGGAATACCAGCAGGACGGCGAAGCGCTTCGTAATGACGAAGAGTTCTGTTACGTCGGCGCCTGGAAATACACGGGGGATGTCTCTCAGCCCGAACTTCACAAAGAACCGCTGCATTTCGAGAGCATCAAGCTCCAGCAGCGCAGCTATAAGTAGTCGGAGGCACCATGTCCCAAGGAAATCGTTATCTGCTCAAGGTCTGGCGCCAGAGCGCCAAGGACAGCGCCGGTCGGTTGGTCGACTACGAGGTTAAGGATATCAATCCCAACATGTCGTTCCTGGAGATGCTGGACGTTCTCAACGAGCGTCTGGCCAAGGAGGGCAAAGAAGGAATTGCTTTCGACAGTGACTGTCGGGAGGGCATCTGTGGCATGTGCAGTCTGGTGATCAACGGCATCGCCCACGGTCCCAACTCGGGCTGCACCACCTGCGCCGTGCGTATGCGCGACTTTCCCAACAACAGCACCATCGTGGTGGAACCCTTCCGGGCCAAGGCTTTCCCCGTGATCAAGGATCTCGTGGTCGACCGCACAGCCTTCGACAAAATCATTGCCAAGGGTGGCTACATCTCGATCAATGCGGGGGCAGCCCCCGATGCCAACTCGATTCTGGTGGGCAAGGAGAAGGCCGACCAGGCCATGGATGCGGCCGCCTGCATCGGTTGCGGTGCCTGTGTGGCGGCCTGCCCCAATGCCTCGGCGGCGCTTTTCGTCTCGGCCAAGGTTACCCAGCTTGCTTTGTTGCCTCAGGGGCAGCCCGAGCGCAAGCGACGTGTGGTGGCCATGGTAGAGGAAATGGACCGACTCGGATTCGGCGACTGTTCCAATCATGGGGAATGCGAGGCTGTGTGTCCCAAAGAAATCTCGATTTCCCACATCGCCCAGATGCGCCGCGACTACCTGATGGCCACTTTGGCCCCCTGAAGACAGCGCTGCGCCACGGAGTGCTGGTATGGCTGGCCATGCCCTGGCTGCTTACCGTGGTGTTGCGCTGGAGACATCGGCCTGCCGAGGCGGGGTTCGATGCTGCTCCCCTCTGGGCCGCTCGCTGGCAGGCGGGCGAGCCCTTTTTATTTGCTTATCTGATCGTGCTGGCGCTGTTGCTATTGGCAGGCTGCCTCTACTGGAGCGACCTGCGCCATAGCCCCCCTCAGGTGGCCTGCTCGTGGCCAGCCGACGAGGCCTGGTTGGCCTATCTGGCTGTGCAAGTGGGGGGGCTATTCTGGATGCGGCTCTGGACGGGCAGTTCCCCGCTGGTGCTGCAATGGGCTTTCGCGGTT
Source organism: uncultured Burkholderiales bacterium (assembly GCA_964649085.1). GTDB lineage: Bacteria > Vulcanimicrobiota > Xenobia > Xenobiales > JADMJV01 > JADMJV01. Next base: position 13,795 of record CAZYPN010000075.1, on the reverse strand, counting down.
GCTCTGGTCGTGCCGGCGGCCTGGCTGCTGCGCCGCCAGCTGGTAGCGCCCATCGGTTGGTGGCGTTGGGGCGTGGCGGCCTATGCCATGGCCTTCATGGGTTCCTTGCTTTACGCCGTGCTTGTTCAACCGCCGGCCTCGGTAAACCCGGCAGCGCTGTGGCTGCGCGAGTCGTGGGGCTGGCAGCGAGCCGCCTGGATCGGCTGTCTGTGCCTGCTGGCTCCGCTCTCGGAGGAGCTCTGGTATCGGGGCCTGCTCAGCGGACCCGGTCGGCTTCGCGGCCTGGTGAGCTCGCTGGTGTTTGCGCTTGTGCATGCCGACCCCGGGGCCTTTCCCGTGTTGCTCTGGCTGGGGGGCTGGCTGAGCTGGGCCCGCTGGCGTGGTGGGCTGGCCGCGGCGGTATTGGCGCACGCCCTGTGGAACGCCACCACGGCAATCTGGATCATGGGGGCTTGAAAGACCGACAGATGGGGTAAGACCCCCATGGCCCGCGGGGGTAGGGCTTTATTCCCTGTGAGCCGACGGATTTGATGAAGGTCTGGTTAATCGAAAACCGAGAGAAATTCCGGGCCCAACTGGCCGAGTCTCTGGGCGAACAGCGCCACGAGGTCGTTTGCATGCCCGGCAGCAGCGGCTTGACCCGCGCGCTGGTCGAGGGTGCCCCCGATGTGGTGCTGGTTTCCGAGGCCCATCGCTCGCGCGACGCCAGCCTGGAACTGTGTGCATCCGCAGGCCTGATTTATTGTGGCCTGTTCCGACCGGCGGCCCAGGCTCGGAGCCTTTATCACGTGCGGGCCTACCCTGGCAACCTGAAGGCGGTTCAGCGCATCTTAAAAGCTCTGGGCCAGAGTTGGGACCTCACCGGCGGCGACGCCGTGCACGAGCGCTATCGCAAACTGCTCAATCGAGTCAGCGATGGAATTGTCGACCTGGATGCTCACGACTTGATCCGCTGGACCAACACGTCGCTTCAAAAGGCGTTGGGCGTTGAAGACCTCACCGGTCTTTCGCTGGAGCAAATCGTCAAGCCCGGCGACGTGGCTCAGCTGCGCATGCTGCGACGTCAGCACAGCGCCGGGGTTGTGGCTTCGGTTCCGGTCAGCCTGGTCAGCGGTCAGATGGTCGAGCTCGATCCCAACCTGCGTCTGGCCAAAGACGGCAGCGTGCTGGGTTCGTCGCTGGTTCTGCGGGGCATTGCCAGTGAGGAAGAGTCTTCCAGCGGGCGTCAGCTGTTTGTGCTCTATAACGTGGCCACGCTGCTCAGCCAGGCGGCCAGTGTGGATCAGGCTTTGGAAACGGTGCTGCAGCGCATCATCGAACTGATCGACCTGGCGGCCGCAGGCGCCTGTTTTCTGGATGGCACCCCCTGCCCGCCCCGAGGCATTCGCTTCGAGCCCCCCATCCTGCAGCGCATCGAGGGCCTGTGCAGCCGGGTTCAGCGCGACAAGCGCTCGGTCATTTTTCGTCATCTGGGCAAAGAAACCGAGCCCGAACTGGAACCCCTGCGCCAGGCGGGTGTCCTGGGTCTGGCGCTGATTCCTTTGCAGGTTCAGGGTCAACTCACCGGCTGTCTCTGGTTCGTGTCTACCGATCCCGGACACTTTTCACGCGAGGTCGTTTCGCTGTTGATCTCGCTGAGCATTCCACTGGCCGTAGCGGTGGACAATTTCCGTCACGTCGAGGACAAGTTGATGGAAGAAGCCTCGCGCCGCAGCTTCTACCGCGATGCGCTGCAGGCGGTGACGCGGGGCAAACTCTTTCTTTGCGAGCCGGATGAGCTGGCCCAGGTGTGGAGCGAAGCCGGCCCATCGGCCGGTGAACGTCACATTGAAAGTTACGCCGATGTGCCCGGATTGCGCAGCTTTGTGGAGGAGACCCTGGCAGCCGAGGGATTTGGCGAGGAACGTTGCCACGACATGGCTCTATGTGCCACCGAGGCGGCCGGCAACGTGGTCAAACATGCCGAATCGGGTCGACTGGAGATCCGCGTGCTGGGCGAAGAGGCCTGGATCCTGATCGAAGACCGGGGTCCTGGCATCAGTTTCTCCAATCTTCCTAATGCGGTGCTTACGGCGGGTTTCTCCACGGCTCCCTCGCTCGGCATGGGCTACTCCATTTTGCTGGAAATGGCCGACGCTCTCTACCTGTGCACCCATCCCGGGGGCACCAGCGTATTGTTGCGGGTGAGCCGTAAGGTGGTCGATCCACTGGAAGCCTTTGCGGCTCTGGAACTGCTCTAGCCCCAGGGGCCAGAGGAGTCTCTGAGAGGCGCGAGAATCCCGGGACGATGGAGGAGAATCCCTTTCTCTCAAGTCTGGTGACGGCCTGGGGAGGCGACGAAGCGGTCCTTCCGGAGTTCGAAACCGACCCGTTCCCCGACGAGACCCTCTCGCCCGGTATGAGCGAGTTTATCCGCATGGCTCGTCGCTACCTGGCCGGTGTCGTAGACGACCACGGCTTTGTCGACTCCATTCAGGAAGTGGCCGATCGCCTGGGGGAGTATCTCCAGTTGCATCGCCAGCTGCTCAATTCGCTGCCGTTGAGTTTTCCGCAGATGGCGCTGGGCAATCTGTCGACCCAGGCGTTGTTGAGCTTCTCGGACGGCCTGTCGGATATGGTGTCGAGCTTTACCCAGAACGACTTGCCTCGGGTAGAGAAAGGCATCGACCGCTGCAAGCAGGCCATCATCGTGCTGGAAGCCTGGTGGATCGAGATTTGCAGCGTGGTTCGCCACGAGATCACCCGGGTTTGTCCCGAGTGTGGTCATATCAGCCCGCCCTCCGAAAGTCTCTGTCAACGCTGCTCGGCCACCCTGACCCAGCAGAATGAGGAATTTCAGCCTCATCATGAGTATTGCGATGTGGCTCAGTTCTGGCGCGACTTCTACCGCAATACCCAGGCCATGGTCAGTGGCCAGTTGCCGGCTTCCCAGTGGAGCGCCGGTTTGGAAGAGATGCGTTCCCAGTTGATCGAAATCCAGTCGCGCCTGCGCGACATCCCGGCTTGGGAAGAGGAACGCCAGTGGCTTCCCGGCGAGCTGGTCGATGCCTATGACGGTACCTGTAAAGGTCTGGCCCGATTGCGCGAGGGTTTGGAGAAAATGCAGCTCTACACCCAGGACCGCCAGCTCGATCATCTCAACCTCGGTTGGTTCTACGTCATGGACGGTTTGGATCTGCTGGTTCACCCCTGCGCCGACCTGCGCTATGAACTTCTGACTCTTTTGGAAGATTTAGAGGCGGAAGCGGGTTTTGAAGTCGAATAACTCATCAGCGGTCACGAATCGCCCACGTAGATCGCCAGCATCGAGGAAACTTTGCCAGTTGTCCCAGCCGTAGCCCACGACCGCTACTACCTGAACCACGAGATTGGGGACTATCTGAGAATCGCTGAGGAAGCGGCTCCGCACCTCTTGCGACTCTATACCATTGGCAGTTCCCTGGAAGGTCGCCCTCTGCTCATGGCCGAGATCACCAATCGGGCCAGCGGCGAGGGCCACGAGAAGCCGGCCATCTGGGTCGACGGCGGCTGGCGGGGGGGGCAGCTGCTGGGTTCCTCGGCCTGTCTGGAGTTGGTCCGTCAACTGGTCAGTCACTACGGGCGCGACCCTCTGATCAGCGATCTGCTCGACCACGTCACCTTCTATATCTGCCCCCGCCTGGCCGCCGATGCTGCCGAGGTCAGTCTGCTTTCGGGCGAGTGGTGCTGGTCGTCGACGCGCCCGCACAGCCATTCTCGCCTGGGCATGCATCCTGGCGACGTCAATGGTGACGGCCGTTGCCTGCAGATGCGCCAGGTGGATGAATTGGGCGAGTGGAAACTGTCCAGGCGCGACCCCAGGCTGCTGGTGCCGCGCACTCCCGACGATCGCCAGGGCCCCTTCTACCGCCTGTTGCCCGAAGGCATGGTCGAAGGTTCGCTGGTGCGTTACGAGGTTCCTGACCCTCGGGGTCAGCTCGACCTGGAGCTGAACTTTCCCACCGGCGAATGGAACTCGCAGCGACAGGGCCCGTTCCCCTTTTCCGAGCCCGAAACCCGGGTGGTGGCCGACTTTTTCCGCAGCCACACCAACCTGGGTGCCGTAGTGACCTTTGGCAACCTGTCGGGTTGCCTCGGATTTCCCCGCCCTCAGGAGGCCGACCGCGGAATGTTGCGGCGCCTGGGGCAGCGGTTTCAAGAGTGGTCGGGCCTTACGGTTTCTCACGAGGGCAGCACGGGCTACCAGCAGTGGGCCTATCAGCAGTTGGGCCTGCTGGTATTGCGCTGCGAACCCTGGAATCTGGCCCGGGCCGCCGGCATCGAGCGTTGGGATTCGGTAGAGGCTTGGGAAGAGGCCGAGCTGGCCCTGTTGCTGCGTTGGCTCGATCGAGAGTGTCCGGGGGCGTTCCAGCCCTGGACGGCCTTCGATCATCCCCAGCTCGGCCTGGTGGAAATCGGCGGCTGGGATTGGCTCTATTCCTGGCTCAACCCCCCTCCGGGTCCTTTGTTGGTTGCCGAGTTAGAGCGCTTTGCTAAAGTGGCTCTGGCCAGCGCCCAGGCCCTTCCGCGGCTTAACGTGCTGGAGTTCGTCGAAGAAACCATTGGCTGGTCGGAGTTTCAACCTCCTGACCCCCAGCACGGCGACTTTCTGCCGCTGCGAAAGCTGCGAGCCGTAGTGGAGAATCGAGGCTATCTGCCCACCTGGGTGTGCTCTGGGGTTCAGGGCCCCGATCCTGGTTTGGGATTGCAACTGCAACTGCTCATGGATGGTGGCCAGCAACTGCTGCTCGGGCGTGAACACCAGCTGGCCGGACAGCTTCTGGGCGTAGGTCTGGCCGGTCCCGACGCGGCAATTCCTCACCGTTGGAGTGGGGCCCAACAGCGCTTCGAGGCCGAGTGGCTGGTGCAGGGCAGCGGCAGAATCCAGTTGGAGGTCAGGCATCCTCGGGCCGGGGTGCGGCTGGCCAATGTGACCACCGAATCCATGGTGCATCCGCCCGTGCCGGTTCCCGCTCCCCCCGCCTATGCTCCTCCGGCCCCGGCTGCCGCGCCCTTGCCTCCGCCGCCTCCTCCTCCGGTTCCGAGCCGCTCGGCACCGGTGCGTGGCGAGCCTCTGTCGGCCCCGCCCCCCCTTCCGGCGGCTCCGTCTCGCCCCGCGGCGGCGGCTCCCCCGGCACGTCCCGCTGCCCCGGCCCGACCGGTGGCCCGGCCCACGGCTCCGCCCGCCCAGTCTCCCCCGGCACCAGCGGCTCGCCCTGCCGCACGGCCTGCTGGCGGGGCCAGCCCGGCCCAGCCAGCGCGACCAGCTCCACCGGGTCGCCCGGCCCAACCAGCCCGTCCTGCTGCGCCTGCGCCGCCCGCCCAGCCGCTGGCTGCGGCTCCGCCGACGGCTCCGCTACCGGCTCCACCCCAGGGCCTGGCTGAAGTGCTGGCAGCGCCGCCTGCTCCTCCCTCTTCGGAAAGCCGGGGCCGGGTTCTGGGCAGCCCGCCTCCCAAGCCCGGAGCCTCGGTAAGCAGTTACGCCGCTCGTGCTACGGAATTGATCCAGGCCAGCCAGAACCAGCCCCGCCCGGCTGGCGGTGGGGGCGGCGAAGACGACTTTCAGCCCTTTTCGCCTGGATTGCCCATCAAGTCGGCCTTTGCCGGTCCTCCGCCGGGGCGGCCGGTAGAAAGCCCCCCGGCCCTGGACTACGATACGCTGCCCGAGCCGCCCGAAGCTCCGCCGGCCGAGTCGCGCCTGCCCACGCTGTTTCTGCGCAATCGCGAGCGTCCCAAGTAAGCCCTACAGGGCTTGAAAGGCGTAGACTTTGCGGGTTACGTAGCGGCCGCTGGTGTCGTAGACGAGCACTTCCAGTCGATGGGCTCCCGGCTTGAGTTCGGGCAGCAGCGTTCGGCCCCCTCGGGGCAGTTGATGCAGGCCGATCAAGCGGCCGTCGAGGCGCAAGAACACCTGGGGGTTGGGTTCGTAGCTGCGCACCCAGGGCTCAATCTCCAAGGGCCCCGGAACCACCGAGGGGAAGGGTTGGGCCTGGCGCGGGGCCGTGGATTGGCCGGCGCCAAGAAACCAGGGCTCGTTGACCCAGCCCGAGTATTCCTCGAGAATTTCGGGCACGTCGCTGAGCTGAAAGTTATTTAACTGGCGTTCTTTGCGGGCCTGAATCAGGTTATTGCAGTTGTACCAACTGACCAACTTGACGGCTGGAAAGCGCAGCGGCAGAGCCTGGTAGAGCTGGGACATCTTGATGCGGGCAAAGTCGATGCGCTGGGTGGGATGCACCGAAGATTGATGACTGGCGGCGTACTCGCCGATGGCGATGGGCTTGGTTTTCGAGAAACGGGCATAGACGCGCTGCAGCAGATCGATGGGGTGGATCCAATCGCCCGGGCGGCGGGGATCGTTGTCGAGAAACATCACGCTATAGAAATTGACCCCCACCCAGTCGCAGGCATCGTCACCCGGGTAGTAGGCGGCAAAGTTGTCCATGGGCAGCGCGTTGGGACACCACAGTAAAGCGGCCTTGGGGGCCCGTCGCAAGGCCTGATGAACCTGGCGGAAGGCCTGACGGTAGGCGGCCGGATCGCGGTGGTAGGGGGTCCAGGCTCCGTTCATTTCACTGGCGAACCGCAGGATTACCGGCCCGCCATAGCGCTGTAGGGCCGCTACAAAGCGACTCAGGGCTTGCGGGGTTACCTGGCTCAGGCTTTGGGGCTCCCAGGCCAGTTGGGGAATGGCTCCGTGCTGGCTGACATAGTGGCTCCAGTCGGCAGGAAATTCGCGTTGGAAGCCCAGATAGGTGAAGAAGCTGGCGTGTGAGCGCCCGGCCATACGGTTGAACTGCTGGATGTCGCCATGGGTCTGAGGCCCGAACATGCGCTTGTCGAGCCGGTCGTCCCGGTCGATAAAGGCTCCCACCATACAACCGCTTTCGGGCTCCAGTCGGGCCAAAGCTCGCTCGGCTCCACGGGCGGGCTGCCAGCTGAAGAGCTGGACTTCGGTGCGATAGCGGGCGGCTTTGAGTTCCTCCACCGTGGCCGCATCGTGGTCGCCTTTCTTTCGATAGATGGCAGCCTCGCGGCTGAAGGCCCGAGAGGCTTCCTGATAGTTCTTTTTCTTCAAGCAGGCCTCGGCGTAGCTTCGCCACGAGGCCGCGCTGGTGGGGTCCTTGGGGCCGCCGACGGAGGTGGCCGGGGCCCGTTCGGGCCCGGGTAGCACGCGGGGAATGGGGGCCAGCGGCCGGGGTGGGCGGGCCAGCCCGACCCGCCGAGCCACGCCGACAAGACATGGGCGAGGTGCTGGGGCCAGCGGGGGCGGGCTGGCGGCCGTGCCTGCAAGGAAATCCACCTGCCTGCTTTGGCCTCCTGAACCCTGGAGCCCTGCTCGGCCGGTTGGGGTAGACGTGGGGCTGAAGAGAGGGAGAAGTAAAGGAGAACTCTGGAGGCGAGATGGCAGACTTTTCCATTGGCAGCAACCCCAATACCCATTCACCGACCAGGGTCAGCCGGGCAACCGCGGTTTCTAGCCTGGACAGGGCCTCAGTTGTGGATGTTCAGGGCCAGCCAGCAACGGATGCGGTCGCCTATCTGAATCGCGCTCAGGAGGATGTCGCCAGAGTGCGGGGCCTGGCCCCCGAGCGGGCCGAGGTGGTCGAGCGCCTTCGCGCCGACCTGAAGAGTGACGATTATCGCCGTCAGAGCCGGGCCCGGGAAGAGTTGGAGCGGCGCCTGGAACGGGGAGAGTTCTGGGTACTCGATGCGCTGACGGGCGATCGGGACCTGCGCTACGACCTCGACCGTCTGCGCGAGAAGATCGTCGACCATCAGGCTCCCGAGTCTGCGGCTTATCGGGTAGAGGCTTCCCTGGCCGAGGGTCGCACCTGGCGAGACCAGGATCCGGCCAAAGTTCGGGCCGCTGTTGCCCAGGCCGCAGAGTTGGCCCTTAGCGGGGATCCTCGAGCCATTCTATCGTTGGCTCGGGTGTTGGCCAATCGTGACGGTCTGCCCCGTGAACTTTCGGGGCTGCGCGACCAGGCAGCCGAAGTTCTCGAGAAAGCTGCCGCGGCCGGACACGCCGCCGTGGTGGTAGACGCCTTGTTGAGTGGGGAGGCCGAGTCGGACGCGCGCTGGCGAAGCGAGCACCCGATCACCCCCCGCAATCCGGATGGCCGAAGCCTGACCGTGCTAGGAAAGGCCGCCAGCTTCTTGCCGATGGAAGACCGCGAGCGCCTGCAGCAGGTGTTGTCCCGTTTGGGCGACGCCCTGCGCGACAATCACTCCAGCTCAAGGGGCCGCAACGAGCTGAGAGTTCAACGGCTCGAACACGCCCTGGAAGGCCTGGAGCAACTGGCCGATCGGCTCACTCCGGAGGCCGCTCAGGTGCTGGCCGAGGCGGCAACCGACTGCGTACTGGATCGCAGCTCCAATGGTGAGCAGCCCAGTCAGAAGGCGGCCCGTATTCTGGCCCGCGCGCTGCCCAATCTGCCTGAAGCAGAGCGGCGAGCGATTGTCGAAAAAACGGGCACGAAGCTGGCCGATACGGCGCGCAGGATGCACATGCAGCGCGGCGGCCGAGAAATCGGCGAATTGGCGCGCTATGCCACTGCCGAACAGGTGCAGGCCATCGTGGAAGGCGTGCGGCGCAGTCAGAATCTCGATGACGTGCATATGGGCGCGCGGGCGCTGGCCAGCATCCTCACTCGCTGTGAAGACGCCCAGGTACGTCAGTTGGCCGCTCAGGCTCTGCTGGATCGTCAACTTTTTCTGGGCAGGCTGCCGGCCGAGGTCAACCAGGCTCTGGCCGAGTATGCCACTCAGAGCGGCCAGCGCTCCTTGAAGAACCAGGTCTCCGAACGGATGAGCTACAACTGGTTCACCGATACCGACCTGGCGATCTACGAACAAGCCTACGAGCGACTGATGGCAGCCGAGATGCGGCGGGCGGTGGAGCAGAACCCCGATGGACCCATGGCAAAGCTGGCCCGACTGCTGGCGGCCCGAGCGATGGCGGCCGATCCCAACAACGAGAACGGCAAGCACGTCAATGTGAAAGAGGTCGACCGACAGATCCGAGAGCTGGTCGAAGGTCCCCTCAAGCTCACCCTGCAGAACATCCACGAGAGGGCCCGTGGCGAGGCGCGAATGAACGTCAGCAGCAAGGGCTTCGAGGACTACCTGACCAGCGACGAGTTCTTCCGTCGCCTCGAGTTGCTCGAGCCAGGCGAGCGCCAAAAGCTTATCGAGAAAGAGCTGGCCAAGCTGAACGTGGCCAATCCTGAGGCCGTTCCCCGAGTGATGCAGGCCCTGCTGGCGCGTGACGTGGGCAATCAGACGGCCGAGCGACTGGCGGCCATGGAGCCGGCCGAGATCGCCGAAGACCTCAACTACTTTGCCGAGGCTCTGGGGCTGGCCAAGTTGACCGCCAGCCAGGCGGCTCAGCTGGCCAAGGCTCTCAAGGATCTTGGCCACAGCAAAGATCTGGCCCAGGCGGGCCCCAAGTTGCTGCAACACTTTCAGCGCATGGCCAACAATGCTCAATCGACGTTCCGCGGCGCCGAACTGGCCGGGCTCATCCAGTGGGTGGAAAAGGCGGTGCCCCATATCGCCACCATCGCTGCGGGCGTCAGCTTGATGAGTCTGGCCACCAACGACTTGAAAACCCCCCAGGACAAGGCTCGATTCGCCCACGATTTGCTGACCGTAGGTGGGCATGCCGACGATGCCGCCAGGCTGCCAGGCATTTCTCGAGTGGTTGGGCGCTATCCCAGCTTCGCTTCCAAGTTGGCTGCCACCAGTAAAGTTCTGGGACCTTTAGCCACGGTGGTGGGCCTGGGACTGGATACCTGGTCGGCCATCGACTCGGCCCGCGTTGGCGACACGGGCAACGCGGTGGGCAGCGGCGTCAGTGCGCTGGGAGGAGCGGTCATGCTGGGTTCGCTGGCCGCCGGTCCGGCCGCTCCGCTGGTGTTTGCGGCCGGTGCCATTCTCAGTCTGGCCGGTCTGGGCATTGGCTTGCTCTTTGGCGATTCGGCAGAGATTCGTGGCCTGAAGGAAATGGGAATCTACCAGGACGCCGACTGATCAGGGGGAACCCCAACTCTATGGAGTCGGGTAGGAAACGCCTTGCGCTGCGAGGCCTGAGCGCAGTGGTGTTGCTCTGGTTGGTGTTTGTCGCCTGGTTGACCTGGTCGGGCTGTCGCACCGAGTTGCGCAAGGTGGATTGCATTGTGGTGCTCGGCGCGCGCGCTCTGCCCGACGGGCAGCCGGGCCCCTCGCTGAGGGCCCGCTGCGACCGGGGTATCGAGCTGTGGCGCCAGGGTTGGGCACCTCATTTGCTGTTCACCGGAGGGCGTGGCAGTTCGGGCACGGTGGAGGGCGAGGTAGGCGTGGCCTACGCTCGCAGGCAAGGGGTTCCAGAGTCGGCCCTGCACTATGAGGGCCAGTCTCATACCACTCGGGAAAACTTTCATTTCGCCAGCCGCTTGATGTTGCCCCAAGGTTGGCGCCGCTGTCTGGTGGTCAGCGATCCGTTTCACATGCCCCGCAGCCTTTCCATGGCTCGTCAGGTCGGGCTGGAAGCCTACCCCGCTCCCACCTTCGAGGGCCCGGGCTGGCGCCGCTGGAGCAGCTGGTCCTTGTATACGGTGCGCGAGACCGGGGCCTGGATCAAGTACGCACTGGTTCCTTGAAAAGAAAAAGGGCGCCTACGAGAGACGCCCTTCGAACATGGAGGAACCAGAGTACCCACTTGGGTTCGATCCCCACTCAGAAAGCGGAAATCCACAAGACTCTGGTGGCAGTATAAAGTTCGAGACATGTTGCCGTCAATCCAACGACTGTTCGATTTCAGCGGTTTTCTGTGGATATTGCCACAAAATTTGTGTAGATTGGTGGGTCGGGTTGGGCGATCTGCCACAGGATGGGAGGGCAAGCGCACCGAGCCTATAAACATGGGTCGTGCCGCGGCGTATTCCCCTCGATACTCAACTTGAGTTTTTTCAGTCTGCTTTGCTCTATGTGAGCCAGGCCGACGCGGCCCGCGTGCTGGGCGTCAGCCAGCGCATGATTCAATACTGGGAAAGCCAGGGGTTGGTGCATCCCGAGTTGCCGCTCCAGGGGCGCAGTCGACGCTACACCCCCCGCGATCTGGTGGAGCTTCGTTTCATCAAGTCGCTGGTGGTCGATCAGGGCTTTCAGGTGCCTCAACTGGTGGAAAAACTGAAGCAGCTCGAGGCCCCCTACGATTACGATCCGCTCGAGGTGTTCTGGGACCCCCGCCACCAGTGCTGGAAAAGTCGCTCCCAACTGGCCTCGGAACACCTTCAGGGCTTACGGCCTCAGCTCGATGAGCGGGCCGCGGCGGCCATGAAAAGGTTAACCCCGCTTACCGCCGAGGCTGCCGCTCGCTGCCTGCTGGATTTTCTGCGCGATCAGCTGTGCGAGCAACCCCGGGGCAAAAAGCGTCGGGCTAAGAAGGAATCACCCTGAGCTGCAGGCCGCTTTTGCCGCTACCGAGCTGTTCTTTTTCGCGCCGCACGATGGACATGTCCATGCGAGTCTTGGTCAGGTAGGTGTCCTGCTTTTCCTGCACCGACATTTCGAAGTTTGACGTAAAGACCAGTGAATCGGTGGGGCAGGCCTCGGTGCACAGGCCGCAATAGCAGCAGCGCGCCAGGTCGATCGAGTAGATTTCAGGGTATTCGTAGCCGGCCTCGTTGCTCGGCGAGTGCAGGTGGATGCAGCTGTCGGGGCAGGCGTCGACGCATACTCCGCAACCGACGCACACTTCGGCTGCGCAGCCATAGCAGCGCATGCCTTCGCGTTGAGCCATTTCCAGGCTGAAGCCGATATCGTGCTCATCGAAGGTCTGCACGCGCACCGGCCCTGGGATTTTGGGGATGGGCACCTGCAGATTCATTTTGCGGAAAGGTTTCTCTTTGGGTTCTTTGCCCCAGGGACGGGTGTCCTCAAAGTGATGGGCAGTGGGGTGGGCTACCATGCCCAGGCCCTTCTTGCGCTCCAGAATGGAGGCCGCCGAGCCCGGGTCGCTTCCGTCGGCGTAGGGAGTGCAGTGGTCGTAGTTATACAGGAACGGCAGCTGATCGGGCAGACAGTTGTGCTTGCGAGCGATGCCGATACAGGCCCGATCGGCCTGACCAATGGCGTTGATGATCGTGGAAACCTGACAGACGTCGCCGCAGGCCCACACCTTGTCTCGGGTGGTTTTGCCCTGGGCATCGACCTTGACCGTGCCGTTGCGGTTGCGAGAAATGTCTTTGGGTATCCAGGGCAAGTCCACCTCGCGCCCCAGGGCGGTGATGATCATGCCGCACTCCAGCAAATACTCGGAACCTTTGATGGGAACGGGTCGGCGTCTGCCGGAACGGTCTTTGTCGCCAAGCCGGTTGAGAATGACCCGCATGCCTTTGAGCTTGCCGTCTTCGACGACCACCGCGTCGGGCGAAGTCAGCCAGCGGAGTTCCACCCCTTCTTCCTCGCCGTCTTCGATTTCTTCGGCCTCCGAGGGCATCTCGGCGCGGGTTCGGCGGTAGATCATCACCACTTCGGCCCCCATACGTCGGCAGGTGCGGGCGCAGTCGAAACCGGTGTTGCCACCGCCCACCACCACGACTTTCGAAGGCACTTCGGTCAGCCGACCGGTCAGTTGTTCCTCGAGGAAGTCCTCGCCATACCACACCCAGGGCTTTTCCTCGTTGGGCAGCTCCAAACGGTAGGGCTTCCAGGCACCGGCGGCGATGATCACCTCGTCGTGGCGGCTTTCCAGTTCGTCAAAGGTGATGTCGCTGCCGATTTCGCAGTTGAGATGCAGCTGAATCCCGTCGAGCTGGTGAATGCGCTCCAGTTCGCTGTTGACCACCGGGCGCGGCAGGCGGTACAGGGGAATGCCCAGCGTGAGAAAGCCGCCCGGCAGGTCCTTCATTTCGTAAATGTGACAGGCAAAGCCCCAGGAGCGCAGCAACATGGCGCACTGGTAACCGGCCGGGCCGCCGCCGATGATGCCCACCGATTTTCCATTGAGCGGTTGGCTACAGCAATACTGCTCGTAGCTGAAACGCTCGGCTTCAGGCAGGGTGGCTTCCCAATCGGAAAAGGTTCGCTTGAGTTTGCGAATCGAAATCGGCTCGGGGCCCGTGAAACCGCGGCTGCAAGACTTCTCACAGGGAGCCGGACAGACTCGACCCAGCGTGGCCACGAACGGATAGGTCTGACGCAGCATGGTCAGCCCGGCGCGCCAGTTGCCTTCGCCGGCCAGCGTTACATAGCCACGGGCGTCGGTATGGGCGGGACAACCCGTAGTACAGGGAGCCCAGCGCGTGCCGTGGTACCACTCGCTCTTTTTGCTGATGGACTGTTCGTCGTGAAAGTCGACCATGCGCAGCATGCCGCGGCTGTTGGGCGGGATGTCGTCATAAGCCCAAGGATAGGTGATCGTGATCGGCTCGCGTTGAAAGTTGGTAATGGTGACTTTCATGCCCGTCAGTAGGGCTTTAACGTTGTCCAATAAGGTAGGCATGAGGGGCCTGTTCGATTCGAGTCGGCCGGGCCCTGCGCAGGGAATTTGCCGTTTGGAAAGGGAACATAGCCTGATGAAGATTGAAGTGTATCCGGTAGGGCCGTGTAAAATGAACTGCTACCTGGCCTATGACGAAGCCAGCAAGCGGGGAGTCGTCTTTGACCCCGGTGATGAGATCCCCCGATTGCTCAGCCGCATTCAGCACCTGGGCCTGGACATCAGCCAGATTCTGCTGACCCATGGCCACATCGACCACGTGGCCTAAGCCGTGGATCTGCATCGGGCCCT
>CAZYPN010000074.1:0-29780 GCA_964649085.1 uncultured Burkholderiales bacterium | reverse complement strand
CGCCCAGATAAAAATTCGAGGCTCACCTCACGGTGGGCCTCTTTTATTTCCGGGACAGGTTCGACTAAAGTCTTATTAACATATTTTTATTTTTGCATACAATACCCATGACAACAACCTTCCAAAGGAGAATCCATCATGACTCGTGTGCAGGAAGTTACCGACCTGGAACTCACCCAGGCCATCCAGCAATCGCAACAACTCTTGCTGGTCGATTTCTGGGCCCCCTGGTGCGGCCCTTGCCGTCGGCTGGCCCCCATTCTCGACGACCTGGCCCAGGCCTTCGCTGGCAGAGTTCAGGTGCTCAAGGTCAATGTGGACCGCCACCAGGCCTGGGCTCAACGGCTGGGAGTGTCTTCGATTCCAAGCCTGATGCTATTTCGCCAGGGGCAACTGGTGGGACGCATCGATGGGCTTCCCCACCCGCAGCAGCTCGCTCAGGCCGTGCAACAGGCGATCTAGGAAGCCGGCCGAAAATCGCGCTCCTAGCGGGCCCTGAGGGCCGCCAGGTCCTCGAGGTCGAGGGGCTGACCCTGGAGAGCACGGAAGAACTTGCGGGTGCGTCGACGGCAGTGGTTCAGGAACTGTACCACACCCCAGCTCGCCACGATCAACAGACCCAGGGGCGAGCCCCAGGCGGTGAGCAACAGGGCCAACACCATCAGCAACGCCGGGCCGTGAACCTTGGGTCGAGGCTTTTGCAACTTGCGCTCGTGGCGCTGCATCTTCTCCCAGGCCAGCTTGTGGGTGTAGTAGGTGTGAACATTGATCGTCGTTGCCATGTCCTCAGATTAGGACATGGGGCTCAAAGCGATCTGAAAGCCCCCTCTGCCTCTCGCTAACTGATCTTGCCCAGCACCTTGATAACAACAATGTAGATGAAGCCGGCCCAGGCGGCCGTCTTCAGGCCCAGCTGCCGAGCCGGCCAACCCGTGACCCGCTGGTTCCAACCCGACACCCAGCGCCCCGTCAGGGCGCACAGCAACCCGTGGAAAACAAACGTCAGTGCCAGCGCACAGTGAATGCTTGAAGGGATCCATTTGGCCTGAAACAGCCACACCCCCAGGCCAAGCGAAAGCACGAAATTCGCGATGAAGACCGCCATGAGCGGGCTCCCTTTGGAGGAGGTCTGAGCCGATCCTCCAAGGCATCGCCGTGACGCTCCAGCAATCGTTGACCCGGCTCTACGCGTTGTTGCCGCGCAGCCACCGCAGCCGGGTGCCAGCTCTGCTGAGTCTGATGCTCCTCAATGCCTGCTCGGAAATCGGCGGCGTAGCCGGGCTGATGCCCTTCGTGGCGGTGGCCTCCAACCCCCAGAGAATCCACACAAATCCCTGGCTGGAAGCCCTCTATACCGGCCTGCACATTCAAAGCGACCGTCAGTTCCTGGTGTTGACGGGGCTGGTCTTCGTGGCCTTTCTGGTCACCATGAATCTGATCAACAGCCTGACTTTCTATACCAGCTGTCGTTTCAGCTTTAGCGCCGGCAGCAAGCTCAGCCAGGAACTGCTGCGCAGCTACCTGTCGAGGCCCTTCTCGTGGTTCCTCGGTCGCAACACTTCCGACCTGGTGAATTCGGTGCTTACCGAGATCGACACAGTGGTCGAGCGCGTCATTCTGGCGGCCGCCGAATTGATCACCATGTCGCTGGTGGCCACCTTTATGACGATCGGCCTGATTGCCCTCAACCCCAAAGTGGCCTTCACCAGCACGGCGCTCCTGCTGTTGCTCTATTCCCAGGTCTACCTCTTCTCCAGGCGGCGAGCTCAGCTGGCCGGCAAGCAACGCCTGAAAACCAATGAACAGCGTCAGCGCAAGGTGCGCGACGCCCTCAACGCCCTGAAGGAAGCACGGGCCTTCCCCAAGGCCCAGTCCCTGCTCGACGAATTCGGCAAAAGCGCCGACCGCTACGGTCGATTGGCCGTTCGCGAGAGGCTGATGGCCGAAGTGCCCAAGTACGGCACCGAAACCCTGGCCGTCACGGTGATCGGGGGGGTGCTCATCTATCTGGTGCTGCAGGAGGGCGCTGACCGCGCCATTCCCATGGCCGGGGTCTACATTATGGCCATCTGGCGACTGGTGCCGGCGCTGCAAACCCTCTATCGCAACTCGGTGCGCATCAAGTTCTTCTCGCCCGTACTCGAATTCTTAGAACGAGAGCTCTCGCAGCCCCGACCGGACAGCCTGCTGCCACGCCAGCGCCTGTCGATGCACAAGCAACTCAGCCTGGAGAACGTCAGCTACTCGTATCCGGGCGGCGAGCGACCTGCGGTGCACGAGTTGAGCCTGTCCATTCCACGGGGTTCAGTCGTGGCTCTGGTGGGCCGCACCGGCTCGGGAAAAAGCACGCTGGCCGACATTCTGGCCGGATTGCTGCCCCCCGACCAGGGCCAACTGTGCCTCGACGGCCAACCCCTGAACCCGGAAGACCGCCTGGACTGGCTGTCCAACCTCGGCTACGTGCCTCAGGACATTTACCTGCTCGACGACACGCTGGCGCGCAACGTGGCCCTGGGAGAACCTCCCGAACGCATCGATCGCGAGCGGATCAAGCAGGTGGTGGCGGCGGCCAACCTGGAGGGCGTGGTGGAACTGGAACAGGTGTTGGGAGAACGCGGCATCACCCTGAGCGGAGGCCAGCGCCAGCGGGTGGGCATTGCTCGAGCGCTCTATCAGGACCCGGAGTTTCTCATTTTCGACGAAGCCACCAGCGCCCTGGATAACCTTACCGAACGCGATGTAATGGAGGCCATCTCGGCCCTGGGCGGCACCCGCACGGTGGTGCTGATCGCCCACCGATTGTCCACGGTGGAACGCTGTGACTGCGTGTTTCTGCTAGAAGAGGGCCGACTGGTGGCCCAGGGCACCTATCAAGAGCTGCTGGAAAGCAGCCCAACCTTCCGGGAAATGGTCGGTGACTCACGCAGCCCGTCGAGCACAGTCTGAAGCTCCTCAGAAATCTCGGGTGACGTCAGCGGAAAACCCGCCGCAGCCAGGACCTCGGCGCTGGGAATCCTGCCGTTGGGGCCCAGCAACAGTCCCTTGAACCAGGCCTGGGCCAGCGGGGTCGAGCCGCGCAGGAAGACCTGCTCGATGTAAAACCACTTTTCGTCCCAGCCCAGGATGCGCGTTTCCAACTGAAAGCTTTGAAAAGGCTGCAGCGGCTTGCGATAGTGAATGGTGATGGCGGCCGCAATCGGCCTCCATTTCTTCTTCAAGGCAACGCCAACCAGCCCGCTGCGAGCCAGCAAATCCAGGCGTCCCAAATCCATCAGCGCCAGGAAACGTCCGTTGTTCATGTGCAGGTTGACGTCGAGATCGGTGGGCAACACGGTAAAGCTCAGCGACGACTTGTCCAGCGGCCCCAGCCGGCCGCGCCGAGGCCACGTCAGCAACCACCAGAGCAGGCGAAACCATAGATTCATAGCGCCATGATGGAGGTTGGCAGGCCGGGAGAAAACCGGCTTTGGTCTCGAATCTCGGCAACTACATTGACACTCATCTAATTAGATGCTTATCTATGCAGACGGAGGTCCCGATGTCTCAAGAAACCTTTGAAGCCCTGCTCGCCTTCTTCAAGGCTCTGGCCGATGCCACCCGGCTGCGCATTCTGGGTCTGCTGGCCACTCGCGAGTTCAGCGTTCAAGAGCTGGCTGCCACGCTGGAGCTGAAAGAGCCCACCGTCTCGCATCACCTGGCTCGGCTCAAAGAGCTGGACCTGGTGGCCATGCGGGCCGAGGGCAATGTGCACTACTATGCTCTGCGACTCGAGTCGCTGCGCGGCATGGTTCGCGAGGTTCTCACGCCCGACCAGCTGGCCCGCGCCGTCACCGAGGACCTCGACCTGGACCGCTATAGCCGTAAGGTCCTGGAGACCTTCGTGGAAGACGGAAAGCTGAAAGACATCCCTTCCCAGCGCCGCAAGCGCGATGTGGTCTTGAGCTGGTTGGTCACTCATTTCGAGCAGGATCGGCGTTATAGCGAGGCCGAGGTCAACGAAAAGCTGCTGGCCTTCCACTGGGACTCGGCCACGTTGCGACGAGAGTTCATCATGACCGGATTGATGCAACGCCAGGACGGCGTTTACTGGCGCCTATGAGCGACCTGAACCAGGTGCTTCAAGAGCAATTCGGTCTGACCGCCTTCCGCCCCGGCCAGCGCGAAGTGATCGAGCGGCTGCTGGCCGGGCGATCGGCCCTGGCCATTTTCCCCACCGGGGCCGGCAAGAGCCTGTGCTACCAGCTTCCGGCTCTGCTGCTCGAGGGGCTCACGCTGGTGGTCTCGCCGCTGATCGCCCTGATGAAAGACCAGCTCGATGCCCTGTTGCGCAAGGGGGTGGCCGCGGCCCGACTCGACTCCAGTCTGGATGCCCAGGCCACCCGCGAGGTGTATCAACAACTGCGCAGCGGCCAGCTGAAACTGCTCTATGTGGCTCCCGAACGCCTGAGCAACGAACGCTTTCAGCAAACTCTGGCCGACCTGCCACTGGCTCTGCTGGCCGTAGACGAAGCCCACTGCATCAGCGAATGGGGCCACAACTTTCGTCCCGAGTATATGAAGCTGGCGCGTCTGGCGCGGCAACTGAAGGTGCCCAGGCTGCTGGGCCTGACCGCCACGGCCACGCCCGAGGTGGCCGAGGCCATTGCCCGAGAATTCGCGGTAGCACCCGAAGACGTGGTGCGAAGTCCCTTCCACCGGCCCAACCTGGAACTCTGGATGAAGCCGTGTGACGACGATCGGCAGCGGCGCCAGCAGTTGCAAGCGGCGCTCAGCCCGGGCCCCTGCATTGTCTATGTCACCTTGCAAAAGACCGCCGAGGAAGTAGCCGAGTGGCTCAGCCAGCAAGGTCGCCCGGCCGTTGCCTATCACGCCGGACTCGATGCCGACCAGCGCAACCAGATCCAGGAAGAATTCATGCAATCGAAGCAAGGCGTGGTGGTGGCCACCATCGCCTTTGGCATGGGCGTAGACAAAGCCGATATCCGTGCGGTGGTCCACTATAACCTGCCCAAAAGCATCGAGAGCTACGCTCAGGAGATCGGCCGGGCGGGACGCGACGGAAAGACCTCCAGGTGCACCGTGCTGGCCACGCCCGAGGACCGCATTTGTCTGGAAAACTTCAGCTTCGGCGACACCCCCACGCGCGAGGCTCTGAGCGCCCTGGTGGAACACCTGATGCAACAGGACCAGGACTTTGACGTGTCGGTCTATGAACTGTCGCGGCAGTTTGATATCCGCAACCTGGTGGTCGACACCATCCTTACCTATTTGGAACTGGACGGTGTGCTGCGAGCCACTCGCCCTTTTTATGCCGAGTATCGACTGGCCTGGTTGCGGCCCCAAGAAACGGTTCTGGCGGGCTTTGACGAGCGGCGACGGGCCTTTCTGAAAGGCATGTTCGCCTGCGGTCAGGCGGCCCGAAAGTGGACCCGGCTCGACGTGCATCAGGCCGCCATCACCCTGGGCGAACCTCGTGAGCGACTGATTCGGGCGCTCAACTATCTGGAGGAGCAGGGCGACCTGGAGTTGCAGGTCAGCGGCGTGCGCCAGGGATACCGCAGGCTTGGCCCCCCGCCCGATCGAGAAGCCCTGCTGCGGCGATTTGCTCAACGCGAGCAGCGCGACCTGGCCCGCATCGACGAGCTGCTGCAGTTGGTGCACCATCCGGGCTGCGCAACCCGCTTTTTGCTGGGCTATTTTGGCGAATCGCTGTGCGAGCCGTGCGGACACTGCGGCTCGTGCCTGGGCCACCCACCCCCTCGGGTGCAGCCCATCGAGCGCGCCTTGAACGCCCAGCATCGAGCCTGCATCGACAGCACGCGAACCGAAGGCAAGGCGGCTCTGCAGCACCCCCGTCAGCTGGCCCGCTTTCTTTGCGGCCTCACTTCACCGGCTCTGGTGCGCGACCGTCTGACCCGACACCCGGCCTTCGGGGCGCTGGCCGAGCTTCCGTTTCCCCTGGTGCTACAGACGATTGAAGCCCAATAGAAAAGGGCCGCAACTCCCGAGGGGGTTGCGGCCCATCCCACGATCACACAGACAGGGGAGACTACTTCAGATCAAAGCGATCCAGGTTCATCACCTTGGTCCAGGCGGCCACGAAGTCGTGGACAAACTTGGCATGAGCATCGCCGCAGCCGTAGACTTCGGCCAGGGAGCGCAGCTGGCTGTTGGAACCAAAGACCAGATCAACCCGCGTGGCCGTCCACTTCACCGCGCCGGTCGCCCGGTCGCGAATCTCAAACTCGACCTCTTTCTCCGAAGTTGCTTTCCAATCGTTGCCCAACTCCAGCAGGTTCACAAAGAAGTCGTTGGTCAGCGTGCCGGGCCGCTTCGTAAAGACGCCATGCTGTGACTTACCGAAGTTCACGTCGAGCACGCGCAGACCGCCGATCAACACGGTCATTTCAGGGGCAGTCAGGGTGAGCAGCTGAGCCCGATCGACCAGCAGTTCCTCAGCCGAAAGGGCCTGTCCCGGCTTCAGATAGTTGCGGAAGCCGTCGGCCTTGGGCTCGAGCACCGCAAACGACTCGACGTCGGTCATTTCCTGGGTGGCGTCGCCGCGCCCGGGGGTGAACGGAACCGTCACCGTCACGCCGGCCTCTTGAGCCGCTTTTTCCACCCCGGCGCAGCCCGCCAGCACGATCAAATCGGCCAGCGAGACTTTCTTGCTGCCGGCATTGAACTCGGCCTGAATGCCCTCGAGCACCTTCAGCACCCCGGCCAGCGCTGCCGGCTCGTTGACTTCCCAGTCCTTCTGCGGAGCCAGACGCAGACGGGCCCCGTTGGCGCCGCCGCGCTTGTCGGAGCCGCGGAAGGTAGAGGCCGAAGCCCAGGCCGTCGACACCAGCTGGGAAACGCTCAAACCCGAAGCCAACACCCTGGCCTTCAGAGTGGCCACGTCGGCGGCGTCGATCGGCGGCTGGGGTGCGGGCGGGATGGGATCCTGCCAGATGAGCACTTCTTTGGGAACTTCCTTGCCCAGGTAGCGCGCGATCGGACCCATATCGCGGTGGGTAAGCTTGAACCAGGCCCGCGCAAAGGCATCGGCAAACTCCTGAGGATTTTGATGGAAGCGCCGCGAGATGGGCTCGTAGATGGGGTCCATCCGCAAAGCCAGGTCGGCGGTGGTCATCATGGGGGCGTGTCGCCGCGCAGGGTCGTGAGCGTCGGGCACGTCGTTGGCGCCGGCGCCATCTTTGGGAATCCACTGGTGAGCCCCGGCAGGGCTCTTGGTCAGCACCCATTCGTACTTGAACAGAGTATCAAAGTAGCTGTTGTCCCACTGGGTGGGGGTGGGGGTCCAGGCTCCCTCGATGCCGCTGGTGATGGTATCGCCGCCCTTGCCACTGGCGTGAGCGCTGCGCCATCCCAGACCCTGTTCCACAATACCGGCCCCTTCGGGCTCGCGTCCCACCAGAGCGGCATCGCCAGCGCCGTGACATTTGCCGAAGGTGTGACCGCCGGCCACCAGGGCCACGGTCTCCTCGTCGTTCATGGCCATGCGGCCGAAGGTTTCACGAATGTCTCGGGCCGAGGCCAGCGGGTCGGGGTTGCCGTTGGGCCCTTCGGGATTGACGTAAATCAAACCCATTTGCACCGCGGCCAGCGGGTTCTCCAGTTCGCGGTCGCCCGAGTAACGCTTGTCGCCGAGCCACTCGGTCTCATTGCCCCAGTAGATGTCCTCTTCGGGCTCCCAAATGTCGGCGCGACCGCCCCCGAAACCAAAGGTTTTGAAACCCATCGACTCCAGCGCGGCGTTGCCGGCCAGGATCATCAGATCGGCCCAGGAGAGCTTCTGGCCGTACTTCTGCTTGATCGGCCACAGCAGTCGCCGGGCCTTGTCCAGGTTGGCATTATCGGGCCAGCTGTTGAGGGGAGCAAAGCGCTGAGCACCGGTTCCTCCGCCTCCGCGGCCATCGTGAATCCGGTAGGTACCGGCGGCGTGCCAGGCCATGCGAATGAACAGGGGTCCATAGTGACCATAGTCGGCAGGCCACCAGTCCTGAGAGTCGGTCATCAAAGCGTAAAGGTCCTTCTTGACCGCGTCCAGGTCGAGCTTCTTGAACTCTTCGGCGTAGTTGAAGGCCTGCCCCATCGGGTCGGACAGGGAAGAGTGCTGATGCAACACCTTCAGATTGAGCTGGTTGGGCCACCAGTCGCGATTGCCGGTGCCTCCTCCCGCAGCCTGTTTTTGCACGCCGTTCATCACGGGACATTTGGTAGATTCCATGGATGCACTCCCTCTATTCAGTCAAATTGCGCTGGCTGACCCAGAATAATGGGGCAAGCCATAGGTGTCCAATACTCAATTCTTATCCTTGCCATAGCCATAGGCTATGACTCTATCCCTGAGGCTTCGTCCTGGCTTCGAGCTTCTCCCTCAAGATTGCCCGAACCGTCTCCATCACCGCCCGCGATAGCCGCGAGGGACGTCGAAATCGATGCCAGGTTGCCACCACCGGGCGCGCAGGCGGCTGATCCTCGAGCCTGCGCGAGGTCAGGCCCGCACCCAGTTCGGCCACCATCATTTGCGGCACCAGCGACAGGCCCACGCCGGCGCGCACGCAGCGACTGAGAGTATCGAATTGGTGGGTGCGACACACAATGTTGGGATACAGTCGATGGCCGTAGCAATAGTCGCTGACCTGCTGTCCCAGGCAATGCTCCTGATGCAAGGCCACAAAGGGTTGCGACTCCAACTGTTCCAGCCGCAGGGTGGTGTAGCGGGTCAGGGGGTTGCCCTCGGGCAACAGCACCACCAGTGGCTCTTCTGCCAGCACTTCGTAATCGAGCCTCTTTTCGTCGAGCGGAAGGCTGGCAAAGGCGAGGTCGAGCTGACCCTGGACCAGTTCGTCCACCAGCTGCTCGGTGAACCCCTCCTCGAGCTTCCAGTGAACCCCCGGATAGCTGTGGCGAAGGCGTCGCAGCGACTCGGTCAGCAGAAAAGGGGCCAGTGTAGCGATGAATCCGATGGAAAGCTGTCCCGAACCCTCGTGATCGCGCTCGCGCTCGATCATCTGAACTTCCTCAAGAATGCGCCGGGCCCGGGGCAGCAGGCTATGGCCAAATTCGGTGAGCACCACTCGCCGACCCAGTCGGTCGAACAGACGACAGCCGAGTTCTCCCTCGAGCTTTTTGATCTGTTGCGAAAGCGAAGGCTGGGCTACGCTGCACTTCTCGGCTGCTTTGCCGAAGCCGCCACAATCGACGACGGCCAGAAAGTAGCGAAGTTGGTGAAGCTCCACCGCAGCGGCTTAGACGAAAACGAGGCGGGGAATCTCCTGGCCTTCGGCCAGCGGCACGAACTGGAATTCCTCTTCCAACCAGCGGTCATGGTCACTGGGGACCGACTCGACCTGGGCCTGCTGCATGGCCACCAAGGGGTGAACAAACCTGCTCATGAAAACCTCCGAACCTGCTACCACGATCTCTGACGGGAGTCTGACGCTCCTGACTCCATAGTGCCCCAGGATCCGGGGCTAGTGGTTATCCGCTTGTTGCCGAAACGCCAGATCGTCGAGCAGCAAGTCCGCACATCGGGCCACCTCGACCGAGGGCTGCGTCAAGCAATGAACGCGCTCGGGCGGCCGCTGGGATTTGCCATAGGCGTAGGTGGAGTCGTAGTACTCCAGCACGGTCTCGGCCACTTCGGGCCATCTACCCTCTTGAGCTGCCTCCAGGGCCTTTGCATAACGCTGTCCGCCGAGGCGCTTGTGAATGCGACCCAAACAGTCTTCCACGGCGGGGCCCACGGCATACTGCTGAAGCAGATACTGGACGCGCTGGCTGCGAGGGATGTCTACAAAGATCAGCGGTGCCGCCCGCAGCTGGGTCCAGGTCGACTCGGGCAAAAACACGCTGCCGATCGAGCGGCTTTCATCCTCGATCCAGGCGGGCTTTTGCGGGTCCAGCTCGGACCAGCGCCGAGCCAGCACATTTTCGAACATCTCGGGGCGCGGCTGCCTGCCCAGACCGCCAAAGGCCGAGCCCCGATGGCAGGCCAGCCCTTCCAAATCGACCACCTGCTGACCCCGGCGCGCCAGCTCGTGCAGCACTTCGGTTTTGCCGCTGCCCGTATAGCCCCCCAGAACCTGCAGCTTCTGAGGTCGCTGCAACATGGTCTGCACCCAGCTGCGGAAACGCTTATAGCCCCCCTGAAGCTGGCGCACTGGCAAGCCAACCTTGTGCAGCAACCACATCATGCTGGCCGAGCGCTCGCCGCCCCGCCAGCAGTAGACCACCACCGAGTCGAACCCTCGACAGTGCTCGATGGCAACCTCGGCCAACTGGCCCAGACGGGCCCCCACCAGATGCAATCCGAGAATCACCGCTGCGTTGCGGCCTTCTTGCTTGTAGCAACGCCCCACCCGGGCTCGTTCCTCGTCGCTGAGCAAGGGCAGATTGATGGCACCGGGAAGATGGGCCTGGGCGAATTCGGCCGGGCTGCGCACGTCCAGCAACAGAGTTCCCGACCAGTTCAAGTCCTCCACCGACTGGAGCGGGCCGCTTTCAGTAGCGCTGGGCAAAACGAAGGAATCCATAAAACTGAGCCATCAGACAACCGGCGGTCAGCAGGGTAAGCGGTATGATCAGCCGATGCGTCCAGCGCTCTGGCAAGGATTTTCTCGAGCTCAATAAGAGGAGAGCGGCCAGTGCAAAATCCACCATGAAAGTTTCGCTTTCAAAATGAAATCCACTGCTGGCTCTCGTAAACCTGGCGATGGAAGAACCCGAACGCTCTCAAGTAGACCGACACCCTGGGCTGCTCTTGCTGGAATTCGGAGCCCCCTGGTGCCCCCACTGCCAGGCCCTGCAGCCTCACCTGCAGGCCCTGCTGCAGCAGCATCCCCAGGTGACCCACTGGCCGATCGAAGACGGCAAGGGTCGACCGCTGGGCCGCTCCTTCCAGGTGAAACTCTGGCCCAATCTGGTGCTGATCCGCGGGGGCCAGGTGCTGGGACAATGGGCACGCCCAGACCAGCAGCAACTCAGCGAATTGCAGGCTCTGCTGGCCCTGGAGTAAGCCCCGACCCCGCTGGTTCGGAAGGCCCGACGGGTGGCCACACTTCAGGGCGCCCGCGGGCGACCCAGCTCAGGGCGCCCAGCGTGGCCAGCACGGTTCCCAGCATGAGCTGCATCGCAGCAAAGAACAGGATGAACATCTGAGCCACCGGTAGCCAACCGGGCCGCAGGAGCGCCCCCATGATGCCTGCGTAAAGCAAACCACCGACCAGGTTGAGCGGTAAGGCCCAACACCAGCAACGAATCCAAACCCGCGCCAGGCGTATCACGTTGCTGGAACTTTCGGGAAACCGCCAGGAACTACTTCCTGGCCAGGTGGAAGTCCGAGCCCATGGACATCGCCCAAGAACTCGCACGCCAACTGCAACTCCCCCTCCCCAAAGTGCAGGCCACGTTGCAGTTGCTACAGGAGGGCAACACCTTGCCCTTCATCGCGCGCTACCGCAAAGAAGTCACCGGTGGCCTGGACGAAGAGAACATTCGTCAGTTGCAAGAGGGCTGGCGCAGCCTGAGCGCTCGTGAAGAGCGCCGCCAGACCATTCTCGACAGCCTGAAAGAGCAGGGCGTCGAGCGGGCCGATCTGCTTAAGGCGGTGGCCGAAGCCACCACCCTGCAGGCCCTTGAAGACCTGTATTTGCCGTTCCGACCCAAGCGCAAGACGCGGGCCAGCCAGGCCCGCGATCAGGGCTACGGACCGCTGGCCGAGCATATTCTGGAACAACGCTTCAACCAGAGCCTGGAGCAGCTGCTGAAGCCCTATGCCGACCCCCAGGCGGCCCTGGCCGGGGCGCGCGACATCGTGGCCGAAGTGGTGGCGGAAACCGCCACGCTGCGCCAGCAGATTCGCGACAAAGCTCTGCGGTTCGGGCGATTGCGATGCCAACGGGGAAAAGGCGAGGACCCCAAGGGCACCTTTCGAACCTACTACGACTTCCAGGCCAGCCTGGCCCACCTGAAGCCCCATCAAATTCTGGCCATCGACCGAGGGGAAGAAGAAAAGGTGCTCAGCCTGCGCCTCGAGCTCGAAGAGCGCGACTGGCGCGGCCCGCTACAGCAACACTTCCGCCCGCATCCTCGCTCGCCGCTGGCCCCGGCTCTCGAGCAGGCCAGCCTCGACGGTGTGCAGCGCCTGTTGATACCCGCCATCGAACGCGACGTGCGTCGCCACCTCAGCGAAGTGGCCCACCAGCACGCCATTGCCAATTTTGCCAGCAACCTGCGAGGGCTGCTCACCCAGCCCCCGCTGGCCGACCGCGTGGTGCTGGGACTGGACCCGGGCTACCGAACCGGCTGCAAACTGGCCGTGGTCGACCCCACCGGACGTGTGCTGGCCACCGACACCATCTACCTACACCGTGAAACGGAAGCGCTGGCTCGCCTGGAGTCTCTGCTGCAGCAACACCGAGTGCAGCTGGTGGCCATCGGCAACGGCACCGCCTCGCGAGAGAGCGAACAGCTGGTGGCCCGGCTCACCCAGAATCGCAAGGATCTGGCCTATCTGATGGTCAGCGAAGCAGGCGCCAGCGTGTACTCGGCCAGTCCTCTGGCCCGCGCCGAGCTGCCCGACCTCGACGTATCGCTGCGCGGAGCGGTGTCGATTGCCCGCCGTGTGCTCGACCCGCTGGCCGAACTGGTCAAAATCGAACCGCGCTCCATTGGCGTGGGCATGTATCAGCACGACCTGGATCAAAAGCGACTCGACGAAGCCCTGGCCGGCGTTGTAGAAAGCGTGGTAAACCGGGTGGGGGTCGATCTCAACACGGCCTCTCCTGCCCTGCTGAGCCATGTGGCCGGAATCGGTCCCAAACTGGCCGAGAAAATCGTGGCCTACCGAGACCAGGCGGGCCCGTTTGGCGAACGCAAGGCTTTGCAGAAGGTTTCGGGTCTGGGCCCCAAGGTGTTCCTTCAGGCGGCCGGCTTTCTCAGGGTTCGCGAGGGGCGCAACCCGCTGGACGCCAGCGCCATCCATCCCGAAAGCTACGCGGTAGCCGAACGAGTGCTGCAGCGGGCGGGCACTTCCATGAAACAGCCCTCCGAGGCCCGCCAGAAGGCTTTGCAGCAGCTGGTGCAAAGCCAGGGCCTGGCCACGTTGAGCAGCGAGCTGGGAGTGGGCCAGCCCACCCTGGAAGATATTCTGGAGCAACTGGTACGGCCCGGGCGCGACCCTCGCCAGGACCTGCCGGCACCGCTGCTGCGCCAGGACGTACTGTCTTTGGAAGACCTGCAGACCGGTCTGCGCCTGCAGGGCACGGTGCGCAATGTGGTGGACTTTGGCTGCTTTATCGACCTGGGGGTCAAGCAAGACGGACTGTTGCACCGCAGCCAACTGCCCCGGGGCACGGTGCTTCAGGTGGGCCAGGTGCTCGAGGTGGAAGTGCTGGAAGTCGACCGTCAACGCCAGCGCATCGCCCTGGGATGGGCCACCTGACGGCCTGGCTGGACCTATCGACGACAACGACATCGACAAGGAATCGAAGATGAAAGCAATGTTTTCTCTGATCAGCTCAGGGCTGCTTGTGGCGGCCATCCTGACCTTCCTGGGGGGAGCGTGCAATTGCCTGTTCGGCTGGCAACTGGCTCTGGGAACACGCGGTTCGGCCTCCGTGCCGCTGCCCGACGACTGGGTGTCGGTGCTGGCGAGCAGCTTCTTGCTGGCCCTTCTGGCGGGCTTCAGTTGGGCTCTGGGCAATCCCCAAGAGCTGCTGCAAAAGATACGCCGACATCCTGGGGCCACGGCCGCTCTGCTGCTGCTGGCCGCGGCCTCCATCTACGGGGGCTACTACAGCCTTTCGGGTGGGGCCCTGGGATCGGCCATTCGTCGCAACGACACCGCCAGGATCGCGGAAATCGTAAAGAGCGGTACCTGCCCGGCCGAGCAAGTCGATTCGTTGCTGTGGCAGGCACTAAAGCTGGGGCAGATCGAGGCGGCACGTGCCATGCTGGAAAACGGAGCCAACGTCCACCGTCTCAACCCCGACCAGGGAACGTCGTTGCTCGCCGACGGCGTGGTCTACTTTCCCAAGGCTTCGGTGCTGTTACTGCTGGAAAAGGGGGCCGACCCCAGCCAGCCCGACAAGTTTGGTCAGACTCCGACCATGCGGCTCATTTGCTACCGAATGCCCAACTTTCCTCAGCAGGGAGAGCCCGAGATGGTGGAACTTCTCAGGGCTCTTGCCAAAGCCGGTGGCGACATGAAAACCGTGGGCATCTCCAAAGAGACACCGCTGCAGGCCGCTGAAGCGCGTGGGCAAAAGCAGGTGGCCGAGTTTCTTCAGAGCCTCTGATCGGGGCCCACTTACTCGTCGAGCGTGATCTCCTCGTCGAGCTCGAGGCCTTCGAGGTCGACACCCTCGAGGTCAAGACCTTCGAGATCGACGCCTTCCAGGTCGACTCCCTCAAGGTCGAGGCCTTCGAGGTCGGCCTCGTCCAGCTCCAGGCCGTCCAGGTCCATCTCGCCGAGCTCCAGATCGGCGCCTTCCAGCTCGCCCAAATCCAGTTCGCCCAGCTCTAACTCGCTGTCTCCCAGATCGCCTTCGACGGCGGGGGCGCTGGCCTCCAGCTCGACTTCCGGCTCGGGCTCAGGCTCAGGCAGGACCTGGGGCGCAGGCGTGGGGACCGGCTCCGGAGTGGGCGGCAGCTCGACGGGTTCCGGAGCCGCTGGGGGAGCCTTGGGAACGGCTTTGGGGGCTGCCGATCGGGCCGGAGCCGCAGCTGCGGGAGCCGCAGGGCGCGCCGCCGCTGGCGCAGCTTTGGCCTGGGGCGCAGCTTTAGCCCGTGGCGCAGCCGGACGGGGGCCCTCGGACGAGCGAACGATGGGCACTGCACCTTCCATCGTTTTCTCTTGCCGGGAGAGCATGACCATCAGGTGGCGTGCCGCCCAAAAAGCACTGTTCAGCCGTTGTTGCTCGGCCAGGTGACCACCGCGAGCGCCGGCTCGGTCGAGCTGGCGCTCGATTTCGGCCAGCAGCGCTCGGCTGTTTTCCTGGACGCGCGGCGTCCAGTGCCGATAGGTCCGCTGGCGCTCGGCCAGCAAACGCTTCCACCAGGCCAGAAATCTTTTGGCCGCCAGCTCGGAATCTCCAAAGCCATAGGCCACCCAGGCCTTGATCCAGGACTGTCTCAGCTCCTCTGACAACTCCAGCATCGCCGTCTGTTTGACGGCGACGCTCATCCTCCTGGGTGAGACTTCAGAGGTCTGGAAAGCGTTCATCCCGTTTACGCTTCGATAACAGGCCGGCAAGATGTTGGATTTCTTTAACAATTAGCATGAACCCATGAATGCACGACATCTCTGGCTCGTTCCCGCGGTCTGCGCGCTGCTCTACCGATTCGACCCCACGCCGCCTCCCTCACCACCGCAGGTTCGCGATCAATTGGTGGCGCTGGTTGGACAGAACCAGAGGGCCTATCAGGCCTGCCTGGATAACCTGCGTCATCAGAACACGCCCGGATATCGCTCTCGCAACGTTCTGGCGGCCCTGAGCTCTGGTGGCTCCTCCTTCCTGCTGCGGCAGAACCAAGGGCCGATCAACGAAACTCGGGCGCCCTACGACCTGGCGATCGACGGATCGGGCTTCTTTCTACTGAGCGACGGCAGCCTGACCCGCGATGGCCAGTTCATGCTGCGACAGGAGCGTCTCTGGCTCATCAGCCGCCCCGACCTCTGCCTGATGGGGCAGAATGGGCAACCGGTCACCCTAGGGGGCGACTTCTGCGACATTACGATTCTGGGCGACGGGCGAGTGACCGGAACCCTTCTCAATGGCGATGGCAAGCCCCAGAGTATCGGACAGATCGGCCTGGTTCGCGTGGCCTACCCCGAAGCGATGAAATACCAGCACCCGTGCCTACTGGCCACGCCCCAGTCGGGCCCGATGTCGGCCCCGGCAACACCAGGAACCAACGCCCTGGGCTTACTTGCGCAGGGTTATCTGGAAATGGCCAATGTCGATCCCATCGAGCAATTGGAACTGGCCTCGGCTTTGCGACGATATGCGGGTCTGTTGGGCGAACCCGGGCCGAGCACGACTATTCCCCAGCCATCATCCGTCGCCGAGCCTGCTCGATGAACTCTGCCGGAAACTCGACCACCTTGCGACACTCGCCGCAACGCAGGGGAAACTCGTCACTTTCGACGATCTCCTGCAGGCTGAAATCCGGCAGCAGTTTGCGACAGTGGGGACAGGCCGCACGTCGCTCCACGTCCATCCGACCCGGCAGCTCCATCAGGGCTAGCCCTGGAAGCCGTGCTCGACGGCCTTGCGATGTAACTCGTTATTGTGTTTCACGGCGAAGTAGGCTCCCAGGCCGGCAAAGCCCCCGGTGATCGCCAGGGCGCCTGCCGCCCCACCATAGAGGCCGGCCAGCGGCAATACCGCACCGCCGATGGCTCCGCCGATGCCGCCGAAAAATCCATACAGGGCGGCGCGAGGCATGCCCTCCACACTGAGTCCGGGTTGGTCAGGACGGCCCTCCATCGCCTCGCGGTAGCCGTGCACGGCGCCGGCCCCAATGCCCACCACGGCGCCGATGCCGGCGTTGGGCAGAATCGTTAAGGTGCCCACCGCCGGTCCCAGCAGGGCTCGCTCGCCCAGGCCCAAAGCCGCAGGGACGCCGGCCAGAACAGCACCTTTCAAGGTTTCGCCCAGAACGCTGAGCTTCTTCTCCGAATGGGTGCCATAAGGGCCGTGATACTCGTAAGAGTTGGTCTCTTTATTGAAGGTAACGGTTTCCTTGGGCTCTTTGGGCCCCTCGGGGGCCGGAGGTTGGGGCAGGGAACGGTGCCCCGATACCGGTGGATGGTTCTGAATCTTCATGGTCGCCTCCGAAGTTGTCTATGTGTACGGACGCAACCACATCACAGAGGCCTGAAAAATTGCTGAACCCGGCGACCGCCGGGCCGACTAGGGAAGCTGGGATGTCCACTTGCCGAGAACCCATCCGGCCGGGTCGACCAGCACCAAGTAGGCCAGCACTTCGATGAGGGTCAGAAAACGGTCGTGGTCGCGGCGGCTGCGCAACCACTGGGCGTGGTGATGCACTCGCGGGTTCTTCGGGGGTGTGGGGGGCTGGGGCTCATCATGCGAAACTCCTTTGCTAATTACTGATTCTCAAAGTCCCTGGCTTTCGCTATGCTGTATTCAGCAAGTGTTGGGAGCAGGTAGCCGTGTCATTAGGGCAAACGATCTCAATGATACAAAAGCAAAAGAACCCGAACCAGTCGGACTTGGCCGAACTCTTGGGAGCGAATCAGTCTGTCATGGCCCGTTGGGAGAGCAACAAGATTCGACCGTGGCGGCCCAGTCTTGTTCAGCTCGCCCAGCCCTGGAGGCTCCCCTTGGAACGCTGCTGGTGAAATACGCAACGGGTGCTCGTTGGGATGACCAACGGTCAGCTTTGAGCTTGCAGACTGTACTCCAGAAGTCGGCTGGTGCTCTGGCTTTAAATGCCATTCGTGGGCGAGCCAGCAATCTTTGGAAAGTAGGCAACCATGTCTGAAGCCCTGATCAAACTCCAAATTGAATCCCTGGAAGAAGGCGGTTATGT
The DNA here is from genome assembly GCA_964649085.1 of uncultured Burkholderiales bacterium. Classification (GTDB taxonomy): domain Bacteria; phylum Vulcanimicrobiota; class Xenobia; order Xenobiales; family JADMJV01; genus JADMJV01. The sequence goes on along the minus strand of CAZYPN010000074.1, from coordinate 12,209 downwards.
CGCTACCAGCGAGCAAGTTCCTGGACTTGTGGCCCAGGGGAGAACTCTAGCAGAGACGATAGAGATCGCCCAAGATGTCGCGCGCAAAATTCTGGAGTCCTGTCTCGAGCATGGCGACCCCGTTCCAGAAGTGTTCCGTGGCCTCGTAGACACACCCACGGAACTCACCGTTCCTATAGGTGTGCCCTGACAACCTGATGGGAAGGCTTGCAGGATTTACCTATACGGAGGTTACCAGGAAACTCCGCCGGGCCGGTTTTGAATATGACCGTCAATCGAAAGGCAGCCACGAGATCTGGCGTCAGGCTTCAACCGGGAAACGAACCACGGTAGGCAACCACAGAGGTCCCATACCCGAGGGAACGATGCGTGCGATTGTTCACCAAGCTGGACTTTCTGTTGACGAGTTCCTGGCCCTCTGACTTTGCTCAGTGGTAAACGCGTCCCGAGCTGGGAAACCCAACCCGCGAGTAGGCATCGCCAAACCCCACCTCGCCCCCCGTCACTCGGGTGGCCTTCTCATCAAACACCACCCGGGCGTCCTTCCCACCCGCGCCTCGGCGGGTCCCGAGGCCACGGCGGCGCCCAGCAGGGTGACGCCCTCCACCGAGATGCCTCCCGAGCCCGCCGAATACAGCAGCCCCTGGTAATACGACGACTCGAATCCGGTGCCAGTGACGGACACATCGCCTCCGGCCACCACCGCGCAGCGCGAGTCGGCCACGAAGTCGGAAGCGCCGCGGATGGTCACTTTGCCTGTGCACACCAGGGCCCCGCTGCCGGTGAGGCCGCCGGACTCGATGACCACGTCGCCGTCCACGTACAAGAGGCCGTTGAGGCGCAGGCCGCGGGCGAAGGTCACCGAGCCGCTGCGTCGGGACAGGCCCTCCACGGCCTTGAGGGCTGGGTAGCTGGCCTCGGGCAGGGTCTGCACGCCGGCCCGGCTGGCCGGGTCGTAGCGGGAAAGCTCCACCACCGGTAATTTCTCGGCTTTGGCCCCGCCCACCGCCGCGCCACCGCGCAGGAAGCGCACCGAGGGGTCTTGCTGCACGCTGCCGGGGGTGGTGGCGTTGCCCACGATCAGGGCGTCGCCTCGCAGCAGCAGCGCATCGGACGAAACCCCGTTGGCCACCACCTGGGCCGGCGAGAGGTCGTCTTCGTTCCAGTTGCCCCGCACGTCGAGGCCCGGTTTCAGCGCCCCCAAGAGCAGAGAACCGGAGGTCTGGAACGAGCCCGAGGAGGCCAGAACGAAGGGGAAGGGCGGGATGGAGAGCCGCACACGCTTGCGCAGGAAGGTGCCCTGGCACTCGGCCACGGCCACCAGGTGAATCTGCCCCGCATAGACCTGGTAGCGAGGGTCGCTGGGCAGGGCCACCGAGGTGTCCTTGCCAAAAGATTGACCTGCAGCTCTTCGAAGCCAATGTCTTGCATGCGCCGGCGCAGCGAGCCCAGATCGTTCAAGGTATGGGGGTCGGCAGGGACTGCCGAGCGTCGAAAACGCTCTTCTTCCTCCAGCTCCGACAATACGGCGGGCGATTCCACGGCCACCCATTTCTTTCCGATCTTCAACAGCCCTGCGGTCGCCAGGACCAGGGGCCCTACTCGCCGTGTTGCGCGACATTGTCGCGCGACATATCGACCCGCACCCCGATGTCGCGATACATTGTCGCGCGACTTGGGTCACCGAGGGTTGCCACGGATTTGTTGGGGTTGCCCACACTTGAATAGCCATCAATCTCCTGTTGCCGGGAAAAGGGATTAGCCCCGCTTGAAGAAGACCACAGCCATCGAGCTTTGGGAGGTCATCATGCGAAGGATTTTCAAGTGGGGCACGCTGTTGGCCGGGCTGCTGGCCGTGGGTTGCGGAAGCGACGAGAGCTTCGATTTCAGCCAGTTCCAAAACGCCACCCAACCTCCCGTGGCCGTCAACGACACCTTCGCCGTGCTGGGCAATGGCCAACTGACGGGTAGTGTCACCGCCAACGACACGCCCAACGGCGCCGCTGTGGTTCAGTTTCAAAACCCCGGTACGGCCGGCGGCACGGTGCAGATTTCGGCCAACGGCCAGCTCACCTACACCCCTCCCGCGGGACAGAGCAACCTCGTTGACACGTTCACCTATACCCTGACCAATGCTGTTGGCTCGTCGACGGCCACGGTCACGGTGAACATCGGGGCACGCGGCTTCTTCGTCAACAACCAGGCTGTCGGGGTTGAGACCGGCTCGCAGCAGCAGCCCTTCAACACGCTGGCCGAGGCCGTGGCCGCCGCCACCGGGGTCGACGGCGCCCAGATTGTGCTGTTTCGCGGCGATGGCACCACCACCGGCCTGAATACGCCGGTGGCCCTGGGCACCAATCAGGGCCTGTCCTCGCTCGACCCGGCCAGCCCGGCCAACATCACCGGACCCATCACCCTCAGCAACGGCAACACCGTGGCCCATGTGCGCATCCAGGGCACGGCCGGCGACGCCCTTTCGGGGGTGAACTCGGTGGGCGGCAACCTGACCGGACTCACCATCGACGGGCCCACCGGCAGCGCCTGCTCGCTGGTGAACGCCACCGGCACCTTTTCCGCCAGCAATTGCACCCTGTCGAACGTGGCCAACCACGGCTTCATCGCCAGCGCCGACAGCACCAGCCTGATTTGGAGTGTGACGGGTTCAGCCTTCGTCAATGTGACCAACCTCGGCGTTTTCACCAACATCACCAATACGGCCGCCCAGAATGTCACGGTTGATAGCTGCACTTGCACCGGCGGCAGCAACGGTAGACTCGTTGCAGTGGGAGCGAACACCACCGGCACCAGCGTCGGTCTCACTCTCACCAACTGCACCGTGACGGGGAACGGCGTTACCATTCGCGGGTTCGATGGGCTGATTCAGGGCACCAGCAACTTCTTGGGCCTGATTTCGGCCAACAACATCACCGGCTGCTTTGGGGAAGGCATGCAGTTGGCCGTGGGCGATAACGCCACCGCCCGCCTCCGCTTCACCAACAACCGCACCCTGGGCAATCTGGTGAACCGCGGCCTTGTGATTTTTCATACCGGGGCCGGCGCTCCAAGCACCGGGTGCATCTTTAACGGTAACACCAGCGACAGGTTTGTCCTGCTACAGAATAATCTCGGCGTCTTTCAAGTCGAGCAATTCGCTCAGTTTAACGGGTCCAGTGGCAACTCGGGTGACCTGAGCACCCTGGGGACCATCACCGACGTAGCGGCCGGCAGTCTGGGCATTCCTTAATCGCGCCAGACGATGCGCAGCCGGTCGGCGGTTTGCACAAAGTGGTTCAGGTCGAACTCAAACTGGCCCCCTGGGGTAAGCGGGTCGTCTGGATCTACTGAGGCAATGACACGGCTCATCTGGCTGATTTCAACAGAAACCCCATCAAAGGCGGCGTCTACATTCCCCGTCACGGGCGAGCCGGAAGCATCCACCAGCTGGAAATGCTGGGGCCATAGTTCCGTAACCCCGGCAGCCACAAAATCGGCCGGTCCAGGCTCGGTCACGGTGCGAGGAGGCGGTCCCGGCAGGATCACTGGCTTCAGGCGCAGGCGGGTCTCTCCGGCTCCAAAGCCAATCGCGGTAAACCCACCCCGCGGGTAGGCATCGCCAAACCCCACCTCGCCCCCCGTCACTCGGGTGGCCTTCTCATCAAACACCACCCGGGCGTCCTTCCCACCCGCGCCTCGGCGGGTCCCGAGGCCACGGCGGCGCCCAGCAGGGTGACGCCCTCCACCGAGATGCCTCCCGAGCCCGCCGAATACAGCAGCCCCTGGTAATACGACGACTCGAATCCGGTGCCAGTGACGGACACATCGCCTCCGGCCACCACCGCGCAGCGCGAGTCGGCCACGAAGTCGGAAGCGCCGCGGATGGTCACTTTGCCTGTGCACACCAGGGCCCCGCTGCCGGTGAGGCCGCCGGACTCGATGACCACGTCGCCGTCCACGTACAAGAGGCCGTTGAGGCGCAGGCCGCGGGCGAAGGTCACCGAGCCGCTGCGTCGGGACAGGCCCTCCACGGCCTTGAGGGCTGGGTAGCTGGCCTCGGGCAGGGTCTGCACGCCGGCCCGGCTGGCCGGGTCGTAGCGGGAAAGCTCCACCACCGGTAATTTCTCGGCTTTGGCCCCGCCCACCGCCGCGCCACCGCGCAGGAAGCGCACCGAGGGGTCTTGCTGCACGCTGCCGGGGGTGGTGGCGTTGCCCACGATCAGGGCGTCGCCTCGCAGCAGCAGCGCATCGGACGAAACCCCGTTGGCCACCACCTGGGCCGGCGAGAGGTCGTCTTCGTTCCAGTTGCCCCGCACGTCGAGGCCCGGTTTCAGCGCCCCCAAGAGCAGAGAACCGGAGGTCTGGAACGAGCCCGAGGAGGCCAGAACGAAGGGGAAGGGCGGGATGGAGAGCCGCACACGCTTGCGCAGGAAGGTGCCCTGGCACTCGGCCACGGCCACCAGGTGAATCTGCCCCGCATAGACCTGGTAGCGAGGGTCGCTGGGCAGGGCCACCGAGGTGTCCTTGCCAAAAAGATTGAGGCTTCGGTCTCGCTCCGGATCCAGACCGTACTTCTTCTGCACGTCCTCGGAGGGGGGTGAGAAGAAGACGATGGCCCTCGAGTCTTCATACTCGACCGTCACGGGCGGTGTGGCCTCGCTCTGGCCGAAGGTCGAGTCCTTAATGACCTTGGACATGGCCGTGGCCAGCGCGGCCTCGGCCGTGAGCCGCGCCGTTGTTTGTCGATGAAAGCGCTTGGAAGAGCCGACCCTCATGAGGGCGGGAGCATAAATCAACGCCCCCAGCAACAGAAACATGCTTCAAGTGAAGCCTACGCCCTGCCAGCGGTATTTCTGAATGAATTTGGCTATTTCGAACGAGCCTTAATCGTGCCCTCTTTCAATTCCTCATTTTGTCTTGGGAAGTTGCGGGTCACCCTTGCGGGAGTTCCATTCGAGGGTTCTCGCATGGCTAAAACCAAGGAAGATTTCGGCACTACGCAAGCGCCATGGTCCGCTCCCACAGGGGAGGTGAAGGCCTGCTGCTTGAAGGCCCCGACCGCATCCAGTTCTCCCCGGGCTGGCACCGGACAGGCCGACTCCAAACCCAGCCAGGTGCAGCGCATTCACGTCGAGCCTTCCTCTCCGCGCAACAGCGAGAGCCACTGATGCAAAATGCGCCCGGTGGCTCCCCAGATCTGGCCATGTGGGCTGGGATAGCGTGGCCAGGGCAGGGCACAATCCACCTCCAGTAAGGGTGCGATCGGCAACTGAAAGGCCAGCTCTACCTCGCCGTTGCCGGCTGGCCTGGGCGGCTTGCCCTGATTCCAGGCCACAAAAGGACGGATTCGAAAACCCGTGGGCGTCCAACAGTCGTCCAGTTGCCCCAGCCGCACCAGCTGTTCACCCGGCAGTTCCAACTCCTCCTCGGCTTCGCGTACGGCCGTGTGCCAGGGGTCGGGGTCCTCGGGGTCTTGCTTGCCACCTGGAAAGGCGATTTGCCCCGCGTGATTGCGCAGCCGATCGGAGCGCCGAATAAACCAGAGCCCAGAACCCGATCGCTCGGGCTGAACGATGAGCACCACCGAGGCCGGACGCCAGCCCGTTTGCAGCTCCAGTTGCCGGGGCTGCACCTGGTTCAGCAAGGACTGCATTGCCTCGGCAGATTTCAGGAGCTTTTCAACGGGTTCGGGCACACTTAACCTCAAATCTCTTCACGGAGGCGCCATGTTCGGCTGGAATTTCGGACTGCAGCCCGCCTGGGGACGCCCTCAGGCCTATAACTACAGCAACTACAGCCCCTGGGGCTCGTGGACTCATACCTTATACAACAGTCCGCAGCTCCCCTACAGTCAGGTGTACCAGTATCAGGACACCTTCACCTACGCCGACACGCTGAACCTGATGGGCGGTCAGGGCGTCAGCCACTCGCAGGAAATGCAGCAGCAAGGCGATTATATGCGGCGCCTGCAGGTGTTGCAGATGGCCGGTCCCGGGGCCGAGCGCAAAATTCCCAACTGGCGCACCATGCCGTTCAACGACCTTCTGTTGGCGGTGGCGCGACTCAAGGGAGCGGGCAATACCAACGTCAACCCCGGCCAGGCCCAACGCCTGCCCGTCAACGTCAACGCCCAGGGCTACTGGGAGGGCAATGAGAGAATTCCGGTCTCCAAGGTGACCGTCTGGGAACTGGGCGGCGGACCCTGGGAGGACAAATGGAACACGGCCCATTTCGACCGCTACAACACCAGCTTTGACCGAGGCATCAAAGGAAAGACCTACCGGGTTACCGTAGAGTGGGCCAATGGACGCCGCTACGAATGGGACCACGTCAATGATGGCACGACCATCGAGGTGTGGCAGCCCAACCGCTAAAGCGTAGCGCGGACCGACATGGTCCAGCGCTCCCCCCTCTGGTTGGTCACCCAGGATCCGCTGCTGAGCGCCTGGGTGGGTGGGCTGCAAGAGGTGGTCAGCGACCAGCTGGCCCACCCCGAGCGGCCCCATCATTTGCGCATCTCGCTTTCGGCCATCGATCCGATGCGCGACCATTTCGCCACCCTGATTCGCCAGGGGGAATCCAAATTGCACCGTCTCTGTGCCGCACTCTGTCACAGCCTGCTGCGAGGCTGGGAAATTCACAGCGTGGTAATCGGAGAATTGGCCTCGACGGGAGAACGCTTTACGCTGGTGCAAAACCTGCATCCCGACGAGCTCTTCCAGCTGACCGACCTCGACCTGGGCACGCGACAGCTGAGCAAATTGCGCATCAGCGATGGCCAGGGAGACTGGCAGCAACCCGCCCTGGTGGCCAACTTCGTCGACTACGAACCCTTCGAATTGCACCCTCACGGAATTTTTCGCATCGCCAGTCGCATCAAGGCCGAAGAAGAAATTTGGAACAAGGTGGTCGACGAGCTCTTTCATATCGACGCTCTGGTGCGCCGCGACAAGCAACTGCGACACCTGAGCCGCTATGTCAAAGATATCTTCGGATTGAAAATCGTGGTGGAACAAGAGCGGGTGCGTTCGCTCCACGAACAACTCCAGCAACTGCATTTCAAACCCGAGGTGCTGGAGTCCCTGGATGTGCCCCGCGGTCGCAGCACCAGCCAGCTGCGCGTGATGGAGCAAAAAGACTACCTGAAAGATCCCAAAGAGAGCGGCTGGAAGGCCATCAAGTCGGTCGTTCGCTGGTGGGGCAATACTTTTGAGCTGCAGATTCAGCCGTTACGCAATTACTTGCGCGAACGCGAACGATTGAGCCGAGAAAGCCATGCCAGCTTTCGAGGGCGACGCGAAGAAATGCGTTCCGAGGTGGCCCGACGCCTTCCCCTCTACGGCTTCTATCGCGATTTGCTGCGCTGGCTTTTCCTGCGACCTCAGGAAGCCCCCCCGCAGCTGCCCGGGCTCAGCCTGGAACTGGTCGATTGATGCCTCGCCTGGCGTTCTGGTTGCTGCTGCTGGGGGTGGCTACTGGAAAACCCCTGGGGCCCTGGCAACTGGTGGTATCACGCCACACCCAGGCTCGTGGACCCAGCCGCTACCTGGAAATCCGCCTGAATTCTCAGGGCGCCTACTCGCTGCAGTCGACGACCAAAGCCTCGGCGATGCGCCGCAAGCCCATCATCCAAAAGCGCCAGGGAAAGCTAACGCCGCAGGGCCTGCAATCGGTCGAGCAGGCCCTTGGACATCCGGGTTTGTGGGACAAGCAACCAAAATCCCCGGCCTCCCAGGGGCCCACTCAAACCACCTTACATCTTCAATTGCGGGGCACATTACGAGAATATTCCTCGGCCAAAGGCACGCTCTCGCCCCCGGCTCAACGCCTGGTTGAAGCCGTGGAACAGTCCCTTCCACAGGATTCACCATCGACTCGATTAGAATTACAATCCACGTTTCATTGCGCCAAATTTGGACAGAATCGGGAGCATGCAAAAACGGATCTGGCAACTCCTTGCGCTCGCCCTTCTCTTTCTTCTTTGTAGCTGTGGCGGAGGCGGCGGATCCAGCTCGGCGCCCGGCGCTGGCCCCGGGCCTCAGCCCCCAGGAGCGCCACCCGTTCGACTGGTGGGCGTGGAGTTCGACCCCTCCACGGCCACACTAAGCCAGGGATTCACCCTTCCGTTGCGCCTTTTCGCTTTGTATTCCAACGGATTTCGCCTAGAAGTCACGGGGCAAAGTCAGCTATCCAGCAATTCCCCATCGGTGGTGCTCGAAGGCAGCCTGGCTCGAGCCCAACAAATTGGCACCGCTACCATTTCAGGTCGCTTCGAGGACCAATCAACCACGATGCAAATCGAAGTCACCGAGGCCCTCTTGCAGTCGTTGACGGTGGACCCTCCGTCGAGCAACCTTCCGTTGGGCACGGCCCAGGTGTTTCGGGCTCTGGGCCGTTTCTCCGACGGCTCGATCCGCGACGTTACGGCCTCTGCCAGCTGGACCTCCGAAGATACCAGTGTTGCTCGCTTGGAACCGGCTGGCGGCGCCCGAGCTCTGGCCGTGGGTCTGGGAACAACCCGAATCCGGGCCGAGCTTTCGGGACAGTCCGCCGAGGCCAGCCTGGTCACCAGCGCAGCCCGACTGGACAGCATCGAAGTGACCCCCGCAAGCGTGATACTGCCGGTGGGCATCGTGCAGGCCTTCCAGGCTACAGGCGTCTTCAGCGACAACTCCGTTCGAGATATCACAGAAGAGGTCAGCTGGTCCTCCACCGATAGCGACACTCTGGCCGTTTCAGACGCGTCAGGAACGCGCGGATTGGCGGTGGGACTGCAGCAGGGCAGCGCGCAGATACGCGCGTCGTTGGGTTCCCAATCAGATTCGGCCGAGGTGACGATCAGTCCGGCGATTCTGCAGTCGCTGAGCATCGAACCCCAAGAGGCCGAGTTGCCCAAGGGCCTCCAGTTGGGGTATGTCGCCCGCGGTCAGTTCAGCGATGGAAGCGTGCGCGACATCACCGGGCAGGTGGTGTGGAGCAGCTCCAACCCCTCGGTGGCCGTGCTTTCCAACGCTTTGGGCGAGCAAGGCCGCGCCACCGGACTGCAGGTGGGAAGCACCACGGTTGTCGCTGAACTCAACGGAATTCAGGCACAGGCCAGCCTTGAGATCAGCGCAGCGACGCTGCAAAGCCTGGTGGTTTCCAGCCAGGACACCTCGGCACTGCCCGCCGGGCTCACACGGCAATTCCTGGCCACCGGACACTTTTCCGATGGGAGCAGTCGCAACCTCAGTGACGAAGTATTGTGGTTCAGTTCAGACAATGCTCTAGCCAGCGTGAACGCGACCGGTCTGGTCACCGCACTGAAGCCCGGAACGGTCGATATCCAGGCAGCACTGCAAAGCCTGCAGTCGTCGGCACCCTTGACGATCAGCCCGGCGTTGCTCGAGAGCATCGACATCGAACCCGACAATGCTGAACTTCCGAAAGGCTTGGAACTACGCTATATGGCCACCGGCCACTACAGCGACCTGAGTAGCCGCGACATCAGTGAAGAGGTCATTTGGCGCAGTTCAAATACCGCTGTAAGTTCGATTTCCAATGCTCCAGGCAGCCAGGGGCTTGCCCGAGCACTGAGCCTGGGAAGCACGCGCATTTCGGCCGAGCTCGACGGGCAGCAGTCGGAAACCGGCCTGGACATCACACCGGCTGTGCTGCAAAAGCTGTTGATTACGCCCTCGGCGCAGGCCCTTCCCGTGGGCTTCGACGGCCAGCTGCGCGCCGTGGGTGTCTTTAGCGACGGCCTTCAGCGCGAGGTTACTTCGCAGGCCACCTGGAGCAGCCAGGCGCCAGATACGGTAGCCGTCGACTCTACAGGCAAGGTCTCGGCTCTACAACTCGGCAACGCGGAGTTGCGAGCCGAGTTTCAACAACAAACGGGCATCGCCACTGTGTCGGTCGATTCTTCCATCACGGCTATCGAGGTCGTCAGTAACAATCAGGTTCTCGTCTCGAGGCGGAAGGGCCGCTACTTTGCCCTGGCCACCCTTTCCAATGGCAAACGCCGCGACGCCACCCACCTCGTCGACTGGTCGGTAGCACCCTCCACAGTGGCCGTCATTCAGCAAGGCACCGGGGAAGTCACCGCTCAAGGGTCGCTTCCCACGAACACCAGTGGCGAAGTGATTGCCAACCTGGGCAACTTGCAGTCCCGCCTCAGGCTGGATGTCGTCCTCCCAGTGCCAACCCAACATCTTATGGCAGTGCCCCAGCAGACCAAACTCCTGCAGGGCCAGCACGTTCCTGCTCGAGTCTATAGCTTCCATCATCACTCCGACGTCTCAGCACTGGTCAACTGGACCAGCGCCGACGCTGCCGTTGCCCGCGTGTTCAACGGTCAGATAGAGGCGGTCGGTCCGGGTCAAACCACACTGACGGCCCGGCTAGGAAGTGAAGTCTCTAGCATCGCGGTGGAGGTCTTTGCCGACAATATCACCGGGCTCCGACTGCATCCTCAGGCGCTGGAAGTTCCCGTGGGTGGTCAGCGCCAGGTGCGCCTCGAGGGCATTACCGAGCATGGCGAGGTCGTCGACCTTACCCAGGAAGCCGAGTGGACACTGAGCTCACCCCACCTGGTGGCCATGCTAGAGGGACGACTGGAAGGCCTGCAACCGGGGACATCCTCGCTGACGGCCACAGCTCGGGGCCTTACCAGCGAGCCCTGCCTGGTGACGGTCGGTTCGGCCCCGCCCACGCCCCCATCCTGGTACTTTGTTGACAACCGCGCCCTTCCCGGCGGCGACGGCAGCCTGAACCATCCCTTCAACAACCTGGTCGAAGCCCTGAAAGTTGTGGAGACGCCCGGCACCCTGTTCGTCTTCCGGGGTGACGGCTCTCCCCGAGGCCTGGTCGGCGACGTGGAGCTTCCAGACCAGCTTACGCTGCGCGGGGAAGGGGCCGCCTTCGCGGAACTGGGGCTGGCTGCGGCATCCCCTCCAGAAGTGGTAGGGCGTATTCTATCCGTGGGCGATGTCAACACCATCCAGGGATTCAACTGGTACTCGGCCGTCAGTTCGCGCATCGTTACTGCCGAAGAGTGCCGCGATCTGACCTTGTCGGACAATGGATTCTTCGACCGGGCCGCTCTGGTAGGACCGAACGTTTTGGGCTGTATCAACCTCGAAGGGCTGATCCGAATCAAGAACAACAGGATTTCCTCAAGTCCACGCATCTCAGCCAGCGGGGGGTTGATTTGGCAGCGAACCTTGCCCGGCACCGAGCCGACCACTCTGGAACTGACCAACAACACTCTCGAGGTAGGCAACGGCCTGGGGTCCGGGGTGCTCATCGAAACCTCCGGATTCGCCTTCAACCTGGCTCCCAAGCTCACGTTGAACTGCCGAGACAACCGGCTTACGGCCCCCGGGAGAAATCAAGTCGGTGTGCTCTACACCTATCAAGGCCCCGATGGGGAAATCAGCCTTATCAATAATCAATTCAACGCACGGGTTGAATTGGTCCCCACGCGCGAGATCAACCTGCTAAGAGTCGACCACAACGCCTTGGATAGCCTGAACCTGACGGTCAGCACCGCCGGCGAAGTCAGCGTGACCAACAACAGCGTCCACTCCACGATGAGAGTCGCCGCCGGGCCTGCATCTTCGGGCTTTCCACCACTTCCGCCTATTGGCGGCGCTGAGCCAAGCGTGCGGGTCGACAACAACCGGGTGCTCGGCAACGATGTACTTGCAGGCAGCGACCCGATCTTGCTGGTGCAATGCCGTGCCGAAACCCTGCTGGTGCAGGGCAACCAAGCGGCCAGCGGCGGAGTCACCTTCGGCACGGGTCGCTCCCTGGCCAAGTTGGGCGTTCGCCATAATCAGATCGGAGCCCTGAGTATTCAGCCCCAGGGCAGCAATGCCCCGGATGGCAAGGTGTGCGTGGCCATCAGCGGCAATTCGGGCAACACCCTGAATTTGCTGCCAAAGATGTTCGGCACAGTTGAAGTCGAAGGGCTCTCACAGCTCAACAGCCTGAACACCTACACCACGATCTTGGTGGCGCTGGGATTCGTAGAGGTCGCAGTAGACAGCTGCGGCATTCCCGACTAGTTTCAAACACCTGTTCCGGGAAGCGAAGCGGACCGAACAGGAGTTGGGAACCAACGTAGTGGCGCGCCCATCTGTTTGGTCCTCATCGATGGCGTAGCGCGCCACGGAGGCTAGTTTCAAACACCTGTTCCGGGAAGCGAAGCGGACCGAACAGGAGTTGGGAAC
>CAZYPN010000073.1:0-31666 GCA_964649085.1 uncultured Burkholderiales bacterium | reverse complement strand
ATCGGCTGAGTGTAGTGCAGCCTGGTAGCACGCTTGCGTCGGAAGCAAGAGGGCGCAGGTTCAAATCCTGCCACTCAGACCATCCAGACGTGAAAGGACAAAGAGATGATCACCCCACCCACGAGGGCCCGGTTCGTCAGAACCGGGCCCTCGTTGCTTATCCCAACCTTCAGGAGTTGGGTCCCGATTTAGGAGTTCCGTCTCGAGAGAAAGTCTTCCAGTAGGGCCACCACCGTCTTCAATACTTTGAGGCGAGCGAACAACTTGTCTTCGGCCTCGACCAGGGTCCAGGGAGCGATTTCCGAACTGGTGCGCTCCACCATTTCGCAGGCGGCGGCCTCGTAGGCCGACCATTTCTCCCGATTCCGCCAGTCTTCGGGGGTGATTTTGTAGCGTTTGAAACCCAGCGCTTCGCGTTCTTGAAAGCGGCGGAGCTGCTCCTCAGAGCTGATCGACAGCCAGAACTTGCACACCAGACAGCCCGACTGGACCAGTTGCTCCTCGAAGGCGTTGATCTCGCCAAAGCCCCGTTTCCAATCGGCTGGACTGCAGAATCCCTCGAGTCGCTCGACCAACACCCGGCCATACCACGAGCGGTCGAACACCGTAACGTGTCCCCAGCGCGGCAGGTTGCGCCAGAACCTCCACAGATAAGGGCGGGCGCGCTCTTCGTCGCTGGGAGCGGCCACCTGGCACACTTGATAAAAGCGGGCATCAAGCGCCTGAGTGAGACGCCGAATGGCGCCCCCCTTGCCTGCCGCATCCGAGCCTTCAAAGATCATTACCGCTGAGCGGCTGCGAGAGCGCAGCTTACGCACCAGCTTCCCCAACCGGGACTGAAGGTCGGGAAGCTGCCTGCGATAGGCCTCTTCGCTCGTGGCCTGGTTGAGGTCCAGGCAGGAAATCACATTCAGCGATGGCGGGGTGGGGTGGTCAGCAACGCGCTCCGCCGGACGGGGGCCCTGTGCCAGGCGGCCTTCCAGGGCAGCGAGAAGGGTTTCGGCAGCGCTCAAATCGCGATAGCGCCCGTCCCAGGCTTCCAGTACGTGCCAGGGCGCGGTGGCGCTCGAGGTGCGCCGCAAGGCGCGACTGGCCGAGTGCACAAAGCGCTCGTAAGTTTTATGAAATCGCCAGTCCTGTCGGGTCACCCGCCAGGCGGTTTCAGGCCGGCTCTCCAGGGCTTCGAAACGCTTTTTCTGCTGCTTCTTGGTAATATGCAGCCAGAGCTTGACCAACAGCACCCCCTCGGCCTCGAGCATCTGCTCGAACTCGACGATTCTTCTCAGACTGTCTTCCATATCTGCTTCGTCGAGCTGTTTCAGCGAGTGCTGCGTAATGGGACGGGTGTACCAGGAGCCGAAGAATATCCCCATCCGACCGCGTGCCGGCAGGCGTCGCCAGAAGCGGAAGTATTCCGGTCGTTCGGCCTCTTCTTCAGACGGCTCACCCAGAGCGTGAGTCTCGACGCCACGAGCGTCGAGCCAGCTCATCAGTCGATTGACCATGTCCCCTTTGCCCGAGCCTTCGGCTCCGGCCACGACCACCACCACCGAGCATCCGGCCTCGGCCAGGCGAGCCTGGGCCTCCAACAGCCGCTCACGCAGCTTGGGCTCGCGGCGCTCAAAGCATTCCTTGTCGATCTTTCGGCCCAATTCAGCATTCTCGAACATCCTCTGAGTGTGGGGGGTGAGGGACGTTTCCGCAATGACCGGGATCAGCAGCCCTTCTGGTCAGGCAAGTACAACCAGGCGAACCCAAGAACAGTGGGCAAGTCGCCTACGCTGAAGAACTGAGCAATCCAGCGGGTTCGAGCTCATGGTATCCCGGGGGGCCGGGTCCCTACCGCGACACAGTCCTCACCTACGCAGGCAACCATCGGTTCCAAAATTGCACGCACCTAAAAGTGTCAGTAAAAATGGACACAAACACTATGCCAAAACACCTGTGGCTTGCAAAAAGAATAGTTTAACAACAAGTTTTCACTCTTGTTACATTCCTCCCTAGTCGCCGATTGGGACCGAGGGATAGTAGAAGCACACACAACAAAAGGAGCCCGCGACCAATGTCAGACCTCTTTATCTCTTCCCAACTCCGTCCCCAGGTGGGGGTTTCTCGTTCCTGCCCCACCGGCCGACCGGCCATTCGCCCCCTGCCCGACTGCAGTGAAGGTCCCGAGGACCGGGTGATCAAGTGCCGCGAGAAGGGCAAAGAGAAGAGCTGCGAAAAGCTGTTTGCCGAGAAGCACAGTGACAAACGCTGTGGCGAGAAGATTGGCGATATCAAGCGCCACAACGAAAAGTTCGGCGACAAGCGCTGCGGCGAGAAGCTCGGCGATATCAAGCAGCACAACGAAAAGTTTGGCGACAAGCCCTGTGGCGAGAAGCTCAGCGATATCAAGCGTCACAACGAAAAGTTCGGCGATAAGCCCTGCGGCGAGAAGCTCAGCGATATCAAGCGCCACAACGAAAAGTTCGGCGACAAGCCCTGCGGCGAGAAGCTCAGCGACATCAAACAGCACAACGAGAAGCTCGGTGACAAGGGCTGCGGTGAGAAGCTCGGTGACATCAAGCGCCGCAGCGAAAAGCTTGGTGACAAGGGCTGTGGCGAAAAGCTGGGCGACAAGCGCTACCAGGAAAAGCTCGATGACATCAAGCGCCACCACGAAAAGTGCGGCGAAAAGCGCTCTCACGAGAAAGGCTGCTTCGAGAAGTGCGTCGAGATCTGCCACCGAGATCCCCACGAACTGCACCGCATCGTTCCTTCCGAGCGATTCTTTGTCAAGTAACCGCGCAGGCAAGCCTGGTCACCTCGCGAACGCCACCCCCGTGAGAAGCGAATCTCAGCAACCCACGGTGGTGGTGTTCGGCCTTCAAAGCCACCCGGTGCTCGGCGAACTCTATGCCCGGCTTCAGGCGCGCGGGCGTCGCCGGGTGGTCTATGCCGCGCTGGAGAATTTTCCCGAAGCCATCTCCTTCGGATTTTCCCAAAAAGAAGGCCAGGACGATGGCTTCTTCCAGTGGGATGGCGATGTCCCCATCGCCTTCTCCGACATCGTCAGTGTTTGCCTCGACGGTTACGCCATCGTGGCGGGTGGTGAGGGCCTCTCGGCGGAAGACCAGGAGTATCGGCAAACCGAGTCATGGGCGGCTCTGGTGGCCCTGTTTCGCGGGCTCTCCCTTCGTTGTCTGGTGGCCAACCACGTGGTCGAGCGCGACCACTTCCACTCGCGCCTGGCCGAGCTTTACCTGCTGCACTCCTATGGCCTGCCCGTGCCGCGCGTGCTGGTGACCAGCAATGCCGATCAGGCCCGGGCTTTCGTCCAGCAGGTGGGTTCGACCATTTACCGCACCGTCATGGGCAAAGACCTCCCCTTCCGCCCCTTTCTGCCGGAAGATATCGAGCGCCTCGACGAAGTGGGACTGGCCCCCGTGCATTTCGAAGAACACCCCGAGGGCAGCCTGGCCGGGCTCATTCGAGTCGGGCCCCACTTGCTGGCCTCACCGCGCGAGGCGGACATCCCGGCCGACCTGCGTCTGGGCTTCGAACAATTGTGCAATGACCTCGGTTTGGAACTGGCCGAATTGCGCCTGCGTCAACTCCACGACGGCCGCGGCTGGCAGGCTTTGGGGTTGCATCCCTTCCTCAGCCAGGAGGGCCTGAACGACCCCGAAGTCGCCGAAGCCGCTCTCGACTTGCTCGAATCCGGCAGGCCGACATGATCCTCATCATGGGCGAGCTGGAAGAGCCGATGATCGAAGACGTGCTCGAAGAGTTGGAGCGGCGCCAGGCCCAGGTATGCTTCATCTCGGCCCAGGAGTTACCCGGCGAAGTAACCCTCAGCGTGGCTTTGCCGGGGCCGGGCAGCTGCCTGCGCTGGTCCGACGGATCCACCCTGCCGCTCGAGAAAGTGCGCGCGATCTATCATCGGCTGGGTTTTTCAGGATTCCAGACCCCCGGCGACTTCAGCCAGGCCGAGCAAGATTTTGTCAGCGGCGAAGTCATGGGCACCCTCAATCCCGTGCTCAACTCGCTGCCGGCGCGCGTGGTCAATCCACCGCTGGCCTCGGGCACCAACGCCTCCAAGCCCTACCAGACCAGCCTGATTCGAGAAGTGGGCTTTGCCATACCGGAAACGCTCGTCACCAACAGCCCCTCGGCGGCCGAGGAGTTCTTTGAATTCCACGGCGGTCGCGTCATCTACAAGTCGATCAGCTACGTACGTTCCATCGTCAAACAAATGCAGGCCAGCGATCTCGAACGACTCGACACGCTGGCCACCTGTCCCATTCAACTGCAAGAAATGGTGGCGGGCATCGACTATCGCGTGCACGTGATCGGCGAGGAAGTCTTTGCTCACAAGATTCTCGCCTCCGATGCCGACTACCGCTACGACAAAAGCGCCGAAATCTGCGCTTTCGAACTCGACTCCGCCACCCGCGCGCGCTGCCTGGCGGTAGCCCGCGCCCTGGGCATGGAAATCGCCGGAGTCGACCTGCGCATCACCCCCGAAGGCCGCACCTACTGTTTCGAGGTCAACCCCTCGCCGGCGTTCTCCTGGTACGAGGTTCGCACCGGCCAGCCCATCACGGCCGCCCTTTGCGACCTGCTGCAAAAGCCTCTCTAGTCGAGCCCCGCCTGCAAAGCCGCAAACAACGCCTCCCCAGCGCAGGCTACCGAGGGGAAGCGGTCCTCGCGACGGCGCGACAGCATGCGTGCCAGAACGGCGTCGACCGCCCCCGCATAGCGGGGTTGGAAACTCGACAGCAGCGGCGCATCGGTTTCCAGCTGCAGGCGAATCAACCCAAAGATTTCGGGGTGCTCGAAAGGTCGGCGGCCGCACAGCAACTCAAAAGCGCACACCCCCAGCGAATACTGATCGCAGCCATCGGGGGCGGCATAACCGGGCGTGCCGGTCAGGCCCACGCCGGCCGTGGCCGATGGCGACCCGGCCACGCCGAAGTCCATTAGCTTGAGCAGTCCCGAGCGCGTCAGCATCACATTGTCGGGCTTCACATCGCGATGCATCACACCCCGGCTATGGGCGTAGGCCACTGCCGCAAACCAGGGGCGCAGCAGCTGGAGCGCCTGCTGGCCATCCATCCCCTCGGGCCCCAGGCGCTCGCGCAGGTTGCCCCCTTCCAGCCATTCCATAACCAGGTAAGGGCGCGAGCCCTCCCAGCCCCAATCCAGGGTGCGCACAATGTTGGGGTGGTCCAAACTGGCTGTCACGGCGATCTCGTGCTCGAGCAGTGCCCGCGACTCGGCATCATCGGTATCCAGCCGGACCAGCTTGATGGCCACCGCCTCTCGCTCGTCCAAGGTGCTGTCGGGCACGGCTCGATACACCGAAGCCATACCGCCGCTGCCCAGCCGAGCGATCAGTCGATAGCGACCCACCGCCAGCCCCAGCAACGGGTCGGCTTGACGCAGGGCCTCGGGCACCAGCTGTTGGAGCCGGGCCATGTGGCGCAGATGGCGCTGACCCACCCGCCAGCGCAGCCACAGCCAGGGAAGGGCCAGCGGCAGCCCGGCCAGCAGGCCCAACCACGGGTAGCTTCTCAGGTGGGCCGCCGCCGACTGGGGACGCAGCCGAACCGCCCGCGGGTAGCCTCCGCCCGGGCTGCGACTCCATTGCACCACCTGGTTCCACTCCAACTGGAGTTTCTCGGGGCGGTATCCGGGGCAATGAAACTCGCACTGCAGCACCCGGGCACCCCCAAAATTCGAGCGCGGTTGTTCCACGATAAAGCGGCCGTCCCGGGTGCTGGCCACCCGGCGCAGGCCCTCCTCGCCCATCATCCACAACTGGGCTTCGCGAGGTTCCACATCAAAGCGCAGGGTGGGCGCCGGACCGCCCCCCAGCTGGGCCAGCAGCAGCCAGGCCAGCATCCACTTCAGCACGAGAGCACGGCCGTATCGATCTGCGATTCGGGCACGCTCCCATGATCCACCCCCCCCTCGGCTCCCCGAGTGGCGTTCAGCAATGCCGTCCCGGCATCTCGCACGCTGGGGTAGCGCTCCTCGGGGTTCTTGGCCAGCATTCTTAGCAGCACCGCGTCCAGGGCCCTGGGCAAGGCGGGCTTCAACTTGCAGATCGGCGGCGGAGCCGCCGTCAAATGCTGCATGATCAGCTGATTGGGATCTTCCTGGTCAAAGGGCCGCCTCCCGGTCAGCACCTCGTACACCATGATTCCCAGGGCATATTGATCCGAGCGGTCGCTCAGGGCCGTGCGCTCGGGGCCGTTCAGCACCTGTTCGGGGGCCATGTAGGCGGGGGTTCCCAGGGCCGTCCCGTGCATCGTCAACGTCTTCACTTCTTGATTGCGGGCCAGCCCAAAATCCATCAACTTCACACGGCCGCTCTCGGTGACCATCACGTTCGAGGGCTTCAAATCGCGATGCACAATGCCCTGGGCGTGGGCGTAGGCCAGGGCTTCTACCACCCCGCTGAGAAGGTCCATGGCCTGTTCTATTTCCAACCGGCGGCCTTGCAGCCAGCTGCACAGGCTCTGGCCGCGCACCAGCTCCATCACCAGGTAGAGCATCGAGCCTTCTTCACCCCAGTCCACCACGCGCAGCACATTGGGATGATCGAGCTTCATACTGACCCGGATTTCGCGCAGAAAGCGAGCGCGAAACTCTGCACTGTTCAGGTCTGAGCGAATGACCTTCAGGGCCAGGGTTTCGCTTTCGTCCACGCGGTCGAGTGGAACCGCTCGATAGACTGAAGCCATCCCTCCCTGGCCCAGGGGGGCCAGCAGCCGATATCGTCCCAGGGTCGACATCACCAACGGGTCCTTCACGTCCTCGTCGGCCACCATCTGGGCCAGCTTCTGCTGGGCTTGCTGGCTGGCCCTGGCCTGACGCCGCTGGCGCAACACCAGCTCGACCAATCCGGCCAGACCTGCGGCCAGCACCAGCCACAGCCAGGGTCTTCTCTGCAACAACGCCCCGGGGCTGCGAGCCGGCAGCACGAACTGCGTGTGCTCGGGCACAAAGCGTCCCTGGATCAGCTCTTGCCAGCTGGTGTTGCCCACCGCCACGTCGCCATAGCCCGGACAGCGCAGCACCAGCGGGCAGAGGCCGGTCTGACTGTCGGGAAAGGCCTCTCGAGGCAGCGGGTAGAGGCCCTGTTGGCCGGCGATTTCGCGTTGCCCCACCAGCAACGTCGCCTGGGGCGGATCCACCACCAGCGTCAGTTGAGGTTGGCCCCAGGCCAGCGACCCCAGCAGCAGCCACAGCATACAAGCATTTCGCATGCTGCGGTTTTCGCTGACCTTCCCGCCTCTTACTGTAGACGATCGGCCAGGCAAATCAGCCGATCGGCTACAGTAAGCTCGCATCGTGTGCCAGAATTTCCCCCCCTATGAGCCTCGCCAACACACTCGTCGCCAGTTCCGTTCTGGCTACTCTGGCCTTCACCACGGCCAGCCTGACGGTATCCCAGCTCACCCTCAATTCTCGACTGGGAAATCAGAAGATCGCCCGCGAACTGGCCGAGTCTGCGGCCAGCGATTGCCTGCACCAGCTCATGCTCGATCCCGACTGGAAGGGCGATAGCCACATCACGTTGGCTACCGCCCCGGGCGGATGGGGCCGGGCCAGCTTCTCACCGAGTGTGGCCAGCCAGTGGGGTATCCCGCCCTCCACCAATCATCTCCAGGGCAAACTGCCCGGAAGCTCTGTGGCCGACGGCAGCAGTCTGCCGGCCTCGTCGCTTCAGCTGATTGCGGTGGGTAACTATCGCGGCCAAAGGATTCGCGTGGTCCAGATGCTGCTGATCCCCCCCTTCAAATATGCCCTGTCCTCCAGCGGAGCCATTGTTTCCAACGGCGGACTCACCGTGGGCAGCGTCGATGACCCCGCCTTGCTGGCCAACGGATTTGGCAGCCTTCCCGACGACCTGATCAAGGCTGGACACCTGGCCGGCAACCAGTCCGGTCCCGACTCTGTGCATCTCAATGCCAGCCCCACTCGGCCCGTGGTCATCAAGGGCGACGTCGACTCGGCGGGGTCGGTGCAAAAAACCGACGACGCCAAGGTTCTGGGCGGAATCAAGGAAAACCGCCAGCCGGTGCCGCTGCCCTCGATCCCGGTTCACGACTACGACCCCAAAGACCGCTCCGATCTGGTCAAACTCGAGGATCCCACCCAGGCCCACCTGGTAGTGAAGAAGCCCGTGCGCCGTCAAGGCGCCCTCAAGATCACCTCGGGTCTGGAAATGACCGAGGGCTACCTCTATGTCGACGGCGACCTGGATATCTACGGCGGCATCAGCGGCAAAGGAGCCATCTTCGCCACCGGCAGCATCAAGATTCACGGGGTTTCCAACTTTGCGGCCAACAACCAGCAGGCTATCGTGGCCGGCGGCGATGTCAGCGTGGAAGGCCTGGGGCGCGATCGTTCCACCTTTCAGGGCGTGATCTACACCGAAGGTAATTTTCACGCCAAAGACATCACCCTGGTCGGCGCCCTGGTCGGAAACAAAGCCAACGACGCCCAGGGCGACGGCAGCCAGATGACCCTCGACGCCTGCAACTTGCTGTACAACCGTCAGGTTCTCAACAACGTCTGGAGCTCGGGCTTTGATCCCGGCCAGGAGCCCAGCACCCTCAACCTGCCCGACGACCTGCGCTTTGCCACCACCAGCACCCTCTTCGGGGGGGCTGATGCCGGCAAGCCGCTTACCTTCGCTCTCGACCCCAAGGCCAGCGATTTCTATGACCCCGAAATCGACCAGTATCGAGCCGATGCGGCCGACCGTTCGGCTTTCCAGATGGCGGTCTTTGTGCCCCGCAGCGATGGGGGCACCGAGCGCTTTGCCAATATGGACGAAGCCATTCGCGTGCTGGGCACCCCCCATCACGGATTGCCCATCGCCATCCCGCCCGACCCCGCCGAAGTGGCAGCCGTACGCGAGGCCAATGCCCGGCTGACAACCACCAACTGGCTGCGCAAAATGTTGGGGCTGCCGCCGCTGCCCTTACAGCCCGAGCCCACCAGCCTTCCCACCTGGGTTCCCTCGGTGCAAATCCAGTTGCGCACCCTCAAAGGGCTCATGGAACGAAGCAGCCCCATCAGCCTCATACGTCAACAGATCCTCGAACAAGACGTCGAGAAGTTCAATGAATACTACCTGCGCACCAAGCCCCTGTGGATGCGCCACGGCGAGTTCGGGTTCTCATTGAATCCCAACCAGTTCCTCTCATTGGCCGACAAAGCCCGTCGTGTGAGCTGGTCCGATGAGTAGGGCCAGCCGCGAGGCCGTGGCGGTGTTGTTTCGCTCGTTGGCCACCACGCTGGCCTCGGGAGTCCCCCTCTATCGCGCTCTCGACATGGTGGCCCAGGGCAGCCCCGACCGGGCCGTTCAGGTGGCCTGCCAAAAACTGCAGCGCGACCTCGGCCTAGGACGCCGACTGTCCCAGGCCATGGCTCAGTGGCCGTTGGTCTTCACCCGCTTTCAAATCGGCCTCATTCGGGTGGGAGAGGTCACCGGCCACCTTGACGAGGTGCTCGACGAACTGGCTCGCTACGAAGAGAAAGCCCGCGACCTGACCCTCAAGTTTCGTTCCACGCTCACCTACCCCTTACTCGTCAGCGCCTTTGCCTTGCTGCTGATGCTGCTCAGCCCACCGTTGGTGGTGCGGCTGCTGGCGCCCTTCCTCGAGGCTCAGCCCGACCAGATCCCCTGGATCACCCGCATATACCTGGGCTACTGCCGGCTGCTCTGCAACCCTGTCAGCTGGCTGCTGTCGGCCGGTCTGGCCTACGGCCTGGTCCGCCTCTTCCGTCGGCACTGGGCCCAGCCCGAGCGGCGCGCCTGGCTCTGGGCCCATCTGCTGCGCCTGCCGGGGCTGGGCAATCTGCTACGCAACTTCGCCGTGGCCCGCTTCTCCAGGGCCTTCGCGGCCCAGGTTCAGGTTGGCATCAGCCCTTTCCAGGCCCTGCAGCTGTCGGCCCAGGTGAGCGGCGACCCACTGCTGATGCGCGACATCGCCCTGGCCCAAAAGGCCCTGCGCGACGGCCAGACGCTCGTGCGCAGCCTGCAGCGCACGGGCTACTTCAGCAAATCGTTCCTGGGCATCCTCAGGGCTGCCGAAGAGTGCGGCACGCTTGCCGACGACTTCCGCCGCATGGCCGAGTTCTACGAACTCGAGCTCGATCACACCACGGCCAGCTTCGCGGCCACGCTGGAGCCGCTGGTCATGATGGCCCTGGGGGTCATGGCGGGGTTCATGATCTTCGCCGTCACGCTGCCCATGCTCCGCATGGTCGAGACCTGCCTGTGAACGCGCGCCGGGGGCTTACCCTCGTCGAGACCATCGTGTCTTTTCTGCTGCTCACGCTGTTGCTGCTGGGGGTCATCAACCTGTTTCCCGGTGCTCTGTGGGCCAACCGACGTGCCGAGCTGGCCCTACAGGCCCACAACGTGGCCGATCAGGTACTCGAGGAAGCGCGTTCTCAGGGCTTCGAGCAGCTCCAACTGGGGCAGCGCCCTGTGCAAACCTTCCAGGTCAACCGCACCACCTACCAGGCTCAGCTCGAAGTGGCCGCGGTGGCCGGTAAGAATCCCCAGTTTCTTCGAACGCTCCAGGTGCGGGTCAGTTGGACCGTGGGTGGCCGCCAGCAAGAGCTGCGCCGGGAAGTGTGGGTGTCCAATGTGCGCTCGTAGGCGCGGGGCCAGCCTGCTCGAGGTTCTGTGCGCGGGCACCCTCAGTCTGTTGCTGCTCTCCACCGTCGTGGCCATCCTGATTCCCGCCTTTCGCAGTTCGGGCAAACTGGCCGCCAAGGTGGCCATGGAGCAACAGATCAGCGTGGTGCTTCTCAAGCTCACGCGGGAACTGCAGCGCACCCGTCCCAACACACTGTCCTACTGGCAGGGCAGCCAGGGCGCCAGTTTCAGCCTGCACACCATCGAGGGATTTTCCCTGGGCGACCCTCCCCTGCCGGTCTACTCGCGCCAACTGATCTTCTACCTCTTCTCGCGCCAGCGCGGCACGCTGGTTCGCGCCCCCTGGCCTGCCGACCCCGACTCCCCGGTGCTGTTCGATTCGCTGCTGAAACCACCCGACGGCAGCGCCCCTCTCCAGCCGGGCCCTTCCAGCCTGCGTGCGGCCCTGAACCGCCCGCTTCGAGGCCAGCAGCTGGCCAGTTCGGTGCGTCTTTTCGAAGTGGTTTCGCCCGGCGCCAAACTCTCCAACCCCCTCACCCTGACCCTGGAATTGGCCCAGCCCCTGCCCGGACAGGCCCTGCCGCTGGTGTGCCGGCTCTCGCAGGTGGTGAGCATCCGCAGCCTCGAATGAGGGCCTTATGATTCGCCTGGTGCTGGTCGACGATCATCAGCTTTTTCGCGAGGGCATCAAGCTCATGCTGCAGTCGTCGCCGGATATCAGCGTGGTTGGCGAGGCCGCCTCGGCCCAGCAGGCGCTGGAGCTGGTGGTGGGGCTGCGTGGTTCGCTGGATCTGGTGATCGCCGATTTTGGCCTGCCCGACTACGAGGCCCCCTGGTTGTTGGAACAGCTGCGCAAACGCTCGGTCAAGGTGCCCTTGCTGATGTTGAGTCAATATACCGAAGCCGAGCGTGTGCGTCAGGTGGTGGGGGCCGGAGCCTATGGCTATCTGGTGAAAACCGCCCGACGGGAAGAACTCTTGCAGGCCGTGTCCATCGTGTCCGCCGGCGGAGTCTACCTGCATCCGGCCGTGGCTCCGGCCTTTCTGAACCCGCCTGCGAGCGCCCCCGAACCGCTGCTCAACGCCCGCCAGACCGCCATTGTCCAACTGGTGGTCGAAGGGCTGTCCAACCCGGCCATCGCCCGGCGACTCAACCTGTCACTGGGCACCATCAAGGGAGAACTGCAGCTCATTTTTAGGAAAATGAAGGTCGACGACCGCAGTCGACTGGTGGCTGCCGCGCTCAGCAAAAATCTCATCGAGCATCCCTCATGATTGCAACCTTGCTGGTCGAAGACCAGCACCTTCTGCGCGAAGGTCTCAAGTTGGTGTTGCAGTCCGACCCCGAGATCCGGGTGGAGGCCGAGGCCGAAACCGCCTTCCAGGCTCTTCACCTGCTGCAGCAACAAAGCTTTGACGCGGTGGTGATGGACCTTTCCTTGCCCGACCAGGACGGTCTGGAGTGCATCGAAGCCGTGCGCGCCGCCCGCTGCCCGGTGCCCATCCTGGTCGTCACCATGCACCAGTCGCCCCAGGTCGTGCAGCGGGCCCAGCAGGTGGGGGCCAACGGCTACGTGCTCAAGTCGGCTTCTCCCGAGGAGCTGCGTTCCGCTTTGCGGGCCGTAGCCGAGGGGCGGTTCTATCTGCAAGAGTGCCTGCGTCAGCCCGAGTCGGGGCCCGCCGCCCCTCTGCTGAGCCGCAGCGAGCGTCAGCTGTTGCAGCGCTTCCAGCAAGGCTGCCTCGGCGACCAGCTGGCGGCTGCTCTCGGCCTCTCCACGGCCACGGTGGAAAGCCTGGTGCGTTCTTTGCTGCGCAAACTTCAGGCGGCCAGCCTCGAGCAGGCCCTGGAGCAGGCCCAGCGCTTTGGCATCGTGCTGAAAGAACCCCACAGCTAGAAATCATGGGCCTCGTCACACCGCCGGGCCTGGTTTTTCGCAAGCTGTTGCACCAAAGTCCTCGTACCACGGTCTTTAGTGCCCGCGCTGCCGATACAGGCGCCGAGCTGATTGTGAAATCGCCGGCCAACCCCATCCCGCAGGCCGAAGAAATCGCCAGCTATCGTCGGGAATGTGACTATTGCAACCTGCTCCAGGCCGAATCGGCCCGCTGCCTCGAGCACGCCGGACAGATCTATCTGCTGCGTCCCGACTGCCAGGGTCGACCGTTGGACCAACTGCAGCCGGGCTCGATCGACCTACATCGCCTGCTCAACCAGGCCCTACAACAACTGGAGATCCTCGAGCGGGCCGGAGTGGTGCACCAGGAGATTCAGCCCGGCCATCTGATCTGGTCCGAAGGGTCGGGGCTTCGCCTCGTGGGCTGGAGTGCCGCCACCGGCAGGGCCACCAATCCCGCCGACCTGCGCTATCGGGCCCCCGAACAAACCGGTCGCCTGCAGCGCGCGGTCGACTCGCGCACCGACCTCTACGGATTGGGCATCAGCCTTTGGCAATGTCTCAGTGGTCGCCCCCCTTTCCACGATCTGAACGACCCTCTGGAACTGATTCATGCGCTGCTGGCCCGCGAACTGCCCCCTGTGGCCGGTGAACTCGGCCCCATGGTGGCGTGCCTGCTGGCCAAAGACCCAGCACAACGTTTCGCCACGCCCGAGGCGGCGCGTCAGCGAATGCCCCTGCCTTTCCTGGGCAGGCAGGCCGAGGTCGACTGCCTGGAAGAACGGCTGGAGCAGGTGCGCCAGGGTGGGCAATGCACGGTGCTCATTACCGGTTCGCCGGGCATGGGCAAGTCGGCTTTCTTACGTCAGCTCGGCCAGCGCTGGTCGACCCGACCCCAGCTCTGGCTGGGACGAGGCCGCTACCTGGGCTTCGCCCCCCAAAGGGGTCTCCAGGGCGTATTGACCGCCCTGGAAGAAGTGCTGGGTCGCATTCTTGCCAGTCCCGAGAGCGAGCGGCTGTGGTGGCAGCAGCATCTCGGGCAGGCTTTGGAAATCTATCGTGATCTGCTGATCACTCTGGTTCCCAGCCTGAAGCACTGCCTTCCCGGGTCGACTTCCTCGAGCCGCTCCCCGCTCACTCCCAGTGCTCCCGTGGCCCTGGCTGCTCTGGTGGCCTGCCTGGCCCGACCGTCCTGGCCCCTGGTGCTGTTGATCGACGACCTGCATCAGGCCGACGAAGACTCCAGGAAACTGCTCGAGTTTCTGGTGGCCGACCCCTCGATCCAGGGGCTGCTCTTGCTGGCCACCTGCCCCTCCAGCCTTGACCAGCTACCCCAGGCCCATCAGCCTGTCCGCCTGCCGCTTCCCCCGTTGAACTCCAGGGAGATCGCTGACTACCTGGGTTCGATACACCACCCTCTGGCCCACGACCCGGCCCTTCAGGCTCGCTGCCAGGGCAATCCAATGCTGCTGCGCTGGCTGTTGAGCGGATGGCCTCGGCAGCCGGCCGGTCCCGACGTGCTCGAGCTGTTGCTCGAACAGTTTCAGCAACTGCCCGGGCCGGGCCGCCAGGCTTTGATTCGGGCGGCAGGGTTGGGCCAGCGCTTTCATCCGACGGATCTTGCCGAGGATCTGCAGATACCCCCGTTGCTGCTGCAGGAACAGCTCAACGAAGCCCTCCAACTGGGTTTGATCGAAGGACTCGATGAGGGCTATCAGTTCTGCCACGAAGAGGTGCACCGAGCGGCCTATCGGGCTCTCGATCCCGAGCAGCGAGCCCGCCAACATCTCGACTGGGGCAAGCGGCTGGCTAACAAGGCCCAACGTGGGGTTGTCGAACAGGCCGAGCAGTTGCGGCTCGGTCTCCCCGCCATGTCTTCCCAACCCGAACGCCTTCAGTTCGCCGCTCTGGCCCTGCGGGCCAGCGCCCTGCTGCGGCAAACCGGGGCCTTTGAACGGGCTCTGGTTCTGCTGCGCGCGGCCCGACAGGCCAGCGCTCAGGCCTGGCACAGCGATTATCCGCTGCGCCTGGCCGTGGTTCACGAGTTTCATCGTCTGTGCCTGATTCAGGGTGAGCACGACCAGGTGCAGGAAGCCCTGGACGAAATCTGGCGCCATAGCCGCAGCCTGGTCGACCAGATTCCGGCCTGGATCAGTCATATTCGCCTGCTTATGGCCCGGGGCCAGGTCGAATCGGCCTATCAGGTGGCCCGGCAGTTCCTGTATCGGGCCGGCCGCCCCCTGGAATTTCAAGCCGGGCCCGTGTCCCTCAGTGGGGCACTGCTGCACACCCTGTGGGTGCTGCGGGGGCGCAATCCCGAATCGTTGCGACAACTGGAGGAAACCCACGATCCGTTGCTGCGTGCCATTCAGGAAGTGCAAACCCTGAGCGCCCCTCTGCAAGCCAGGGTGCAACCCGAAACGCTTCCGCTGGGCATTCTACGCGACGTACGCTGCTTGCTCCAGGACGGTCTTACGGCCGAGGGGGCCCAATGTTGGACGGGCTTCGGCCTGTTGCTCTGTCAGGGCCTGCAGCAGGTGCCGCTGGGCATGCGCTTTGCCGAACTGGCCCTCTACCAGGTTCAACGGCTCAACCGACCCGACATCTGGCCACGGGTCGCTTTGCTGGCCTACCTGATGGTCTTCCCCTGGGGCCGGCCCCTCGAGCTGATCCGTCCCGACATGGATCGCATCGCCCAGCAGGCTCTGGCCTGGGGCGATACGATGGTGGGTTTTCTGGCCCGCCTCGTGGGCGGCATCATGGACCTGGCACTGGGTCGACCCCTGCCTCAGGTCTTGCAATACGCCCGCGAGACTCAGGCTCGCATGGCCCTTCACCAGCATCGCGACGGCCTCAGCCAAATTCAGGCCCTCGAGGCGGCCATCGAGGCCCTGCAGTATGGTCCCTCGGGCGCTTCGGGCGGGACCATTCAGTCCCCCGCCGACCCGCTCCAGGCTGCCACCCTGTATCTGCAACTGCAACAGGCGCTGGTCTTTCAAAACCACCAGCAAGCCCTTCAGTTGGTGGAACTGGGGGCCGAGATCATGACCTCGCCCGTGGTCAGCGCCCTGAGTTTTCTCTTTTTCACCTACGCAGGCCTTGTCTATCACCGTTCTCAGCAGCCGTCGCTGGCCCGCCGGGCCGAACGTCGGGTAGCCCGCTGGGCCTCCCATGTGCCTGCCAGAAAGTGGCGTCTCAACTGGCTGAGGGCGGCTGGCCTGCGGGCCTCGCAGGCGTCGTTCGTGGCCACTCTGGAACACTACGAACAGGCCCTGCAGGGTGCCCGCCGTCAGGGCCTCTGCCACGATGCCGCCATGATCGCCGAGGAAGTGGCCGACTATTTGCAGCCGCTGCGCCCGTCACTGGCCCAGGACTACCGTGCCCAGGCGGCGGCCCTGTATCGCCAGTGGGGAGCCAGCGCCAAGGCCGATCGATTGCAGCCACCCGAACCCCCCCAGGCCAGTCCCATCAATCTTGACCTGCAAACCATTTTGCGGGCGGCCCAGGCCCTCTCGGGCGAGATCGAACTGCCAGCCCTGCTGCGCCAGATGGTCAAGTTGTCCCTGGAGAACGCCGGGGGGCAACGCGGCCTGCTGCTGCTGCACGAGGAGCAGGCCTGGGCGCTGGCGGTTCAGGCCCGAGCCGGTGAAGAACCCGCCCTGCTCCAGCAGCAGATCGACCTCAATCAGGCTCATCCGCTGGTCCCGACTTCGGTGCTGCGCTACACCTGCCAGACGCGCCAGTTGCTGATCGTCAACGAACCCTTCCTCTCTCCTCAGTTTGCCAGCGACGACTTTTTCCAGAGCAGCCGGCCCCTCTCGCTGCTCTGTCTGCCGTTGCAACATGGAGCCGAGCTGGTGGGCTTGCTTTACCTCGAACATTCGCTGGCTCCCCATGCTCTGGTTGCCGAGCGGGCCGAGGTGTTGCGCACCCTGTCGGCCCAGATGGCCATCTCGCTGCAGAACGCGCGTCACTTTGCCAAGGTGCAAAGTCAGCATCGCCAGATTCTGGCCCAGCAGGATTTGCGCCATCAGGAGGCGCTCGAGTTGCAGGCCCTGCAGTCGCGCAAAGAGGCGCTGGCGGCGGTTCTGAGCATCGCCTCGCACGACCTCAGAAACCCGCTGGCCGTAATCCAGATGTGGATTCACCAGCTCGGACCCGAGCCCGAAAGCCAGCGTTTGTTGCAGGTCCAGCGCAATGTCGAAGCCGCCTGCCACCGGGCCAACTCGCTGATCGCCACCTACCTCGACGTGGCCCGCCTCGAGCGAGGCCGAATGCTCGAGCTGCGCAGGTGTGAAGTGGCCCTGGACAGTTTGTTGGAAACCGAAATCGAGTTCCTGCTCGACACCCTGACGCCCGAGCAACGCTCGCAGGCCTGTCTCCAGTGGGAACTCAGTCCCGTGCGAGCCTGGGTCGACCCCGAGCGGTTCCGCCAGGTGGTGGGCAACCTGGTGGGTAACTCGCTGAAATACTGTCCGCCGGGCACGCCGATTCACATCGGCCTGCACTGCAGCGAACAAAGCTGGGAGCTGCAGGTCATCGACGAGGGCCCGGGCATCCCGGCCGACCAGCAGCCCCGACTCTTTGAACCTTTCGAGCGGCGCTCGTCGGCGATTCAGGGCAGCGGTCTGGGGCTATGGATCTGCCGGGTGATCGTCGAGGCCCACCAGGGCCAGTGGGGCCTCGACAGCCCCTGGAATGGCCGCGGCTGCCGATTCTGGTGCCGAGTTCCTGTTGGCGCAGGAACCCCGACGTAGCGCGGGTAGTGTTCTCCATGCCTTTGTTGCCGCCCCGCTGGCACCTGATCGAATGGGAAGACCTCCCCTACTGCCCTGCCTGGCTTCGCGACGAAGCCACTTCGGCGCTGGTTCGCGGTCTCAACTTCGGCGGTTGGCCCGCCGCCATCGCCCGCGCCTGGGGCCCCTGGCTCGGCCGCCAGGCCATTCACCACGTCACCGATTGTTGTTCAGGAGGTGCCGGGCCCTGGCCGGGCTTGCTGGCTCGTCTGGACGTCACCGTTCGCCTCACCGATCGCTATCCCAATCCTCAGGCCTGGGCCCTGCTGGCCGGGCGGTTTCCCGGTCGCGTTCAGCCCTACGCCCAGCCGGTCGACGCGCGCTGCCTGCCCGAGCAGCTGTCAGGTTGCTGGAGCTTTTTCAACAGTTTTCATCACTTTCGGCCCTGCGAAGCCCGTCACATCCTGCGCGAGGCCATGCAACGAGACTGTCCCATCGCCATTTTCGAGGCCCTCGACCGGGCCTGGAGTCGGCTACTGCTGGTGCCGCTCATGCCCCTTTTCGCGCTGCTCACCAACTGGATCGGGGCCTCGCCCAGGCGGCTCATCTTTACCTACCTGCTGCCGCTCATTCCACTGCTGTTGCTGTGGGATGGCTGGGTGTCGTGCTTTCGGGCCTACACGGTGGACGAATATCGCCAGATGGTCGCCGAGCTAGACCCTCAGGGTCAGTTCCATTGGACCATCGGTCACCTGAGGGTCGGCTGGTTGCCGGCCAGCGCCCCCTACCTGCTGGGCCATCCGCGTGTCGGCGATCAGGTCGCCAAGCCAGCGGGCCGGTAGGCGCACCAGCAGTTCCAACAGCGGGCGCTTCCAATCGAGCAGCCCCTGATTGGCGCTCAGTAACTGCTGCATCAGCGCGGGCCGCTGGCGCAGCAGCTCCAGCGCCGCCCTCAGCAATCGGTCCTGGCTCGACAACAGCAGTACTCCGGCCGTCAATACCTTGTAGGCTCGGGTCAGGCGTCGATGAAAAGCCCCGTAGCCTGGCAGCTGTGTCAAGCCGGGGCTGGGGCTCCAATGGTCGGCCACCCACAGCGCCTGCTGCAGCGCCAGACTCAATCCTTCGCCGGTACAGGCGTCCAGATAGCCGGCCGCATCGCCCAGCAGCAACACTCCGGGCTCGTGAATGCGGCGAGGGAAGCGACACAGCGGCCCGTGACCGCTCAAGTCGCTGGCCGGGGCCGCACCGGCAAGGCGCTCGCGCAATTCAGGGAAAGCCTCCAGCCAGTGCTGCCGGCGCGGGCCCTTGGGCGACAGCACAGCCACCCCCACCCGGTCGGGGCCGGCGGGCGACACATAGGCCTCGCAGCCGCGCGCAAAGTGTACCTCCACCCGGCGATTCCAGGGGGCCACCAACAGATGCTGTCGCCAGCCCCAGCGTCGCGGCCAGGCCCAACGTTGGCCAGGCCATCCCATCAGCTGGGATACCTTTGAGTGAATACCGTCGGCGCCGATCACCAGCCGGGCGCGAACCAGGCCCCGGCTGGTTTCTGCTTCCATCCAATCGCCCGCTCGCCGTAGCCCCAGCAGGCGCGTGTTCTCCCAGGTGTCCACCTGAGGTGACAAAAGTTGACTCGAAAGCTCCAGTCGTCGCACCACCTGGCCCGGGCCCTCGGCAAAATCGGCCCCCGCCCTCAAGCGCGGGTGCACATAGTCGATGCCCCAGAAGGGGTGCCCGGACAGCTCCCCCAGGCCCAGTTGCCGCAAACAGGGCAGGGCACAGGGCATCAGGCCCTCGCCGCACACCTTGTCCAGCGGAAAGGTGCGACGCTCGACCAGTAGCGGCCGCACTCCCCGGAAGCTCAAAGCCCGGGCACAGGCCAGCCCGGCCGGCCCGCCGCCTACAATGAGGACAGCAACGGTCATGGCCACAGCTTGCGCCGGGCCTGAATGCGCGACAGCTTGCCGCTGCTGGTGCGCGGCAACCAGCCGGCCGCCACCACTTGCAACTCGGGGCTGAAGGGGGCCCCTGCCAGGCGAGTGCGCAATTCTTCCAGCGACAACTCGCCGCGGCGGGGCTGTTCCACCACCAGTGTGGGCACTTCCTCGGGCGACATCACGGCGGCACACTCATGTCCCAACAGCAGCGATTCCAAGACCTCGGGAGAATACTTGACCCCCTGGTGAACCAGGATGTCCTTGCTGCGGCCTGTATAATACAGCTCTCCCTGCCAGAGCAGCCCCAGGTCGCCGGTGTCGTAGGGGCTGGGCAGGTGGGCCGCCAGACATGGGCCCGCCACGTGCAGTCGCCCCACCTGGCCTTCGGCAACGTCCAACCCGTGCTCATCCAGCACACGCAGTTCCACCCCGGCCACCGGACGTCCCAAGGAGACAATTTCACGCCTTCCTTCCGGCAGGTCGAAGCTACTGATCTTGGGCCCCTGGCTGAAGGTCACGGCCAGCGTGTTTTCGGCCAGACCATAGACCGGCGTCAAAGCTTCCCAGGCCAGCCCCTGATGGGCATAGACCTCGTGAAACCTTCGCAGCGTTGAGGGTCGAACCCATTCCGAGCCCACCAAGAACCGCTGCACATGGTGCAGCTGCCGCTCGCCTCCGGGGTCGCGCTGCAGCAGCTGCTCCAGGGCAAAATTGGGACCCACCGTGATGGTCGAGCGGCTGCGTTCCACCCAGTCCAGCCACATGCCCGGGCGCAGGGCGAACTGCATGGGGGTCAACAGGGTCAGGTCGCCCGGAGCATAAAGGGCACTCAGCAGGCAGCCCACCAGCCCCATGTCGTGGTGCAGCGGCAGCCAGGAACAGCAAGAATGGCCCTGGCGCCCGCCCGGCAACAGGCGGGCGATGGCTTCCAGCTGGGCCAACAGGTTGGCCTGGCTCAGCCAGATGGGCTTGGGCTCGAAGGTGGTGCCGCTGGAGAACTGCAGCAAACCGATTTCGGCCCCGGATCGGGCCGCAGCCGGGCGCTGGCCCGTCACTTCCAGGGGCCACCATCCGCCGTCCAGCGGCACGGCCTCGAGGCGTGACAAGATTCGGGGGTCGGCCAGTCCCAGGCGGGGTTTCACCGCCGTCACCGCTCGCTGCAGGGCGTCGGCATAGCGGTCGCCCTGTAGCAATCGGGCGGGAGGAGGCCAGCAACAGGGCACACAGCCCGACCACCAGCATCCCAGCAGAGCCACCAGCAGATCGGCCGGGGTGTCGCCGATCAAGAACACCACCTCGCCTACTTCGCTGCGGGCTTGCAACCAGTCGGCCATTTGGGCGGCGCGCTCCAGCCAGCCGGCAAAGCTGAGACACACGGGTGGGTTGGTCACCAGCCTGATGCTCAGCTGCTCCTCACCAGCCCGGCTCAAAAGCAGCTCAGTCAGGCTGTGCATGAGCTTGCTCTCGACGCCGCCTGGCCACCAGTTCGGCAAATTCACCCAGGGTTTGGGGTGGAGCCTGGGCGTCTTCCTGCAGATAAATGCGAAAGTGGTCTTCGGCCGCTACGGCCAGGGTGAGCAGGGCCAGCGAATCCAGCCCCAGATCCTCGCGCAGGCGAGTGTGTGGCAGCAGTTCGCCCTGCACGCGACACTCTCGGCGCAACGTTTCCACGATCAGTTGCCAGATAGGCTCGTTGCTCTCCACGCCCGTTCCTCCTGTCGAATTCTCCAGCTCAGCAAGGCGGCATTGAATAAGCTGGCAACCAGGGCCGTGCGCCAGGCCCCGAAGATCATGGGAAAGGCCAGCAATTCAAAGACTACGCCCAGGTAGTTGGGGTGACGCAGCAGGGCAAAAGGGCCACGCTCTACCGGCGATTCCCCGGGCAGCACCAGAATGCGCGTGGTCCAGCGCGCTCCCAGCACCGCCTGGGCCCACAATCGCAACCCCTGGCCGGCCAGCGCCAGGGGCCACCAGGCGGGGTTCCAGCTCACCCCGCAGTTCAGAGCCTCGGCCAGCCAACCGGCAAACCAACCCACATGCAGCAGTACCATCAGGGGGTAGTGCCCCCCCGCCACTTCCAAGGCTCCCTGCTGCAGCAGGCGGCGGGTGTTGCCTCGGGCTCGCACCAGTTCTTCCAGGCGCTGGGCCACCAGCGCTCCCCAGCACAGCCAGAAGGCTACCACTGCAGCAACACCACTTCGGCGCAGAAAGCCGGACCCATCGCCAGCAACAGCCCGTAGGTGCCGGCCGGCCGCGGCTGCGCCAGCGCCTCGGCCAGCAAAAACAACACCGAGGCCGAGGACAGGTTGCCGATCTCTGCCAGGCTGCGGCGACTGGCTTGCAGGGTCTGTTCGGGCAGCTGCAAACCCTGTTCCAGAGCATCGATCACCTTGGGCCCGCCAGGATGGGCCACCCATACGCCAATGGCGCTCAGCGACAATCCGTGCTGGCCAAGAAACTCCAGCAAGGCCGGAGCCAGGTGCTGGCGCGCATAGAGCGGCACCTCGGGCGAAAGCACCACCGAGAATCCGTGACTGCCAATCTCCCAGCCCATCACGTGGGCGCTGTTGGGGAAAAACACCGAGCGTGTGTCGACCACCCGAACGGCGCCAGACCTGGCGGAGCCGCCAGGCATGGCGGAGCCGCCAGCCATGAGGACTGCCGCGGCTCCGTCGCCAAATAAACCGGTGGCGATCAGGTTGGCCACCGACACATCCTCCGCTTGCAGCGTCAGCGAGCATAACTCTACGCTGAGCAGCACACCGTATCCCCCAGGATCGCCCCGCAGCAGGTCGTGCAGCCGGGCAATTCCGGCCGCCCCGCCCAAACAGCCCAGGCCGAAGATCGGCAGCCGACGCAGGTGATGCGGCAGGGGCAGTTCGTTCATCAGCAGCGCATCGATCGAGGGCACGCAAAGTCCGGTCACACTGGTGAAGACCAGATACCCCAGCTGTTCCCAGGCCACCCCCGAGCGCTGCATCAACTGTTGCAGCACCTGCACGGCCAGCTGCAGCCCCACTTCGCGGTAGGCTTGATTGGCCCGGGTAAAGTTCAGCCCCTCCAGATATCGCTCTTTGGGCAGGGCCAGATGGCGCCCGCCGATTCCCAGGGCCTCGTGCAGCTGACGGAAACGCTGGGGATTGAAGTGCTGGCGGTTCCACAGCCCTTCCAGGGCCTGGCTCAGCTCCTCCTGGCTATAGGCGTGGGCGGGAAGCTGCCCACAGCAGTCGAGAATCACCGGCTTCATCGGCGCTCGGACAAGGATAAAAACAGCATTTCCTCAGCCTTCTGATGGCGACCCCTATCCCCTGCTACAGCATCAACGACAGGGCTCTGGTCACAACCTCGTGAAA
The DNA here is from genome assembly GCA_964649085.1 of uncultured Burkholderiales bacterium. GTDB lineage: Bacteria > Vulcanimicrobiota > Xenobia > Xenobiales > JADMJV01 > JADMJV01. Next base: position 9,074 of record CAZYPN010000073.1, on the reverse strand, counting down.
CTTCCCTTCGGTGTTGCCCGACCTCATCTTCGACTTTCTCCACAACCCTACCGACGAATCCTACAATGTCCTGCGCCAGGCCGTGCTTGGTTCGCCATCCTACCAGCCGGCTTCGGAGGTTCTCTATCGCTTCAGCGATGCCGTGCGGGCAGGCGAACTTGATGCGGCCGAACAGCATCGAAAAGTACTCTTCCCCACGTTCTTGCTCAGCCCCCGAGCCCACCTCGACTATGGACAGTTGCTTTCGCTGCAGGGAGACGAGAAGGGCGAGGGGATGGAACATTTTTTTGCCCGCCAGCTGGGCGAATTCCTCATGCGAAGCGGCGATGGTTCGCTGCAGCGACCTTTCCAGATTTCCTGTGTAGACGATGAATACTTCGTTTTGCATCGCCTCTCGGCCAGAACCAAGGGTCAGAGTCTGCGCTGGTTCCAGGGCCAGCTCCTGGAAATCCAGCATACTCGGACGGGGGATGTTCACTTTAACATTCATCCCCTCATCGAGGCCTATCCCGCATGAGTCCGTCCTACCAGTTCACGTTCGTCACTTTGCCATTTCTTCACTTTTCCGACCCGACAGCCACCCGCCGCTCGTTGCTACAAGCGGGTTTCATCCAGAAGATCTGGACTCACGTCTGCATCCATCTTGAGGAGCCCGCCCTTTCCCCACCCCGAGTTGAGACCTTCGGAGAGGTGCTACTGGTGCTCATGCCCGCCCCCATTCAATCCCCCGAGGCCTATTTTGTAGCCATCGTTGGTGAAGAGCCCAGGCTCTACACCCTGGAACTGGGGCAAGATCTGGATACCAGCCAGCCCTGCACCTTCTTTTGCGCCACGACCCCGTCGGGCCGTGCCAACTATGGCCAGGGCCCCAAACCCGAAGTCTCCGCCTTCCTGGCCGCTCTGGCCGGATTTCGCTAAGTGGCCTGGCGCGCCAGGCCCATCAACCCTGCCAGGGGACGTACTTTGGCAATCTTCTCGCAAAGCATTGTTTCTTGCCAGTCCACCCTTGAAGCGTATAATGAGCCCAAAGTTTCTCCGGAGGTAGCGATGGCCGAATCCGATCCTGATGTCTTATCCGTGGTCCAGCGCGTCGAGCACATGCTTCGGGCCCAGCAGGTGAAGTTAGAAGAACACGACAAACGATTCGAAGCACACGACAAGCAATTCGAGGCGATCGACGAACGATTCGAGGCGATCGACAAACGATTCGAAGCGGTCGATAAACGATTCGAAGCGATCGACAAACGATTCGACGTGATCGAAATGAGGCTTGACAACCACGACAGACGTTTCGACCGATTGGAGGAACGGATGGAGCGGGGTTTTTTACAACTGGGAATGCAGATCGAACAGGTCCAATCGTCCGTGCAGTTGCTGGCCGAGCAGATGTCTTTCTTTGCCAGGTCACACCAGGACGTTCTTGTCCGGGTGGAGCGACTCGAGGAGAAACAAGAATTGACCGACCTGCGCTTACGACTGTTGGAAAAATCCAGCTAAAGCAGGCACGACCCCTACGGGGACTGTTGCGTCATCTCAAAGGTCATGACTCCCGTCCGTTTGTCGTACAGCAAACTCTCGCTCACTCGACAGGGCCCCTCGCGGGTTTCCACCACCACGCTGCGAAGCCAGTGGGTGTTGCGGGGGCTGTCTGAGTAACCGAGTTTGTCGGATTCTCTACGGGGAAAGGCCCACTCATGGAAATCGACCGGCTTTCCGCTCACCGGGTCCTCTACATAACTGCAGCCCCAGTTGTAGGCAATCGAGGCGTTCGAAGTTGGTGGGTCGTAGCGAACGGCGCCGGTTCGTTCGTCCTGGTCCTGGTCAGAACCGTCTTTGGCCGCCACCTCGTGCATCCTCAACTGGATGCTGTCCTGCAGGTCGCGGGCTTGCAACAGTGTGGCACGGGCTACACACGCCTCCTGGCTACCGGTGAAACGGCGGGGAAGAACGGGTTTGCCCTCGCGAACGTCAAAGGTCGTCTTCATCTGATTGGCCTCCCGACCTGGGGCCCCACCAGTGTAACGCCGCTGAGGCTGCCTGGCTGTAGACGGGATGCAACGGTTTCAAGGTGACCTGCGGCCAGATTTGCAAATGTGTTTCGAGATTGTCTTATCAGCTCGACTGCCTGTCTATTCGACAAAGGGTGCGCGCTGGATGCGCTGCAGAAATCCGAATTGCACGTGGCCCGCGATATTGCATTGGGGACGCGTTCTGGCCTGTTCTCCGATCAACCGGGATATCGCGCTTTTGAAGCCCAATCGCGGGAACCGATCGGCTACCCGTTGGCGCCCCGCCCGGGTGAGGTCCTCGGCCCTAAGCCCCAAAACGTCCATACCGGCGCCCGCCTGCAGCAGTGCTCCTTCCCGGTTGTGCTTCACGGCCATGCCAATGCGGGCGTGCAGGGCGATGGCCTGATGTACGGTCCGGGCGCCTTCGCGCGGTATCTGTTGCTCTACGAGAAACGCGTAGGCCCGGTCGGCACCTTCTACCTCGAAGGCACGAGGTCCGTGGCACGATTCGGTCAGGCCCAGGTCGTGCATGATACAGGCCAGAAAGAAAAGTTCGCGGTCGTAGCTCAGGCCGTCGAGGCGAGCCAGAGCGCCACCAAAAACGTAGCTGCGCAGGCCGTGCTGCACCAGCACCTCAGGGGACAGCGCCCGCACCAGGTCGGTGGCCTTATGACAGAGCTGGCTGTCGGGAATGGACATGTCCTCTTCGAGCACCTCGACCGTCCGTCGCCAACCCAGCCAGTGCCCCAACTGACGCCAGCGGGCCTGGACCTCCAGTCCAATGATGGGCAAAAGCAGCTCCCATGGGCTCTGGCGGGGCAGGTCGCGAATCAGGCCGCTGTCCACAACTGAACCTCCTCGTGTTGGGCCCGAGCCACACCTTCGATCTGAAGGGCCCGAGCCTGGAAGGCTTTCAAGTGGGGCCAGCGATCCAGGTCAATGGCTGCCGACGGGCACCAGTTCAATACCGTGGCCAGGTAGGCGTCGGCTACCGTAAAGCCCCAATCCTGAAGCAGGAAGGGTTGCTGGCGCAGGCGTTCGTCCACCCGACTCAGGCGCGGCGGCGCAAGCACCTCGCGGGCGAACTTCCGGCTCTGTTCTGGTGCTTCGGGATGAAAGATCGAGTAGAAGACGGCCTTGTGCAACTCGCAGGCCACAAAGCTCAGCCACTCTTGAAGACGCACTCGCAAGAAGGTGCCCTGGGGTGGCGCCAGCTTCGACTCGGGGGCCAGGTCGGCAATGTATTGCAATACCGCCAGGTTTTCGGTCAACAACTGGCCCTCACGGGTGATCAGGGCGGGAACCGCACCCTTGGGATTCAGGCTCAGGTAGTCACGTCCATCGGCCACTTTTTTGTCCCTGAGCGACACCGCGTAGAATTCGGTCTCTTTGTCCAAACCGGCATGAAACAATGCCATTCTTGATGCCAGAGAACAGGTCATGGGGGTAAAATACAACTGCATCAGCGACCTCCAGTGCGATTTGATTTTTGTACTGTATCGCACTAAAATAGAGAGGTCAATCTTTTTCTTGCGAGTTGGTATAAAAATGAACAAGCGCGCACGCGGTCGGCCTCGCGGGTTTTCCCAGGAGGTGGTCCTGGAAAAGGCCCTGGAAACCTTTTGGCAGCACGGCTTCGAGGCCACCTCACTGGATGACCTCAGCGCAGCCACGGGACTCAATCGCCCCAGCCTGTACGCGGCCTTCGGTGACAAAGAGAGCCTCTACCTCGCCGCACTGAATTGCTGGACGCAAAAAATGCGCTCGGGTCTCAGCGCTGCCCTGGATCCCAGACTTCCCCCGAAGGAGGCCCTGACAGCCTTCTATCGCACGGCCCTGAGCCTCTATCTAAGCGGCCCGGGCCCGGCGCGAGGTTGTATGGCGGTCTGCACAGCCCCTTCCACCGTGGCCGAACATCCCGCTATCGGCCAGGCCCTGGCCAACATTTTGGAAGAACTCGACCTCGGTTTGCAGCGCTACCTGCGCCAGGCGCCTGGCCTTCCAAAGGGTTTCAACGTGGCCGACTACGCCCGGTTGCTCGCATCGCTGTTGCACAGCCTGGCGGTCAGAGCCCGAGCGGGTCAATCGGAGGGCGAACTCTGGTCCCTGGTCGAGGCCACGCTCTCGCTGGTCTTCCCCGATCCGGACCGCGAGTGCCACCAACCGTAGCAGGCGGGCAGCAACACCAGCGATGTCAGCAGGTTCATGCCCACGCCCAGAGCCATGATTTCTCCAAAGCTGGCCACTCCTCGATGGTTGGCCATCATCAAGGTCGAGAACCCTACAATCGTCGTCAGTCCCGACACCACCACGGCAAAGCCCGTGCTTTGCCGCGAGAGCAGCGGCCGGCCCGGGGTCTGGCAAATGCGCAGCGACTCCATGCCAAAAATCAGGCCGATACCCAGCGTCAGAGGTAGTGCCAGAAAGTTGGCGGCGTTGAAACTCGAGCCCAGTAAAGCCATGGCCCCCAGCATCCAGGCCACGCCCACCAACTTGGGTAGCAACGCCAGCGTCGCGCTCGGCAACGACCGGTAGTAGCCGATCAGCAACAGACAGATCACAAGCAGCGCATTGCGCCCCGAGCTTCGATAGGCCAGCCGCAGTTGCTCCAAATAGCTGTATATCAGTACGGGGGTCCCCGTGATGTGGGGGTCGATGTGCGACAGTTCCGCCACAAAGCGCCCCAGGGGCTCGCGCTCCCAACAGTTTTCCTTGGGAAAGACGCGCAAGCACACCGTTGCATCGCTGGCCACGCCGCGCATCAGCACCTCCTTGGGCAGCATCGTGAAAAGGTCGGGGGGCTCACTGCGCTGGCGCTTGAGGAACGCCAGGCTGGTTCGTAGTTCCTCCACCAGCGCTGCCTGATAACTGCCCAAACCGGCGGCCAGAGGTCCGGGGTTGGCCGGATCGATGTGCCGCTCCAGCTCTCGAACCAGCGGTGCCAGCGGGCCGTTCAGCGAAGCCAATCGGGGGCGCAGGGCCAAATAGCAGCGCTGCAGCTCCAGCAGCTCGGGCGCCCCCAGGGGCTGGGGAGGCTGGGGCAATTTCAGGCCTCTGGCCAGCTCTACCAGTTCCGTTACCAGAGTGTTCTTGCTCTCGATGCCATTGGGCTCCAGTGCCAGAATCGATTCTACCCTTGAAACACTGGGCAGAGCCTGAATCTGTTGGCTGCGGCGCCGCGCTTCCTGGGCATTGGGAGCCAGGGAAATCCCGTACAGGGTGCTGTATCCGATACTTTGCAGGTAGCTTTCCACGCGCGTCGCTTCGGCATCGGGGGGCTGCATTTTCAACAGATTGTAATCAAAGGGAATTCGCCCCATCAGGGCCAGGCACACCAGGGTGCAGGCCACTCCCAGCAGGCACACACCGCGGGCCCGAAGGCGCAACCACATTTCCACAGCAGCCAACCAGCGACCATATACCAGCTGTCCAGACCCTGGCCTGTTGCCCTCGCTGAGCAGCAACAGGCTGGGCAACAGGGTGATGCTGCCCAGGTAGCAGAGCAACACCCCCGTTCCCGTTACCCACCCCAGTTCGGCGGCGGCCCGGAACGAAGTAAACTGCAGCGAGTAGAAGGCGATAGCCGTGGTCACGGCACCCACGGCCTGATGGCGGGCCTGGCTCAACGAGCCTTCGATCGACTCCAGCGCCGCCAGGCCGTTGCCCCGGTGCAGTTGGAACTCGCTCAGCATCTGAATGCCAAAGGTGATGCCCAGTCCCGTCAAAATGGTCACGAAATGCACCGTCAGCAGGTTCAATTGGCCGACGGTCAGGGCCGCAAACCCGATCGACCAGCACAGGCTGATCAGAAGACTCAGTACGGCCCAGAGCGGCCGACCGATCTGGCCAAAGGCCAGCAGTAACAGGCCCGATACCAGGGCCAGGGCCAGCCCGGCGCAGCGGCGAGCGTCGCCGATGGCGCCGATCATCTCCTCGGTATTGATCGCCGGCTCGCCGGTTATCATCACGCTGGCTTCGGGGTTGGCGCGGCGCACCTGCGACACCAGCCGCTCCAGTTCGCCCAACGTGGCCACATCGGCCGGGAAACTCCCCGAAGTGTCCCGCGGCATGGCCACCACCATAAAGGTTCGGCCATCGGCCATTTGTTGATGGAAGGTGGTGCGCCCCAGTTCTAGAGACTGTCCCTGCAGCAAGGGTACATCGGCCTGAAACGGGCCCAGCGGGCTGCGAAAGGCGCTGCGGCCGCCGCTCTTCAGGCTGTCCAGCACTCCCCCGAGAACCTTTTGGAGCATAGGGATGAGCGGCCCTCCGATGGGCTCGTCCCCCAGGGCCCGTAGCATCGACGCCGGCCCGCTGTGCTCGGCCATCGCGTTCAGCCAGGGTTGGGCCGAACGCAAGGTCGTCGCCAGCTGTTGCAGAGATTGGCGCGACAGGAAATACAGTCCGTGCTCCATGAGCTTGCCCAATTCCAGGCGATAGAACACGTGCTCAAAATAAGGACTGTCCACCAGACTCTGGCCCAGCTCGTCGGTGGCCCGCCGCGCCTGCTCCACCTGGGCGGCTCGCACCAGCACGATATAGTCGGTGGTCCTGCCGAACAGGCTGCGGAACTTCGCCCAATCTTGCTGAATCTGGTTGCGGGCGTCGAGCAACTGGGTTCGGTCGGTGGTAAAACGCAGGCTGCGTTGGGCCTGAACCAGGCTCAACCCGGCCAGGCACATCCCGAGAAAGAGCGTGATGACCGGCCGACGGATGCAAGCGAGAAGCCATCTCTCCATCGAGATTGCGGCCTTCTCCTCGAGCCGAGGCCCTCCTTCGGTGCTGGCGTGAATCCATCGATGTCAGTTGCCTGCAGGGCCAGTCGCATCGTTCCAGAACCGCCATGGCCCATGGATTATGCAAGAGTCCTCGAAGGGCTGCGGGCAAAACAGCTGCAGATCGTAGAGGACTTCGAGCGCGCAACGACTCGCCAGGAAGTCGTCGAATTTAAGGTGAAAGGGCTGCTCTTCAACAAGCGAGTGCTAACTTTGGTTCAGGAGAAACGCATCGGAGCCTGAGACCGTGCCGTCTCTGAGGCCGACAGCGCTGGCCTCGTATTACCTCAAGATGCCCTGGAATACTGCGGCCAACCTTCAACTCTCAAGGGCCTGTTGGGCCTGAGGTAAACGCATCACGGCTACCACGCAGGCGTCGTCACGAGCGGCTTCCTGATGACAAAAGGCGTCAATGGCCGCAAACAAGCTGGCGACTATCTCGCTCGAAGAGCAACCATGCGCGTCGGCCAGCACCTTCTCCACCCGGTCGCATCCAAAGAGCTCGCCCGAAGCGTCCTGCCATTCGATAATACCGTCGGTGGAGCACACAAAACAGTCACCTGGCTCCAGATGCACACGGCGGGCGCGAAAGCACTGATCGGGGAACAGTCCTAGCGGAGGCTCGGAATCTTCGAGGACTTCGACTTGGTGGGCTCTCACCACGAAAACCGGACCCTGCCCGCAGGCCACATAGTCGATCCATCCGTGCTCGTTGCAGCGCCCTAGCGTGGCTGCCACAAAGCGATCGGGGCCTGTGTCTTCGTAAATCAATCGACTCAGGCGGGCCACTTTCGAGGAAAGATCGTGCTCAAAACCCAAGCCTCTCCACAGCGCCCGACATTCCGAAACCAACAGAGCCGAACCCAGCCCGTGACCCACCGCATCGGCCAGCAAGAAGCTCGGCCGGCCAGCCGCCACCGAATAGGCGTAGACATCTCCACCCAGATGCTGAGCGGGTCGCAGGTAACCCGACATCTCCCACTCGCCCAGGGTGAGGTCGCTGGCCGGAAGCGATTCCTCCAGGATGCGGCGTCCGAACTTCAGGTCGTTCATCAACTCCCCACACTCGCGTGCCTGCCCCAACAACTCGCCCCGACTGATGGCCCAGCCCACCATCTTGCAGAGCAACTCGGCACCGCGCAGCTCAGCCAGGTCGACGTCCAGGGGCAAGGTGAGATGAGCCACCACAGCACCCAGGCTGGTCTGAATCGGAATACTGGCGGCCTGTCCGGGCTGTACGTCCCAGGGACACTCGGGCAGGCGTAGGATGCAGGGAATGTCAAACAGTCGGGAGGCCGTAGATTCCAACTCCGCAAGCATCGAGGCGGTATCCTCGAGATGCATGATGCGCTCCCACATCTCTAAGAGCAGAGTGTCGGAAAGGGCGCTCGGCTGGGGTCTATCGCTTGTGTCCAAGTTTCCCCCTTCAGGTCAAAGGTTCAAGACCACCCCAGGTCGACCTGCTAGCCAAGGTTGCCGGCCAGCTGGCAGATCGGACGGCAGCGATTTCTCAAGGGGCATTATTCTGGGGTTCCGTGGGGAAGTTGCAAGCGCATAAGTTGCAGGGGGTCGCAAACACCTGCGCAAGCGCCTTCAACCAGGCCAACACTTCACAATTCCGTCACAATTTTCGGGCGCCCTTCGGTTAGTGTCTCAGCCATGAGCAACCTGACCATTTCCATGCGTTTCGCCATCGATCGCGATCAAAACCGCCAGATTTCCAAGGAAGAAATCGTCCCTTTCCAGGACCTCTCGGCCCTGGATGATGGCCAGGACAAAGTCCTGGACGGCGCCGAACTCGACCCCGTCTATTTCGAATACAGCAAGGACACCTGGCTGCAGGCCGGACGCACTCACGAGGTCGATCGTCAGAACTTCACCTCATACGTGACCTTGCAGTCCATCGGCCTCGAGCCCCCCGCTGTCGACCTGAAGATCGATATCAGCCTCTGAACCCTGGCGTCCGTCTATCTATACCAATTCTCAAAATTCTGTCTTGATTGGCCGCCCTGTAACCCGACTTTATTGAGTTTGTGCGGACAATACTTACGAGAATTGGTCTAAGCGCTGAATTCGCTTCAGTCGCCAACCCAGCGCACTTTTTTCCCCTGCTCGCATTGACCTGTAAACTCCAGGGAGGATTTGCAGCGCCACAATGGTAGCTGTTGCTCGACAATTTGTAAGTGGTCGTCGACGAGGCCAAGCGGCCGGTGGGCGTGGTGACCACCCTGGATCTCCTGAAAGAGGATCTCGACTCGCTACGACCCTGAGCGGTTGCACTCACCAGCCG
>CAZYPN010000072.1:0-32241 GCA_964649085.1 uncultured Burkholderiales bacterium | reverse complement strand
GGCGCGACGGCTACCGCTGCCAGTGCCCCGGCTGCCCCAACCAGCTCTACCTGCACGTCCACCACCTGACCTACTATTGCCAGAACGGCACCACCACCCCCGACAACCTCATCACCCTCTGCGCCAGCTGCCATCGCAACCTCCACAACGGCCACCTGCGCATCGAAGGCACTGCGCCACACGATCTCACCTTCCGCGACCGCCAGGGCCGCAACCTCAGCCAGCAACGCACCCTCGAAGTGGCCGAATGGCTCGACTGGTTCCTCGGCTGGCCGGGCGATCAGGACAACTCCCACCGCGCCCGCGCCGCATAGGGCAGGGCCCCGACCGCGTAGACGTGAATCTAACCTACGATATGGCCGGACGCATGTTGACGCGCACCTCAGACGGCGCGACCACCACCTTCCTCTGGGACGGCGAGGACCGCATCCGCGACCTCACTCGCGAAGGCCAGCTATCGTGCCTCCGACGCGACGGCGAAGTCGTGTTCCGGCGTGATTATGGGGCTTGGGGCGAGACCCTGCCGGGCGGGTTCGACAACGTGCCCGGTGGGATGCCCTATGCCTTTGTTGGCGGGCTGGGCGTGAGGACGGATGCTGACACGGGGATGGCGTACATGCGGCAGCGCTGGTATGACCCCCACTTGCAGAGGTTCATCTCGAGGGATCCGATTGGGTTGGCTGGGGGAGCGAATCTTTATAGCTATGCAAACAATGCCCCCGCTCGATACGTCGATGCTACTGGACTCAATCGGGACGAGCCGCCAACTGATATCCGCCCGAACGTTAATCCTGATACAATGCGGCCTCAGCAACGAAATCAGTGGTGTCGAAGTCTGCTGAAGCGGATACGACATTTTCGACGAAATATACTTCGGAGGATTCGTCAGACCTGGGAGTTCACTGCTCGAAAACATCCTGATGGCGATCTGACAACCTGTGAACGTGCAAGAAATCGCCCGGAACACGCCCATCAGAGTGTGAGAACCCACATCGAAGATGTCGCCTTTGATTCTAGATGGCTCGACTACTACTATAGGCAGTGGGTTAGGTATTGTCTGCCTGACTTCGACCCTAACAACGTCCTCGGCATTCCTGACTACTATATGGGGAATCAATCACCCCAGATATGGAAAGACCCCAACCTCTTTTTGATTCTGTTGATTGCTACACCAATCGTGGTCCCCGAGGCTGCACCCATAGTTGCTCCAATCATCCTAAATGAGGCAATCTGATGACGGACAATGACTGGGAGAGTTTGTTTGAGTGCGTTGACCGTGATGACGTGGTCGGCTTTAGCGAGAAGGCGGACGCCTTGAGAATAACCCAGTCGGAGATTCTGTATGGACCTCAAAATTGGGGGATGACATTTCTCACCTGCGCAGCTGAGGGTGGGCGTGTCAAAATGATCAACCACTTAATAGACCTAGGGGCAGATCCGAATCATCTAACCCGGTCGGTGAGCTGGTCGCCGTTATACTTTGCTGTCGAAGCCGGGGGCGATGAAGCCGTAAAAGTCTTACTTGCGAGGGGGGCCAGCCCTGATGCTTGCATGCCAGGTATGGGTTCCGCTAGGGAACTTGCCAGGAGCCATCCTAAATATGCTCGTTTTCTGACAATGTTTCAGGAGATGAGCTAGGCCAAGCCCCCGGTTTGGCCCCACGCTTTCGCCCCGAAAGCCGCCTTCGGCGGCCCTTCGGGCGGGGCCAAACCGGAACAGACATAGGCCACAGGCGATAGACCTTTAGGGGTCTGGCGCATCATCAAGACCACCTTCGGCCCCCGCCGGAACTCCGTTCCGTCGGGGGCCGAAACATAGCTGGGCAACGGCCTGAGCTCCTAAACGAGAGCAACGAGGCCGTGGGAAAACAGCGACCGCGAGCCCTTTGGCGTTCGTGCGAGCTGTGTTCCCTCAACGTCCAGCTCCGGCCTACCCTGGGCGGCAATGCCCGCAACCTCGGCAAGATAACGGGTCCATCGTGCCAGGAAGGCCGGCAGAAAGCTGAACACACAATGCCAGCGCTGAATCGGGATAGGCTCAAGGCGCTCCCCTGACGCGGCTGTCGCTTCCGTGCCGGCTCATCTCGGCCTGGCAGCGGGGATAGCAGGCCCGCTTGCCGCTCTTTTTTCTAAAACTTCTCTGTAGATCTGACGACCGCCGGGTCCGACGCCCACCCTGTAGGGGGCGTCTGGTTTGATGTAAGCGATTCATCATGTGCCCAGGCAGGCCCGGGTAATCCCTGGGCCTGTTTTCATGAATCGGCAGCGGCCAGGGCTCGGGTAAGATTACTCGTGAGGCAATACGGGCGAGCCCTGGGGTATTGCCGCTCTGGAATTTGCGGGCAGTCCGACTTGTCGGGGGGCTCCTTAAAGCCGGACCGGCGGAGTGTAGCAGCTCGTGGCTGCCTCGATCAGCTCAGGCCGTCGCGGCTCAGCCCCAGCTTGAGCACGTCCTCCTGGAAGGCGGCGAAACAACCGGCGCGGTGCTCGGCGGGAAGGCTCTGCCATACCGGGTGCTCAGGGTCCAGGCGTTCTTGCAATGCCTGCACAAACAACTGGCGCCGTTCGGCCTCAGCCGGGCTCAATTGCTCGCCCTTCCACACCTGATCCACGCGCTGTTGCGACAGCGGCTGATTGTCGGCCACCACCCAGTTGGCGGCCGAGCCGTAACCGCCCGTCACAAATCCAAAGCTGGCCCGCTCGCGCTGGTTGCGAAAAGGCAGTGCCACGTCCACATACGAGCCCTGCAGACCCTCGTCGCCCAGCGTATAGTTGTCTGGCCCCAATTCGTACAACACGCCGTAGGGGCGGTTCTCGGCGTCGATCTCGGCTGTGCCCGCCAGCCACTGGTCCACCAGTCCGTCCACGTCTCTAAGGCTCAACTTGCCGCCCTGCTGCAGGGCCATGCCCGCGTCGGGCACCTGGGGCCGGTCTTCCAGTACGGCTACCCCGCCCTCAAACTCCACCAGTTCGCGGGCCGTCATTTCGACGCGCGCATCCAGGTATTGGAAGTCCTTCAAGCGGGCGGCCACATCCGCATAGCGCTCGCGATCGAACACCTCCAGCTTGAGTTGACCGTCCTCCGAGAAGGTTGGGCGCGAACCCTTGGGCAGGCGCAGAAGGGCGTCCTCGCCGTCTTCACCGCGCACTCGGAAGGCTACCGAGGTGGCGCTGACAAACTCTGGCACCCAGTCCGCTCCCCGCACGGGCAGCGAGAAATTGCGCTCTCCCAGGCGAATCTGGCTCACCCCTTCCGGCACGCTCACGGCGAACGAAGTGGGGTCAAAGCGCAGGGCGTGCAGCTGGGTCACCGCGTCCTGGTCCAGCCGGTCCAGGTCCAGGTTGTTCACGATCTGGGTGTAGGCGGGTGAATCCTCCCCCAAATCGCGCTTCAGGCGCCCCAGCGCCGTCTCCACATGGTCTTCCATCTCGTCCACCGCGCGTAAAGGCATGGCGGCCGTGCGCTGCTGGTAGTCGCCGTCGGTCAGCCCGGCCAGCAGCGGGGTTTTCTTCAGGCTCACCACGCTGGTCCACTGCAAACGATCTTTGGCCAGTTGTTCCTGATGAGTCTGCTGCAGCTGCGCCAGACCCTGGCCGATCAGGGGTTCGTCGAAGCCCAGATGAGGGTTGGTGGCTCGATAAAACACCTGCATCAGGCCATCCATGGCCTGACTGGCCTGTTCTCCGCCCGCCTGAGCCTGCTCTAGCAGCGAAGGAGCGTTAAGCATCAGCAAAATAGGGGCCAGTGCCGGAGTCTGGCGGCGTTCCAACTCGGCTCGAAGGGCCCCGCCTTCGGCGCCCCGGTTTTCCAGTTCGGCGATATCCGCCTGCAACTCTTTCCAGGGGCGGGCCAGCGCGTTCAACACCTGCTTGCCCGAAAGCCGTTGCAGATGCTGCTCTCGACTCTCTCCGGGCTGAGCCTGCAGGTACTCGCGCATGCTCTTGCCGCCCAGTTCGGCCGAAGGGGCATCGACCTGCTTGCCCGAGGCCTGCAAGAATTGCAGCGCCTGCTCGGTGCCACCTCGCGAGTCCACCAGGTCGCCCAGGCTCAGGCGCGGAAAGGCCCGTCGGAAGTCGCTGGTGGGGGCGCGTCCTTCCGTGCTGAAACGCTCTCGTGCCGCGGGGGGCAGCAGCGCCAGGCGCTGCGGGTCCAGCAGTTCCGGGCTGCCCATCGAGCACAACAGGCTGGTGGCTTCGCCCGCGCGGGCCTGCTGGGGCAGGGCGTAGCCCTGGTCGTGAACCCTTTCCAGATAGCGGGTGCGCTCGCCGGGGGTCAGCGTGGGCAGTTCGCCCTCGACGATCTGCGAGGCGAACGAGCGCAGCCGGATCATGCGCACCAGCGTGTCGCGATTGACCTGCGGATCGCTCAGACCCAACTGCAACCCCAGCGGCATCCCAAAGGCCGTAGGCTTGCCCGACTCGATGCTGTGGGCCACCTCGGTCAGGGTTTCCCGGGGCAGATGAGAGGCCAGTTGAAAGCAGGTCCAGGTGGCCGAGTTCCAGCGTTGGGGATCGGGGGTGTCGCCTAACAAGGACACCAGCGGGTGAATTTCCGCCGCGATCTGATCCAGGGCTTCGGCCGAGAACACGGGGCGGGCCCTAGCATTGAGCCAGTCCGACAGGCCCGGGCGCACCTCAGAAGGCGGCTCCGGTGGCTCGGCTGCGGGGCCTTCATCCAGTTGGGTCAGGCCACCCGTGCTGGTCAGGCTAAGCCCGTAGCTCTCCGCCGCACGTTGCAATCCACCCGGTTCAGTGCTGGCCTCGGCCACCTCCTGGGGGGGCGCGGCAATCGGGGCCGGGGCTTCAGGTTGCGGGGGTCTGGCCTGCAGGCTCACCTGGTCCGAGGGCAGCGGTGTAGGTGTTGGGGTGGGGGCAGCAGGAGTTGGCCGGGAAAGGTTCCCCGTCCAGCGGACCGTCGGCAAATTGTGGGGGTTGATCGAATCCATAGATCCTCCCACTACAGGCGAAGAAAGGGCCTCAGAGGTTCAATCTCCGAGGCCCTTTCCGTGGGTCAACTCAGTCCTGGTGGCGGGGCAGTTCGCCCAGCACCACCTGCGAGCCATCCTTGAGCTTATAGGTGTCGACAAACACTTCCAGGTCTACCTTGCGGTAGAGGAATACCTTGCCGTCGGGTTGGCGCAGCAAGATACCGCCTTCCTCGGGGATGGGTTGCTTGACCAGCACACCGCCGCCCGAGGGCGCCTCGAACTCGCCCGGACCGTCGGCGAACAGCGCCTTGCACACGTCGCGGTCGTCACGACGGAAGAGGCCATACTGGGGCACGCCCGTCAGCGACGTTTCCATGGCGTTCATCTTCTTGGAAATGAAGTCGCGGTCCGAGTTGTACATATCTCGGCAGCCTACCTCGTCGGAGTTGGCATACTCCAGCACTTCCTTGAACTGCTGCAGGGTCAGCTTGTTGGGATCGCCACCGATCTTGTCCATCATCTTCTTGCCCTGCTCTTCGGTCATCTGATTCATAATGACCACGCCATTACCATCGGCTTTGCAGGCCTGCCATGCCTGATCTTTTTCGTTCCAAAACACCACGCCGTTGTCGCCGATCGGCTGTCCCTGCCAGTCCTTGATCGGGGTTCCGCCGATGTCGGCGCCGTTCTTATCCTTGGCACCGGCCGGATAGACCAGTGGCTCGCCACCGCCCTCAAATTGGGGCACGGGAATGACGAATTTCTGGGCGTTCGAAACCACGTCGGCGCCTTTGTCCCAGTTTACCTGGCTGGCCGTGATGGTTTTGATCTCGTCCGACTTGCCACACAGGCCGGCCAGACAGCCGTCGATCGAGGCATTGAACTCGGGGGCAGGGGGCGCTTCCAGCTGAGCCAGGCCGCCGGTCGTCGACACCGCCAGTCCGCCGTCGGCCGCCGCCTGGGCCAGTCCGCTCTTCGCCTCTGCAGCCGGACCGGCTGCGGCCGGGGGGGCCGGTGTCTGGGGCTCGGCCACGGCTTTGGCCTCGGGGCGCTGGGTCGATGCTTCGGCCTTGCTGAAGTCGACGCTCAGTCCATCGGCGGGCAGCGGGGCTGCGGCTTCGCCGGCTACCGAGGGGGTGGCTCCACCGCTGGGGCGCACGCTCAGGTTGGTGGGAATTCCAAGGTTCGGATTGATACTGGCCATCGATATCCTCCTGCTGTGGGTCCTCGAGGACACCCCTCGGGCTGTGAAAGAGTATTCGATCGGCAACAAAATGGCAAGAATTTTTACAAACCGTTAACAGTCCTCAAGGACCAGATCCAGGCGCACCTCCACCTCAAAGAGCCGCGGCCAGGGCAAAATAGCCTCCAGTTTCATCGGCCCCAGACGGCATTTGCCACCGCCCGGCAGGCGCACGACCCGGCCCAGAAAGTGCCCCCGGTACAGCTCGTCGGCCCAGCCCAGAAGACGGGCACGCACCCTGGCCCCCAGTCGGATATAGGGGCTCAACAGGGGGTCGGGTTGCAGCGGCAGGCCGCGGGTTTCGGGTATCAGTTCCGTGCGCACCATCGTCTGATAGCCGTAGTCATCGATCAATCGCGCCAGCAGAAAGGCCAGGTGGGTGCGCGCACTCTCGCGAATCTCGGCGGGTTTCCAATGTTCGGCCTGGCGTTGGGCGATCTCCCGGACCACCACCTGGGAAATTACCGTGCCCAGCGCATTGGCGGGGGTGTTCCAGGCGGCGAATCCTTCCAGTGCTACCAGGTCCAACCGGTCGATCACGGCCCGAGCCAGATGCGGATCCATGCGGTTGATGTAGGCCAGGTCGGCCAGGGCTGCAGCCCGCCCCTGTTCCATCCAATCGCGCACCCGTTCCACCAGGGCATAGCTGCGGGGAGCTTCGCTGGCCTCGGGCAACTGATAGGGGCGTGCCGCCGGTACCTGGATGAACAACCGCAGAAGCGAGGGGTCGTTGGCATCCCCCAGTTGCACGCCGGCCAGTCGCAGGTGTTGTTCCACCATGGTGGCCAGGGGATGGCTTTCCAGCGGAGGAATCCTTCGCTCGCTGCCGGCTTCGCTATATTCCAGGGCGATTTCGGGGTGCACATCATACAGGTCGGCCAGCCGTCCGGCCAGCATGTTCATGCTCAGCTCGTCGGCACCCGACAGCAGCATCACCTGCTTTTCCAGTCCCAGGCTGTCGCGCAGTTCCAACAGTCGCAGTTGCTCTCGCTTGTGCAGGCCGCTGCGGTGAGAATCATCCTGGCCGATCACCAGTCGCTCAATGCGACCATCCTTGGTGGCTCGAATGAGCTCCTTGAGCACCTCCAGGTTGCGCGCCCTTACGCCCAGATATTCCCGCACCAGCTGCGGGGGCACATCGCCCGGTGCCGGACTGTCTTCGCGCGTGGCCCAGTCGTGCAGGGCTCGCTCAAAGGGAGCCTGCTCCTCGGAAGTGCGCAACGACAGCCTGGGCAAGGTGGCCAGCACCTCTACGTGATAGGGGCGCAGTTCCTCCAGCAGGCGCAGCCGTCGGCGGGCCTCTTGCAAACTGGTGGCGGCCTGGCGCGAGGCCACCAGGCCGCCAAAGCACAACATATCGCTGCTCAGCAGCAATTGATCGTCGGGTTGCAGCTGGCCCTTCAGCCACTCGGCCAGCGACTCGGGCTGGCCGGGCTCCAGATAGTTGCCCAGCAAATGCACCGGCGGCACCACCACTTCGCTCTGGGCAATGCGCCCGATCTGGCGCACAAACAACAGATTGCACGGACGGTTGTCGAGCGGCAGCAGCAAAAAGCGAGGGCGAGCGTGGGCACTGGTCAGCAGCATCAGCCACAGAAGAACGATGAGGCGCATGGCTTCGCATTCCCCCTCCAGGGAGGCGAGTTCCTGGGGAGAAGCAGCCGATGATGAGAATCTTTGCTCTCTGGTTTTTGCTCGTGTTGCACGCCCTGGGCCAGCCCCTGAACTTCACTCTGGATCGCTACGAAGGTCGCGAGTTCCAGTGCCTGGTCGAAGGACGCCGCTGCTACTACCGGGTGGGCGGGCTCAAGCTGGCCTCCAAGACCCTCACCCCCGATGAAGTGCGGCAGCTGCGCCAGGCGTTCCAGCGTGCCGATTTCGGGAACCTGCCGGGCCAAATGGTTCAGCCCACCTGCGACAGTTACGACCGGCTGCGCTGGGGCTCCCTTACGGTGCGCGCTACCGACCTCTACCAGGGCCCGCATCAGTCCCAGTTCCGACGCTTTCGACAGCTGGTCCAGGCCATCCGCAGGGTGGCCCCCATTCCGCCGCCGTCCGCCTGTCATGCCGAGCTGCTGTGCCCGGCCAGCGCCCTGGTTCCGGGACGATCCCTGGTGGTCTACTTTCGTCTGTCCACCCAGCCCGGCTGGCACACCTACTGGCGGCACCCTGGCGAATCGGGCATGGCCAGCGAGGTCGAATGGAGCTTGCCTCCCGGGTTCGAGGTCGGCCCTCTGGAATGGAGCCTGCCCCAGCGCTTTCAGCACGAGGGCATTACCACCTATGGCTACCAGTCGCCGGCGCTGCTGCGCCAGGTGCTGCAGGTTCCGGCCAGGCTGCCGGCCGGCAAAGTCTCTCTGAAGGCCAGGCTCAAGTGGTTGGCCTGTGACGTGAACAGCTGCGTGCCCGGCCAGTCCAACCTCCAGCTCAACCTGCCGGTGGCGCCCCACAGCCAGCCCCAGTTTTCACCCCAGGCCCGCTGGCCTCAGCCTTTGCTGGGGCCGGCCCAGGCCTGGCGTCAGGGCGAATCTCTCTGGCTGCAGGCCGAGCTGCCCCCGGGCAAGCCCGAGTTCTTCCCGGCTCAGGGCCTGCTCATTCAGGAAAGCGTCGAGCCCGAAGTTCATCCTCAGCCGGGGTTCACCCGGCTGCGCTGGCAGGCTTTTCCCGCCCCCCAGCCGCCCCGGCGGCTGCAGGGATTGCTCTGTCTTGGCGAAGGAGAGTCTCGACGGGGCTACTGGATCGATCTTCCCATCGGAGGCAACCCACCATGAAATGGCTCCATACCCTCATCCTCGCCGGCCTGTGCACGGCCCTGTGCTGGTGCGAGGCCGTCGTTGGCCAGCCCGCGCCCGAATTTCGCGCCACCACCTGTACGGGCAACAGCCTGCAGCTGTCTGACTATCGCGGCAAATACGTGGTGCTCGAATGGCTCAATCACGATTGTCCCTTTGTTCGCGCCCAGTATGAGCCGGGCAAGATGCAGGCCCTGCAAAAACAGTGGACTTCCCAGGGCGTGGTCTGGCTCTCCATTTGTTCTTCGGCCGAGGGCAAGCAGGGTTACCTCACCCCCGAAGCCGCCCGCCAGTCGCTGGCCTCCAAGTCGGCTGCGCCCAGCGCGCTGGTTCTCGATCCCAGCGGCGAAATCGGTCGCCTCTACGGGGCCAAAACCACTCCCCACATGTTCGTCCTTTCCCCCGAAGGCAAGGTGCTCTATGCCGGCGCCAT
Source organism: uncultured Burkholderiales bacterium (assembly GCA_964649085.1). Classification (GTDB taxonomy): domain Bacteria; phylum Vulcanimicrobiota; class Xenobia; order Xenobiales; family JADMJV01; genus JADMJV01. The sequence goes on along the minus strand of CAZYPN010000072.1, from coordinate 22,846 downwards.
CGATGACCGAGGCCAGGTCAACTACGTCGATCAGGCTCTGCAGCAGGCCCGCAGTGGTCAACCCATCGCGGTGCCCCAAACGGTCCCCTACGGTTGCAGCGTCAAATACCAGAGCCCCTGAGCACACCAGTGCCGGCTCGCTGTAGGGCTGATCTGCCTCATACACGGCAGGCGCCCTACGGCCTATACTCAAAGCCATGATTCGCCGTCTTACTGTCTTGCTATTGCTCGGTCTGGCCGCGTCCGCCGACACTCACCTCCTCGAAGGCACGGGGCTAACCCGCACGGTGCAACTCAAGGCCAAAGACGTGGTCAAGGTCGAGGCCGTCGACAATACACTTACGCTGGTGGGCAGCGGCGATGTGCTGCATCTCGACGGTTCCGACAACCGCATCGAAGTACAGGGCGGGCTCAACGGCATTGTGATCACGGGCAGCGGCAACCAGCTTACGGTCAGGGGCAATCTCAGCCAGCTAGACATCCGTGGCTGCGACAACCAGGTGCGCCTCGAGGGCAGCTGCAGCCTGATCCAATACGGGGGAAGCGACAACGTCACGCGTTGGAAGCAGCGCCCCGGCGCCAAGCCGCCGCGGGTAGAACGCACGGGCTGGAACAACCTCTTCGAAACTATTCCTTGACCCGGGCCCTGGCCGCCATCGTCGTCACCAGCATCAGGGTCGACCCAAGCAGATAGCCATAGAGACCTGGCCCGACCGAAAACGTCAATTCTCCCCTGGACACCTCCCGATAGTGGTCGAGTCGCTCGTGCAGGTGCACGGCATTGAAGACTCCCAGGCTCAGACAGGCCAGGGCGCCCCAGAACCCCAACCGAGGTCGCCACCAGGTCACCATCAGCGTCAAGGTCATCACGGCCAGCAGCCAGGGGGCGCCGACCATCTTCCAATAGTCGCTGCTCACAGACCAGCGGGTCGCATCCTGAGCCACCCAGTGCCAGCTCAGGGCCACGGCCATCAGAGCCACAGCTACCGTGCTGAACAGACGAGTCATCCACAAGGCGCCCACCCCCAGTCGGCAAAGTCCTGCCCGCTCAACTGTCGCAGCCGGTCCACATCGGGTCGAAAATAGGCTTCCAGGCGCCGGCGATCCTCCGGGCTCAAAGGGTTGCGCGGCAGCGGGCTGGAGAACGGAAAAGTCAGCAATCGCTCCAGCCGGTGGCCGGCGGCGTCCCCTAAGGGCAGGCGGCGCAGCCAGCCCTGCAACCACTTGCCCAGGGGATTCAGCCTTCGCTTGATCGAGGTCGGGTTCAGATGTCGCTGCTGCCAGCGCCCCGCCGCCATTTCCTGGCAGCCCAGAAATCGATACACCTGCTCAAGTGTCTGCTGGCGCTGCTCCAGCAGATGGCGATGATTCAAAATCAGGATCTGCTCGCCAGGAAAGTGCTCCAGGTATTGCTCCAGCTGCCGTGCATAGAGCCCTCCTGAAACATAGCTACAGCTTTCCAGGTCGTGCAGGCACTGGCTCAACGTCTGCGATTGCAGCCCCAGGCTCCAATCGTGCAGATAGCGGGCCACCACCCGCTCCACCGGGTCTCGCAACACATAGATCAACTGCACCTCAGGCAGCAGTGCGGCGATTCGTCGGGGAACGCCCCCGATATGGGGAAATACCGTATATTTTGGCGACGACTCACCGTAGTGAGGGCCCGGGCCCTGAAAGTGCCCCGCATACCAGGCCGGCCCGCGGGCGAAGAGCTCGTCCTGACTGAAGAAATTCACTTCCTTCGGGCGCGACATACTGATCTGCGGGTGCTGGCTCAGGTAATAGTGCAGGCTGGTGGTGCCCGAGCGGGCCGAGCCGATGATCAAGAAGGTGGGAAGCGGCACCCTGCAGTCTTCGCGATCGGCTCGTTGCTCCTTCTCCCAAAACGGTCACCGAAAAGTGTTGGCATTTGAAGGATTTTTCCCATAGACATCAGCCCGATGTGAAGTGAGAATGGTTCTATGAACATCGGCGGCAACACTCCCTCTTCTCTTCCCGAGGCCCGTTCTGCGGCCCCGGGCTCTCCTCTACCCCCGGCTTCCAAAGCCGAACAGGCGGCTCCTACGGCGGCCAGCGTGGCCCCGTTGCGCCGCTACACGCATCAGGCGCTGGGCGACATCCAGGCCCTGCGGGCTCTGGGTGCGGCCCGCTCCAGTTCCAGCAGCATCGCCGGCTTCAGTCCGGCCCACAGCCAGCGCCTGAGCGACGAATATGGCTTCAGCTTCCAGCGCGATCTGGCCGCAGACGTTCGTCAGGACGCCAGTGTAGGCGATGCGCTGCAGGCCTTCGTCGATCGGGCCAAAGAGAAAGAGCAAACCCTTCCCAGTCAACCCCCACTTCAGGAAACCCTCCAATTCGCCACCACCCTGGAAGGCCTGTTCACGCTCCTCGACCGCGACCGTGACGGCAAAATCGAAAAGAGCGAACTGCGCATCGCCGTGCACAATCCCCGGCTCAAGGGCGATCAGGCGGCCGCACTGGTGGCCTTGCTCACGCTGATGGACAGCAAAGACGGTGAGGCCTACGAGGATGGAATCACCCGTAAACAACTGCAAGAACTGCGCGAAGGCAAGGCGCCTGGCGAACTCGGCCTGAATACGGCGGCCTATTTCGTCCACTTCAAAAACAAGCTCCAGGGTCAGTCTGATCAGGTGTTTGTCGGCACGCCCGACCCTCGCAAGCTCGAGCAGGGGCAATATGGAACCTGCTACTTCCTGGCGGCGCTGGTGGCCAAGGCCCAGCAAGATCCCGAGGGTCTCAAAAAGATGATCCAGGATAACCGCAATGGCACCTATACGGTGACTTTCCCCGGCCACGACCCCATTGTGGTCGAAGGCCCCACCGACTCGGAAAAACTCTTTGGGGCCAGTTCGGGCGGCAACGGCATGTGGGCCACCTTGCTCGAGAAAGCCTATGCTCAGTTGCGGGCCGGCGGCAAGTGGGACCCCAACTCCGACCCCATGGAAGACGTCGAGGGCGGCAGCCTGCGCACCGGAATGAAGGCGGTTACGGGACGCTCCACCGATGTCGACGAGCTGCTCTTCACCTTCGAGTCCACCACTCGAGAAAAGATCAAGAAGGCACTGGCCGCAGGCAAAATGGTCACCTGTTCTACCAGCATCAGCATTTTCTCCAAAGAGGTCGTGCCCGACCGTCACGTCTACACGGTGATTGGCTACGATGCCAGCAGCGACAAGGTCAGAATCCGTAACCCGTGGGGTTCTGGCGAGCCCAACGATGCCTCGGGAAAACCCAAAGACGGCGTTAATGACGGCGTCTTTGAAATGACCATCACGGAATTCGACAGCGTCTTCGAGGACATTTGCTACGAGCAGTAGGGCTCAGGGAAAGGCGGCCGGTCGCAGTTGTTGGGCCCGTTGATAACTTTGCAGCACCGGGTTGTGCACGGCCGGCTGGCTCATCAGCACCGGATTGGGAGGGGCCACCGTCGACAACGAACCCGCCACATTGTGTTCATTCCAGCGAGGCGGCCCGTTTGAGCAATACTTGGTATTGAGAAAATCGGCCTGGGCTCGATAGTAGGCCCGCCGCGCCTCCGACGGCCCCGACAGGGTTGGCTGCATGGGCATCGGAAGGTTGACCCGCGACGCTGGCGGGTTCCAGTGCACCGGGTTGGGGCGGGCCATGGCCTGTTCGATCAGGGCCTGATTCTGGGCCCGAATGCGCGCCTGCTGGGCCTCCCAATGCTGCAAAGCGCGCTGGTCCACCTGGCCCCGTGGAATCACCACCACCCGCGGCGCCGAGCCGCGCACGCGTCGGGTTGGGTAGGGGAGAGGGTCGGGCAGTCGCGGCGCACTTACCTGAGGTCCCACCTGGGGCCTCGAGACGGCTACCCGAACCGTCGTTCCAGGCCCGCGCCGAGGCGGCTGCTGGTGCAGCACCAGCGGGTTGCCAGGCGGCTTTGCCCGTGGGGGCACCTTGCCCACGCGCAGGCGTTGGGGGGGCGTCGGCGGTAACGGGCGGGGTTCTGCAGGCAGCGCCCTGGCGACCTGAGCCGGCACAGCGGGCGTGGCCGCCGGTTCTACCGCCTGGCCCGGTACGGGCTGGCGGGGCGACTGGCCACAGCCCGCCATCAGCAGCAACATCCACCATCCCCAAGCACGCGCCATATGCTCAGCATACCCCATTGCGCGAGCCCTGGCCAGCCGTGCCAGTGGTCTTCGTCGCGTTGCTCTCTCTTGCGCAGCGAGTTGTCTAGGAGAGCCAGGTGTCCAGCTGCTGCAACGAAACCCCCAGTGTCTCCGCGATCTGCTCGCGCCCGAAACCGGCCGACGCCATGCCAAGCGCTGCACTACGGAGGCCTTCCTGGCGCCCCTCTTCACGCCCCTCTTCACGTCCCTCCGCACGCCCCTCTTCACGTCCCTCCGCACGCCCCTCCTTGCGGGCCTGGTGTAAACGCGAGAGTTGGTCTCGTTCGGCCTTCTCCCGCGCTTCGATCAATTCTCGAACCTCGTCGCGCGCATAGGCCTTGCGCATCGAATCTACGGCCATGGGTATGCCCTCCTCTTGAGATAGCGGATCCGGCAGTGCCGGGTCGTCGACATTGTAAAGGTCTGCGAACTTCAGAAAGTAGAGCCAACGCTCGAAGCGGGTGCGAAGCTCCTGGGGTTTGCTGGGCGAAAACTTGCGCAACTCGATATAGTGCAGCTCCAGAAGGTCCAGCAAAGGAATACCCAGCTCGGGCTCCCACAGGCGGAAGATGCTGTGCAGCGGCTGGCTGTCGGGAAACAAGTTGAAGTCCAGCAGCGAGATAGAAACGGTCTTTCTCAAACTTTCATAGGGCTGGCCGCGCTCCAACTGGTCGCAGAAAAACTTGGCCGTGTAGAAAATCGAACGGGCTGCATAGTCATCCAGGCCCGGGTTGAGTTGCACTTCAATGTTGAACTGGCGTCCGGCCTGGTCTCTTGCCTTGACGTCGAGAATGGCACCTTTTTCAGCCAGATATTCCTTATCGAATCCGGGGTTGAGGATTTCTAGGGCCACCAGGGTTTCACTGTCGGTTCGGTTCAAAAGAGCATTCAGCAGGGCTCGCAACACCGGCTCGCTGTCGCGCGAACCGAACACGATTTTGAAGAGAATGTCGTTGAGCAAGCCGGGGTGCTTCACCTGGGTATCATAGCCCAAGCGATGGCGGTTGCCAATTCGCTTCCGGTCGGCCGCGTTGGCTGATGGGGCTGGGGCACCGGTCGCTGATGACCACAGCCGCGTGCCAGGTAGGGGTATCCAGGATGAAACTGGCTGGCCTGCGAAGAGAAGTGGATGACACATGATGACCCGGTGATTGCCGAGTATCGCAAGCACCTTGACAAGAGTCTGCTTCGAGAGAACCTCAAGCGCACCCCGACCGAGCGAATCATTCGGTTGATGGAAATGCAGCGGCTGGCCGAGGAAATGCGACGCGCGATGCGGAGCAAAAAGGCTTCCACTTGACCTTCTATGATGAGCTTCTGGCGCGACTAGAGGCCGCTCGAGTCGACTTCATTGTCGTTGGGGGCGTAGCGGCCACCGCTCACGGATCGGCACGAGTGACCCTGGACCTGGATATCCTGTATTCTCGAGACCCTCAAAACCTGGAGCGCATCGTTGCCGCACTGGCCGACCTGAATCCCTACCTTCGTGGCGCTCCTCCCGGGTTGCCGTTCCGGTTTGAACCTCGCACGCTGGCGGCCGGTCTGAACTTTGCTCTCACCACCGATAGGGGCGACCTCGACTTGCTCGGAATCATCTCGGGTCTGGGGACGTTCGCGGAAGTATTTCCCGAGTCGGTGGAAATCGAAGCGTTCGGACGCCCCTTGCGTTGCTTGAGCCTGGACCAACTCCTGCAAGCCAAACGAGCGGCCGGGCGACCCAAGGACTTTGAGGTCATTGCCGAGCTGGAGGAGATCCGCGACCAGCTGAGCTGACCTCTTCGGCGGAGAGCAGGTTGACCTACAGCCAGCGCCGCGCTGCAGCCGACATCGCCTGAGTTCCAGCCTCCTTCAGCTCCTTTTCAGCCCGTGGCCCTATGCTCAACCTATGAACACGCCCATTGTCGCCACCCGATCCATCGCCCCTCCGGTTCTGCAGACCAACACCCCAGGTCGCCAGCCGGCCGTGTTCATCGACTGCGACGGGGTTCTCGTCGACGATTGGATCGACTCGGCCGACGAGGTCGACCGCAAGTTACGGCCCGATTCGGTGGCGGCGCTGGCCAAGCTCACCATGAAGTTGCCCGAAGCGCGCGTGGCCCTGGTCAGCAACAAGCGCTGGGTGGGCAATGACGAGGGGCGCCTACAGAAGGCCGAGCAGCTCTTCCAGGCTGTGGCCGAGAAAGTTGAGGCCGCGGGCGGACAGCTCGACGCCATTCATTTCGCCCCCACGCGCGGCCGCTTCCTCGAGCAGCCACACCACGTCAGCGGCCAGAAGCCCGACCCCGGCATGCTCTGGCACATCGCCTCTGAAATGGGCGACTCCATCGACCTGGCCGACAGCTACATGATCGGTGACATGACCACCGACCTCGAGGCCGGCCAGAAAGCCCACCCCGATCTGCAAAAAATTCTGGTAGAAACCGGCCGCGGGGGCCGCGATGGCAAGTCCAGCGTGCAGCCCGACCGCCGCTGTGCCAACCTGGCCGAGGCCGTCAACTGGATCATCGCCCGCGAAACTGTGGCTCAGATCTTCGCCTAGTCTTCGTCCTCGTCGTCGACCTGTTCCAGGCACTCGTCGTGAGTCTGGTCCAGGGCCACGTAGCCAGCCTCAACCTGGGCCAGGCCCTGCTCCAGTTCCTCGCCCTCGGGGTTGTCCAGGTGGTTCACCATGCGAGCCAGGCCTTCTTCGATTTGCTCCAGGCTGCTGCGCGTGGCCTCGACCAGTTGCAGCGACTCCTCGTCCATCCTGGCCATTTCGCCGGTCACCTGGGGCATTTCGAAAATCCCCAGCACATTCGAGATCGCCTGGTGAACGGCCGTCAATCGTGCCAGATAGTCCTCCGGGCTCAACGTTCCCGAGCGCAGCCCCTCGGCGGCTTCGCGCACTTTCAGCAGGTTCGACGCCTGCTCCAGGGGGGTTTTGCCGGGCCCCTTCTGTCCGCGCCGTTCTCCGGCCATCACGTCCAGCGGAGCCGAATCGTCCTCAATGTCTCCTGCAAGTGCGCCGCGGATCGCTCCGCTGATGTCAAAGGGTATCATGCCGGCGCTTTCGTTGCGCCCGGATCAACTCCCCCAAATGCAAAAGGCCCGCCCGTAGGCGAGCCCAAGCTCAATCGTCTGGAATTTAGGAGATCGAAGTTCCCTTGGCCACTTCCAACAGCTTGGCCAGCATCTGGGCGATCTGCTTGGGGTCGGCCTGGCCGCCTCCGCCTGCTTCCTTGGCGCCGCCGGCTTCCTTGCCCTCACCGCCTTTCTCGGCCTTCTTCTTCTTCTTTCCCCCCTTGACTTTGCCGAGCAGTCCTTTGCCGGCCTCCAGAAGTCCGCCGGCTCCACCGCCGCCGCCTGCTGCACCACCGACCAGAGAACCAATTGCACCGAGAGCCATTTGAAGAATCCCCTTTCGTTTGCAGCCGTGGCTGCCTCTTGCTCTAAAATTTATCTGAAACAGGGGGCGTTCTAAAGGCCAGAAAGTTGCCGTTCCTTGAATTGAGTTAACAAGATGTAAACGAATTCTCAGGTTTTTACAGATTCAGCCCCCAGCGCTGCCATTCCACCCCGTAGCCCAGACGTCGAGTGGCTATGGCCAGAGCCTGATGGTTGTGAGCGCTGATGTCGCCCACCAGATTCTCCACCCCGCGGGTCAGCAGCTCGCCCACGGCCGCCTCGTGCAGGGCGCCGGCCAGGCTGCGCCCGCGTGCTTGAGGGTCCACCGCGATGTCATATAGATAGGCGCTGGGCCCTGCCAGCAGCTCGCCCTCAAAGCCCAGCTTTACCAGCACATAGCCTCGAGGGGTTGCCTCCTCTTCGGCTACCCACCCCAGCAGCTGGCTTTCAGGGGAAAAGTCCAGCGAAAGATAGTTTTCCAGGGCCCCTACCGTGGCCCACTGGCTGTTGCGGCGCTGGCTCGATTCGTAAAAGGGAGAGCAGTGCAGGTGCAACCTGGCCAGAAACACTCGGTCCTCGTTGCCGGCCCGTCGCAAACCCGGGGCCTCACTTACCGGCAACGGGGTCTCCAGGGCTCGCACCACCCGGGCGAACTCGGCCGCCCAGCCCAAAGTCTGCAGATATTCGGCCAGCTTCTCCTGGCCCGAATGCACTCGCAGCGCCACAAACTCGTCACCCGCCGCCACGGCCCTCGCTACCAGCAGGTCCAACAGGGCCCCATACTGCTGCAGCTCGCCGCCATGCTCGACCACCACGGTCTCGGGCTGACCTGTGGCAAAATCTTGCTGGTTGTGCACGGCGATGAGGAAGGCGTCGGAACTTACCAGGGGGCTCACCTGCGGGTGATTCACCCATAGTTCAAACTGCTGCTCCAGGGCCGACAGGTCGTGCTGGCGGCGACGTTCTGCCGTCACCTGGCGCAGCCAGGACGGTGGATAGGCCTTGCCTTCCAGCAACCGGCGCAGGCATGGTCTGTCCTCCAGGCTGGCCCGACGCGCCTCAGCCACGGCTTACCAGCTTGTGGGCGGCCGGCACAATGGTTTCCGCCAGCACCTTCATCACGCCCGGATCGGTGGGGTCGGCCACTCCAACCAGAGCCGTGTCGAAGCCCAGTTCGGCCAGCTCGTGCAGCTGTTCCAGCACCCGCCGGGGCTCTCCGACGTCCACCTGCCCCAGAGTGGTTTTCTCAATGCTGGCAAAGTCTCGCCCCAGGTCCTGGCAGTGCTGGCGCAACACCTGCAGTTTGCGGCTCAGCACCTTGGGGCCCGCGAAGGCAAACAGGTTGCATGCCTGGGCATACTGGGCCACCAGCCGCAGCGTCTTTTGTTCGCCCATGCCCCCGATCAAGATCGGCGGATGGGGCCGGGCCACCGGCTGGGGCACGCACAGCGTCTCGGCCAACTGGTAATGCTTGCCGTGGAAGGGGCCGTTGTTGGGCGACCACATTTGCAGGCTCAACTGCAGCATTTCCTCCAGCCGTTCAAAGCGCTCGGCCAGGGGTGGAAAGGGCACTCCCAGGCCCCGATGCTCGCGTTCAAACCAGGCTGCCCCCAGCCCGAAAATGCTGCGCCCGCCCGAGAGCACGTCCAGAGTGGTCATCGTCTTCACCAGCACGCCGGGATAGCGATAGGTGATGCCCGTCACCAGCGCCCCCAGCTGAACCTTATGCGTAACCGCCGCCAGGAACGACAGCGTTGAATAGGCCTCGAGCATTTCTCGGTCGGCAGGTCCGATGAATTCGATCTGATAAAAATGGTCCATCACCCACAGGCTGTCAAAGCCGGCCTGCTCCGCTTCCCGGGCCACCCGGGCCAGATCTCGACCCAGCTGAGCCGGGCCTGCGGGGAAGGTCAGGTTGGGAATCTGCAGTCCAATTTTCATGACCACCGCTTCGCTCCGCCCCGCTGCTGGCCCTCGAAACCCCCCGGAGGAGAGTTCCTGAGCCGGCCAGAAGCGCAACTCGATGCCTGACCTTCCAAAAGACGACTGGATGGCCCAGCGAGCCGCCCGTATCCAGGCCCGCGCCCACAGCGATGGCTACTCCGAGAAAACCCACCTGATCCACGGGCGCTTTCAGGCCACCTGCTGGGATTACAAGCATCACGTGGTTCCTCCGATGTCATCTTCGGTCACTTATCGGCTCGAGTCCAGCGGCCGAGGCGGTCAGGGATTTCGCGACTTCTCCCACGAACTTGCCGACGACGCCGAGCCGATCTACATTTACGATCGCCTCGACGAGCCCACCCGTTCCATGCTTGAACAAACCCTGGCCTATGCCGAGGGTGCGCCCTGCGGAGTGGCCTTCGCCTCGGGCATGTCGGCCATCTCGGCCGCCCTGTGCACCAGCGCCCGAGCCGGCCAGCACATCCTTTGTCACAACGTCCTCTACGGCTGCACCTTCAGCCTGCTGCGCAACTGGTTGCCGCGCTTTGGCATCGACAGCACGGCCGTCGATTTTCGCCAGCCCCAGGCCTGGTTGGCTCAGGTCCGTCCCGAAACCCGGGTGGTCTACTTCGAAACCCCGGTAAACCCCGATCTGCACCTGATCGACATCGCCCAGGTCAGCGAGCACGTCCGTCAGCTCAATGCTCAACGCCCGGCCGAGCAGCGCATCCGGGTCATCGTCGACAACACCTTTTGCACAGCCCACGGTCAGCGCCCACTGGAGTGGGGAGCCGATGTGGTGGTGGCCAGCCTCACCAAGAGCGTGGGCGGCTTTGGAACCGATCTGGGCGGGGTGGTTCTGGCCCCCCTCGAGCTTCACGCCGAACTGCTCGGGTTTCGCAAAGACTTTGGGGGCGTGCTCTCGCCCAAGAACGCCTGGCCCATCCTCGTCTACGGGCTTCCCACCCTTTCCATCCGCCTGCGCCAGCAGCAGACCACGGCCCTGCGGCTGGCCCAGTTCCTCGAGGGCGACCCGCGGGTGGCCCGCGTCAGCTATCCCGGGCTCGACAGCTTTCCCCAGGGCGAGCTGGCCCGGCGCCAGATGCGCGATTACGAGGGGCAGTTTGCCCCCGGCACGTTGATCTATTTCGAACTCCACGAAGCCGATTCAAGGCCCGGGCTGCGCGGGCGTCGTTTCATCGATTTCATCGCCGAGAATTCCTATGCCATCACGATGGCCGTCAGTTTGGGACAGGTGAAAACCCTGATCGAGCACCCTTACTCCATGACCCACGCAGCCATCACTTCTCATGCCGAAGATCCGCACCTGATTCATCCGGCCGGCATTCGACTTTCAGTGGGTCTGGAGAAGGGCGACGACCTGATCCGCGATTTACGGGCCGCTCTCGAGGCTGCCTGTTCAGCGGAATAAGAAGCCTCCGTGAAAGCCAAAGGGCACCACCGCCGGCACGTAGGCCCGGGCCCGCTCTTGCAAAGTGTCGGCCTCGAGCACGAGCAGAAAGCTCTGCTCACGGGCACTGTCGAGTACCACCGAAAGCAGCAGCCGCTCGCCCCTGCAGGGGCTGGCCACGGGTACCGGTTCGCCAGGATAACAACCCGCTTCGTGCCACTTGCGGGTCTGGCCGCTTTCGGGCTCAATGCGGGCCAGCGCGTCATAGAACGGCCCCCGTTCGCGGCTGATGCCGAACACGGCCCGGTAGGGCTGGCCCGCAGCTTCAAAGACTCGGGGTAACTCCAAAGGAGTGTCCGAGAGCACTTCCAGCGACCTGCCGCGCACCCGGGTCAGCACCGGCATGGCCACGTCTTCGCCGCGGCGCAGCGGTTCCAGATACAGCTGGTCGATGATCTCCGAATCGGGGTAGGCCAGCATGTCCAGCACCGTCTCGCCATCCAAAGAAAACGACTGCACCAGGTGAAAGACGAACCGCGACGGCAACTCGCGATAACTCACGGCTCCATCGCGGCCCAGAGCGATCAAGCGGCTACCCAACTCGGGACGCCATTGGTAGTTCTGGATGTAGGGTCGCTCACGCCACAGCAGCTGCAGCGGCTCGACCACCAGGGGGCCCTCCCAGAGCAACATGGCCTCGGCGTTCAGGGCGCAGCTGTGCAGGTAGGAAGGGCGAGGGGTCAAGGCGCGGGCGAACTCCTCACGCGGACCTTCGCGGGTGTGGTAGCCGCGATACGAACTGTTCCGGCCCAGGCACACGGTAAAGTTGAACAGCCTACCCTCTTCCAGTTGCGGATGGGCGCTGGTGATGGGGCCTGGAAAACCGTCCGCCTCGTAGTCATACAGGCCAATCGTTTCCAGCGTTTCCGGGTCAAACTCCAGGGCCAGCGGCGTTTCCGTCAGGGCCAGAAAGCGTTGGCCCAGGCGGGTAACGTTCACATTGGCATTGCAGCCCACCTCGGGCAAAAACATGCTGGTGAACTTCTTGAACAGGCTGCGGCAGGGGTCGCTGGCAAACTGAGGGTGGGTCAGTCGGCCCCGGCGTTGCAAGCCCTCCCATTCGGGCGAGCGGAGAAATCGGCTGCGGTATCGCACCTTAGCCCCGTCCAGGTGAAAGGCGTGCAGCTTGGCCAGGCCGTCAAACCAGTGCCGTACTTCGCGGTTGCCCAGTTGCCAAAGGCCTGGACCATTGCGCAGCAACGTGCCCCGCAACCAGTCCGGCAGCGAGCCCTCGAGCTCAACCTCCAGCGGACCGGCCTCTTCGGACTGAGAGGTGAGGCCGAGTTTCAGAACAGCAAAATGGGCTGGCCCAGTTGCAGGGTGCCGGCGGTCAATTTGGCGGGGTCGGCGTCACCGAAGATGCGAGGTACCTCGGCTTCGGCATCGAGCACGCTGAACACGCCTCGCTGTTCGTCCAGCCGGAAATAGGTGGTCACCTCGTTCTCTTCCAGCTTGAAGGTGCTGCCCTGTTGGGTCAACCTGGCCTCGCCCAGGTCGACGACCAGGCTGCGCGTGGAGCCATCCGGCTGATAGTGAAGTTCGGCCCCGAAGAGCGGCTGGCCCTCGGGTTGCGACAGCATGATCACATGCCCTTTGCCCGGAGCCAGGTCCTGATAGAGTTCCGAACCCACCTTGCCGATGTCCACCTGGTCCTCGGCCCGCAGGTCGTTGGCCACTTCGCGGGCCATCTCCACCTGGCTTTGCAGCTTACCGATCAGGCTGCGATGCGCCTTGGCGTCAGTCAGAGAAGAAAACCCGCCTTGACGGGCGATAGAAACATCATATTGTGCCATGGTCTTAACTTGCTGTGCCGCCCTGAAAATTCTCTGAAAGGGTCCCTTCCAGGCGACGAGAACAACCTTTTATGTCCCGCCTCCAACCTACGGCCCAGAGGGCGGCACAGCTCTTCAAGGAAAAGGTGTTGCATCAAGTTGGGCCACGAATCGAGAAACTGGTGGTTTTCGGCTCTCGCGTCCGGGGTGATGAGCGCGCCGATTCCGATCTCGACATTCTGATTCTCGTCGACCGGCGCGATCTTCAACTGGACCGACAGATCATCGACGCGGCTTGCGACGTTGAAATCGAAATGGGCTTTCCTTTTCAAGTGGCTCCCCGCATCATGTCCACCCAGCACTATCGTGAACTGCTCGAGCACGAGCTCAAGCTGGCCAAAGACATCGAAGCCGAAGGTGTCTCGCTTTGACCGAAACCAACCGCCAGCGCAATGCCCATCGGGCGTTGCAGGAAGCCACCACGAGCCTCGACGATGCGGAATTCCTCTGTCAAAACGGTCGACTCAAATCGGCCGTCTCCAGGGCCTACTACGCGGCTTTACAGGCAGCCCGAGCGTTGTTGTTTTCGAAAGGACTCGAAGCCAGCACACATTCAGGGGTTGCCCATCTCGTTTACGAACATTTCGTAGCCCCCCGAACGTTGCGGCCTGAAGTCGCTCGACTTTTGCGCCGGCTGCAGGTAGCCCGAGAAGATGCCGACTACGAAATGGCCGCGCTGCTCACTCCCCAGATGGCCGCAGAATCGGTGGCCGAGGCCGGCACTTATGTGCAGGCGGTGAACCGGATCCTGGGCCAGCTCGATCAGGGTTCCTGAGGCCAGGTTTCCTGGAAGAGCGGCGGCAGTTCATAGGCCGTCGCGGCCAGCACCACGCAGCCCGGCCCTGCCGGCAGTTTGCCCGGGGCCGGAAGCTTCAGGCTCTCGTACAGAGGAGAGGCAAACTCCTTGCCTTCCTCGGGCAATGGGGTCACGATCACCAGCGCCCCCCAGATATCTCCCGGCTTGGCGTAAGCGGCCACCCACGAGCCGTCGACCTGATGCCACTCCTCACCTTTCCAGTGGTTCTCGCGGCCCTCGGCCTGCAGCGAAGCCAGCAGGCTCTTGCAGGTTTCCTCGGGTCCCTGGCTGCTGGTGTAGAGGGCCATGAAGTTGTCGCTCAGGCCCCGTTGAAACCAGGGCTCTTTGGCGGCCTCGTCCTCGCTGAATTCACGCAAAACCTTCAGCGAAGCGAAGAAATCCTCGGGCAGATTGGGTCGGGGTCGGGGCTCCGAGGCCTGGGGCGAGGGGCTGGCGGTTGCCGAGGGCGCGGCCGTGGTCGGACTGGGCGTGCTCGGGCTGGCGGTGGGAGCGGGCGGCTTGGGGCTGCACCCCAGCACCACCAGAGCTGCAGAAAGAACGATGATATGCTTCATCTCCCGCCTTTTGGGGCTCGAAGTTGAATTCCCTTCAGAGTGAACCGGCCCGTTCTAAATGCTCCAGGCCTTTCTCCAGATAGGCTTCCCAGGCCGAACTGCGCCGCAGGCTTGCGGCCAGGGCTCCGGCCAGCCTCTGGGAAGGTTGCTCCTGCAGATGCTCCAACACGGCCTGCCAGGTTTCCAGCCCCAGCAGCAACCAGCTCAAGCCTTCCTCGTAGTCCAGGTTGTCGGCATCCTCGGGGTAAGCCGAGAATTGGAGCCATTGTTGGTCCACAAAATCTCTCATCTGATCGATAAAGTGCAGCGCTCCCTCGCTGCTCAGCCTGCCTGCTTGCAGGGCCTGTTGACACCCCAGCAGTCTCTCCTGAATCACACTGGAGCTGCGATGCGGGCTGGCCTGAGCGGCCAGTTGGCGAAGAGCCAGCGCGCTCATCGGTCCTCCACCAACACGGCCCGCACAAAGGGCTCCAGATTGCGTTCCCCCACATCATATTCGTTGCCCCAGCTGCTTACTTTCACGCCCGATGGGCTGCGGCCCGTCATTTGCACCCAGTGCCATTCGCGGTTCGCCTTGCCCGAGATCAGCGTGGCCACAGGACGACCGCGGTCGACTTCTTCCAATCCTCGCGTCTGGGGGTGAAGAAAAACGGCGCGATGACGGCGACCGGTGATGTCCTGCAGCACCGAAGTCATCTCATAGGGGTTGTGAATGCCCTGGGGTTGTTTCTCCGGATGATAATTGTCTAACGGGGTGATCCCCAGCGGACGCCCCACCGCTTCGGCCGCGCTGTGGGCGATATCCAGCCCCGACTGTCGCGCCAGGCTCTGCTCATGAATATAGAGGGATAGTGCGTCCCCAATGATTTTCACGCTGGTCGGACGGCCATCCTGAGGGGTCTTCAGCGCGTCATTGAGGGGGCTCAACACGCGGCCGGTGGCAAACCGATGGGGGCGCTCTTCGCCCAGGTTGGTGAGCGCCTCCAGATATTGAGCCGGTTGCTCGCGAGCCCAGATTTGCTGCAGGGCAATCGCTCCACAATTGGCCTTGCCGCCCTGCTCGATGGTGGTGGGGAAGGCGATATCGCGTAGCCCCTCCGAGGCCAGCTGGCGGCGAAAGTCGGCCGGTTTCTTGCCTTCGCTAAGGTAGCGGTTCAGGCGTCCTGCCAGCGCCTCGCTGGCCTCGGGTCCTCGAGTTCGGGCAAGTTCTGCCATACTGGCGTAGCCCTCCTGTTGCAGAAATACGGGGTCGAGGCCCTCGGCCAGGCGCCGCGCCTCGGGCCCCTTGACCTGTTGCAGAAACTGCTCTCGGGTCAGCGGCTTCTGTTGCAGGTTGGCACGCGAGAAGCGCTCGCGGCCCTCAAGCAGGTCCTTCGAGTAGCTCAGTTCGCGATTTTCCACCGTCAGGATGGGTGCCAGTGTCGAGGCTTTGTCATAGAGAGCGCGAGCCTCGGCGGCGGCTCGTCGGGCCGGTGGCGCTACCAGGCCTCCGCTGGCCCGGTCGACCACCTGCAGGGCGGTGCGCGCTCCCCGAGCAGCCAGACGATCGGCACCCTGAGCCAGGGTGTCGCGAGCCGGGGCCGTCAGTTGCATCGCCTGCTGCGTGACTCCTTGGGCAAGCCCTCGGGCGCGCTCGGCATCTTGTTTGGACAGCAACGGGTTCAGGTAGGCGCCGCCGTAGGCCAGGGCCCCCGCAACCGAAGGGGCATTGCGTTCGATTCTCTTGTTGAGCCAGTCCATAGCCCTCTCAGGCTAGCAACCCAAGGCCCTTGACGAGCTGAGAATCGATTGCCAAAAGGTTACCGAGAAATCTGTTCTCCCACTTTTCCGCCCAGCCAGGCTCCGATGCCGCCGCCGGTTACCGCGCCCAGTGCGCCCCCCAGGCTGGCTCCCACCACGCCCCGGGCCATGCCCACCGTGAGCAGTGCCAGAACCTGGGCCGCCGGGTGTGTCCCCAGAGCCTTCATTCCGCTCTCCATGCCCAGCCGCAATCCCAGGTCCATCCCTACGTAGCCCAGGCCCAGGCCAGCTCCCAGGCCACCCATGATCTGGCCTGTCAGCACGGCCTTGTCCAGCTTCTCGGGGGGCTCACCCGGAGGGCCTCCCTGAGGCGTACGGACGAGAGGGTGAAATTGTCGAGCACGAATTTCCATAGCACCAGACTAGCGCCTGGATGCCCGTGAAGTGTCACAGGAATGCTACCGTTTCGCCACAGGGGTCAGGAGATGCCGGGAGCCTGCCGCTGTACCCAGTAGTCGCCCAAAGCCCGTTCGAGTTCTTGGGGCCGAATGGGCTTGCTCAGATAGTCGTCCATGCCGGCTTGCAGGCATTGGGCTCGGTCTTCCGCAAGCGCGTTGGCGGTCAGGGCGATGATATAGGGGCCCGAATGCGGCTTTCGGGCTCGCAGCTGCCGTGTGGCCGTCAAACCGTCCAGATTGGGCATCTGCACATCCATGAAGATCACGTCGAAGGTCTCCTGCTCGCAGGTATCCAGGACCTCCTGGCCGTCGCCGACCAGTCGGGCCTGGAATCCCAGGCGTTGCAACAGCGATTGGATCACCTTGCGATTCACGAGGTTATCCTCGGCCACCAGAATTCGCGTGTCTCTGGGGGGCAAGGGGGCCGCCGTGTCTCGCTGGGGCGATTCTCCCGGCTTCAAGGGCCAGCGGAAGTAGAAGCGGCAGCCCGGGTTGACCGATTCCAGCGGAGCATCCTCCGGTAGCAACCCGTGGCGCTGGTCACCGCTTACCACCCAGGTATGCCCCTCCATCAGCGTGGCCAGCTTGTGGCACAGGGCCAGTCCTCGACCGGTGCCCTCGAAACGACGGGTTGGCGAGCCGTCCAGTTGAGCAAAGGGTTGGAAGAGCTCACCCAGACGCTCGGCCGGCACACCCTCACCGGTATCCTGCACCGACACCTGGGCCCAGCTTGGTCCCAGGCTGGCTTGAAATTGAATGCTTCCTTCGCTGGTAAATTTGATGGCGTTGCTGAGCAAATTGGAGACCACCTGCCCGATCCGGGTCGAATCGCCCCGAATCCACAGCGACTCTCCGAGCGACCCTAGATTCACCCGAAATTCAAGGCCCTTCTCCTGAGCCAGCGGAGCGAACACCGAGAGGTGAGTGCGCAGCACTTCCACCAGGTCAAAATCACGAACCTCCAGCTCCAAATTGCCGGCTTCGACTCGCGACAGGTCAAGGATGTCGCTCAGCAGCGCCAGCAAGGTCTCGCAACTGCCCCTCAGGGTATTGAGATACTCGCGTTGACTTGAACTTAACGAGCTGTCCTTCAGCAATTCCGTCATCCCGAAAATGGCATTCATCGGGGTGCGAATTTCGTGGCTCATGGTTGCCAGGAACTGGCTCTTCGCCTGGCTGGCTCGTTCTAATTCCAGCGTTTTCCGCTGCAGCAATTTTTCGCTTCGGGCTGCTGACCAGTAACGTTGATAGTGGAGCCGAGCTGTGGCCAGGATAAACAATAGATAGATAAATAGCGGCAGCGAAGAGAGAGCTTCCCGACCCCCAATACTGAATACGACCAGGCTCCCCGGGAGCAGCATCAGCAAGGCATACAGCCGAAAAAGCTGCAGATGGGTCGACAGAGTGCTGGTGGCGCCTGCGATCAGGCCTACGGTGACCACCATGGTCAATTGGGTGGCCCAGCCGAAATGGTAGAGCCAGGCCGCCGAGGCATTGAAAGCCCCCCAGATCGATCCCACCGCCAGGCAGGCCGCCATCAGGAATTTCGAGTGAGGCGCGCGGGAAAAATAGAGGCGAGTCAGTCCGCCCAGGAACAATAAGACGACCCAAAGGGCGGTCAGCCGAGGATAGTCTGTGGCATAGTTGCTGGCAGCCGCACAAAAGCCGGCCAGGGCAGGGTAGACCAGAACGGTTGGGGGGGTGGCCCTGGCCAGTTCCAGCCAGGCGTCCCGCAGCAGTTCTTCCTCTTCCTCGGGTTGCAGGGAGGCCGACACAACTTACGCCTTGGCGAAAATTCGTAGCTCCCCTTTGTTCAAGGGGTTACCAGAACATACTGTTGGCGAAAAACATCATGGGCATGGCCACCGAACTGATCATGCTGGTGGCCATCATAATCTTGGTGAAAGTGTCCATTCCTCCGCCCCCCCAGCCGGGAACGAAGCCCGGATAGCCGCCAAACTGCGTCGGCGGATAATGATAGCTCGGAAATCCACCAAAGTAGTCATACACCGGGGGTTGGGGCGGATACCACTGGGGCGGAGGAGGGCTGTAGGGAGGGGCTCCCCCAACGTAGCCGGGATCACCGGTGAACAGGTAGCGCAGGCGGTCGAGGAAACCAGGTTTCACCGGCTCTTGTTGCTCTCCGGCGCGATTTTGGAAGCGATTGTCGCCAGCAGTCGTCTGTCCCGTGGGCCACTTCAGTCCCGAGTCCGCCATCGTCTGCTCGGCCAGAGCCTTCTGGGTCGTGGAGAGCCGCCCGGTATCGGTGTCTCCATGAATGTGCAGGCGAGGGTCTCCGGGCTTCACGGTACTGGCGTGAAACCCATTCTCCCCACTCGGGTTGCCCACGGTGGCCGCCACGCCTTCCCACTTGTTGGGCTCGCCCGCGCCCACCCGAACTTTGGCGAAGTTGCCGTCCGGCTGACCATTGGCCCCCAGGGGCGTCGATTGCAGTTCGAAGTCGTCCCGTCCCGGCGAGGATATCAGCGTGTAGTTCACGGCCTGATAGCCCTCGGCACGCATTTCCGGGCTCACCTGGTCTTTCTTCCAGCGCAGGCTCGTATACACTTCGCCGTCGGGATTGACGATCACGTTGAAATTACTCTCCCGTGACTGGTGCTTCATCGCCAGTTCGCGAATCCGACCCCGAGCCTGATCCATCTGTTGGCCGGCCGCATTGGCGAAGGCGCTGTCGCCGGGACGCTCGGAAATCTGCCGCTGCATCCCCCGGATGGACTTCACGTCTGCTTCCAGTTGCTCCAGGTCTTTCCGTTGTTCAGGGTTCAGTCCGCTGCGGGCTTCGCCTCGCTGCAAACGTTGCAGGGGGGATACAAATTGCTGCAGGTCGTCGACCGTCGACTGCCCACTCAGCACGGTGGTCTGGTTCAAGCCGGAAGCCGCAGGCTTCTCTTGGGGAGCCTGGGCCGCCAGCATGGGGGGAACGTTGGGGCCGGGCAACACCGCCAGTTGGGTCAGGTAGTTGGTGTTGAGCACCTGGCCAGGCAGGCTGGCGATCTCAAAGAGCGCATCGCCTCCGGGCACGGGTTTGACGTGCCCCCGATACTCTTTCAATACGCCGGTTTCGGGGTCGGGGTGAAGCAAGGCCACGTATTTGCCGGCCATATCCTCGGCTGAAGCCCCCTGATAGCGGCTCGGAGAATTGTGCAACTGTCCGCCGTGCGAGGCATAGTGCCGCTGGAAGTCAATGTTCAGTTCCCGGTTTTGCTCCAGTATAGGGCCGAGCTCCTTACCGGCCAGATGGTCGTGCTTGCCAGACAGAACCTGCTTGGCCCCCAGATGGTCTCGGTCGGTATACAGGGCGGCGGCCTGGCCGAGACGCCACTGCTTCACCTGCTCCTGAGCGGCATCGCCCTGCAGGCCAGTTTTGAAATCCTCGCCGCTGGCCTGGTTCGGCTTCACGCCTGCCTGCTCCAGCAACTGCAGCGCCTGGCGGGTGCCCAGTTCGCGGGCCCCTGCCAACAGCGCATCGGTGCGGCCCAGCGGAGGGTACTCGCGATTGGGCCCAGGGGGCTTCATCTCGACGGGTGGCATGGAAGGAACCTCTCCGTTCAATAAGGCCATTCCGGGTTCGTTGTTCTGGTTGAACTGGATTTCAGGGTGTTCCTTGAGTTTGAAGGTGGCTTTGCCGGGTGAGGTCCCCTCAACAGTGCCACGAAATTCTCGCAGTTCTCCACTGGCGGGGTCTCGATGCAGCACTGCCAACTGCTGCCCTCCCAGTTCGGATACCCAATCGTCCATCTGCAGGATCTTGGCGTTCGGTCGCTGATCCAGATAGTGGCCGTGAAACTGTTGGGTGGCCGCCTTATCGTGGCGAAGTCCCTCAAGGGCTGGCTTGCCCATCAGGTGCGAGTGCTCACCGTTGAGAACTTCGCGGGCCCATTCAAATTCACCCGACTGAGCCAGCGTCAGGGCCTGGCCTGCGCGCCACTGGTTGCGTTGAGCTTCGGCTTCGCGGCCCTCTCCTTGAGGAGTAATGCCCAATCCGGCACCGGCCTCCACGCCCATGGTTTTGGCCAGTTCCGGCCAGGCTGAAGCAGGAGTGGCGGCCAGGGCGTCCACGGCCGTGCTGAGGCGAGTCGCCTGCTCTGGCGAAAACGAAGGTGCCGCAGTGGCTTGGGCTTCGACAGCAGCGGGGGTGGCCACCAACGGAGTCGCAACCGTCGTCATCCCGGGGCCCGACAGTAACATTTCCTGCTGCAGTTCGCCGGCAGCCAGTTCACGCGCGGCTTTTTCGGCGGCAACGCGCTCCATTTCAGGGGGAAAGTCGAGTACCATCGGCAGGCTGGTTTTGTCGTTGCCCGGTCCCGCGATGTCCATCGGTTCGGCCAGGGCAGGCAGGGGCTGCACTTCCATGGCTTCGGCCACGGCATCAATTTTGGGGTCGGTCTTCAGGACGGCGACTTTACTGACTCCGTTGGCCATCTGAGTGTCCAACGTCGCGTTGGCAGCATTGAGGTTGGCCTCGGGAATATCATCGAGCAGGCGCTGGTCGGTGATGTCGGGGTCGTCCATCTTTTGCAGATGCGAGTGGTCCTCGACTTTCAGCAACTGCACCTGACCTTCCGGGCTGGTCAGCTTGACTCGGCCATCGGGGGTCGGGCCGTCTTGCAGTTCTTCCTGACTGCGCTCGTAGCCGCGTTTGCTCTGCAGTTCGTAGTCCTCGGCATCATCGTGATCGGTCTCGATGCCGGTCTGCTGGGCCAGTTCGTGGCCGTGCTCGGCTACATGGTCGGCGTGATGCTGCTGTTCCGTCTTGAGTTGTTGCCGGGCAGCGTCGCTGAGGGAAGCACCCTCTTCGGCTACATTGCCACCTTTCTTCACGGTGGTTTTCTTGGCGGTATGGGTCACACCGCTCTGATTGCGCAAATTCTGTGCAGTGGCGCCATCGCCTTTGGTCAACTCGGTCTGGAAGCGCGCGTTGACCTGGGAGAAGTAGTTGTTGTTGACCGAACCTGCCATGAAAGTAACCTCCGAATGCCTTTCTATTCTGCGACTCGAGTGCTAGTCCTCGAGGCCCAGGTTCTGCATCCGATTCACGCTGCGTCCCAAGGCACTCAGCCCCAGGCTGTCGCTGAAGCGCAAAATCTTGCGCAACTCGTCCTTCATCTTTCTCGACTCCTCTAACAACCATTGGGTCACGGCCTGCAGGCGCTCGTTTTGAATAGGCTGAAGCCCGCTAAGGTCGCAGCGAATGTTGGGGTCAGCCAGCACAACGATCAGTCCCTTCAGTTCCAAATCCACCGACACCGGCTCCAAAAGCACTCCGTCCTGGCAGAAAAACACCATGGATTTCTCCTGGGTCGGGGTGGCCGGGCAAACCACGTGGCCGAGTCCGGCCGGAAAGGGTCTGGGGGCGCTGAACCAACTCTTCGATGAATAGATCGAAGAGCTAAAGCCGCCGATCCTGGATACCGTGATCACCTGGATTTCCTTCTCACGGTTCACGCTGAATCGTCGGTAGCCACCTCGATAAAGCAACACCGAGTTTTCGTTGCCACCAAACCACGAATCGGTCCGAACGGTGGGCTCCGCGGGTGGCGAGGTTGAGGGATAGAGTGGTTCGTGTTCTCGCGAAAGATAATGGGGCACGAAGTACGAGCGCCACTGATGAATCAGCACATTGGAGACCGCATCCACGTTCTGGGTTTTGCCGTTGACGTCGTAGACGAGGGCCGGACGTTCATGAAAGTGATCGAAGGCCAGAAGTTGTTGCGGCGTATCGCGAGACAGGTAATAGCGGTCGATCAGGGTGGGGTAGGTTCCTCCCCTGAAGGCAAAGGGAGCCGGGCTCAGCAGGCGACCATCCAAATAGACTGGTGACCAGCTGTAGCGACAACGACTGGTGAGGGCGTGGCAGTCGTCTGCCAGCTGGCGCGGCGAGTAGAAGAGTTGACGCAGCCAAGAATCCTTGGGCTTGCGACGGATCAGCAACATTTGGGCGGTTGGACCGGGAGGGATCTCGATGGGTCGCACCTGGTCGCCGTGAAACAGCAGGCCCCGGCCACTTCCCGGAGTGCGACTGGCAAATACCAGCATCTCAGGCTGTTGTGCGCGAGCCGCGTGCAGAGCCAAGATCAGGTGTTTCAGTTCTTGGCGATTCCCCTCGACCTCGGGCTGATAGAGTTGTTTCCTCAGGTTCTCCAGGTCATCCTCAGAGAAGGGCTTGCCCTCGAAGCTGATTTGCAGGTCGTGGCGTCGGGTCTGTACTTGAATGGGGGCTGCGCCCTGGGCGCAGGCAAACTGAACCATCTTCAGCAAGTAGTTCGAGGGGTGGGCGAAAAGGTTCTTGGAAAGCTTCTCACGTGCTTTCTCGAAGTCCAGCGAGAACTGGCCCGACGAGTCTTTCTCGCCCTCGGCAACAAGGTCTTTGAGGTAGTCAGCAAGGTCCAGGCTCATGGGTCCAACTTGCTGACAAAGTGGCAAAAACCTGTTGACAGGGTTGCAGGCCCATGCTAATCTTCCGTCCTGGCCCCG
>CAZYPN010000071.1:0-32519 GCA_964649085.1 uncultured Burkholderiales bacterium | reverse complement strand
GTTCCATGGGGCGATGTTCCGTGCGGAACGTTCCGCCTGTTCGGCCAGGGCCGCGGTCTGGCGTTGTTGAGCGAGTTGGTCTTGTTGGGCCTGGTGGCGGGCGGCTTCGAGGGCGGCCGTGTCGAGGGGTCTGCGCGAGAGGTATTCGGCTGCCAGGTATTCGAGCGCTTCGCCCGGCGAAAGGATGCGGCCGGCTTCCTGGGAGAGGCTCTGCATGGCTCGCTCCAGCAGAGCCATGGCGTCGGCGCTGGCCTGGATGCGCAGTTCGCTCTGGTGGCTGCGGTTCTGGGGGTCGTTGGCGTGGGCCACGAGGCGCTCGATTTCCTGGTAGCTGTGGTTCTGGCAGGCTTCGATCCAGAAGGCTTCGCTGTCGGGGGTGGCCACCCGGGCCACTTCACGCAGCTTGGCCCAGCTGATCGTGCCGGCCTGGGCCTGCTCGGTGAGCTGTGGAAGAGATTCGAGTTGGAGGGCGAGGCGGCGCAGTTGGCGGGCATTGTCAGCTCGCATGCCGAGCACCGAGGTAGCATAGTGGACGGCGTTGGAGCAGCCGAACTGGAGATAGTCCTGGCTGCGGTGGATCGCCAGCAGGCAACGGCCCAGCAGCAGACGGTAGCGGGTCAGGGTGTTGCTGGCCCGCAGGGCCAGCTGATGGACGGCGTGGGGGCCGAGGTCTTCGAGTTGGCGGGGGCTGAGGGTGGTGGGGTCAAGGTTTGTCATCCCTCTATGGTAGGACATGGTGGGGGGCGAACGTCAAGTTTTTGGGTTGCCTCGAATGGCTTGATTATGGGGTTTGGTGGCGATTTGTGGGATGATTTGAGGGGTGTTCGATGGACTGGGGGTCGCCGCGAGTGGTTTAGGGGCTGGAGAGGGCTCCGTGGGGGTTGTGAGGGCCTGTCGCCACCATCCAACGCTGGTTGCTGCGGCGAAAAATGCCCGGAGGCGCCATGGTGGGCGATAGGGTTGTATGTCTCGGGACGGTGCAAGCCGTGGGCTCGCGCAGAGCTCGCTTTGCGCAAGTCTACAGGGGAGCACATTCACAGTGCATCTCGCGAGGCATCGTCGCTCTGGCTCGTGAGGCCGTCAACTCCAGCGCTCCCAGGCTGGTGCCCGCAAACTTCTCGGGCCACACTGCATCAGATCTGTTCCTGCCAGACTCGCTCTGCCCTTCGACCGCCACCCTCGCCTGGCCCGAGGACGCCACGGCGCGATTTGGGGCGAAATCGCTCAAGCTCTCCGATGTCTACCAGGTCCTGAGGACGGCCTGATAACGTGGGCTCGCGTAGTAACTGACTGCGTCGCCCCCGACGACGAGATAATCAACTTTCTCGGCGGCGAATCCCGACAATAGATCCTTGAAGTCTTGGTGCAGGTTGGCCTTCTCCTTTCAAATTCCACATTTCCATGCCCATTTGCCAAACGGCGTTGAACTTGTCCGAGGGGCTGGCTTTTGCCCAAAATTGGACGTCCATCTCAGCCATCTCCTCAAAGGAGGAGCCTTTCCCTCCCGACCACGTTGCCCGTCTTGCCTGGGCCCGGCTGATTTCGCTGTCGTCCATGGCGGTGGGTTCGACCCCGGAGTCGCCACTCCCCCGGCCGCAACAAGGGCAGCATCGCTCGGGAGCGGGGTTGTGAGGGCCTGTCGCCACTATCCAACCCCCAACGCTGATTGCAGCGGCGAAAAACACCCGGAAGCACCAAGTAACCATTGAGGGCGATAGACAGAGAACCTCTAGTCCAACGACAAGGCCACTTTGAGCGCCTCGTCCAGCAGCGCAAGTTCCAGGGCCGGCAACCTTCCGATGCAGCTTGTCAACTTGCTCCGGTCGAGCGTCGTGACCTGGTGACAAAGTGCGTAACTCGTCTCCTGCAGTCCCGCAATCCCTTGTTGAATGGGGCAAGTCGTGGGCCCGCGCAGAGCTTGCTTTGCGGAAGTCGACAGGGGAACCACATTCACAGACCTCCAGGCTTTAACGGCATTCAGTGCATCTCGTGAGACAACGACTACCGGCCTGCGTCCTTGCTGCTCCGAACCCGAACGTGGAGAGAGTTCAGCCCAGTAGACATCTCCCCTACGCATCGTTGCTCTGACTCGTGAGGCAGTCAACTCCAGCGGCCTCGAGCTCAGGGTCGAAGTCCAGGCTGGTTCCCGCGAACTCCTCGGCCCACATCTTAACAGCCTGATCCGTGTGCTCCCGGCGCAACTGCATCAGATAGGCCTCGATCGCCTTTCGAGCCAGGGCGGTCGCTGGCTTACCGAGGCGAGCAGCCGCATCCAGCAATTCTTCATGCAGTTCTAGCCCGAGAGGAACATGCAAATTCTTCGCATTTTTCATGCCACGATTTTATGGCAGCGGCAATAGAGAGTCAATGAAGACGGGACGGTCGTCCTCGACATTCTGTTCCTACCAGACTTGCTGCGCAATCGTTTGCCCTTCGACCAACTTGCTCCAGGACCGAACCATAGCCCCCGCCGCCCCTCGTATCAACTTTCTCGGCGGCGAATCCCGACAAGAGATCCTTGAAGTCCTGGTGCAGGTTGGCCTTGCCCAAAACGGGACGTCCTTTCCCTCCCGACCAGTTTGCCCGTATTGCCTGGGCCCGGCTGACCCCGGAGTCACCACTCCGCCGGCAGGGCCAACGCCCCCGGCCGCAAAATGCAGCCTGACCAAAAATGGGGAGGGTGAAAATGCGTTTTTATTTTCTGGCCGGTCTGCTGCTGGTGAGCTGCGCCGGGGGGCCGACCCCCACACCAGCGACGAGCACCCCCACCCCCAGCCCCACGGCGGAAAAGACGCCGGAAGTTGCGGTCGACGCCATCGTCCAGGAGGCTTCCGGGCTGCTGGAGTCCAGCCTGCGATTCTCGGTCCTTCAGATTCGCATTGGCAAGAAGCTCAGCCAGACGATCGAGAGCACTCCCGCTTTTCTGGCCCGTTTCAAGAAGCTGCGCAAGGAGCTGCAGCAGGAGCGGGGGTTCCCGCTGCCGGGCGTGCATTTCCGCGGCGATTCCAGCTTGAAGCCGAGCGAGTATGTGGTGCGGGTGCGCGAGCAAGAGGTGGCTCGTGGTCAACTGGACCTGTCCAAGCCTGCCCCGGTTGAAGAGATGGCGGCGGTCCTCAAAAAGCGGGCCATTCCCCACGCCGCCGACCTTTATGGTCGCCAGGCCATGTTGGGCGAAGTGTCTCCGGCCCTTCGTCAACGCCTGTTGCTCAACATTCCGGCTCAGGACCTGGCTTTGCAAGTGTGCAAAACCGCGCTTCGTGAGAAGAAGCCGCTCAAGGTCGAAGAGGTTGCCCAAGCTGCCCTCGATCAAAGGCCGCCTTCGGCCACCAGCATGCCCTCGGGCGAGCTTCCCACCTGGGTTCCTTTGGAGCAGCTGCTCGAACCCCAGGTCTTTGAGGTGCGGCTGGGGTCGGCTCTGGCCGCTCAGAAGCCGTCCTTCGAGAAGCGCGCCCTCTCGGTGCGATTGTATCTTGCCGAGGAACTCGGCTGGGTGATGCCGGGGATGTCCTTTGTGCCCGATCCTGCCCTGCCGCCCGAGGAATATCGCGTTCTGGTCCAGGGCACTCCCGCCTTGAAGACCAGGCTCAAGCCCGATTTCCTGCTGGCCATTGGCAAGCAGCCCCAGCTGGCGGGCTTGAAAGGCGAGTCAACCGTCGACCCAGCCTACGGGCTCTCGGCCCGGTGGATTTCGCCTGCAGACAAGAAGAAGGCTGAGCGAGCCGGCTGCATCGTGCTCGATCCGGTGTCGGTATGGGGCAGCGAAATGTCCGAACTGGGTCGCCGGCGCTGCGTCGACTTCTACTCTCCAATTCATTTGAAGGCCAGTCTGACCCTGTTGCGTCCGTTTCAAGACGCTCTGGTCACGCGGCTCGAGGCCGACCCGAGTAAGCTCGAAACCCTGCGGAAAGTGATTCAGAACCTGCTGGCCGAGTCGGTCCCGGTGCGCGACCTGGAGATGCTGGGCGAGTTGGTAGTAACTGCCAATTCGGCCGATGCCGACCGTCTGAGCGAGGCCGCCCGGCTGCAGCTGGCGGGCAGCATCCTGTCTGAGTTGAGTGTCGAGGGCACGGTCAGCGTGGTCGAACTGGGTCCTCGTGCCAACGCGGCACTGACGGGCAAGCCCGGTCAGGCCGCCGTGGTTGGCCTGGCGAAGCAGGTTGTGGAGATCTCGAAGAGCCACAAGCGGCTGCCGGCTGTGGTGACCAGTCCTCAGGTGCGGCTGGCGCTGCGTCGCCTGATTGCCAAAGATTGGCCCGACCTGGTGGTTCTGTCACGCAGCGAAAGGCTGCCGACCTACCGGTTCAAGACCCTGCGGGTGGTCGATCTGCCTTAGTGGCGCTGGAGCCAGCACGATGACCGCCCAGGCACACGCTCGCCAGCCACATGCCACGCTTTTTCATCGACCGGACCCTCCCGAATTTCTCGGGCGGATCATTAGCACCTTTTCCCCTGCGTTAGGGAATGCCGCAATCGCCAATGCCGACGTTGGTAATCGTGTTCAACTGCGTAATACTTCCCACGTTCTCGCTGGCAAAGTTCACGAAATTCTCGATAAAGAAACCGGCCGGCGGCGGAGCCCCCGGGGTGTTGTTAATGAGCCGGTAGACGTCGCAAGTTACGCCGAACATCCTGAGACACATCGTGCCGAAGGCGTCCCGACTGGCCTCAAATCCAAAGTTAGGAAAATTCTGGCTGGTGTCGGTGTTGGACACCCGTCCGCGAAACATCGAACTCCCATCGGCTACCAGGTTAATACCTCTATCGACCCCATTGCGAATGATCCCCTGGTCAAACACCAGCGTGATGTTGCTCAGGGCAAAGGCCTGAGCCTCCAGCCCGATCCGGTTGCTGCCGTCGCTCAGGCAGTTCGTCATCGTGGCATTGAAAGCGCTGCCATCGTTGCGCGTGAAAAACAACCAGCTGTTTCCCCCGGCCAGCACGCCGTTGCCCGAATTGTTGACCGTGGTGCGGTCTTCGCTCCAGGTGATGTTGCCGGTGCCGGTCACGTTCACCAGAAAACTATGACCCGTGCTGTTGCTCACCGTATTGTTGCCCAGGGCCACGCTTAAGAGGCCTGCGTTGGTCTCTACCTCCAGGCCCTCGTCGCCGTTGTTGATGAACTGGTTGTTGAGCAGCTGCAGGTTGCCGGTCAGGTTCACGAAGCGGGCGCCGTCACCGGGAGTATTGGCCAGGGTGCAGTTTTGCACCACAATGCCCGAGACTCCCGTAGCCGAAATGCCGCCCGTGCCCTCGATGCGCAGACCGGACAGGGTGGTGTTGCCGGCCAGAGTGATGGGCCCGCTCAGGCTGGGGGCATTGCTGTCGAACGAGCGCAGCACCTGATTCGGGCCCAGGGCCACGGCGGTATTCAGGCCCGCGTTGGTTCCATCGCCACGGAACACCACGATTTCGGCCCCGTTGATGCCGTTGGCGGCGGCCAGAGCGGCCGCCAGGGTGTTAAACGGGCTCAGCTGGTTGCCGTTGCCGCCGGGCGGGGCGGTGTTGTCGACGAAGAATCCCGGTGCCAGCACGTTGACCGTCACCGTGGCGGTCGAGCTGCCTGCAGCATTGGCCAGCTGGTAGGTAAACGTGTCCACCAGGTTCGACTGTCCGGCGGGCGGGGTGTAGGTCAGCTGGCCATTGGCGCCGACTTGCACCGTGCCTCCGGCCGTGCCGGGGTTCTGAAACTGCAGCACCACGGCGCCGTTCACGGTGTCATTGGCAGTCACCGAAGCGCTGAGCTGCCCCCCGCCCAGCACCTGAAAGGAGTCGTCGACGGCCAGCGGGGGTGGAGAGTTCTGGAACGCGGCCAGGTCGAACTCCGAATCGCCGCAACCGCTGGCCAGCAGCCCGCCCAGGCACACGCTCGCCAGCCACATGCCACGCTTTTTCATCGACCGGACCCTCCCGAATTGAATTTCCTTCCGATTGGGTTCTCGGGCGGGTTAGCAGCACCTGCGGTGGATCACCTACAGCCGGCAGTAGGCCTGAAGGCGGTGGCACCAAATCCAGCTCCCCAAGATGTGGCGTTCTTTTGCCACAATGTGGCGATTCAAACGCCACAAACCCACCAAAGCTCCCCAAATGTGGCGTTTTCTTGCCACAATGTGGCGATCAAATCGCCACAAATCCCCCCCTAGCGGTTCGAGACGCTCTTCGCCACCGCCCGCAGCAGCGGCAGCATGCACACCAGCGAGAGCAGCGACAGCAGGGTGGCGGCGTTGCGAAAGGGCGTGTTGGCGAAGGTGAGGCGCAGCGCATAGCTGCCCGCCTGAGGCAGAACGATGCGCAGAAAACCGTCGCCGCCGCGCACCAACATGCCGCCGCCCTCCAGCCGCCAGCCCGGAAAGTAGTAGATGCCCACGGCCACTTCGCCGGGGCGGGCGGCCTGGACCCTGAGAAGGTGGTCGAAGCCGTTGCGACTGTCGAGCTGCACCTGAATGTCCCGGCTCAGGCTCCACACGGGGCCGGGTCGGTAGGGGCGGGGGGAAAAGGACACGCCGATGGGCAGGTATTCATCGGCGCTGCAGGTGCTGACGTTCTCGGCCCGGATGGCTTCGGGGGTGAGCAGCAGGGGGCCGGAAGGGCGAACCCTCAGCTGGGCCGTGAGCCACAGGGGCCCCAGCAGCAGCAGCAGCCCGACCCATCGGTTGCGCCCGGAAGAGGGAGGCACTGCGGCGGCCCAGCCCTCGGCCATGCCCAGCGCGGCCAGCAGCCCCACCAGCCCCAGCAGGCGCCAGGGGAACTGGATTTCCGTTCCAAAGGGCAGCACCCGCCACAGCGGCGCGGCCCAGTGGAACAGGGTCAGATAGCTGATCCAGGCCAGGGCCATCCAGGGGTGCACCCGTCGCCAGCCAGCGCGCCAACTGGGGCGCGTCAGGCTGGCCAGCCAGAGCAGCGAAAAGCCCAAGAACAGGGGCCCGGGCGTATACGAGGGTTGCAGCGCCTGGCTCCAGCTCAGCGTGTTCAGGTAGCTTTTGAAGGGGCCAAAGGTGGCCATATAGCTGTGAACCTGATGGCGTTCGAAGAAGGCCGGCAGCAGGTAGATGGCCGCCAGTCCCAGGCCCAGCCCCCAGCTGCACCAGCCCAGCAGGGCCCGGGCGGGGCGGGCGCGCAGCTGCCACAGCAGCCACAGGGCCAGCAGTCCGGTGGTGTACAGGCCCGAGAGGGCGTGGCTGAGCAACACCCCGGCGTGGGCCAGCGCCGCCAGGGTGGCGGCGGCCAGCGGACGCCCCTGAACAAGCAACTGACGGTGCCCCAGCAACACCAGCGGCAACAAGGCATAGGCGGCATATTCGCTGAGGTTGCCCCGTTCGAACAGCTGGCTGCTGCGATAGGGAAGGTAGGTGTAGCTCAGGGCGGCCAGCAGCGCAGCCGCTCGGTGGCGGGTTTCGCTGTAGGCCAGGGCATAGGTTCCCCAGCTGGCCAGCAGTGCCAGCCCGCCGATCACCAGCTTGAGCCCCAGCATGGGGCTGCAGCCGAACAGCAGGCAGGGCACACTGGCCAAAAAGAACACCGAAGGTGCGTAGAAATGGAAGAAGGGCACCCCACAGCCGCCCAATAGATCGGGGCCCCAGCGAGGGTAGGGGTAGCCAGCTCGCCAGCCTTCCAGATATTCCACCACCCGCAGCGGGTAACGAACCGTCTCGTGAGAATCCCACCAGGGAAAAGCACCTAGGGGAAGGCAGGTCCACAGGGTTGCCAGGGATAGAAAAAACAGCAGCGGGCCGTGAAGGGCCATGGCGTTTCGCGTTCGGTTCCTTGAAGGGGGCTCCTTCCCGTTCGGGGTTGCTGCAACTGTGCTTGCTGCTTTGCCTGGCACTTGGCGCCAGTGCCGAGCCCTGGAGCCGCTCCTTCCAGGGGTTTGTCCAGGCCCGCAGCCGGGGTTGGCAGTGCCTGCGCTCGCCCGAAGAGTATGCCCAGTTCGTGCAGGGCATTCCCAAGCAACGGCTGCAACAGAAACAGCCCGCCCCGCCCAGCACCGACCCTCTGCTGAACTTGCCCGAGGTCGACTTCTCCAGCCATTTTCTGCTGGCGGTATGGAGCGAGAATGTCCACATCGACGCACACATTGTGGCGCTTCGCAGCCAGGGCGGCGAGATGCACCTCGAGGTCCAGTACCTGCGCCCCACACAGGTAGAGGGCTATGCTGCCCCCTATGGCTTTGGTCAATATCATCTGGTCGAGGTTCCTCGTTTCGATGGCGAACTTCGGGTCCAGATGAAGGAAGTTGTGGAGGTGCCGTGAGGCTGGTCTTTCATCTAACCACTGAAGCTCTGTGGGAGGCGGCGGAGGAGAACTACCTGCCCCCCAACTATGCCGAGGAAGGCTTCATTCACCTCTCCTACGCCGAACAGTGGAGGCTGAGCTGGATGCGCTACTACCAGGGGCAGTCCGGGCTGCTGTTGCTGGGCATCGACCCGGCCCTGGTGCGTTCCCCGCTGCGGATAGAAAACGGCTTTCCCCACCTCTACGGGCCGCTGCCTCGCCAGGCCGTGCTCTGGAGCCGGCCCTTGCCGCCGCTCAGGGATCTGCGGGTAGCCTTGTTGAGCAGCCTGCGGCCCACTCGGGCCGAGCTTGAAGAACTGGCCGCCGAGGGGGCCGATCTGGTGATGTTGCCCGAGCTGCCCTTTCAGGACTGGCATCCCGCCAACCCGGCGGGTTCGGCTCGCCCTCACGGGCCTTGGGAGCTGCTGCGCCCGCAGGCCGACCTGGCCTGTCAGGCCGGGGTGGCCCTGTTGGGCGGGGGCTGGGCGGGGCGCCACAACCTGGCCTGCCTTTGGGACCAGCAGGGGCACCTGCGCCTGCAATATGCCAAAATGCATCTACCCCAGGAACCCGGCTTCTGGGAAGCCGACTATTTCGATCCCGGCGGCGAAGGCCCCCGGGTGTGCGACGACCTGGGGTTTCCGCTCGGCGTGCAGATCTGCTCGGACATCCAGCGGCCATTTGGGGCGGGGTATCTCATGGCCCGGGGCTGCGGGGCCATTCTGGCCCCTCGGGCCACCGAAGTGGGCACCTTTGAACATTGGAAAAGGGTCTATCGCGCCACGGCCCGCATGCATTGCTGCTACGTGCTTTCGGTGAACCGCCCGGCGGCCGAGCATTCCGTTCCCCTGGGTGGCCCCAGCCTGGTGGTGGGCCCCGAGGGCGAGGTCTTGGCCGAAGAAGTCGGGCGCGTAACCTGGGCCACCCTGTCGCCCCAGCGCATCGTCGAGGCTCGGGGTGGCTATCCGGGCTACCTGAGCCAACCGCTGGCCACCTACGCCCGCGCCTGGTCGCAAATGCCACCCTGGTAGGCTAGCGGGAATTTCCCAAGGGCGAGCCAATTGTGAACCCGTGAGGAAGCGCCGCGGCAATCTCCTGATTTCGGCCCTGTTTATGGCGGCCTTTCTCTTCTTCCTCTCGGTGGCGCTGGTGGTCACCAATCGAGAAGACATTCGCTATACCCTGTTTGTCGATCACACCATGCGGGCCCAGGCCGCCGCCGACGGCATGCTCGACTATGGCCTGCAGGTGATGCGCAGCCAACCCCAGTGGGAAGCCATGGTGCAAAGCGCTCCTCCGCCATTCAGCAGCGGCGCCACGGCCAGGTTGGAGTGGCGGCCATGGGTCAGCCCCTCCAGTTTCGGGCCTCGTTATGCCCCGCCGGGGGCCTCGACCACGCGGCTTCCGGCCCTGCAGCTGACGGCCGTGGGCCAATCGGGGCCTTTTGTGGCTCGGCGTCAACTGGTGGTCGAGGAATTTCGCCTGGCCGACAGCCTGTTGCAGGGTTCGCTGAAGCCCCACCTGTTCGCACTGGTTGGCGACCAGCTGCACATTCTGCCGCCCAATTTCAAGTGGGAAAGCGGCGGGGCCATTCCGCATCAGGGCCCGCTGGTGCCCCGCAGCTTTTCGGCCGGGGGCAGCCTGCTGCGGGTGTGCGCCAAAGAGGAAGGCACAGAACCCCCCGAAATCCAGGACTTTCAACCCGTTACCCTGCCTTCGGGCCTGCGCGTGGCCGGGGCCTTCGGGCCCGTGGCGGGCATGTCGATTCCCCTGGGCCAGGGCGCCAAAAAGCTGGAGATCGAGTCGGACAAGCTCAGCTGGAAACTGCTGCCCGATCCGGGCGACCAGCTGGGTGGCGTGGCCCAGGCCAAGGTCGAGGCCGACGCCAGCCAGGCCGGCGTGCTGCCGGGCGAGTCACTGAACTGGGATATCCTGGCCCCCAGCACTTCCGACCTGACCGTAGACTATAGCTTTTTCAGCGGCCCGCGCCTCAACTGGTATGCCATCACCGGCGCCTGTGCCCAGGCCCAGGGCGATCGCTATATTTGCCACGGCACCCATTATTTCTACTCGGGTTTCAAGTTCAAAAACAGCGACAGTCCGGGCGGCATGATCCGCTCGCAGGGCAAGGACGCCCAACTGTTCGAGCAGCCCTGCATCCTGCAGTTGCAGGGTGAAAAGTGGACCGTGCTGCTCGACTACCTCAAGGTGACCGACCTGCAGTCGGAACCCACCGTGATTTCGGGCCTTCAGCCCGACCCCAACAGCATGCTCGTCGACTCCAAGGGCCAGGTGCTGGTACACGCTCTGGGCAGCGAGCCGGGCAAGTGGTTTCGAGTAGAGTTGGAGCGCCTGAGCGAGTCCAATGTCCAGGCCGACTTTTTCTACCAGGATCAGGGCGTGGCTCTGGTGCCTCGCACCAACCTGCCCTTCAAGGCCAGCCTGCTGGGGCTGTCGCGACACGACCTCAGCGGCTTCTTTCCCGCCTTCCTTCCGGCCCGCAATCAATCTCAGCCCACCGGTTTCGCCCTGCAGCCTGCCCAGAACCCTTTTGCCCCCGAACCCCGCCTGGACCTGTATTGGAACGTCAAGGGTCCGGTGGCCAGCCAGGGGCGCGACCTGTACCTGGCCGTCCAGCTGATGACTCGTCCGGAGGGCAGCAGCCAGGACCCCACCGGTTCGCCCTTTGTGCTGGCCCACTTCGACGGCGAAGTGTGGCAGTTGCTGCCGGGCGGGCTGGCCCCGATGCTCGACAGCAACAGCGCCTATCGCCGGGAAAATCGCTTGTTCTATGAAGGCTCGCCGGGGGCTATGGTGGCCTCCGATCAGCTGACCCTGGGAAGTTATGCCAGTTCGCGCCCCATGTTGCGGCGCTATGTGCCGGTAGCCCGCTTTTGAGCGCCGGACTTCGAGGCGCCAGCGAGCTCGACAATCTGCTGGCCCAAATGCGTCAGGAAGCCGAATTCGATTCCTCGGGTCGGTTCACCGTGGCCAGTCAGGAGAAGTTGCGCAAATTGGGCGACCTGGCCCGGGCCAACGCCATTCGCTGGGTGTTTTTCGCCACCCAGGCAGCGGTGGCTGGAAAGAGTCGGCACTGTCGTCTGGGGGTCTCGCAGCAAAGCGCCAGCGTGGCCTGGGTGGTGGATTCGTGGCCGACCTGGCTGGAAGATCCCACGCCTCTGATTCAACTCACCGAGGACTATTGCCCGGATTTCGATTACGACTGCCTGCGCCAGGCGCTGCTCTGGTCGCTGGCCCAGGAACCGCGGTTCCTGAGTTTGATGGTCGAAAGTGATCAGCGCTCGCTGGTGGTGGAGTATACCGCCGAAGGGGTCAGCCAGAAAGAATTGCCGGCCGACTTTGGCCGGGTCGGAGTGAGCTTTCATCTTCGTTTCGAGCCCGCCATTCTCGATCGTCGTTTTCGTCGTCCCGAAGTGCGCGGTGCTTTTCATGCCGAGGCCAGCTATCGCCTGGCCTTCTGCCCGATGTCGGTCAATTTCGAGGGCCAGGAGCTCTCTCAGGGGCGCATCGAGGCCGTGCTGCGGGGAAGCCGCAGCAAGGGATTCCGCGAGCGCATGCAGGCTCGGGTCCAGAGCTTGCTGCTGGAGTATCCACAGGGCCGAGAGCCTTTCTTGCTGGGGCTGGTGCGTCATCACCTGGAAGACTATCTGCGCTCCATGAAAGGTTCGTGTCCCACCCACCTGTTGCGCCCCGAGCTTAGGCCCGGCGGCGGGCTGGCCCTGCAAAGCCCGCAGCAGGTATTCGCCGCCCAATACGAGGGGGCCGACGGTGGAGTTTGGCCGGGGCCGGCTGCCCTGACCGAGGTTGAGGTCTACAGCTTGCTGTGGAGCCCCGCGGCTCGGCTGGCCGGTCATCCTGTCCAGGCCCAGTCCAGCGGCCTGGAGGTCCAGCTGGGGCCCAGGCTGTTTCTGTATCTTCCGCCCGAGTGCCTGATGACCCGGAACAGGTGGCAGCGCATACTCTGTCGTCGGGTGCTGGCCCAGCTGGGCGTCAGCGGCAATCACCTGCTGCTGCAGCAGCACGGAATGTTGCTCGACCCCTTGCCGCTCAGTCGCATTCCCGGCGAAGGTTGGGTGTACCTTGTAGATGCTCCCGACATCGAAGTGGAGCTGACCGGCTACCAGGCCATTCGGCGCAAGCCGTTGGAAGAGCTGATGGTAGAGTTTCAGTGCGAAGTGGCCGAGCCGGGCTGGGGGGTGAAGCGCGGCGGGCCCAGCCGCTTCTGAAACCCCTGTTGGGCTTCTCGGTAGCCTTTGTCGATGCTGGCCTGGATCAGGTTTTCCGAAAAGTCCAGCAATCCGATGTGCGGGGCTTGGGGATACAGGGTGTAGAGCGCCACCTGATCGCGTTGGCGAACGTCTACCAGCTGGGCCTCATCGTAGAGAAAGTTGAGCGAGGCCCCCAGGTTGGCCAGCAGATGCCCGCGCCGGGACACCTCGTTGGTCGAGGCCTCGACCACCAGCACATGGGTGGCCTCCCACAGCACGGCTGCCTCCAGCGGGCTGCGGTGGGCAAAGCTACCGTCCACCAGGTCGACCGAACTGCCGGGTTGGGGCAGATCGGGAATGCGACGAGAAGGGAACAGGGGGTAGATGGCGGCCGACCCCAGCACGGCGTCAAAAAGCAGTTCTGGTCGCTGCGCCAGGGAAATCCCTCGCTGCTTGAAAAGCCGGGGTTCTCGGCCATGCACGTTGGAGAAGAAGTAGTATTCGGCGGGCAGCTGCAGCTTGGGGTCGGTGAGCGGCGAGGCCGCCAGGGCCAGATCGCGAACCAGCAACTTCTTGTCCAGAACCTCGCGCGACAGCTGGCCGATCTCGGGCGGCGCCTTGCGCACGGGCTGGCCGCAGCGAACATCGATCAGGCGTCCGAAGTTGCGGCGCAAAGCCCTCTCCAGGCCGTGGTTCTCCGAGACCACCTGTTGAACAAAGAGGATGTTCCAGGTCTGGATCAGGGGCAGCAGGGTGACCCCCGCGACGGCCAGCCACAGCGGCAAGTGTTGTCGCTTGCGATGGCCCCACAGCGCGGCCAAAACCAGGATCCATCCGGCCCCTTCCAGGCCCCGCGAGAGCCAGGTGTAGAAGTGTTGCAGGTTGGAGTCGGTGCCCAGCCAGGCCCAGGGCTTGCCGGGCAGGTGCACCAGCCCCGCCAGACCCAGGCCCATTCCCAGCGTAAGCCAGTGGGTGCGGCTGGAGTTCAGGCGAAAGACGCGTTGCAGGCCAGCCGCGACCAGCAGCCCGATCGAGGCGAACCAGAGCCACATGTTGCAGCGCACCGCCAGCGGGGGGCGCACCAGTTCGCGCTGGTCAAGGTCGGTCCAGGCTTTGCGCAGTTGTTCAAAGCCTTCCTCCGAGGAGGTCAGCCCCAGGGCCACGGCCACGGCATTGATGGCCCCCCCCGAGGTGCCCACCACCAGCTGGATCTGCAGATGCTCGTCGTTTAGCCGGGCACGAGCCTCGGCCAGGCGCTCTTCCAGCGCCCGCACGGCCCCGGCCTGAAACGAGCATTTGGCGCCTCCTCCGGAAAGCACCAGGCCCAGCCGAGCGGGCTGGGGGTGGGTGCGGTTGTAGTGATGCAACGTCCATACCAGGTCGTCCAGGTCGACCCGCTCTCGAGACGCCTCGGCCTGCTGTTCCACGGCAGGAGGGGGTGGCAGCTCGGCGACCTGCTGCAGATAATGCGGGTCGGGGCGAAAGGGGGGCCAACCGCCGTCCTTGAGGCTGGATCGCAATTCCCCAAGCCTCTCCAGGTCGGGCCGGGCGATCAGGGCCATGCCGGGAACCTTGCGTTGACCCAGCCCGGGCAGATCGAGCACCTGCAGGTCGGGATGGGGGGTGGCTTTCCAACTTCCCTCCCAACAAAGTCCCAGAGCCGGTTCGGAGCCCGTGGCCAGGGCTCGGATCACGTTGCTATGGGAATGGGTAAAGCGAACTTGTTGGGGGTCGGGGCGGAAACCCGCTTGCTGCAGGCAGTGCATTGGGTAGAGGTAGCCCGACACCGAGGCCGGGTCGACGGCCACCACCGGCAGCTGGGGCAGGTCGCGCAGCTGCTCCCAGCGCTGTAGCCCGGAATCTTTGCGCACCAGCAGCAGCGAACCTTGCTGGGCGCGGGCGTCCTCGGAGCCCAGGTATACCCAGCTGTTGGCGGGCAGGCCGCGCAGCAAGCCCGGAGTGACCAGGGCCAGGTCGAGCCAGCCCTGCTGCCACCAGTAGGCCAGCTCGGCATAGCTGCCCGCGGCATACTGCAGCTGCCAGCCCGAGGGGCCTTGGGCGGCCGACGAGGGTGGCATATCCTCGTAGCTCACCTGCCCCAGGCGCAAAGGCTGGGCCCCAACGGAACCGCACAGCAAGAGGAGCAACAGGCTACGACGAGCGAACACCGCCGCAGGTTCGACGAATGTCGTGCGAATTCCTCAACTCGGACGGGGGCCGATCAGATAGGCCAGATAGTCCGACAGTGGGCCACCCCCACCCCGAAAGACATGGTCGACCAGCGAACTGGCAAAGAAGTCGTCGGGGCTGCCCGGGGGGCGTTGGGCCAGCACGGCCAGGGCGCTGCGACTGGCCGGAACGCCGCCGCCCAGGGCCAGGTCATAGGCCCGCGCCAGGCCCAGCAGCGTTTCCCCAGGAAACGAGCTCAGCTCTTCGAGCTGGGCCCAAAGCAGGTTTTGCGGCTGGTGATAGCCCCAGGGGCCCCCTGGTTGCAGCTTGACGCGCAGTCCAAAGTTGCGGCAGGTGTGCAGTACCCGGGGTCCAAATCGGCCCAGCCAGCCTTTCAACGACTCCAGGCCCGGGCTACCGGGAGGGTCGTCGCACATCGCCTCCAGCGGGTCGTCGGCGGGGGGCTCGGGCCGGTCCTGTCCGGCCGACTCTTGTTGGCCGGCGTCTTCCTCGATGAACAGCGTGGGGCCGCTGTCGCGGGCCTTCCAGCGCGAATAGGAGCTGAGGTCCTTTTCCTCCATCTCGCGCCCTTTTTTGGCCGGGGCGGGGGGCGCAGCCGAAAGCAAAAATCCCTGCGGTCGGGGCTGGCGGGGAAGAGGCGCAGGGGGCAGCGGATAGCTGGGTGTGCGGTACTTTTTCTGGGGCTTCTCGTCCGGCTTGTCGCCACGATCGGCCGTGGTTGCCGGGGGATGGTCGTGGCCCGTCTGCAGCTCGGCACGATCTTCGGCCGGGTGCAGCTCGGCCTCTTCCGGTGGCCGCAACGCATTGCGTCGGAACAGGGCCTGAAAAGCCACAGAGTTGGAGCGCGGATCGGCGGGGCCCAGCGGGTTCACCCCAACAGTATAACCCAAGTCAGCCTGGATTCGAGGTTTGCCGAACCTTGCCCCGAAGGGGGGCCAGCATGCCGCTTCCGCAGATGAAGGTCAGTCACGAACGTTTCGAATTGCCCCAGGGCTGGATGCACTACGCCCAGGTGGGCCATCAGGGGCGACCGCTGGTGTGCCTGCACGGGGGCACCGGCAACTGGACCAACTATCGACCGCTGATCCGCCATCTGGCCGCCGACCACCAGATCTGGGCGCCCGAGATTCGCGGGCACGGCCGCACTCCCTGGCAAGAAGGTACCACCCTCGAGTCGATCTACGACGACCTGATTCGATTTCTGGACACGCTGCCCCGCCCTTTTGTGCTGCTGTCCCATAGTTTTGGTGGCTATTTCGGGGTGCGCCTGGCGGCCGAATACCCCGACTGGGTGAGTCACCTGGTGGTGATGAATTCGGCACGCATCATCCCCCGCAGCCTGCCCTTTCGCGTCTTGCGCTGGATCACGCCGCTGTGCGGCCTGCTGGCCCGACCCGAAGGGGTGATCTCGACCGGCTCTCGGGTTACCCGCTTGTTGATCGACGAGGTGATTCCGGGTTGGGATTTGCAACCCTACTATCCGCGGGTGCGCTGTCCCAGCATGGTCATTCTGGGGCGCCTGGACCCATTGATTCCCCTGGCCCTGGGGCGCCAGAGCGCCGGGCAACTGGGGGCCCGCCGCCTGGAGGTGCTGCCCTGGGGCATGCATGTGGCCATGTGGGAGCGCCCCGGCACCATTCATCGCTGGTTGCGCGAGTTTCTCGAGCAGGCCTGAGCCGGCAGGAAATCACCGCCAGGTCCCACAGGTCCGCCCATGCGGGTCTGGGAACTCTGGCTGGGAGCCTGCTGGATGCTGGCGGTGTTGCTGCTGGCGGCCACCGGCATCTGGTGGTCTGCGGGTGTGGAACTCGAGGCTCAATGGTCGAACCCCCATTGGGTGGTGGTTCGTGCCCCGGCCCCACTGCAGGCTGGCGATCGGCTGCTGGCGGTGGGTTCTCATCAGCTCGGGCCGCTGAGCCTGGTGCGCGACAACGTGGCCATCGCCTCGCGGCAGCAGCTGAGAACCTGGCTGTCCGAGCAACAGGCGCTGCACCAGGCTTTGAGCCAGGGGCAGCCCCTGCAGGTGCTACGCCAGGGCCAATCTCTCTCGCTTGAGGCCCCTGTGGGCCGACAGGGGTTGGCGGTGCTGCGCAACCCGGCCGCGGCTCATGCCCCCGTGGGGCTGGTGTTTTTTCTGGTCGGCTGGGGCACCCTCTGGCACATGCTGCGGCGCCCCGATCTGGGCGATGTGCCTCGTCGCCAGGCGCGGGTCTTTCACCTCTGTTGTCTTTCCATGGCCACCGTCTATCTGACCAACTGTGGTTCACTGCTTTCGCCCTGGGGCGGCTGGCCCGGGGTGTTCAGCCTGTTGAACGTGCTCAATATCGTCAACTTTCAACTGGCGCCCATGCTGTTGTTTCACTTCTCCTGGAACCTGGCCAGGGGCAGCGACCGCACTCCCTTCTGGCTGAAAGGGCTGTGGGTGATTTCCCTGGGCGTGGCCTTCAGCCTTTCCATCTCGCTGCAGGGTTTGCTGGTTCCGCTCTTGTTTTTGGCCAGCCTGATCGTGGTGGTCGTGGCCAGCCTGCGAGCCCGGGCCCGGCTGCAGCGGCAGCAGATGCGCTGGGTGCTGCTGGGATTCGCCTGGGGCCTGGGCCCCTGGATTTTGTTCAACGGTTTGCCTTTGCTCTTCACGGGCCAGCGCTGGCTCAGCGACACGGTTCCAGGGGCATTCCTGGTGTGTATTCCCCTGGCCATGGCGGTGGCCATCCATCGCTATCGCCTGTTCGAACTCGGTTCTTTTTTCGAAGGCACGCTGGTCTATGGTCTCACCCTGGCTTCGTTGTTGCTGATTGAAGTCGGGCTGCTGACCTTCCTGGGTTGGCGGTTCTTGGGCCCCTTCGATCCCGCTCGGGCCTTGCTGTTCACCGCCGTGCTGGCGTCCAGTTACGGCTGGATTCGCTCCAGAGTGGACCGCGCCTTGAGCCGACTGTTCCGCCGCAACCAGCCCGAGACCGAGGCCTGGTTGCGAGAGTTTTCCGAGCTGGCAGCCCGCCAGCCCGCTGAAGCCATTGGCCCATCGCTGGCAGAGTGCCTGCAGCGCTGGTTGGGGCCGAGCTGGATCGATTGGACAGAGGCCCGTGGCGGTGCCCGGCCTGGCGCCTTGCTGGAAAGCGGCGAGGAGCCGTGCTTGAGGCTGTGCCTGGGCCAGGGGCCCGATTGCCTGGTGGGACCTTTGCCCCGGGGTCGTTTCTACAGCGCTTCTCTGCTGTCCACACTGGGCCGCATTGCCGAGCAGGCTGCACTGTATCTCGAGAATGCCAGACTGGTGGAAAACCTGCTGGCCGAACGGCAGCGCCGCCTGCAAGAGCGCGAACAGTTGCTGGGCGATTTGCATGATGGCGTGGGTTCGGCTCTGGCCAATATCCGCTTGCTCAGTCGCCAAGCCGAGGTTCAGGAGCTGGCGGGCGACGCCCTGTTCGAACTGCAGAACTTCCTGTATCAGGGCGACCGTGGCCAGGAGCTCAGCCTGTCGAGCCAGTGGTGGATCGCCGAACTGCGCAGTTATGGCAATCGGCTCTTCGAGCCCAGGGAGATCGAGTTCGATGTGGTTACCCAGGGGGAACTTCCGGCGCGGGTGTCGCGTTATCCGGCCTTGTCGTTGTTCCGACTGGTGCGCGAGGCCTTGAGCAACGCGCTGCGCCACGCCCACCCCGGGCGAGTTCAACTCAGCGTGGAGTGGGGGCCTCCTTTCCGATTGCGGGTGATCGACGATGGCTCGGGTCGGCAGGGACAGGTGGAGGGTCGGGGCTTGAAAGGGATGCAGAGTCGCCTGGCAGAGTTGGGTGGCGAATTTCGCTGCGGCCAGCCCCAGGGGGGCGCGGCGGGCTTTGAAATTGAGGTGACGCTGCCGAACGGATTGGAGTCACCATGAAGCGGTTGGCAATTCTTGAAGATGACGAAGGCCTTCGGGTTGAACTGGAAGCCGCGCTGGCGAGCCATTTCAACCTGGTGGCCAGCTGCCGTCTGGCCGAAGACCTGAGCCGCGGTTGGCAGCGGTGGGCACCCGATATTGTGCTGGTCGATCTGGGCTTGCCCGGCATGAGTGGTTTACAGTGGCTGGAGTGGGCGGCGCGCCAGCAGCATCGAGCTCAGTGCGTGGCCCATACCGTGTTTGAAGATCCAGAAACGGTTTTTGCCGCGTTGCGGGCCGGTGCCGTGGGCTATTTGCGCAAGGGCCTGACCCCGGAGGAGCTGGTTCGCTCGTTGTCTACTCTGGAAGTTGGGGGGGCGCCTTTGACGCCCGCCATTGCACGTCTACTGGTAGGGGTCTATCAGCAGGACCTCCCCCTCAGCGAGCGTGAGAAGGAGGTCCTGGATGCCCTGTCCCAGGGCTTTTCCTACAAGCAGGTCGGTGTCCATCTGAACCTGAGCCCGCACACCGTGCACGCTCATGTCAAGCGGATCTATGAAAAGCTCGAGGTCAGCGGACGCCAACAGGCCCTGAACAAGGCACGCCAACGAGGCTGGCTACAGGGTTGAGCCACCGCCGTTGCCCAACGGGGAGCGAGCCTGACCGTTCAGGGTAAAGGTGCCCTGGGCGCTGGAGCCCTGATTGGCCTGGAAACAGACCCCCCGCAGCGTGAGGGTCACGGTGCCCGGCGTGCCTCCCGTAGGGGGCGTGAGCTGGGTAATCTCCAGCTGACCTCCCGAGCTCAGCCAGCTGGCCTGGCCACCGATGGCCTGGGCCAGGTTGACAATGGCGAACTTGGTGGCTCCGGGCGGAGGACCGGCCGCACCGATCACGTTGATCACGTCGCCCTGGGCAATGCCGTTGCCCGGAGAGCCGTTGACGGTAATGGTCACCACCGCCACGTTGGGCACGTTCACATTGGAGAAAATCGTCAGCACCTGACCGGGAGTGCCACCGGCGGTACTGGTAACGTCTCCACCCAGACTTCCGTCCACGGGATCGGTGTCGGCATTGGTGCCGTTCAGGTCGGCATAGGCAAAGGCGTAGCCCTGGGCTGCGTTGCCGGTAACGTCGACGGCGATCACGGTGGCAGCGGTTCCCGAGCAGTTGCCACCTATGGGGCCAAAGCCGCCCCCGAGATTGAACGTAACGTTGTTCGTGGCTAAGAATTCATTGACCCGGTCGGAGTTGCCGCAGCCACTGGCCAGAGCGGCGCAGCAGAGCAGGCCGAAGAGAACTTTTTTCAAGTGAACCTCCTGGGAGAGATTGCCCCTATCCTAAGAACCCCCGGGGCAAAAGGCCAGGGCCAGATGGGGTAATTGTGGGGTACCGCTCAGCGATTCTTGGGCCAGGCCAGGACCATCAAGCGCTGGGGCGGCACTTCGATCCGGGTCGTGGCTTTCGGAGCTGGGGGCAGCAGCCTGCGCTGCGATTCGCTCCACACCTGGAAACCCGCGGCCACCGAAAAGGTCTGGGGCGTGCGCTTCGGATTGATCAGCACCTGAGCTTTCTTCCAGCTGTCGGTGCCGTCCGGGTCCGTCAGACAATAGCTCAGGCAGGGTTCAGGGGCTGGCTGCCAGCGCAGATGCTGGCGCACGAGTTCGGCCCGCCCCATGCGAAACATCGGGTGGGCCCGACGCAGTGCGATCAGCCCCCGTACGTAGGCCACCAGCTCGGCGTGCTTGTGTTTGTCGTGCCAGCGAATCATGTTCAGAGCGTCGGGCTGATCATAGCTGTTGTGATGGCCCCACTTGGTGCGGGCCAGCTCCTGGCCCGAATGCAGGAAAGGAATGCCCTGCGAGGTGAGCACGATGGCCGTGGCCAGGCGTTGCAGCGACAGGCGTTCGGCTGTCGAGGCCGCCGGCAGCGACAGAGAGAGGCGGTCCCACAGGGTGTGGTTGTCGTGGCATTCGACGTAGTTGATGCTCTCGGTGGGCTGCTGGGCGAAACTCTTCCAAGAGCCTTCGATGCCGCAGCGCACCTTTTCCAAAAAGCTGCCGTTTTGAACATAGCCGCAGGCCTCCGGCTGGAAAACATGACCCTTGAGGGCGTCACGGAAATCGTCGTTGAACACGGCGAAACCCAGCCCCTTCTGGCTGCCCTTGGCGGTGATCGGGATGGGCGTGGTTCCGGCCGCCCAGGGCTCGCCGTAGATCAGCAAGTTGCTATCGATGCGCTTCAGATCCTGGGTGATGAGCCGCATGGTTTCTCGGTCGATCAGCCCCATCAGGTCGAAACGAAAACCGTCGACGCCCATCTCTTCCACCCAGTAGCGGCAAGAATCGCGCAGAAATCGTCGGGCCATGGGGGCTTCGCTGCGAAACTCGTTGCCCACGCCCGAACCATCGTAGTAGCTGCCGTCGGGCTTCAGACGATAATAGTAGCCCGGGGCCAGCCCCTCGAACGAATAGAGCCGCCCCTGGCCGCGCTGTTCCATGGTGTGGTTGTAAACCATGTCCATCACCACGCGGATACCGCGACGATGAAGGGCGTTGACCATCAGCTTGAACTCCTTGACCCGCGTGCCATCCTGGCGGCGACTGGCATACCAGCCTTCGGGGCTGTTGAAGTGCACCGAGTCATAGCCCCAGCCGTAGCGGTCGTGCTGCTCATCGTTGGCGAATTCGCTCAGCGGCAGAATTTGCACCGTGTTGACGCCCAGTTCCACCAGGTGGTCGAGCCCGGTGCTGACCTTCCCCTCGGGAAACAGGCGGGTGTTCTCCTCGGTTAACCCCAGATACTTGCCGCGGCGTTGAATGCCGCTGTCGGGGTCAAGCGTGAAATCGCGCAGGTGCAGTTCATAAAGGATAGCCTCTTCGGGCGGAAACTGCGGCCTCGGCAGCAACGGGGTATCGTCCTGGTAGAGCACGCCCCGCCCGTCGTGGCCGGTCAGGCAACGCGCATAAGGGTCGATGACCTCTTTGCCCCAGGCCTCGAGAGTATACTGACAACTTCCGTCCCAGGGAAGATCCGGGCAGAGAACCTCCCAGGTGCCGTCGGGATTGCCGGACATGGCAAAGGTTCCGCTGCGCGACCCGTAGAGATGCAGGCGAACCCCCGGGGCCTCGGGCGCAAAGACGCGAAAGCGGGTTCCAGCGGCCTCGCGCAGCGCTCCAAGGGGCAGTTCGGAAACATAGCGGTCGGCGGGATGG
Source organism: uncultured Burkholderiales bacterium (assembly GCA_964649085.1). Lineage (GTDB taxonomy): Bacteria > Vulcanimicrobiota > Xenobia > Xenobiales > JADMJV01 > JADMJV01. Next base: position 10,767 of record CAZYPN010000071.1, on the reverse strand, counting down.
GCCTTCTGGGGCGGCTGGGTCCAGCCGCAGGAAAGCAGAAGTAGCATGATGGCGAGCAGTTGCCTCACAGCGACACCTTTCGGCGTGCCCGCCAGAGGGCCCGTGGGCTGTCGGATTGGAAGGGCGAACCCAGGTAGTCTCCGTAGAGCTGCTCGGGGTAGAATCCGGCCGCATCCAGCATCTGGGCCAGCTGATGGGGCAGGTAGAGGCGCAGACTGGAGTGGGTTTCTTCTTCCCTCCCGGTGCTGTCGCGATAGACCCAACGCTGGTGGACCTGTCCCTGGGCCCAATCGATCTGGCTGTGGCGAACGACTTGCAAACCCGGCGCCGGAGAGGTTTCCCAGGCGGGCTGAAAGTGGGCGATGACCCTTGCCATATTGGCAGCGTCGAGCAGAAACGGAGCCTCGGGTCGCAAGGAGCTGGCAGCTGCCTTCAGTACCTCGAGGTTGTCCTGGTCGCTTTCAAAATAGCCGAAGCTGGAGTGGTAGTTGAATCCGCCGTCACAGCAGGGTTGTGCCACAAAGGTCCGAGCGTCGGCGCAGAAAAACTCGCGCCCCTGAGGGCCGCTGACCTCTTGGGCACGGGCGATGTAGTCCTGGCACAGGTCGACACCCACCATTTGCATGCCCCGCTGGGCCAGAGCCCGGCTCACGCGACCCGTGCCGCAACACTGATCGAAAACTCGCGAGCCCGGGCCCAGAGCCAGCAGCTGGAGCAGGAAGTCGACCTCAGATTCGGCGACTCGCTCGAGAAAATTCTCGGCGTAGCGAGGGGTGAAAAATTGCCGACACCAGGTCACGCGGGGGGCGGGGTATCCTCGGGAGGCTTTTCGCCCTCGCCTTCCTTTTTGGAGAACAGCGCAATCTGGGCCTGCTGGGCCGATTCCATCAGTCCACCCACCACAAAGCCCATCAGGCCACCATCGCTGAGTTGGAATCCGCGCATTCCTTCCTTGATGAAGGCAGCAGGAACCGAACCGACCGCGTTGGCCGTCTTGTCTTCCAGGGGCTTGTCCATCAGGCCCGTTTTGACGAGCAGCTTGCTCACTCCGGTGCCGATGTCGTCGGCCAGATTGCGGAAGAACTGGGAGAACCGCGGACCGATGAAGGGGCCTACGGCTCCGGCCAGGCCCGAACCGATGGCGGCCGTAGCCACGCTGACCGGGGCGTAGCCAATGGCGGCCAACCCGGCGCCCAGGGCGGCACCCGTGGCTGCTCCGACCAGGGCCTGATGAACTTTGTTGTCCATTCGCGCTCCCATGGCTGCTCCGATGCCGCCGGCCACTTTGGCCGGGCCGGGGATAAAGAAGGCCGACACCATGGTGGCATTGCCGCCCGAATCGCGAATCTTCGACTCGCCGTGGGCCCGAATGGTTTGGAACGACCCGACCAGAGCTCCGACCATCGTGGCTCCGAAAAGCGGCACCCCGGTAACGTGACCGACGGCCGCTCCCAGGGCGGCGCCCACCGAGGTTCCGGCGGCCAGGCCGGCCAGTTCGCTGCCGGTTTTGTTCTGCACAAAGGCTCCGGTCAGGGCCGAACTGGCACCGGCCGCAATGCCGGGCAGGCCCATCAGGTAGAAACCTTCGCTGCCGCCCTGGAAGGCGGCCTGGAAATAGGAAGCCTGCTTGAAATTGCCGCCGGTGTTTTCACGGGGCGACGTGTAGTCATCCAGCCACTGAATGGCTCGGCCGATCAGTCCGGACTTGGGCTCCTCTGGAGGGGGTGTTTGAAGGTTCAGCCCATCAACGGGCTGACCGCCTCGGGAATAGAGTTTTGGGGTAGGGGAATGGGGTGCATTGGCAATCTTCACCGGAAACCTCCAGGTCGGGTTGTCTGTCCAAAGATAGCAACTCGATGTTCAGAGGTCGTACAGAACTTGTTACAAAAAGGTTGCCAATCAGAGTTTGAGACCACGTCGATCATTGTGGAAGTGTTGCCAGTAGGTTTCCCAGTCCATATCCCGGGGGTGAGCCTTTTGCAGTTCGAGCAGTAGGGACTCGGCGTGTTCAAACAGCCGGGCCGCGCGGTAACACTCGACCACTTCAATTTTCTCCTGAAAAGAGGCCGATGTTTTTTCCCAGTTTCGCAACGATGCCAGGCTGTTTTCCGGCAGGCGCGTCACCGTGAACTGAACGGCTTTGTCCGGCGGAATCGGCTGGTCGCCCCAGTAGATCCAGTAGGAGCGCCCTTCTTCAAACGGCATCTGCAATTTCAACCGGTCGCGCCCTCGAGGGCCGTGCACCAGGGTTCCTTGAACCGTTGTCCAGCGCGGAGAGGCCGGGTCGGCCGGCGAAACCTTGACCTCCAACGTGGATGACTCGAAATGCTCCTGGATGAGATCCAGGTCCAACGCCGGATGGGCCTCTGCGACGAAGACCGAGAATCCCAGGTCGCGACTGGAAGCGCCCCCGAGTTTGGCCAGGTTGAGGTCGCTGCCGGCTGCCACCGCCAGACGGGCAGACGGTTGGGGTAGCTCGGTAATGCCGCGACCCGCTGCCAGATTGCTGCCGCGAAACTGCAATTCCAGAGGGCCCGTCAGGCGATAGCGACGGGCGTTCTCCAGCAGAGACACCGTCAGGCTCGACCCGGCGGCCAAAAGCAGACGATCGTCTTTATGAATGGAACTCAGCCCCCGCACCTCACGCTTGCGCTGGGCCGGGTGGTTGTAGGGGATGCGGAAGACCTCTCCCTGAGCCTCGAGCACCACCCCCACTCGCTTGGTCACTTCTTGGGCCCCGGCCACCATGGCCAGGGCCACCCACAGGTAGATCCAGATAATCTTGTGCACTCGCCCTCCACTGCCGCTTCAGATGTCTCATGGTTTTGCCCTCGCTTCGGGCGGACCTTCACCCCCACCAGGGCCGGGGACTTCCGCCGTGTTGTGAGAAGGGTGGGCCGTGTTTCGCTTGCTGCAGAAAGTGGGCCGCTCGCTGATGTTGCCGGTTTCGGTGCTGCCTCTGGCCGGTATCTTCCTGGGCGTTGGCAGCAGCGGCCTGCCCGGACTGCCGCCGTTGCTGGCTCGCGTGATGGCCGCCGCAGGCGGCGCGGTGTTCACCCAGCTGGGCCTGCTCTTCGCTCTGGGGGTGGCGCTGGGCTTCAATCAGTTCCGGGGCTGGGCGGCGCTGGCCGCGCTGATGGGTTATCTGCTGATGTTGACCTCGCTGGGGCTGTGTGCCGAGCTTCAGGGCCTGGATCTCAGCCCGATTTGCGGTATTCCCACCCTGGACACGGGCGTTTTCGGCGGCATTGTGGTGGGACTGGTGGTGGGCTGGACGGGGCAAAGGTCGGGCCAGTCTCGGGCCGATTCGGGGCCGCTGCTGCGCTCGGCCGTGCTTTGTCTGATGTTGGGGGCGGCCCTGAGTTTGCTGTGGCCCCCCTTGCAGCGAGCTATCGGGCTGTTCTCGCGCGAGGTTGCCGGAGAAGCTCCGGTGGCCGCAGCCGCCCTTTGGGCGCTGGTCAATCGCGGCCTGATTCCTTTTGGCCTGCATCACATCTGGAATACGCCTTTCTTTTTTCAAATCGGCGACTTCATCGACCCCCTCAGCGGCAAAGCCGTGCACGGCGACTTGCCCCGCTTCTACGCCGGCGACCCCAGCGCGGGTATCCTGGGTGGGGGCTATCTGTTCGCCCTGTTCGGATTGCCGGCCGCCAGCCTGGCTCTGATCCACTCGGCCCGTCCGCAAGAGCGAGCTCGGGTGACCGGCATCCTGGGGTCGGGGGTGCTGACCTGCATCGTGACCGGCATCACCGAACCGGTCGAATTCACCTTTCTTTTTGTGGCTCCGGTGCTCTACGGACTGCACTGTGTGCTGGCCTCCTTAGCCTGCGGCCTCATGGTGGCCCTGGGAGGCAAGTTGGGCTTTTCCTTCTCTTTCGGGCTGATCGACTATCTGCTGCTCTACCCAAAGCATACCTGCCCCTGGCTTGTGCCCGTGTTGGGGCCTTTCTTCGCCCTGGCCTACTATGGGCTCTTCCGTCTGTTGATCACTCGCCTGAACCTGGCCACGCCGGGTCGAGAGCCCGAACTTGAGAGGAACCCGAACCGCTCGTCAGAAGCTGATCGTCATGGAACGATGGGTTAAGATCGCCGTAGTAGTCTCTTTGGGTTGGCAGGTTTGGGACCACATCCAGGGCCCCAGGCCCGCCCCCCCACCGGCCCCTCCAGCTTCGACAAGCTCGGCTCCGCCGGGCCAGCCCGTGCAACTGGCCTCGGATGAGAAGGCCACGGTCGAGTTGTTTAAGCGGGTTTCGCCCAGTGTGGTGTACATCGCCACGGCCAATGTGCGGCGCGACTTTTTTACCCTGAACCTGCAGCAGATTCCGCGGGGTACGGGCTCCGGCTTCGTCTGGGATAAGAAAGGCCATATCGTCACCAACTTCCACGTGGTTCAGGGGGCCGACGAGGTCGAAGTGGTGCTTACCGATCAGAGCCGCTGGCCGGCCAAAGTGATCGGGGCCGAACCCGACAAAGACCTGGCCGTGATCAAGGTGGAGGCCCCCGAGAAAGATTTGCGGGCCATTGAAGTCGGCAACTCCTCGCAACTGGAGGTCGGTCAGAAGGTCTTTGCCATCGGCAATCCTTTCGGATTGGACCAAACCCTGACCACCGGAGTGATCAGCGGTTTGGGACGCGAGATCGAATCCATCACTCGTCGACCCATCCAGGGGGTGATTCAAACCGATGCCGCCATTAACCCCGGCAATTCTGGCGGTCCGCTGCTGGACAGCGCGGGCCGGCTGATCGGGGTCAATACGTCCATTTACAGTCCTTCGGGGGCCTATGCCGGTATCGGCTTCGCGGTGCCGGCCGACATTGTTCAGCGCCTGATTCCCCAGTTGATCGAATATGGACGCATTCAGAAACCCGGCCTGGGCATCAGTATTGCCCCCGATCGCTTTACGGCGGGCTACCAGATCGACGGCGTGCTGATCCTTCAGGTGCTGTCCGACGGTCCGGCCGACAAGGCCGGGCTGCTTCCCACCCGGCGCGATGCCGATGGACACATCGTGCTTGGCGACGTCATCGTGGCCCTGAACGGCAAGCCCGTGCGCAATTCCAATGACCTCTTCGTATTGCTCGACGGCTGTGAGGTGGGCCAGAAGGTCAAGCTGCGCGTGCGCCGCGAGGAGCGCGAGGTGGACGTCGAGGTTGAGCTTTCCGCCCTGTCCGGTTGAGCGGCTTTCAGGAATGGTTAAGGGTGATTAGAGGGATGGCAACAATTAGGTAAAGTCCTCGGGGTCTCGGCCATGGCATCCTACATCCGCACCACTGTCCAATGAGGAGGCCCCGATGACCATTTCCAATCAACTTGCCCCGCGCTCGCGCGATTACGTGCCTGGCGAGGTCATTGTCAAAATGCGGGCCGACTCCCAGTTGCTCGATTCGGTGACCGATGAATACAACATGCAGGTCATCGAGCGTTTCGACCTGCCCCAGAATATGCTGCAAGCGATGCAGGGTGACCTGTTGCACCTGCGTCTGCCGGCCGGCACCTCCACCGAAGAAGCCCTGGCAAAGTTGCGCCAGGATGATCGCATTGAGTATGCCGAGACCAACGACCGTCTCTACGCCATCGGCGAGCCCGTGGTGCCCAACGATTTGAACAGCAAGCTGTGGGGCCTGGACAATCAGGGACAGAACGCCGGCAAGGCCGACGCCGACATCGACGCTCCCGAGGCCTGGAAGTTCACCACCGGCAAAAATCAGGCCCAGGGTGGTCCGCTGATCGCCGTGATTGATACCGGAACCGACGTCAATCACCCCGACCTCAAGGCCAATTTGTGGACCAACCCCGGCGAGATCCCCGGAGATGGCATCGATAACGACAACAACGGCGTGATCGACGACGTTCACGGCTACAACGCCATGGACGGCAGCGGAACCTTCATCGACGATGTCGGTCACGGAACCCACTGCGCCGGTACCATCGGAGCCGTGGGCAACAACGAGCAAGGCGTGGTGGGCGTTAATTGGAACGCCAACCTGATGACGGTCAAGTTCCTGGGCAAGAACGGCGGCACGCTGGCCGACGCCATCAAGGCCATCTCCTATGCCACCAAGATGGGCGCTCGAGTGACCTCGAACAGTTGGGGAGGCGGCGGCTACAACCAGGCCCTCAAAGATGTGCTGGAGAGCTCGCCCGCGCTGCACATCTTCGCCGCCGGCAATGACAGCAACAACAATGACAACCGCCCGGCCTACCCGGCTTCCTATGATATGCCCAACATCATCTCGGTGGCAGCCACCGACCGCAAAGACGGCATCGCCAGTTTCTCCAACTTCGGAGCGACCTCGGTCGACCTGGGAGCCCCCGGGGTGGACATCTATTCCACCACGCCCAACGACAGCTACCGCTCGATGAGCGGCACCTCGATGGCCTGCCCCCACGTCAGTGGCGCGGCCGGGCTGCTGCTGGCCCAGGAGCCCACGCTGACCAATGAGCAGCTGCGTGAGCTGCTGCTGAGCACCACCGACCCGGTAGCCTCGCTGCAGGGCAAAACGGTCACCGGTGGCCGTCTCAATGTGGCTTCGGCTCTGGCCAAGCTGGCTGGCGAGAACAATCCTGCGCCGCCGCCCACCGACCCGCCCAGCGGCGGCGGCTGCTCCCCCTTCTAAAGCGATGCAGCTGCGGCCCTCCTCCAGCCAGGTGACGGTGCGGCGCCCCGAATGGGCCCGCCTCGAGCCGCAGACCCAGGGGTCTGCTTCACCGGCCGAGATGAAGGCCCGGCTGCTGGCCGAGTCCTCCGACAAACTGGCCCTCTGGGTAGAGTCGGATCGTCCTCAGGATCTCAAGGACCTGCGAGTGGCTTTGGAACAAAGCCATCGCAGGGCCGACCTGCTGGTGTTCAGCCAGGGTCAGAGCCTGGAGGCGGCCTACGAATTGCGCAAGCTGGCCGATTTTCAGGTGGGCGCCCAGTCCGGCCTCACCTCCGGTGAGGGAAAGCTGGCCGGTCTCAGTGCCGAGCAGGCGGCTTGCGGCTGGGTTCGCACCGCCCCGGCCGACTCGATTCACAGTGCGCTACGCACCTCGCCCTTGGAAAAGGTGGCTCGTTCGCTGCGGGGGCTGGTGCGTGAACTGATCGACTCGAAGGTTCACCCCGACCAGATCTATGCCAGCCTGCTGCGCACCCCGGCCATGTCCCGCGACAGCCTGGAGGACGATTCTCACCTTCGCGACCTGGGGGCCTTCCTCTCCGAGATTCTCGCCGATGAGGCCTATCCCGAGTCGGTGCGCGAGGCAGCCATCGGGGCTCGGCGTCAGTATGAGGCCTGCGTTGTCGACCGGCGCTCCACCCCCCAACTGCAGGCCCTGCGGGCCACCACGGGGGCAACCGTAAGCCTGCCCTGGAAAGCCCTGTCGGAGAAAGAACGCGAGCAATACCGTCAACTCGACTGGTCGAGGGATTCGGGCTGGGGCGAGTTGTTGGACTACGTGCTGGCCCCGCGCCCCCAGACCCCCCCTGCTGCTGAGGTCCAGGGTTTGGCGGGCTGGCTGCATCGTGAATACAAGCGCTTCGTCAGCCCGGAACTGGAGGTGCGCTGCGGCTATCAGCAGTCGTGCTCCAGCTTTGCCCGCCAGGCCATCGAAGAGCACGGCTGGCTGCGCGGCAGCTATGCGGGCCTGCTGCGCTTTTTCAGCTGCGACGGTAGCGCTGTGGAGCCATCTTGTGGTTCGACCTGCAGCCACGCGCCTTCCGCTGCCAGGCGGCTGCAACCACCGCCCGGGGGCGATCTGAGCTGGCCGGGTCGGCTGGCCATAGGGGCCGGAAAGGTCGTGGGCGGTGTGTTGGGGGGGGCCTTGCTGGGCCTGGTGGCGCTGCCGCTGGGGGCCAGCTGGGGCGCCCTGACCGGCTGGAAATCGGCAACGGGCACCCTGCAGCAGCATCGGGCTGAACTGGGCGAGCAATATGGTGCGGCCGTGGCCCGGGGTCATGCCCGCCTGGCGGCCCCCTTGCAGCCCTATACCGAGGGGTCGGGGTTTTCGGCTGCCCTGGCCGGTGGAGCCCTGGGAGCCGTGGGTGCTGTTCTGGGTGGGGCTCGTTGGGGCGCTGAACTGGGCAGCCTCTGGCTGGGGAATCGTGTCAAAGAGTCGCTGGGGCAACTGCCGCCCAACCCCAGGGCTTAAAGGTTGATCTCCTCGATGAACTTCAGGCGATTGAGCGAGACCTTTTTGGTTTTGGCCTCGATCTTCAGGGGCTGACGAAACACCGCGATTTTCTTCTCGCCCTTGGCCAGACACAGCACCTCAACCTCGAAGGTGTCGTTCTTGAGGTGACCCTTCAAGGCGGCCTTGAACTCGCTCTGCCCCTTCTTCCAGTAGCGGTGGTCGGACACCGAGAGTTCTTCGATGGACACGTGAATGGTTTCGGTCCAGGGCGGGGGAAACTTGCCCTGGGGGGCAGGGGCCGTCAGGTAAATGATACGCTGCTTGGCGGCCAGCGACGTTGTCAGCAGAACCATCCCCAGGACCAGGCCTCGCAGCACCCATCTCATACAATGGAATTTCGTTTTCGGGGCGCTCACTCCCTACAGGTTTCTTTCTGGCTGCCTTGGGGCATATGTCACTCACTCAGGAGAAGGAATTCGCGATGAAAGAAGTTCAGGAACACATCGACCTTGGCGCCATGATCGGGCGGGCCTACGATTGGACACGGCGCAACCAGCACGATGCGGGTTATTGGGTGGGCTTGCTCGAGACCAACTGCACGATGGAAGCCGAGTGGGTCCTGGGCATGCATGTGCTGGGGGTGAAGGATGATCCCAAGTTGCCCGAGGTACTGCGTACCATTCGCACGATGCAGCGTCCCGACGGCTCCTGGGGGGTGTATTACGAGGCCGAGTCCGGCGACCTGAACGCTACGGTGGAATGCTATGCCGCCCTGCGAGCCAGCGGCGCCCGTGCCGATGAACCCGCTCTGGTACGGGCCCGCGAGTGGATTTTCGCCCACGGCGGCGTTCCCTCCGTGCGGGTGTTCACCAAAATCTGGTTGGCCCTGATCGGCGAGTGGCCCTGGGACGGTACCCCAGCCCTGCCTCCCGAAATCATCTACTTCCCCAACTCTTTCGCTTTCAGCCTTTACAACTTCGCCAGTTGGGCCCGAGCGACCATCGTTCCCCTGTGCATTCTTTCGGCCCGTCGGCCGGTGCGCCCGTTGCCTCCCGAGTCGCGGCTCGATGAGCTGTTCCCTCAGGGCCGTCGCCACAAGGTGGCTCTTCCCAAGCCCAGTCGGGGCAAGTGGGCTCACTTTTTCTACTATGCCGATCGGGTGCTGACCGCCTACAACAAGCTGCCCTGGAAGCCGGGCCGCGAGCTGGCCATCAAGGCCTGTTTAGAGTGGATACTTTCTCGCCAGGAAGCCGACGGTTGTTGGGCCGGTATTCAGCCGCCCTGGATCTACAGCCTGATGGCCCTGCGCTGCGAGGGCTATGCGCTGAGTCACCCGGTGGTGCGCCAGGGCATTCGCGCTTTCGACGAGCCCTGGGCCGTGCCCGAGGAGCGCGGAACCTTTCTGCAGGCCTGCAATTCGCCGGTTTGGGATACGCTGCTGACCCAGCTGGCCATGCTCGATTGTGGCTATGACTGTAGCGATCCGGTCTTTCTCAAGTCGCTCGAATACGTGCTCGACCAGCAGATTCTGGCTCCCGGTGACTGGTGCGTGAAGGTGCCCGGCGTCGAACCGGGCGGCTGGGCCTTTGAGTACGAGAACGATTGCTATCCCGACATCGACGACACGGCGGTGGCCATGATCGTGCTGGCTCGCGCCCGCGCCACCCACCCTCAGCCCGAGCGCCTGGAGAAAGCGCTGCGCCGCGCCGAGGCCTGGGTGCGAGCCATGGTGTCGAGCAACGGGGCCTGGGCCGCCTTCGACAAAGACAACACCCAGGGGCTGATCCGGCTGATTCCCTTCTGCGATTTTGGCGAGGCCATCGACCCGCCCAGCGTGGACGTCACGGCCCACGTGGTCGAGGCTCTGGGGTGGATGGGTTACACCCTGAGCGACCCGCAGGTGGCACGCGCCGTGGACTATATCCGGCGCGAGCAAGAAGAGGACGGCAGCTGGTTCGGTCGCTGGGGGGTGAACCATATCTACGGCACCGCGGCCGTGCTGCCGGCCCTGGAAAAGGTGGGCGAGAATATGCGGGCCGACTATGTGCAGCGCGCCTGCCACTGGCTCATGGAGCGGCAGAACAGCGACGGTGGCTGGGGCGAGACCTGCGCCAGCTATATGGACGTCACGCTGCGCGGCCGGGGCGAAAGCACGCCTTCGCAAACCGGTTGGGCCCTGATGGCCTTGCTGGCGGCTCGCTGTCCCGAGGTGGAAGAGGCCATCCAGCGCGGCCTGGAGTTTTTGTCACGCCGCCAAACCGCCGAGGGCAGCTGGGACGAGCTCCACTATACCGGCACCGGCTTTCCCGGCTACGGTGGGGGGGCTCGCAGCAACCTGCAGCCGGGCCAAACCCTGCGCCAGGGGCGCGAGTTGAGCCGCGGCTTTATGTTGCGCTACCACATGTATCGCCACTACTTCCCCTGGATGGCCCTGGGTCGAGCCCGTCAAGCCCCGCACTGATCCCTATACCAATTCTCAAAAGTTCTGGCTTGATTGGCCGCCTTGTAACCCAACTTTTTCAGGGTTTGTGCGGACAATACTTACGAGAATTGGTCTGGTGCTTTGTCAATGCTCAATTTTGGGGTAAACCGACTGGAGTAGACCCAGCGCAATGGAGTGGGCGTGCCGATATGAAACGCAGAGGTCGCCGAGAGTG
>CAZYPN010000070.1:0-32680 GCA_964649085.1 uncultured Burkholderiales bacterium | reverse complement strand
CCCGGCGATCAGGACAACTCCCACCGCGCCCGCGCCGCATAGGGGCAGGGCCCCGACGCCTTCGACCGGAATCTTACCTACGATATGGCCGGACGCATGTTGACGCGCACCTCAGACGGCGCGACCACCACCTTCCTCTGGGACAGCGAGGACCGCATCCGCGACCTCACTCGCGAAGGCCAGCTACCGGGCTCCCCACGCGACAGCGAAGTCATGTTCCGGCGTGATGACGGCGCTTGGGGCGAGACCCTGCCGGGCGGGTTCGACAACGTGCCTGGTGGGATGCCGTATGCCTTCGTGGGTGCCCTGGGCGTGAGGACGGATGCTGACAGCGGGATGCTCTACATGCGGCAAAGGTGGTATGACCCCCTCTTGCAGAGGTTCATTTCGAGGGACCAGCTGCACTCGCAGAACCGTTACGACTATGCGGCGGCTTCGCCGACGGTCTTGGTGGATATCAATGGGCGCCAACCCATTCTGCCTCCTGATCTCGAAACCGACCCAAATCAGTTTGAGGGGATTCCGCACGTTCGACGTAGACCAGTGCAGCCGTCAGACGCTAACGACATCTTGGCACAGTACCTTTATTGCTATGAATTAACGATTTATGAGTGGGGCTCAGTTTCGCGCCCTTATAGCCCTTGGCCCGGTCCTATCGATAACTGGACTTTCATTTTCCATCCCTTTAGTCCAGGGGGATGTGGGGACTGGCAACAGAAAATCCTCTCCTGTTTGCGTCGGATTCCGATCAACCAACGTCGGTGGCGCGTCGCTGGTATTGACATCAACACGCCATTCGGTCTCAATCCGGGCTTCGAGCGCCACGCCATTATCGTTGGTCCAGAATCGGGAGTTAACCCTGATAATGCAGTGATTCTCGACCCCTGGATCACTGGTCGTCCGTCGAATTACAAGCTTGATCCCTGTCTGAAGGAACTGGGGGGCTCGCTGAAGGCGAACCCAGTATTCGAGCATCGAACCGAATGGAACGCCCGCAAATGACAGATAGGTTTGCCTTTTTGCGTAGCCTATCGAAACGCTTCCTCTGCGTTGCTGGCTTTCTCGTTGTCTATGTTACCGCCACTTTGGGCCTCAATTGGTGCAGAAATGGTCCGGCGCGAAACTACGGTGATTGCGTCCGGGCGGTGCATGTAATTGGAACAAGTATCGAGAACTACAGTAGTGACCACGGAGGAAACTGTCCGAAAACGCTTGATGAATTAACACCCAAGTATCTTCCCGTACTGCCACGATGTCCCAATGCACCGGAGCATAACTACGGCTATTCAAAGAACAAAAAGGGCTTTCGAGTCTTCTGTCAGGGGATTCAACATGTCGGGCCTTCGACGAATCGGCCTGAATACAACTCGCGGGAGGGTATGAAATTGTAGGCGTGTTTCCCGACAACTGTGCTCCCCGGTTTGGCCCCTCGCTTTCACCCCGAAAGCCGCCTCCGGCGCATCATCAAGACAACCTTCGGCCCCCGCCGAAACATAGCCGGGCAACGGCCTGAGCTCCGAAACGAGAGCAACGAGGCCGTGGGAAAACAGCGACCGCGCACCGGGTTGCGTTCGTGCGAGCTGTGTTCCCTCAACGTCCAGCTCCGGCCTACATGCCCGCAACCTCGGCAAGATAACGGGTCCATCCTGCCAGAAAGGCCGGCAGAAAGCTGAACACACAAGGCCAGCGCTGAATCGGGATAGGCTCAAGGCGCTCCCCTGACGCGGTCCTTACGTCCTTGCGGCTGTAGACTCATTTCGGCCTGGCAGCGGGGACAGCAGGCCCGGGTAACCCCTGGGCCTGTTTTCATGAGTCGGCAGCGGCCAGGGATCTTGGTCAGAAGGGGTCAGAGAACGGCCACAGAGATCAGCCCCCTACACCCAGCGCAATGGAGTGGGCGTGCCGATATGAAACGCAGAGGTCGCCGAGAGTGCGCGAAGGCTTGTCGGGGCTCGCTAAAGAGAAGATGCGTTCGAAGTTTGTAGTGTCAAAATGCAATTTTGACACTACAAACTTCTCAGGGGAGTCCCAGGGTATTGTCCCTTTGCAAGATTGCCGGTGGCAGGTTTCAACTGGGATCACGCGATCGAAACGGTCGCACCAGGCCCCTGAAGCGCACCCCTAAATGAACTAGCGCACCACTACCTTCTTCTGCCAGTCGGCATCAAAGCCGCTGCCCTGCTGGGCCAGTTCGCGCAGGTCGTTGCAGGCCTCCGACCACAGCACATCGGGCACCTCTGCCAGTTCGGCACTGCGCTGCTGAAAGTCGAAAGCCAGTCCTTGCAGAGCCACCGGGTGCAGCGTTTCGGGCAGCTCGCTACCGCTGAACAGGATGCGTATCACCCAGCCGCTCGTGCCCAGCGTCTTGCGGTATTCGAAAAACACCCCGCCGTCCTCGCTCGGGCCCCGGTCATAGCCCAGGGTCTTGGCCCGATTGCGCAGTTGGAACGATGTCAACATGTGTCCCAGCCACTCGTCCCCGGGCTGCGGGGGCTTGGGACAGACTGGGCGTGCCAGCTGGGGGAACGGTTGCAGCAGCTTATAGTCGGCCAGATGGGTCGACCAGGCTTCCACCAGCTCGCGCGACATCGTCAGCGGATGGGCCAGGCTCAGTGTCCAATCGGGCTGGGGCTGCAACTGCGCGTGATAGGCGTCGATCAACGTGCCGTCCTCGCTGGGCCGAAAGGTGTGCTGTCCCGATTGCCACACCAGCGCCTGGCAGCTGCGGCGGGCCAGCGGGTGGCGCAGCAGGCAGGTTTCCCAACTCGAAAACGACCATTTGCGTCCGCTGCACATCGCGTCATACAGCCGCTGGCTCAACGACTTGAAGGCCTCTTTGATGGTCTTCTGGCTGGCTTTCCAGCGCCGGTTGGCTTCTTTGACCTGTTCAGGATCGCCGCCAGCCGGTAAGCTCTTGGGGCTCCAGCTCCCGTCCTCCAGCAAGCGCAGGCATACCTGGGCTTCGCCAACCTCGAGCCTCAACGTCGCCTCATCGTCGAGCCCGCCGTCGGGCAGGCTCAGATCGGCCATGTCCTCCAGCGTCCAGCCCAGGCGTTCGGCCCGCTCGCGCAGCCGCCGCTGGGCTTCCTCCTGAATGCCCTTGGTGCGAAATCGGCGGGCCACCCCCAGCAAATAGTGCACCGCCTCCTTCTCTTCGGCATGGGCCAGCATGGCCACCAGAGCCTTGCACTGCGCTGCACGCAAACCATACCACTCGGTCAGATAGCGGCGAACGCCCTCCAGCAAATGCGGGCCTCCGCAGGCTCCCGCCAGGGCCAGTACGCCTTTCAACTCGATAGCCGAGCCCTGAACCTCCTGTGTCAGCTGACGACGGGCCTCGCTCTCGATCGAGGCGGGGGTTCGCGGCTGTCCCAACAGCCGGTAGAGCTGGGTCAGGCTCTCCACCGCGGCGGGAAGCCGCCGCTGGATCTCTTCCTCGCTGAGTCGACCGGCCAGATCGGCCTCGATCCACCAGTCCAACAGGGCTTTGCCCCACTGCTGACGCGAAGCAGCCTGCAGGTGCTGGCAAATGGTCTTCAGCCAGGCCGAAGGTTCGGGGCTCTTCTGGCGCACGGCGCCCAGAACCAGGCCTTGCAGCACCAGCGGCTCCAACTTCGATGCCCCTTCGCTCCAACTCTGGTCCACCCAGGGCACCGTGGCCAACCAGGCAGGAGCGCCCCTGGCCAGCAACGCCCGGGCCTCGGCCAGCAAGCCCTCGGGCTGCAGATAGGTTTCCAGCGGCGCTCCCAACAGCTTCAGGGCCTCCATCTGGGCCAGTCGACACTTCTCGACCTTCTCTTTCTGCAGCGCCGCCGTCAGGGCTGGCAGGGCCTCGTGCACACGAGCCTTGCCCGCCCACTCGGCCGCTCGCTGGCGCGGGCCCGCCTGAGACAAGCGCACACTTTTCACCAGCCGCGCCGCCCACTCGGGGTGCTTGCCCAAGCACTCCTGGGCCAGCTGGCGTTCGTTGCGAGCCTCGCCCAGGGCCAGTTGCCACAGGCGCTCCAGGCTCTCTTCGGGCGGCATCGAGAAGCGCGCCAGCAGCTTCAGGGCCCGACTGGCCCCCGCCGACGCGTCGTAGCCGCGCCGTTCTGGCAAAGCATAGCCGGCCACTTCGATCGAGCCCAGAAGATAGCCCAGCCGGTCCTCCAGGTAGGGCCGCAAAAACGCGTCTTCCAAGCGCGGCCAGCTCTGATTCCAGGTACGGTCCTGAAAGGCCAGAAACCAATCGTCGGGGCTCCCCTTCCAAAGACGCGCAAAGCCGAGCAAATCCAGTGAGTGGTCGTGGCTCTGCCACCAGGCTTGAAGGTGCTCCAGGGCCACCGCGTTGACGAAGGGGTGATCGCCTGAGCGCATGTCCGAGGCCAGCTGCAGAAAGCACAGCGCCTCCTCGGCCCCCACATCGGGTCGACACACATAGCTGCGAATGGCCGAGCGCATCCCGGCCGACAGCCACGAGCCCACCAGCCACGGTGGCCCTCCCCCCGCCTGCAACGCCTCCAGAAACTGCTCGCCACTGGCCGCAGTCGGGCTGTTGTTGAGCCGCAGTAACTCCTCGAGAGCCTCGACCTTACCGACCACGGCCTCGCTCCTCAGGCCTCAGAAAGATGCTGGCTGACCGTTGCCAGATAGCGGTCCCAGTCGCCGAGAGAATCGCTGCAGGCTTTGTAGAGTCGGGGAAGCCGAATATCCTCATATTGATGGACCAACCGGTTGCGCAGCCCTGCCAGGTTGGACAGGCGAACGGCCACTTCTCTTTCCAGCCAACCGGCCGCTGCCATCGAGTGGAACGAGCTATAGTAGTCCGACGGAGGTATTTTGGCCACCGATTGTGCCACTTCGGTATTGATCGAGGCTGCGCACTCCACCAACAGTTCCACCTGACGTTCGGCCACACGATAAATACGAAAATCGCTCTCGAACTCTTCCAGACTGCCAGGCAGAATCTGCTTCAGTTCTAGCAGATAGCGAGTCAAGGATGCCAGTTTGCGGGTCACGAGGTCGCGGTCCATCTGCCAGTCGTTTTCCAGGTTACGCTGAATGAACCTCTGGTTCGAGCGCGTCCAGGGACGCTGGTCATCCCGGGCCAACTGGCTTTGGATGCGAAACCGGGAAAATTCATTTGGATGCGATTCGTATAGCGCTTCACCGTGCAGGGCCACCTGACTCCGCACCAGTGGCCCGGCAGTGGGAAGCCAGAGAAAATCCAGATCGTCCCGCCGCAACCGTTGCACAAAACGCTCCTCGACGACCTGAGAAGCGACTTCCGTCGAACCGGGCATCAACGCCAGGTCCCAGTCGCTATCAGAACTGCGCCCTCGGGAACCAAAGAGGACCAGCATCGACACGCCGGTCTCTCGACAAAGCTCGCTCAAAGTCTCGATGGGAAGCATCCAAGGAGGTTTTCGACGCGACCACCGTCCTCCCCCCGAAGCGCTGGAAAGACAGTAGTTGACATAGCTCTAGAAAGTGTGCACAATACACTAAGTGAGAGTGCTGACGACCTGTCCCCGCTGCGGAGCCCCCAGCTCGCCCGACGATGCCAGTTGCGCCTACTGTGACGGCCAGCTGGGTCCGCAACCGCCCGTGCTGCTCCAGCCCCACGAGCCTCCCCACCTCGGCCGCGTCCAGCTCCAGCAACACACCTACCTCGTGCTCGGCCAGCTGGCCCGGGGCCACCACAGCCGGGTCTATCTGGCCCGGCGCCACGCCCTGCTCAGCGAACTGGTGGTGCTCAAGGTCGGCCCCCTCGAGGCGGAATGGCAGGCCATCCAGCGCCTGCGCGACCTGGACAGCTTCCTGGCCCAGGTGCTGCCCCAGCCCGTAGCCCGCCATCAACAACAGTTTGCCTACCGCTGGCGAGCGGGCTTTCTCTACCCGCTCAGCGAGGTCTCCCGTCAGTATCCGAAAGGCATCGAGCCGCAGGCCATGGTGTGGATCGCCAACCGACTGCTCGAACAGTTGGCCCGCGTGCACACCCTGGGCTTCGTCCACGGGCAGCTGCAGGCCGACCACGTGCTGCTCCACCCACGCGATCACGGGCTGCTGCTCTGCGGTTGGAGCCGCTGCCAGGCGGGTCCGCCGGCTCTCGACCTCAAGGCCGGGCTGGGCTTGCTGCAAAGCCTGCTCGGCCCCGCGCCGGGCGGGCCCTGGAAAGAGTTGTTTCCCAAATTGGCGCGCCTTGCCAGCGCCCATCAGATTCAACAAGAGTTGCAACGCGTGGCGCGAGCCACCTTTGGTCCCCCTCGCTACCATCCGTTTCACATGAAATAAGCCATTGGAGGTACGGTCCTATGGGATACGGTAACTACAGTTACGAGGCCCACGAGAATCTGGTCCAGTCACGGGCCCACCAGAGTCGCTCTGAAGTCTTTCAACAACAGCAGGTTCATCCGCTTATGAATCCCCACGGGGTGGGGCTGCGCGAGAGCCGCGACAGCGCCGATCACCCCTGCTCGCTGCCCATCATCTTCGCCCTCGACGTCACCGGTTCCATGGGCACCATCCCCGAGCTGCTGGCCCGCTCCGAGCTGCCTCAGTTCATGAAGGCTCTCATTCAGGCTGGCGTGCGCGACCCCCAGGTGCTCTTCATGTTCGTCGGCGATGCCGCCCACGATCGGGGGCCACTGCAGGTGGGCCAGTTCGAGTCGACGGCCGAAGACATGGATCGCTGGCTCACCTGGAGCTGGCTCGAGGGCGGTGGGGGAGGCAACCATTGCGAATCCTACGATCTGGCCCTCTACTTTGCAGCCCGTCACACCCTCACCGACTCGCTCACCAAAAGAAAGCGACGCGGCTACTTCTTTCTCACCGGCGACGAGAACCCTTATCCTCAGGTGGCACGCAAATGGGTCCGATCGCTGATCGGTGACAACCTCAGTCACGACATCCCGCTGGCGCAGATCTGCCAGGAGCTGGCCTCGCAGTATCACCCCTTCTTCCTGATCCCCGACCCCCAGCGACGGTCGCGCTGCGAAAAGGCCTGGCGCGAGGTCTTTGGCGACCACGTCATCGCCATGGCCGGTCCCGAAGACACCTGCCATGTGGCAGCCGCACTGGTGGCCCTCACAGAGAACCCCAAGTGTCATCTCGACCAGGTGGCGGCCAGTCTGTCGCGTTCGGGCCTCAAGCGCAACCGGGTCAGCGGCATCGTCCAGGCGCTCACCCCCTATGCCGCCACGCTGGGCCAGGACAGCCATCCGCTGCCGCGTTTTCTCAAGGCGGTGTTGAAATGAGCCGCCTTGCAGCCGTGGTGGTCGACCTGGGTTTCGGCGATTCGGGCAAAGGCACGCTCACCGACTGGCTCGTGCGCCACTACCAGGCCGATTGGGTGGTGCGCTACAACGGTGGGGCCCAGGCCGGCCATACCGTGGTCCATGGCCAACGACGCCACACCTTTGCCCAGTTTGGGGCGGGCACGTTCAGCCCCGGCGTGCGCACTTTCCTCGCGCAATTCATGCTGATTCATCCACCGGGGCTGCTGCGCGAGGCCGAAGTGCTGGCCTCCAAAGGGGTGCCCGACGCGCTGCGGCGTCTGCGCGTCGATCCTCAGGCGCTGCTCATTTCGCCCTTTCACCAGGCTGCCGGGCGCTTGCGCGAGCTGCTGCGGGGGCCTCATCGCCACGGTTCCTGCGGCCTGGGCATCGGCGAAACCATGGCCGACGCTCTCGACCATCCCGAAGATGCCCTGCGGGCCGCCGACATCACCTCGCCCCAAAGCATGCGACGAAAACTGTCAGGCCAGCAGAATCGACAGTGGTCCCGCTTCGCGGCTCACCGCTCCTGGCTGCGAGCCCACCCCGAAGGGGCCCGCGAACTGGCCGTGCTCGAGTCTGGCCAGCTCGCTCAACAGTGGATCGAGCTGTGCCGCACACTCTCCCAAAGCCTCGAATTGGGCACCTTCCCACAGCAGGCCCACCGCCTCGTGTTCGAGGGTGCCCAGGGGGTTCTGCTCGACGAGTGGCGGGGCTTTCACCCCCACACCACCTGGTCGACCTGCACCCTCGACAATGCCCTGGAGCTGCTGCAGGATTGGTCCGAGCCCATCCTCAAGCTGGGGGTGCTGCGCTGCTACGCCACCCGTCACGGCGCCGGCCCTTTCCCCAGCGAATGCGCCGAACTACAATTTGACGAGCCCGACAACCCCCAAGGTGCCTGGCAGGGGGCCTTCCGAGTGGGCTGGCCCGACGCCGTGCTGTCCCGCTACGCCCACCGCTGCTGCGGCCGGCTCGATGGCCTGGCGCTCACCCACCTCGATCGCCTGCAGGGCCAGTGGAAACTGGCCACCGCCTACCGCCAGTGTGACGACCTGCCCCTGGGACCCCTCCGCGACCTGAACCACCAGCAGCAGCTCACTCAACGGCTTCAGCAGGCCCAACCTCTATACCAGCAGCTTCCGGCCGCCCACCTCCCCGAAGCCCTGGCCGAACAACTCAGCCTGCCGTTGCTCTGGCAGTCTTACGGGCCCGAGTCGAGCCAGAAACGGCAGGTCAACCTGAGCCTCTGGCCAAACCTTCAGGCCTATGGGCGAAGAGCAGAAGAAGTCCCCGGGGTTGGCCGGCAAGGTCATTCGCAGCCTGGGTGAGGCGGCTGGCAAGCTGCTCACCACGGCCGCCCACACCGCCACCACCACCGGCCAGCGCGCGGCTCTGCACCTGGTGTCGCGGGTCGGAGACCGGCCCATTCCCCAGCGCACTCCCCTCGAGCTGGCCCGTTCCTTTGCCGCCTGGCTGCAGCGCCGCCACAAAGGTCAGGCCGAGTGTAAGGCCAGCACCGTCGAGCTCAGCGAGGATCCGTCGGGCCGCCATCAGGTCGTGCTTCAGGAGCCCGGCATGCTCGGACAGACCTACTTCTTCCATTTTCTCGCGCGGGCCCAGGGCACGCTCGAACCCGGCCCCATCTATCTGGCCCTCAGCTGGCCCCCCCAGCGCTGCGATCTGCCCAAAGACCTTTGCCTCTTTCTCTGGAACCACGGCGTGCAGCTCGGCCCGTCCGGGGCAGCGGCCGACTACATCTCGCTGTGGTTGGCCGACGAACTCGGCTTTCGCTTCGACTCCCTCGAGCTGGCCGACTCTCCAAGGGCCAAGTCGCCCAGCCCCCGTTTCTACGTGGGGCGCGAGGCCGAAATGGCCCGTCTCGTCGATTGGGCGTCCGAGCCCGATCCCTCGGCCGACGCTCCCTACGTCGTCTGTCTGACCGGCCTGGGGGGTAGCGGCAAAAGCTACTTCCTGCGTCACTTCCAACAGCACTGGAGCAAGCGCCTGCTGATTTCCATGGTGGACCATCAGAACTGCGAAGGTTGCGAGCAGAGTTTCGAGCAGGGCCTGTTGCGCTTGCTGCAAAGCCTGGCTCTGGGTTTTCAGGCCGAGGGCTGCCCCACGCCCGCCTTCGACCGGCTCTACGTGCGCCGCATGCGTCAGCCGGCCGAAACCGGCTGGACTCAGGTCGTGCGCAAGGCGGTCGATTTCACGGCCGGACGCAATCCCCTCATGGCTCTGGCCAGTGCCGGTTGGCAGACGGTCGACCGGGTGGCCGAAGAAATTCAGGCCGAGTCCGACGCCCTGGCCACCAACTCCTGGATTCGCCGGCTCACCTCGGCCCTCGTCAGCGACCTGCAACAGTGGGTGCGCCAACAGCAAAAGCGCTACTTTCTGTGGCGACGACCGGTGCTGATTTTCGACACCTACGAGCTCCTTTCGGTCATCGCCGACACCTGGTTGCGGGTTGTGCTGCTCAGTTCTCCCGAGTTTCTCGAGCTGCGCCCGCTGGTGCTGGTGGCCGGGCGCCACGAGCTGCTGCGCATCAACTCGCGCTGGTCCGAGTTCCAGGGCGCGCTCCAGCATCTGCCCCTGGCGCCCTTCGGCGTCGAGGAAGTGGCCCGCTTTCTCGAACTCCACCGCGGCGACCCTCAGCAGGCCGCCGAGTTGCTCGAGCTCACGGGCGGACATCCGCTCTTCCTCTCCTTGGTGGCCGCCTCGCCCAGCCGTGAAATGGCCTTGCGCACGCTGGTCGAACGCCTGTTGGAAGAGGTCGAGGCGCCCTTTCGCGACCTCGTGCTCGACATGGCCGTTCCCCCGGCCTTCAACCTCGACCTCCTGACCAGCCTTCACCCCGACCTGCCCGAGCCCCGCCGGGCTTTCGAGCGGCTGCTGCGCCTTACGTTTGTCGAGGCCGAGGGGGGGCGCTGGCGCTATGCCGAAAACATTCGTGCCATCCTGTTGGGCTATCTCGAGCTCGAAAGTCCCCAGCGCCTCCAGCAGCTGCGTCAGTCTTCGTCGAGCTGAAGCAGCCACTGTCCGTAGTGGGTGGCGGTCGCCTGCTCTCCCAGCTCGTGGCAGAGGGCGGTCAACTTCACCAACAGCGGTCCCAAGCGCGCCGAGCGATGTCCCCAATATTCCCGGCGCAGCCGCAGCACCTCTGCCAGTTGTTGGGTCGCCTCGCGAGTCTGCCCCAGGCGAGCCTGGCATTGGGCCAGTTGCTCGCGGGCCCGCAGCAGCCATTCCCGGTCGCGCTCCTCCATCTGGCCGGCTTCCACCGCCAGCTGCAGCTGCTCGCGGGCTTGGTTCCAGCGCTCCAGGTTCAGCAGCGCCTCCCCCAGGCGGGCCCGCACAGCGGCCGCGCAGTTCTTCTGCAGAAACGGCTCCAGACTGGCCACCACCAGCTCCCAGCGCCCCTGGGCCCCGGCCTTTTCGGCACAGTCCCACAGCAGCTGACGCGTCATCGGGTGGCTCACGCCCCGAATGGCCAGCGTGGCCCGGGCCGACTCCCAGAGCTCGGGCAGGCTTTCCCGAGGGGGCGTGCTCAGGTCGGCCTCCAGGCCCGGAGAAAGCAGGCTCATCCGATAGCGCCCCAGGCGAAAACCGGGCGAGGCCGCGTCCTGCTCGCCTCGCAGCAGTGCCGCCTGCAGTTCCCGCGCCAGCTCGCGTTGTCCGGCTCGGGCGCTGGCCTCCAGGGCCTGCACCACCAGCGGGCGAAACCGTCCCAGTGCTTCCTGGCTGATCACCGCCTGGCCCGCCAACCACCCCTCCAGAACCCGGTCCACCACCTTCAGGTACAGGTTCCGCAGATATTCGGCGATGCGACCGTAGCGCTCATTGTCTACCAACGCGCCCAGCGACAGGTCTCGGTCCAGCTGATCACAGGCCGCCCACAGGCGCAGGCCCACCCCGCCCGCGGCCAGCCTCCAGGGCAGCGGGCAGACATAGCTGCGCCCCATCACGAGCCAGTGACAGTTCTGGTCGTCGCCTCCCACTTGGATCAAGGCATGCACCGGCCCCGGGTGGATCCAGCTCAGGTCTATGGGCACTCCCTCCAGGTTCAAGCGCGGGGCCCCTGATTCCGGGCGAAGCTCCAGCGTCCAGGCTCCGGGCAGTTCGGGTAGAGGAGAAGAAACCTGCCGCTCGCCCAGCCACAGAGGAATCGGGCAGTGTCTAAAGGCGCTTTTCAGGGCCTGGGTTTCCAGCTTGGGGTCACCGCGCCGGGCCACCGTCAACACGGCTCCGGAACGGTCCTGGCCGGCATCCTCTCGCAAGTGAAATTCGCTGGCCTGATAGTCCCCGAGCCATCCCGAGCCGCTCAGCCTCACCCTGGCCCCTTCCCATCCCAGGGCGGCGTTGATTCCCATGGCCAGCTCGCGCTCCGCCGGGCTCGATTCTTTTTGGAACAGCGCCTGCAGCGGATGACGCAGCAGCTCTTGATTCAGTTCCACCCCTTCGGCCCTCAGTTCCACCGCCTCGGTGCTGGCCAACACCCGAATCGACTTCGCCCCCAGCCCCACCAGGGCGCTTACCAGGCTCAGCACATAGTGGTGGGGTTCGGCCAGTTGCCATTGGCGCAGCAGCTCGCGGGCCCGTCTCGGATCCAGCGTAAAGCGACCGCTCGACTCTTTCTGACCCTGCTCCAGCAGTTCTTCAATGTGGGTCGTCAGCGCGCGTTCCAGGGGGATTCCACCTCCACATCTCGAACTCTGCTGCTTTGGGGAGGATTCATTGAGCCACTGCCCTACCTGCCAAAAGCCCTGTCGCCCCAACTTCTGCGACGAGTGCTTTCTGCCTCTTGCTGGCCCGGCGCCAGGGCGTTTCGAGAAGCTCCTGGCCATCGACATCGCCCCGCTTCAGCCTTCAGCCGTCGACGCCGTCCAACCCGTTGGCCCCGACCTTTCCCGGCTGCACTATCGACCCCCCGGTTGGGTCCGGCGGCGTCTCGTTCCCGCCCTGCGCCACCTGGCCCTGGTGGCCGCCTTGTTGGGCCTGGTATTCGTCTTCATCACGGGCTTGCACGCCTTCCGTGCCCATCGGGCCCAGCAGCTGGCCCAGCAGCATCTGCGGCAATCGCGCCAGGCCCTGGAAGCCAGGCAGTGGCAACAGAGCCTGGCTCAGGCCGAGGCGGGGCTTGTCGACGCTGCCAGGGCCAACCAGCCCGCCCTCACGGGCGAACTGCACGTACTGGCCGGACGAGCCGCCTATCAGCAGCGCCTCTGGGAACAGGCCACCAGCCACCTGTGGCAGGCCAAAGCTCTGCATCCCGAGGTCGAGGTCGAGTGGAGCCAAAGCCTGCAAAACCTGAACAAACAGAGGCGCGCCGAGGCTGAAACCCTGCTGGCCCGGGCCCGTCAACAAATCGTCGCCGGCGATGAAGCCGTTGCCCTGCAAACCGTGGCCCGCGCCAAAGACCTGCTGGAAGTCTCCCAGGCCAGCCCTCGCCAACTGGCCGAAGTGCACTACCTCAATGGGCGAATCTTTCAGCGCATGGGTCTGGTCCCACAGTCCTGCGAGGCGCTGCGCCACGCGCTCACCGTCTGGCCCGCCCACCCCAAGGCCCGTCCCCTGTTGGCCCAACTCGAGGTGCGCCCCACACCCTCCGCGCCCCCGCCCTCACCCTCGGCCCCCAAGGTCTACAAGGGCAAAGACATCACGCCCGAGGTCATCATCCCACGCCTCGACACCGAACCCAACTATCCCACCTACCAGCCCAGCGACGACGACGACGATCGGCGTTTTTCCAGCAGCTATCGCGATCGCGACGGCCGCAGTCGCTCCAACTCCTACAGCCCTCCAAGGCGCAAGCGTTCCAGCACCTCCTCGTCTTCCACTTCGCCCAGAGCTTCAGAACGCATCAGGACCCGCTGAAACGATACAGTCTCAGGCAATAGCCGTCGTGCTCCAACGGCTCCAGCTGCGCTGGACCATAACGGCCAGCCAGTTCGGCCCGAACGCTATGGCCATCCTGATTGGGGAATTCAAGGTAATAGATAGGCCCGCGCGGCACCGTGGCCAGTGAAGGGTCGCTGACATACTGAAAGGGAAACACCTGTGGCCGCGGTCCGCGGCGGCCGGTGCGCCGCGACTTCGCGTCGAGCCAGCCCGGAGTCCAGAAGTCGCAACCGCGCTCCACATACACCAGGCTGCCCGGTCGAGCGCCGATCTTCCGCAGGGCCATGTCCTGCAGAATCGCCAGTTGGAGAAATTCGAGGTTGTACACCAGCTCATCGCGCCCAATTCGTCCGCTTCCTCCGAACGAAGCCATACGCAGGCAACGATGTTGCCCAAATGCAAAAGTGCCATAGATCGCTCGCGACAGTGGATCGATCGTGCGAAAGTTGCTGGCCGTCACCAGCGCCAGAGTAACCAACCAGTAGCCACGGCGAACCAGGGCCCCGGGCCAGATCCGGCAGCTCGATGTACAGGCCAGCAACACGAGTAGCGGCAGTGCCGTCATCAAATAGCGCACATTGTTGAACACCAGATAGCGGGTCACCAGATAGACCACCGCCATCATCAGCACTCGAAGGGTTCTCTCCTGCGGGCTTGCAGGCCAGGAAAAGCAGCCGATCACCACCGGCAGGCTCAGCAACCAATGAAAGTTCAGCACAAAGATGTCGACCAGGTAGGCTTGAAGCGTTGGGTTGACAGGGTTGAAAGCGAAAACCCGGCTCAACAGGCGGGTCGGTTGGGCCAGCCCCATGACATCCAGGTGGTAATTCGGCGAGGCACCCTGCTGCCCAAAGGCGGTCCAGACCACCATCGCCCAGCCCAGCAATGCCAGGCTATGGGGAAACCAGCGTCGCCAATCGTTGCTGGGGCTGCGCAGGGCATCGGCCAGCAAGGTCAATACGTACAAGGCCAGGCCGTTTTCCTTGCAAAGACTCATGGCCAGTCCAGCGCTGGCGGCCAGCCACGGCCGGCTCCAGAGCAAAGCGGCCAGCAACATCACGAAATGCACCGCAACTCCGAAATCCCAGTTCAAATGAAGCACGTGGGCCAGCATCCAGGGGGAAAGCCCGAAGACCAGCGTTGCCAGACGAACCTCAACAGCTTTGTCCTGGCCGACCAACCGATAGGCAGCCAGCAGAAAGGCCACACTGGCCACGGCCAGCAAGCACCAGTTGGTCAGAGTCACCAGCAAGATGCTGGCCGGGTCGAGGTGCAGTACGGCCAACAACAGAGCCACATAGAATACCGAGGTGTGTCCGGAAAGCACCAGGTCGGCGCAGCGAAAGCCACTGCAGCTTGCCTGCATCAAGTCATGATAGTTCCAGGCCCCGTCGTATATCGGGGGCAACTTAAGATAAGGGCCCAGGATCAGCAATTGGGTGAACCACAGCCCACTCAGCGTGGCCAGATCGCCACGTTTCACGACAACCGCCTCCAGCCTTGCCACGATTAGGTCGCTTTCGGCGTTCTCCTTCTTGCGGGCGAGGAATCGGGCTTCCCCCCAAACCCCAGCCCTGAACCAACCAAAGAGCCGGTCCCCAGGGGCCGGCTCTTTCGTCCGGAAGGGACGTTCGTTGACACGACAGGGTCTACACTTTAGTCTCCATGGGTGAGCGTTACCATTCGAGTCAGCACTGCCTTGCGCGACACCTTGAAGGCGTTGGCGGAACAACAAGGCGTGGCCATGCACACCGTGGTTGAAGAGGCCGTTGCCGCCTACCGTGACAGGCTGCGCCTGCAGTCCCTGAATGAGGCATTAACCAGGCTTGCGCCTGAGGAACAGCAGAGGCTCCAGCAGGAGTATGGATTCTGGGAGCGGGCCATGGTGCAAGACGGTCTTTCTCCCGAGGATATCGAGAGCGGGCTGTAGCTTCCGTCAATCCGTTCCCTCAGCCAGCGATGCGAAACTCTTCCACATAGTTCTGCGAGGGATCGGTGTGGTGCACCGACACCGTGCGAGCCACCACCTCCGCACCTCCAAAGCTGGCCTCGCGCTTCACGATGCCCTCGGGGTGAAAGTGGGTTTCGATCAGGGTTTCAAAAGTCGGCGGTGCCTCTTTGTCGGTGCTCAAAAACAGCCCGTCCACGCGGGCCATCTGACCCCACTGAGGACAGCCTGAATATTCGGCGGTGCGGCGGCTGGGAACCGCCAGACAGTGGCCGGGAAAGTGCAGGTCCACCTGGCCATCACGGTCGGGGTCATTGCCCTGCAGCGAGTGAAAGACGTCGATCTCGCGATGGGCCTCCTGAGTGGCGTAGCCCTCGCCGCTGCTGCGCCGTGCCTGGGCGGCGTTGGGGTGGGCAAATACCTGGCTGAGTTGGTTGCGAACGCGGTCACCGATCATGGGGTCCTCCGGAGGCTTGTGATTTTTTTCACAAGCTACCCCGTAAGCCTGAAAGTTTTCAGAAAGATTTCCCGCCTTCGATGCGCCACTTCCACAGCCGCAGCGACAGGCGTGCCACCAGCAGGTGCAGGCCGCAGTCGATGACCAGCAGTCGGTACAGGCGCCCCAGCCCCGGAAATTCGGCCCGGGTTTCCGCCGTCAGCTCGGTCAGATGCGGCGCCAGCGACCGCACCCGCAGAACCAGCTGGTAGCGGGCAAATCGATGCTGCCCCGCCAGCACCAGGCGCTCCTCGGGCAGCTCTTCAGCAACATGAAACCCCACCATAGGTGACAAATCTCGGCATCCAAGAATACGCCCCCCCAGCCGAGCCAGCCAGCCGCCCGGTCCGCTCGTCACCAGCGCCTTCAAGCTCGTCCAGGTGCGTGAAAGCGGCGCGTCCACCAGAATCGCGTGCTCGTCGATGAAAGGCAAACTCATTCTTTTTCTTCTCCTTTGGCCATCTCCGCCAGCGCCTTCCAAAGCCGTCCCCCCGCGTCCTCTGCCTCCTCCAGGTCAAAGTGCCCGGCCCCCTCCATCTCCACATATTCGTGGTCAATGTTCAGCCGCTTCAGCTCCTGGCTGAAGGCTCGGGTGGTCGCCGTCAGGCCAAATTCGTCCCGATCGCCCCCCACCAGTCGCAACCGGCCCTCCCAGGCGCGGCGCGCCAGCTCGGGATTGCGGCTGGCCCACAGCAGCTGGTCCTGGTCTTCCCAGCTCTTCCATACCTGGGGCTGCAGCTCGCCGGTTTCCAGGTCAAAGGGCGTCTCAAACTTCAGCCAACCCTTTCCCTCCAGGCGTCCCGAAAAGGGGGCCAGGAAGCCCGTAAACTGACCATAAGAGTCACTTTCCCGCTCGCATTCCACAAAGCGCCGCATCGACAGTTTCAGGCTCGGCGCGAAGTTGCGTTCCTGTCCCGCCCGGTCGCGATACAGGTTGTCGGCGTCGCCGCGCCACCACGGGCCCAGCGTCAGCGGGTCGGGAGCGCTGGCACAGCCGCCCACGAACAGGTCGCCGCAGCGCCGCAACAGCGAAACCACCGTCCAACCTCCGCTCGAGTGGCCAAAGAGCACGCGCCTGCCATTGCTGCGGAAGTGCCGGTCGATGTGGGGCACAATCTGCTCGCGCAACTGTTGCATGCGGTTTCCGTTCCCTGCCGAGTCGAGAAACAGGTGGTGGCCATAGTCGCCATAGCAGTCCAGGCTCACCAGAATCATCGGCTGCTGCCTCATCCACTGCCGCCACTGCTGATAGCGCCGTCGGTAGCTCCAGCGGTCGCCGTTGAAGCCATGAATCACGTAGAGCACCGGGTATTGCCGCTGGCCCTCTTCATAGCCGGGCGGCAGCCCCACCAGCAGACGCACTCCGCCCACCTCGTGTTCCTGCAGCCAGTCGTCGCCCAAGGGCTGGGCCTGGCCAACCTGGTGGTCGAGTCGCACCCAGCGGTCGGCCCCATTGCGTCGAATCACGCGTCGGCTGGAGAATTCACCGGCGTCGGCCATGCCCCGCCACATAAAGTTCTGGTTCGAATCCAGTGTGATGCCCACGTGGGTGTAGCGGGCCGGTATCTCGTCCAGGTCGATGTCGACGCTCTGGCCGTCGGCCAGGTCCACCTTGCGCGACAGCATTTTGCCCCTATAGGCCTGTATCAGTCCGGCTCGCGACACGCTGGAAAATTCGCCCGCGCAGGCCAGCACGATCAGGTTTCCCCTGGCTTTGGCCTGGCGGTCCTGGGGGGTAAAAACCACCGTCAACTGCTCCCCCTGGGCCGCTCCCACCAGCAGCGCCCCCCACAGCAATCTCTGCAACCAACGCTTCATGGAACTGCCCTCTCCAGGTGATAGACCTCATGTTCGGCAATGGCTCGATAGCCGATTTTTTGATACACAGCGTTGGAAATCGCATTGTCGCGGTCGGCATACAGGACACAGAACAGTTTCCCACCGTCCAGCGCGTGCTGGCTCAGGGCCGCCGACACGGCACTGGCATAGCCCCGGCCGCGCAGCTCCTGGGGCGTAAATACCGAGCTCAGGCACACGCCTCTCGGCGTGGGGCGCGTCAGTGCCGCCGCCGAAACCAGGCGCCCTTCCGCCCTCCAGGCGAAAAAGTCGCCCTGCAGCAACTTGCTGCGGCAGCTGGCGGCCACCTCCTCGGGCTTCAGCCGCTCAAAGGGCAGAGCCTCGCGAAAAAACTCCAACATCCAGCCCACCAGCCAGCTCTCGTCCTGCTCTCCCAAAGCCACCAGTTCCCCTGGCACCCCCGGAGGGTCAACTCGCGTCAGTCGATATAGCCGCATACAGTCTTTCAGCTCGGCCACCCGCCCCAAGCGACGGGCCAGCTGTTGGGCCAGCTCGCGCGTCCACGGGGCGGGCCCGGTTATGCTCACCACCGTGTCGGGCAGCAGCTCACCCAGCTGCCTCAGGTCCTCGGCAGTGGCCGTTGGCGCCAGGCTCAGCGAGGCGCGTCGGCCGGCATGGGCCAGCACGCAGCGCACCCCGTGGCGGCGAACCACGTACGCAGAACCGCCCGAGGCCAACAGCCCCAGGCTCAAATTGTTCTCCGCCTCTCGCTCCAGCAGAAAGCTCTGGACATCCTCCATAACCTGTCCTTCCGAAGGACGCCCGCCAGGGCCTGCCGGCTCAGGCCATCACCACTCGGGTGCCGGCCAGATGGTCGTGCAGGGCTCGGTGGCCGGGCTGGAACATGCCCCACAGCCCCAGGGCCAGCACCACGGCACCGATGCCCGTGCAGGCGATCAGCCCCACCAACAACACGCGCAACAGCAGCAGACGCGCCATCGAGGCCGGTCCGCCCTGGGCGTCCACCACCCGCACACCGAAGAAGCGCTTGCCCAGCGTCTGGCCGGTGGTGGCCAGCAGATACACGTTCCAAAGTCCCAGGGCCAGCCCCACCAGACTGGCCAGGGTTCCCACCAGCTGGCCGATCACTCCGCCCACCAACAGGGTGATGGGCAGCGTCAGCCACTGAGGCGCAAGTTGGATCAGGGCGTCCCAGAAAGTCGCCAGCACGCGGTTGAAGGGGTCTGCAGAGGGAGGATTCTTCGTCATGTCAACACTCTGCCTCAGCCTGCTGCTGGCCACCGTGACTGGAGTTCCGCTAATCGTTAACGTTTTGTGTCAGCCCGCCCCCGGTCCAGGGAAGCTGCCTGGCAACTCGAAACGCCCGCCCATGTCGTACCGCAGCCGAGAACAGCTCGTAAGCGCCTGCCAGCAAGGGGCGACGCTCGATTTTTTGTTCTTTTGGGGTCACCGGTCGGCCAAAGAACTCACGGCCAGCTGTTTCAGCCAGTGGTATCCGGCGCCCTTTCAGCTCGGCGATCACCGCTATGCCACGGCCGAGCACTACATGATGGCCGAAAAAGCCCGTCTGTTTGACGACCTGCCCAGGCTCAGCCAGATTCTCGACAGTTCCGATCCTGCCCACGCCAAGGCCCTGGGCCGGAAGGTGCTCGGTTTCGACCCCGACCGCTGGCAGGCCGCCGCCTACGACATCGTGGTGGCGGGCAACCTGGCCAAGTTCTCGCAGAATGCGGCCCTGGGCAATTTTCTGCTCAACACCGGCAGCAAGGTTCTGGTCGAGGCCAGTCCGGTCGATGCCATTTGGGGCATCGGTCTGCACCGCGACGACCCCCGCGCCAGCCAACCCCAAGATTGGCCGGGTCTCAACCTGCTGGGCTTTGCCCTGATGGAGGTTCGCGAGCGGTTGACTCAACGATGAGAACCTGGCTCTGGCAATATTTGCTGCTGGCCATTCTCCTGTCGCCGGTCGCGGCCCAGGAGGAGGTGCCCGAACTTCAGGTCATCACCTCGGAAACCCACGCCCTCTACTACATGCTGGAATGCCTGATCGACGAGCCCCATCGCTCGCCCGAAATGGCCCAGAGCTTTCGTGGCAGGGTCAGCAACTGGAGCCCCCTCGAATCCTCTCTGCGGGCCTGGCGCACGGCCCGCGAGGGGCCCGAACTCACGGGCTTGCGCTTGCCCCGGGTGCAGGGCAGAACCCCCAATGTCAGCAGCGTGCTCGAGAAGGTCTCGTTGCAGTCGGCCGACACCAGCGACTTCATCCAGCGTGTTCAGCCCTGGCTTGGTCCGCCCTACAGCCACAGCCTGAGAGCCGCTCTGGTTGTGCTCGAACCTCTATTTCACCGTTATTACTGGCGTCCCGCCCAGGCCGAGTTCCTGGAGCGCCGTGATGAACTGGTGCGCCAGCTGGATCAGGGCGACTTTCCCCAGGCCCTGTCGCTGGCCATGGGCTTTTTCGACGGCCGCCTGCCCCAGGGCCAGAAGCCTACTCTGGCGCTCATTCCCCACCTTCCCGTGCCCGGTTCCCGGGGCCTCACTCGAGGCCACAATTCAGGCACCCTTCAGGTGCTCGAATTGCTGGTCGAGGGGCCGGCGCGCGGCCAGGCTGGAACCGTCTTTCACGAGTTCCTGCACGCCCTCTGGTCGGGCCAGTCCCAGGCCCAGCGCGTGCGCTGGGAGCAGCGTTTCGCCAGCCACGGTGCCTGGGGTCGGGCCGCCTATGTGCAGCTGAACGAAGGCCTGGCCACCGCCCTGGGCAATGGCTGGTTTCACGCTCGCGTGCACGGAAATCCCCCGCAAGGCTCCTGGTATAGCGATCCGGTCATCGACCGCTACGGTCACGCCCTGCTTCCCGCGGTCCAGCAGGCGGTCGAAGAGGGCCGACCCCCCAGCGACGACGAGTTGGACCAGATGGTCAAGGTCTTTCAGCAGGCCCTGCCCGACGCGCTCAACACCTTCGACGTCGTAGCGGCCGATTTTCTGGTGGTCAGTTCCCGCCAAGAAATCCAACAGGGCCCTTTCCAGAACGACATCATGCGACTGGGCCCCGTGCGCTGGAGCCGCGCTCGCCAGTGGTCGGAAGGCGCATCCGAAAGCTCCTCCACCTTCCGCCTCTACTGGATTGAACCCGCCGAACGCGAACTGCTGGCCAGCGTGGGCTGGAGCGCCGAACAACGCCAGGGCTGGCAACGCTACAGCCTGCGCAGCACCGACTCGGGCTGGGAACTCGCCTTCGAAGGCCCCCAGGACGAACTCTTCCGGCTCCTGCGCCAACTCCAGAAAGCACCCCTCGCTCCGCAACAAGACGGAGCCAATCCGGCCCCGTAGCCGTGCAGTGTCCCCTCCAGACAGCTCTCAACCACCTGGCGTCAGGTTCAACGCGATGGCCAGCCCCTGGTTGACCGCCTCTAAGGTCTGCGGCGAAACAGAGCCCCAACGGCGAAGAATCTCTCCGTCAGGGCCACAGAGTCGACGTTTGTCAAGAACTCGAATTTGTGTGCAGACAACTCGCGAGGGCTTTTTGAGACCTGCCTCCGGCGGTTCTGGGAGAACTTCAGACGTATAGAGGCGACCTTGCTTATGCTCCGTCAGGGGAACCACCAGTACCTCCGGGGAGTAGCGATTGTCAAGGTCATTGCTCACGATCAGGCACGGACGGGGCTTTTGCAGTTCCGAGCCCTCGGTTGGATCCAGGCGAGCCGTGTAAATTTCACCTCTCAGCACAACCATCGGCATTCCCATCAGTCTGGCCAAACCTCACGATCGGCGGCCGAAAAATCATCGAGCAACAGCAGCTCTTCCTTGTATCTCACGCGACAGCGTTCGATCATAGCCGCTTCAAGCTCAGTCCGCGCGTCGGCCGCGAGTTTTGCTCGGCAAGCCTCTGCGATAAAGGCGCTCACGTTGGAAGTACGAGTCCGCAGTTCCTCAATGAGGTCACGCGGCAGAGAAACGGTCTTTTTTACTTGGGGAGTGGTTGTTCGCGGCATCCTGGATTACCTCCGAATCGCACTCCCCATTATACCTTTCCAAGGGCGTATCGCAAGAAGTGCATCAGCATGACGGTCAGCTCTTCCACTCTAAGAAGGGTAACCTCAATTCCACGGCGTGGGCCACGTCAAGTCGCTCGGCTGCCAACACGTAGTCGACAAAATCCGAGGCCGCGCAGCACCAGGCTCATAACCTTCGACTCCATGCTGGAATGCCTGATCGACGAGCCCCATCGCTCGCCCGAAATGGCCCAGAGCTTTCGTGGCAGGGTCAGCAACTGGAGCCCTCTCGAATCCTCTCTGCGGGCCTGGCGCACGGCCCGCGAGCGGCCCGAACTCCCGGGCTTGCGGCTGCCCCGGGTGCAGGGCAGAACCCCCCCAATGTCAGCAGCGTGCTCGAGAAGGCGTTGCAGCCGGCCGACACCAGCGACTTCATCCACGAGGGCGACGGCTAGCGAGAGCCACCGCAGAAGTCTCCCCTCGCCTTGCCGACTACCATGCCTAAACGCGTATAGTCTTCGTATCTACACCCAAGGGAGCTGCGCATGAAAGCAAAAATTGCCCGCTGGGGGAATAGTCTGGCCCTGAGATTGCCCAAGACTTTGATTGAGGAACTCGGTTTCGGTGAAGACACCGTCGTGGAATTCACGGTGGTGGATGGTCAGCTGTTGGTCCGTTCTTCGGCTCAGGTTCCCACCCTGGAGGAGCTGGTTGCGGGCATTACACCGGAAAATCGTCATCAGGCGATGGGCTGGGGGCCAGCCCAGGGAGCTGAGTTTTGGTAGGTAAGGAATACTCGCCAGAACGAGGCGATCTGGTTTGGATAAAGTTTGACCCGCAGCCGGATCGTGAGCGGGCAGGACGTCGCCCCGCCGTGGTATTGTCCGCAAGATTCGATAACTCAAAAAGCGCCCTGGCGCAAGTTCCATCACAAATTCCTCGAGATCCATCCCCACCGGCTGTGTTGCCGCTCCTCACCGTATTCACCGATACGACTCGTCGCGGCGCCTTGCCGTTGGGGCGCCTCCCGAGGAATTTTATGTGCGGAATTACGCCCCAGACCACTTAGCCAACGGCCACCGCAGCATCCAGGGCACTGGGACCAGCTCAGGAGCTGAACGCACAACCAGGTCCTCGCCTCGGCAGGTTTTCGCAGGGAATGAGGAATCAGAGACGGATGCGTAGCTGGAATTTCGATCCGAACGCGAAGGGCAACAAGATACCTCAACAGCTCAAGACCTTGATTCAGGCGAGAGTTTGCAAGCACGCCGCGTCGACCTGTGCGGGCCGGTATGAGCGACTGGAACTTCGTTTTCGGGGGGAATTCTGTTACATCGACGCCTACCGGGAACCTGACGAGCCCTCGCCTGAACTGCTGACCATCACAGGTGAATCAGCCACACAGTATCGCGAACGGCTGACCAACTCTCCCATCCATCTTTGCCGAGTGCGATACTATGGCGACATGGAATCCTGGGGGCTGGCCTTCTACAAATACAGCAGCAACGGTTACGAACTGTGCATGTTCCCATCAGGCAAGTTCCGTGGCACCCTGGAGGCGGCCTTCGATGTGGGCTCGGTCTATTTAATATAAGCCTGTCGGAGCTGACGGGCTGGAAGAGGGCTATCGGACGGGGGGGCAGACGGTCTTCACCGCAGCAGCGCATCCTTGGAGGTTGAAACGCGCTAACCCCTTGAGAGGGTGAACGCCCGCCTCACCGGGCAGAGGCGATGACCCGATGGGGTCGAAGGCCTGCCGATGATTCTTCCCGCCGCTGACGCAGAACGTGTGGTCCATCTGCTCTCCAAGCTCGACATTTTTGCCGACAAGAAGCTCGGCCTGAAGACCGGCATCACTCTGAAGGACGTGCCCACGGAATTGCGCAACAAGGTGCGCGTTCAATGGTATGAGCGGCCCGAGGTGCTCGAAGAATACATCCAAACGAACCCCGACCGTCACAGTCCGCAGGACCTGGCCCTGCTGAGCAGTTGGAGGGGGCGCAAGCGAAAGCAATACATGGTGGTCAAGTGCCTGAAGTCCTGAGTGATCATGACGGACACCAGGCATTATCAGGTTCTTGGATGGTACGACCCCCTTGAGAGCATGATGGATCGGTCTCCCCCTTTGATGGTCGAAACCACCTTGCTGCCCTGCGGAGACAAGATCACCTACGACGGCATTCTTTTCACCTTCAATGTTACTCTCGGACCGGGCATCCGCAAAACCCTGAATGAAGAATACTCGTATGCCCGGCGCCACGGAGCCATCTATACTTCGCTCGAGAGCGACCCTCAGCCGCCCCCACCAACAGCGCCTGCGGCGTGCTCGCATCGGCCGGCCGTTCAGGCCATCCTGCAGAACACCGAGAAGTTGAGGGGCGGTGGAACTCGGCCGCTGCATTCGCCGGCTCTGGCCATGTTGCGCTGGGCCGCCCAACTGGCCGCCACCAGTATGGAAGACAGCCCAAATCCTCAGGATCTTCGCAAGCAGCTGGGGCAGATCCGCAAGGCCTACAGCCAGATTGATCGGATTCTCTACGAGGGCGACTGCTAGCGAGAGCCACCGCAGACGTCTCCCCTCGCCTTGACGACGACCAGGCCTCACCGTATAGTCTTTGTATCTACACCCAAGGGAGCTGCGCATGAAAGCAAAAATTGCCCGCTGGGGGAATAGTCTGGCCCTGAGATTGCCCAAGACTTTGATTGAGGAACTCGGTTTCGGTGAAGACACCGTCGTGGAATTCACGGTGGTGGATGGTCAGCTGTTGGTCCGTTCTTCGGCTCAGGTTCCCACCCTGGAGGAGCTGGTTGCGGGCATTACACCGGAAAATCGTCATCAGGCGATGGGCTGGGGGCCAGCCCAGGGAGCTGAGTTTTGGTAGGTAAGGAATACTCGCCAGAACGAGGCGATCTGGTTTGGCTAGACTTTGACCCTCAGCTGGGTCGCGAGCAGGCAGGGCGTCGCCCCGCCGTGGTCTTGTCCCCGGGCTTCTACAACTCTAAAAGCGCCCTGGCTTGGATCTGCCCCATCACCTCAAAAGTCAAAGGTTACCCCTTTGAAGTCCTTCTGCCAAAGAATGCTCCAATTCAGGGCGTGGTGCTCACGGATCAGCTGCGCAGCCTGGACTATCAGCAGCGTCGCATTGAATTTGTTGGACGCATTGCCCACGATCTTTGTGACCAGATCAGGGCCAAAGCGCGACGACTGCTGGAGTAACTTCACTTGAGCTAGCCGGCAACGGCCGGGCCATTCGAACTCCAACTCACCCGGTTCAGGAGAGCCAGGCGTCAAGTTGCTGCTCGGTGAGCCCGAGGGCAGTGGCGATTTGCTCGCGCCCCAATCCGGCCGAGGCCATGCCCAGCGCGGCTAGCCGGAGACCTTCCTGGAGCCCCTCCTGACGGGCGTGGTGCAATCGGGAGATTTCGTCTCGTTCGGCCTTCTCGCGTGCTTCGATCAACTCTCGGACTTCGTCGCGCGCGTAGGCCATGCCCATCGAATCGATGGCTATGGGTATGCCCTCCGACCGGTTCACGAGAGCCAGACGTCGAGTTGCTGCTCGTTGAGCCCGAGGGCAGTGGCGATTTGCTCGCGCCCCAATCCGGCCGAGGCCATGCCCAGAGCGGCCATCCGGAGCCCCTCTTGACGACCCTCTTTGAGCCCCTCTTGACGGGCGTGGTGCAATCGGGAGATTTCGTCTCGTTCAGCCTTCTCGCGTGCTTCGATCAACTCTCGGACTTCGTCGCGCGCGTAGGCCTTGCGCATCGAATCGATGGCCATGGGTATGCCCTCCTCTTGAGCCAGGGTTGCTGGCAGCGATGGCTCGTCGACGTTGTAAAGGTCGGCGAACTTCAGAAAATAGAGCCAGCGTTCGAAACGGGTGCGAAGTTCCTGGGGCTTGCTGGGCGTGAACTTCCTCAGCTCGATATAGTGAAGCTCCAGCAGGTCGAGCAAGGGAACGCCCAGGTTGGGCTCCCAAAGGCGGTAGGTGCTGTGCAACTGCTCGCGTTCGGGGAACAGATTGAAGTCGAGCAACGACAGTGAAACGGTCTTTCTCAGGCTCTCGTAGGGTTGGCCTCGCTCGAGCTGTTCACAGAAAAACTTGGCTGTGTAAAAGATGGAGCGGGCCGCGTAGTCGCCCAGGCCGGGGTTGAGCTGCACCTCGATGTTGAACTGGCGACCGCCCTGATCGCGGGCCTTGACGTCGAGGATGGCTCCCTTCTCGGCCAGATACTCTTTGTCGAAGCCGGGGTTGAGAATCTCCAGGGCCACGATGGTCTCGCTGTCGACTCGGTTCAAAAGAGCGTTGAGCAGGGCCCTCAGCAACGGTTCGCTGTCGCGCGAGCCGAAGACGATTTTGAAGAGGATATCGTTGAGCAATCCCGGGTGCTTCACGTCGGTATCATAGCCCAAGAGGTCGAGGTTGCCAATTCTTGAGACGACCAGCGAATAACTGCTCCAGGCGCAACAACCATGGGTCTGGGCCGTCGACCCTGAACGATGCCCAAAGTAGCTGCATTGGCCCCTCCCTCGCCCCATCCTGGCACAGGGCGCATGGATTAACCGTAACGGTAGGAAAAGGTGATGTAGACCTTTCCCTGCTTCTTCAGATAGAAGATCGTCTCCAACTCGACCTTGCCCACATCGCGCTGACCGTAGTATACCTCGCAGGCTCCGTCGCGAAGAGCCTGCTCGACTTCTTGCTTGACGTCTTCCGGGAAGGGGCTCAGGCGACTCCTGACGATAGCTTGCTCCTCTTCCAAATCGAGCTGAGGCCTGGACGACCTGGCCTTCTCGGCGAGTTCCAGCAGACCCGGGGCCCACCTGTGAATGACTGTTGGCCTCTTTCGCGAAGCGTTCGGCCGATCCAAGATGACGAAAGAACCACGAATGGATAATCCCACCCTCGCCTATTACAACGAATTCGCCGAAGAGTTCGCCGCGCGCATTGCCAGCATCCCCATGCAATCC
This sequence comes from uncultured Burkholderiales bacterium, assembly GCA_964649085.1. Classification (GTDB taxonomy): domain Bacteria; phylum Vulcanimicrobiota; class Xenobia; order Xenobiales; family JADMJV01; genus JADMJV01. Next base: position 6,306 of record CAZYPN010000070.1, on the reverse strand, counting down.
CTCTACGACCGGTTTCTCCCGTTGATCCCTGCCGGGGGTCATATCCTGGACGCCGGCTGCGGCAGCGGCCGCGACCTGAAATTCTTTTCGGAATGCGGCTACCGAGTCAGCGGCATAGACGCCTCGGCCGGAATGGTGGCTGTGGCGACCCGAGTCAGCGGTCAGCCGGTGCGCCAGCTCGACTTTCTGGATCTGGACGACCGCGATGCTTTCGACGGCATCTGGTGTTGCGCGTCCTTGCTGCACGTTTCCGAAGCGCAGCTCCCGGAGGTGCTGGCACGGCTGGTTCGGGCCGCCAAAACGGGCGGAATTCTTTTCATGTCGTTCAAAGAGGGCAACTTCTCCGGTCTGCGCCACGGACGTTTCTTCACCGACCTGACCCAGCCCCGACTGCGCGAACTACTGGCCGAGCATCCGCTGGAAATCGTGGATTTGTTTCGCACGGCCGACCAGCGCGCCGAGCGTGCAGAGGAGTATTGGACCAATGCGGTGGTGAGGAAAATTGCCCCCAACGTCTGAACCCGGTTGGCCCGGCTTTCCTGCCAAACTCTTCGACCTCGCAAATGCCGAGTTGCGACGAATTGGATTTCAAGCAAAGCATCGACTCTTGCGGGGATACCTGTTCGAAAGGTCTGACGGTACGGCGGTCATCTTCGACCACGCCATCAACGATAGCCACTATCCCTTCCATTACACACAGTATTCTGAAGAGCAAAACAACCTCGTCTACCAACATCGGGCTGTCTACCGCTTTGTGGTCGACGACCCCAACGATCTCGCAATTGCTCTGACTTCGCTGACAGACCTGCTTGGCAGACAGTTTGAGAGCCTCGACACTTTCCTGGTGAATGCCGCTGAACGCGAACTCACGGCCATCGACCCCACACTCCCCGAGGCTTACTTCGAGCAGGCTTTCATTGACGTCTTCGGACGCGAAAAGTTGGACTGCCTGGCTCGCGAATATCCCATTCTTGATATCACCGGTCGAAATCGTTTCGTCGACTACTTTCTCGAGACGGACACCGGTACGATTGCCATAGAAAAAAATGGTGAAAGCTTTCATCATCCGCTCACGATAGGTCGAGCCAGGTATGACCAGCAGCTACTCAAACAGAATTCACTGGTGGCCTATGGCGCCAAGGTCTATCGCTGGTCTCTAGCAGGGATGCAGTTCAAAGACCGCTTTTATGACGAACTCCGCCGGTTTCTGGGAAGCCCGGCGGGCTTTCGCTCGTCGCGCAAAGTCACGGTGACGCGCACCGTTCGCTCGCTGTATCCTCACCAGAACGAGGTATTGGCAAGCATCGCCCGCCAACGCGGCGACGGGCAGGATGCCTGCCTGGTGGTGCTGCCCACCGGCACAGGAAAGTCCGAAGTCCTGGTTGCCGACTACGCTCGTATGTGCCAGGAAACCGGCATTGCTTTGAAAGGATTGGTGCTGGTTCCCAGCCTCGCTCTGAGAAGTCAGTTAGCCGAAACCTTCCGTTCGCGAATCGGCGATTATTGGGAAACGGCCACAGAATGGCGAGTTGGCGAGCGCATGGACGCTCAGGTCGTGGTCCAGACCTATGCCTGGATGGCTCGTCATCTCCACGAATTCAATTCCGACCAATTTAGCTATATCGCTGTGGACGAAGCCCACCACGCGGTAGCCCCCGTGCTCAAGAAAGTGATTCGCCGCTTCAACCCCAAGTTTCTTCTGGGACTCACCGCCACCGATCAGCGTCTGGACTCGCAGAAGCTGGAGGAAGTTTTCGGCAAATACGACGTGGAGCTGTCTCTGTCAGAGGCCATTCGCCAGGGGCTGCTGGCCCCGTTGCGAGCCTTCCGACTGCTCAGCAATCTGGACTTGAGCGAGGTTCGCTTCAATGGCCGCGACTACGTGAATGCCGACCTGGAGCGCACGATCTCGGTGCCTTCCCGCAACCAGCTCATTGTCGACCTCCTTAAAAAGTATTTTGTCGATTCTCAGTTGCCCTTCAAATCCGGTCTCATTTTTTGCGTCTCGGTCAAGCACGCCCAGCGAATCGCGCAACTCTTGTTGGAACAAGGCATATCAGCCGCCGCGGTCAGCGGGAGCGATCGAGCGTCAGCCGACCGAATAGCGGCCTATCAACGAGGTGAAATTCAGTTCCTGGCAACCTGCTCGTTGCTCAACGAGGGCTGGGATTCTCCCAGGACCTCCGTTATCGTCATGGCCCGACCCACGATGTCCAAAGTGCTCTACACGCAACAACTCGGCCGCGGCACCCGCAAGTGGCCCGGCAAGGAAGCCCTCTACGTCATCGACGTGGTCGACAACTACGGTCCCCTTGGGCAACTCAAAAACACTCCCTGGAGCGTTCACGCTCTGCTGGGCCAATCCGGCTACATACCCTGGGCCGATGTGCTCGACCCGCAGCGTTCCGAAGGTGAGGAAGCCTTGATACTGGCCGGACTCTACGAGCACGAGCGCGCGTTGGTCGAGATTGACATCTTCACCTTCGAGGCCAAGTATCCCGACCACTTGAGCGAAGAACAGATGGCTCGCCAATTGTTTGTTTCCACCGACACCTTGAGGGGCTGGGTCCGCAAAGGTCTGGTTGAGCCGGCGGTATCCCTGCCCTTTGGTCGTCGCCAGCTTCACTACTTCGCCGAGTCGCAAATCGCGGAAATCCGGGCGGCTCGAGGTTTGAAGGTGCACGACGAAACGACTCGCTACGACGACTTCTTTGAGTTCCTCGAGGAACGAGACTATGCGCTCTCTTACAAAATGGTCATGATGCTGGCGCTGCTGAAACTGGTGGATGGTCAGGGCGAGTGCAACTTACAGGAACTCGTCGAAGAATACGCCTCCTTCTATCGCCATCGGCTGCAAGAGGGGCTGCCCGTCGATCGCCCCAGTTGCAAGTTTACGCTGGAGAACCTCGCCGACGCCGCCTACGTGCAGGACAATCTGCTACGAAATCCCTTCGAGAAATTCGAACGAAAGCGCTTTCTCTATCACTGCCAGGACTTGAATCGGGTCGCCTTCGAGCCGAACCTTTGGGCCAGACTAACAGCCGGCGAAGACCTGGTACGAATCCGCAAGCAAATGGAAGAAGACCTGCAGTCCTACTACGCCAGCCTCAAGCGACCCTAACCCTCCCTCGGGTGCGCCCCGAATCATCCGGCTCTTCGAAGGCCCCCAACATGAACTCTTCCAGCTCCGGCCCCAGTCCGGCCAATGCCCGGTCCCCGTCCCCGCGTCCGCCACCAGTCCCCCCGTCCTGCTCCAGTCCGAACAATGCCCGGCGCCCATCCCCGCGTCCGCTCCCAGGCCGCCCGTCCGGCTCCAGCCCGGCCAATGCCCGGCGCCCATCCCCGCGTCCGCTCCCAGTCCCCACGTCCGGCCCCAGTCCGAACAATGCCCGGTCCCCATTTCCGCGTCCGTCCCCCTCCACTCCGTCCGCCCCCCGGTCCCCGTCCCGCAGCGCACAAGAGCATCCCCGTCAGGGCTTCAAATCAGGCTCTGGCACCGCTCCTCTGAACCCGCCACTCGTGGCGGCAGGCCAGAGCAATGCCCAGCGCCTGAGGCAAGTAGGCCACCAGGTGCACGGGGCCAACGCCATGCATATCGAAGGCGGTCTGGCTCAGGGTTGCCTGGCTGGCCTGAACCAGGCCCATCCCTCCGAATACCAGGCACAGCGGCACGATGATCACGGCCGTGGCCAGCATCGCCTGGCGCCGGCGATGGCTAGGAACCAGAGCCTGGGCCACCCAGAGATAGGCCCAACCGGACACTAACGCCAGCAATAACGAGGGAGCCAGCCCCCACTGGAACGACAGTCGGGTGAAGATCTGGTTACCCTCGATGGAGGCTATGAACATGCCGAACACCCAACCCAGCCAAAAGATGATGCGTAGAACCGTCACTAGGGTGGGCTGGGTCTCATGTAGTCCAGGATGGCGTCGCGGGCGCCGCCGCGCAGGTCTTTGTTGAGGCGCTTATCCTGTTGCAGACGAGCCACAATACGCCAGCCCTCTCTAAAGTCGGAGGTGTTCTGGGCCTGCACCAGAGCCTCGATCACGGCGATGGTATAGCTGCGGGGCCTGGCCTGATGAGCTTTGCGCAGGTAGGGCAGAGCCGGTTCCGAGTGTTGATAGTCGTCCATGGCCATCAAATAGCCCAGACAGAAGGCCTCTTCGGCGCTCCACTTCGACTCGAGATCGGGGGAAGCATACTTCTTCACCAGGGCTTCGCGAAAAACGGCGGCGTTCTGCTTGCCGTCGATGTTCCAACCCAGGGCGTTGATCACCGCTGCCTTGCGGTCGATGGTGGCGGAGCTCAGCAGGTAGGCGCAGAGACTCTCGTTGAGTTCTCCCAGTTCGTGGGCGCTAACCACCTGGGGAACGTCGCCGTAGACCTGCCAGAAGTCGGTGGAGGTAAGGGGCGAGTCGGCCAGGCCAGCAGCAGCCAGCAGACCCACCAGCAATAAAGGTTTGAGCAAGTGCCGTCCAAACACGACTCGGGTTTCGCCGACAGAGGCCTCTTTCCTAGGAGCGGATTGACCGGTGGAGAAGGCCCGCCGACGATGTCCAATCTTCCCGAACGCATCGGCGACTACCAGGTACTGAGTGAATTGGGGCGAGGGGCCATGGGGGTGGTCTATCTGTGCCAGCATCCTCATCTGGGCCGCAAGCTGGCCGTCAAGGTCATGGCCGCACAGGTGGCCAACGACCCCGATTTTGTGGAACGCTTTCGACGCGAGGGCGCGACCGCTGCCAAACTGCGTCATCCGCATATTGTGCAGGTGTATGATCAGTCGTCACGCGACGGCGTCTTCTTTATCGCCATGGAATACCTCGGCTCGCGCACTCTGCGGGAGCTGCTGCGCGAATCGGGTCCTTTGCCTGTGCCTGAAGCCTGCCGACTGATCGACCAGCTGCTGCAGGCGCTCGAGCACGCCCATGGCGAGGGAGTGGTCCACCGAGACATCAAGCCCTCCAATGTGATGGTGACCGATCAGGGGCAGCTGGCCCTGACCGACTTTAGCATTGCCTTCAGCGAAAGCACGGAAAAGCTGACCCGCACCGGGATGGCCGTGGGAACCCCCGAATATATGGCCCCCGAACAATTCGACGGTAAGACCGACGCCCGCTCCGACCTTTATGCGGCCGGCATTCTGTTCTACGAGATGCTGACGGGCTTTACCCCGTTCCAGGCCCCAACTCTGACCGAAGTGATGAAGAAACAGGTGCTGTTGGAGCCAGAGCCCCTGAACGTGGTCGATTTTACCATTCCCCAATCGATTTCCCAGTGGACGGCTCGGGCACTGAGCAAAGACCCTCAGCAACGATTTGCCAGCGCCGCCGACATGCGTGCCGCCTTGCAGGCGGCCCAACAGGCGCCGGTTCGGCCCTCGCAGCCGGTTCAGCCGGTAGTCGTGGCAACCCAGGGCCCAGGCAGAGGATGGGCCCTGGCCTTGTTGGCCCTGGTGGGGCTGCTGGGCATCGCGCTTTTGTCTCGTGGACCAAGGCCTGCTCCGGCCTCGACCCCCGTTCCCACCGCAGAGGCCAGCGTAGTTGCCGAAGCCACTCCCCAACGAGTCACGGTGCAGCCGAGCCCGACACCCGAGCCGGCCTCGAGCACCGCCAGTCCCCAGCCGGAAGCGGGCTACCGGGTGGATCAGCCCGATGGCGACACACCGGAAATGCCCACCGAAGCCGACATTCGACCGGGACAGGGCCTGGGCGAGATTCAACTGGGCGATGAACTGGAGCGCGTAGAGGCGGTGTGGGGCCCCCCCTACCGCGGCAGCGTAGAGGAGTCGACGGTGGTGTGGAGCTACCGTCACGGCGACGAGTCCGAGGCCCGTCTGTACTTCGATCCGGCTACCTCCAGGCTGCAGAAAATCGCCTGTTCAGGCCGGGGCTTTCAGCTGAAAGTGGCCGGGGGACTCAGCGTAGGGGTGGACGAGGCCACCGTCTTAAAACAGTTTCCCGAGCCCAGCCAACGGGACAACGGCCTGCTCGACTATGCATCCCTGGGGGTTCGCTTCGAGTTCAATACCCGCAGCAGCCGCAGCGAGCCCAAATATGGGGCCAACCTGTGCGAAGAGATCGTCCTCTACGCACCGCTGACCGAGCCGACACTGTAAGCTCTATCCCAATTCTCAAAAGTTCTGTCTTGATTGGCCGCCTTGTGACCCGACTTTATCAGGGTTTGTGCGGACAATACTTACGAGAATTGGTCTATCGCCTTTGCTTGGGGATGTTTTAGCTACTGAGGAGCCGACAGGCAGCCCCAACGGAATGAACCACCGAGCACACCGAGAACACGGAGAA
>CAZYPN010000069.1:0-32695 GCA_964649085.1 uncultured Burkholderiales bacterium | reverse complement strand
TAATAGGATTCGTGAGGCAAGTGTGGGCTCACGAGTAAGATCTATGGTGAGTCAATGCGCGTGCATCCGGCGTGCATCTTCTTTTGATAGAAACGGAGCCCCAGGCCATGAAGCCTCGGCGACCTCCAAGTTTCGTGTCGGCGGGCCCGGCCCATTGCCCTGGGTCTACTCCGGTCGGCTTGCCCCGGAAATGGAGCCTTGACGAAGCACCAGGACAAAGGGCAAGAGGCTGAAGGGTAGAGCCCCCAGACCCAGCCAGCCAAAGATTTTCGAAGCTCGACTGGCCGGCTGGAGGAAGCCGCTGCGAAACTGTTCCAGGCTGCCATAGGCCAGCCCTCGCGTGGCTCCTACACCATAGGACGGAGCCCCTGTGCCCAAGGCCTTGAAGGCGGCCGGATCGCCCCAGGCCACCACCGGATCGCCGTGCTGAAGGCCACGGCTGTAAGCGCGCTGGGGCAAAGCCGGCCAGTGGATGGCCTGGCGCACGCCGCCGAGGCCGCCGACCTGGACATTGTGACCGTCCTGTAATCGCAGCGTGAGATAGGTGGGAAACCAGCTGCCTCCCCCCCTGGAGATGTCGTAATGGGTTACCGGCGAGGGTTGGCCCTGCACCTCGCCCTGCACCAGCACGCCCAGGCTGCGCTGGCCCCAGGGCTTCTCCCACAGGGCTTTGAGTTCGCCCTGGGTGGTAGCCAGCGGCAACCTGGACCAGGCGTGGACCTCTACGGCCGAAAGCCAGAGCAGCAGTGAAGTGAAGAGTGGCAGTAAGGAGAGGACCGCCCCCGAGGCCAGCGCTGCCGGGCGGGGCAGACTGCGGGCCAGGCGCGGGGCCAGCCCCACAGCCACGAGGAAGGCCGCATAGAGGAGCAGCGATTTGAAGACCAGAGGCTCGAAGTAGAGGGGATGGAGCGGCACTGAGGAGACTACGGCAGCTACCACCCCGACCACCGGGAGGGCCAGCAAGAAGGCAGCGAGCTTAAAGGATAGCATGGGATAGAGTTCCTCCAAGAACGTGATGCTCCTATGCCTGGGGAGCAACCAGGGTATCGCCGACGTTTTTCAGGCAGCGACGCTCAACGAGTGTTTTCAGCTGCCTCCTAGCCAGACATGGCCCAGCGTGCAACCCAGCCCAGAACCCGCCAAAGCCCCGACCACGGCTCGCAAGCGCGAGCCGTGCCCGCTGAGGTAAACCCCCAGGCAGGCTGCACCGCCGGCCAGCAAGCAGGTAAGCCCAATACCCTGGCCGAGGGCCAACCCGAGCAGACCGGGAAAGAGCGCGCTGAGTTGAGCGGAAAAGGCATAGGGACAGCGTCCAAGCGCCTTTCCCAGGTGACGACCCAGGGCACAACCCAGAGCCGCCAGCAAGATAGGTATCGCCAGCATATGGATCCACCTCCGTCCTAGAAATGACGAGCTCGAAGGCTGGGCGTTACAGGGGAAATGGGTGCGAAGAGGGAACCTTTGGCGATGGAAATTCGGCCGGGCCTGTCGCTGCCCCTCCGCAGGAATGAGACTCAACCGCTAGCTTCGCCTGTGGGGCGTGCCAACGATGATCAAGTGGACAGCAGCCTTCCCAGCCACAGCTGGTGGCAGCGAGCCCGACAGCTGGCAGGCGCTGCCGGCGGGGCGGGAGCGGGGCTGACCGCAAGCGCCGTGGGCGTTTCGCTGCTCGCCCATCCGCTGCTGAGCAGCACCGCCGACCCCCGCGTGCAGATCGCGGCCGGACTTGGTATTGCAGCCGTGACCCTGGTCGGCGGTGCGGCGGGCGCAGTGCTGGGCTGGAACCTGCTCAAGCGCGAAGCATGAGGCACAGAGGATTTTTCCCGGCCCTGGGAGCGGGCCTGATAGCGCTGGCCTGGTGGATGACGTCGGCTTCAGAACCCAAGAAAATCGGCCAGTTCGGAGAACAACTGAGCCGTGCCAGCGCCAGCGCTGACGGTAAGCTGGTGGCCGGGTTGCGTCAGCAAGGCCCCGAACAGTGGAACCTGACGGTATGGGACACGGCCACTGGCAAGCCCGCCTGGCCGGCTCAACCGGTGGGCCACCCCCCGGCCACCAGTCGGCCGCTGGCCTGGAGTGAAGACGGCCGCTGGTTGGCCGTGGGAGGGCGAGACGAGGTGGTCGTTCTGGAGGCCGCCAGCGGCAAGCGGCGCCGCCTGTCGGCCAGCTGGCTGGTGCGCGAGGTGCGCATCTCGGGCGACTGGCTGATGGCCCGTTGCGATGGGCTGCTGTTTCTTTGGGACTTGAAGAGCGGTCGGCTGGTGCGGCGCCTGGAACAGCCGTCGCTGCTGGCTGCCGACCTGAACTTCGAGCGCAAGTGGGTGGCCACGCAATCGCTGGATGAAGCCGTTCGGCTCTACCAGATGCCGGAAGGACGCCTGTTGGGGCAGCTTCCGGGCGGAGGGGCCTGCACCCAGCTGCGTTTCGTGCGCGACGGTCAATGGCTGGTAGGCGGCTTTCGCTTTCGCAGCCAGCGCAACCACGACTGCGTGCGTGTCCACGATTGTCTTCAGCGCAAGCAGCTGCAGCAGTTTTCCGAGCCCGACATGGTGGGTTTTGACGTCTGCCGTGACGGTTCGCGAGTGGTGAGCCGCTCGCCGCAGTCGATGACGCTGTGGAACGCCGAAAGCGGCCAGCCGATCGTGCGCCAGCAACGCCCGGGCCTGCTCTGTGAGGCGCTGAGCCCCGAAGGGAAGTCGCTGCTGAGCCTGGCCGAGAACGGCCGTGATGTGTGCTGGCTGGTGAGCGACAGCGGCAAGCAAAAGGCTCTGTTGGAACAGGCGGCCCCTCCTCAGGCCTTTGGCTATTTTGGCCCCGGAGGCGGGGAGATTCTCAGCGGCTCCTGCGCTCTGTGGCGCCTGCGCGACTGAGAATTGGGTCTATTCTCGGGGCTCAAAACCCTTGAGCCGGGCCAGTTCCTGGAGGGCCACGGCCAGGTCGCGGGTCTTTTCCCAATCGTGAAGGGTAGCCACCTGCAGCTGCAGGTCGACCTGGGTGGCCAGCGCCATGGCCGCCTGCAGGTCCCAGTCGCTGCGAGAATGCATCCAGGATTGAGCCCGTTCCAGGGCCTGTTGCCAGAGATCGAAAGCCTGAATGAGCAGATGTCCATCTTCGGCATCGCTGCCGAGAATCTGTCGCGCCTTTGAGAGTTTGGCCAGTTGCTGGTCGAGATAGGCTGAGAAACCCTGGGGGTCGAGGTCGCCGCCGAGCAACTCGCGGGTCTTCTGGCGCAACTCGCCCTTTTTATCGAAGTCGGCCCGGGGAGGCTGGAAGACCAGCATTTGCTCGCCACACTTGCGGCAACGCTCGCCCTCGAGGGTGACCGTCTGACAGCGATCGCAGTACATGGCCGCATCTTCCCCGGCTACGGAGCAGGCCCTTCAGCCTTTGCCAGAGCTTTGCCAGGGGGGGCAAAAACAGCTCTAAAGTTTAACCTCTGGACATGGATTGGCTACCGCCTGGGCGGCTCGGAGACGGTAGGATAGCGCCACTGTGAGGAAAGGGGAACGTGGTCGAGGGGTACACCGTCGACGGGCGAATACGTCAGCATGCTGCAGTTACGGAACGATGAACCAGAATACCCGACCTCGGATGGACAACCGATGGCAGAAACCGACCTGCACCGGCAGATCATGGTCAATCTTATCGAGGCTCTGGGTCTTCACTTTGCTGGCCAACGAGTCTATGTGAGCGGCAACATTTTGCTTTACTATGAGCGCGGTAATCCCAAGGCGCAGCTGTCTCCCGACGTGCTGGTGAGCCTGGACCTGGAACCGGGCCGGCGCGAAATCTACAAGCTATGGGAAGAGGGCAAGATGCCCGATCTGGTCATCGAGGTGACCTCGAAGAGCACCAGCAAGAAGGACCTGCGCACCAAAAAGGAGTTGTATGAGCGGCTGGGGGTGCGGGAATACCTGCTTTTCGATCCACGCAGCGAATACCTGGAGCCGCGATTTCAGGTGTACCGACGTCAGGGCGACGCCTTCGTCTCGGTGCTGGTGCCCGAGGTGACGGGCTATACCAGCCCTTTGTTGAACTTGAACTTTCGCGTGGTGGATGACGAACTGCGAGTGGCCGAATCACTGGAAGGTCCTCTGTTGCTGACTCCGGCCGAGCAATACCAGCGGGCCGATCGGGAGGAACAGCGGGCCAACCAGGAGGCGCTGCGGGCCGAACAAGAGGCGCAGCGAGCCGAGCAAGAGGCGCAGCGGGCCGAGCAGGAGGCGCAGCGAGCCGAGCAGGAAGCGCTGCGAGCCGAGCAGGAGGCGCTGCGAGCCGAGCAGGAAGCGCAGCGAGCCGAGCAGGAGGCGCAGCGAGCCGAGCAGGAGGCGCAGCGGGCCGAGCAGGAGGCGCAGCGGGCCGAGCGCTATGCTGCCAGGTTGAGGGAGCTGGGCATCGACCCGGATTCGCTGTAGCGGAGAATGCCCGGGCCGTTGAGCCCGGGCATTCCGACTTATCTGGAGTGGCGTTTGCCGCGGTGGGACTTCATCTGCTCGTATTGGGTTCGTTGCTCAGGCGTGAGGGTGGCCTGGATTTGAGCGTCGATCTGCTGGCGTTCTTGCTTCATGGCTTCGCGCTGGGATTGCCAGTAGTCTTTCATTTTGGTCTTTTGCTCGTCACTGAGCTGAAGCTGCCGCATGCCCTTCTTGTTCTGTTCGAGGCTGGCCAGTTGCTCGGGGGTGAGCAGTGACCTGAAATGCTGCTTGAAGGCCTCGTGGCGCTGCTTCATCGGCTGAAAGGCCGGTCGCAGACGGGCCATTTGCTCTTCACTGAGCCCCAACTTGCTCTGCAGGCGAGCCAGAGGGTCGTGGTGGTGACGATGGCCGCGTTCGGCCGGAGCGGCCGTCGCAATAGCCAGTAATAGAGCGGCTCCAACGATGGATTTGAGAAGATTCATAGTGGCCTGTTCCTTCCTTTCCCCCCGGGTTCTCCTACAGAGTAGTGGCCGGTCCTGAAAGGTCATATCGGCTTGTCTGAAGATTGGCTGAAGCCACGGGGGCAGCTTTTTTTCAGGGCACTATGCCATGCTTGGGATATGCGCATTCAATCGTTGCCCAACCCGCCCCTGGCCCGGCCCGTCGCCCGACCGATGGGAGAGCCCTCGGGCCCCGACCCCGTGGACAAGGGGGTGGACTTATGGAGCGACCCGCGTCCCTGGTGCCCGCGCAACCAGCCCGCCGGGCTGGTGAGCGAGACGCCGCAAGGAAAAAAGACGCTGAGCGGGTTTCGCTGGGGCTGGACCGAGGCCGCTTCGGTAGATGACTGGAAACCGCATTTTCAGAACACCACGGTGGACACCAGCAAACTCAAAGACGTGCATTTTTACGTGGAGCACTTCTTTCCGGCCGGTCACGCCGCCCTGGTGTTCGAGTTTGAGGAGGGGGCTATCGTTGGCGAGGACGGCCGCAGCACCGACCGCCTGGTGTACTCCATCGAGGCCCGCAAGAAAGAAGGCGACAGCTGGAGCTGGCAAAAGGGGCTGAAGAAGTCGATGGGCATGGTGCATCAGCTGATGACCTTCGACGACGCCCGTCAGTGGGTACAGCGACGGCAGGGGGCCAGTCTGGAAACCCGCCGACTGGAGCTGAACGGGGAGCAGAAGAAGGCCCTGCTGAACACGGCTCTCGCGGAGGCGCTGAAAGACCGCACCGGAGAGTACTACCACACCACCCGAAACTCGTGTTATTCCAGTCTGCAGAAGGTGATGAACAAAGCCCTTCCCGACCAGGCCGTGAGCTCGCGTAGCCCGCTGTCGCTGGGGTTGTTGATGAAGCCCGAGGCGTTTTTGACCAGCAGCTACAATACGGTGCTCAAGCGCATGGACTTGCACAACCGCGAGCAGGCGGTGTTCTATGCGCCCGACCCCGGGCTGCATCCCGACAAGCACGCGGCCGCCGTGGAGAAGCTGGAGCATCCTGGTCTGCTGACGCGAATGGGCCACTCGCCTCTGTTCGCGCCCGGGATGCGGCTGGCAGGCGCCCTGCTGGGCGGGGGTCTGGGCTACGGCCTGAGCGACAGTTTGCTGGTGGCCGGCGTGGTCGGCTACGTGGGCTACAAAGCTGGCGCGATGACGGGCGACCATTTTGAGGGGCAGGCGCTGCGCCGACTGGCTTGAGGACGTTGCGCAAAGTCCTGTTACTGCTGGCGCTGTTGTTGGCCCTGTGCAGCTGGACCATCTCGGCTTCTGCTTGGGAACGGGCGGTGGTCAACGAGGCCCGCAGTTGCCTGGGCGACGTCTATGATTCGAGTTTTTATCGGGGGGGACCGCCGCCCCGCGGGCGCGGGGCCTGCACCGATGTGGTGTATTGGGCCTATCGCCCCTGGTTGGACCTGCAGCAGGCTGTCTATGAGCATCGCCGACGACAGGCGGGAGTGGAGCCCAACCGCGATCTGGACTATCGCTGGTGCCCGTATCTGATGGACTGGTGCCAGAGCCACGCCAAATCGTTACCGAGCGAACTGAACTGGAAGACCTGGGCCAGCTTTCGGCCCGGGGACGTGGTATTTTATGACGACGGGAGCGGCGGTCCAGGACACGTGGGAATCGTTTCCGACCGGCTGGCCTGGAGCGGCAGGCGCTATTTGATTCACAACAATGGACCGGAGGCCCGGGAAGAGGACGCGCTGGGCGCCAACCGGATCGTGGGACACTTTCGCCTCCATGGAACGCCAGGGCCTGGGAACCGTCTGCACTGACGAGCCCCTTTTTGGAGGACCCATGCCCCAAGTTCGACTGACGAGGTTACAACAGAGATATCAGGAGTTGAGCCCCTTGAACGAGGGCGGAATGGGCGTGGTATATACGGCCCACGACCCGATCTTGGAACGCGAGGTGGCCATCAAGTCGGTGCCGCCGGGCACCCCGGCAGGGTCGGTGGAAGTGCAGCGTTTTCTGGCCGAAGCCCGCTTTACGGGCAAATTGCAGCATCCCTGTATTCCGCCCGTCTATGAACTGGGCAAGGATGAGGATGGACGCCCTTTCTTTTCCCTTCTCTTGATCCGCGGGCAGAGCATGGGTCAGTTGATTCGGCAGTTGCGCGAGGGGCGCCTGGAGCTTCATCAGCAGTATCGCTTTCATCATCGGCTCGAGGTGTTTCTGAAGGTCTGTGAGGCGGTGGCCTATGCTCACGCGCAGGGAGTGCTGCACCGCGATATCAAGCCCGACAACATTATGCTGGGAGAGCGCGGGGAGGTGTTTCTGGTGGACTGGGGTCTGGCGCGAGAAGAATCGAGTTCTGCAGGTCTGACCGGCCAGTGGACGGTGATCGGCACGCCCGGTTTTCTGGCACCCGAAATGTTCACGGGCACTCGTCCGAGCGAAGCCACCGACCTCTATGCCCTGAATGCCACCCTGTATGAGTGGCTGACCCTGAACCGCCCGAGCGAAGGCAAAGACCTCAACGAGATCGTTCAGAACACTTTGCGGAAGGTTCCTTTGGAAGCCTGTAGCCTGAACCATGCTCAGCAGGGAAGAGTGCCGAAAGAGATGAGCAACTTACTTTGGAAAGGGTTGGAGAAAGACCCCGGCAAGCGTTTTCAAAGCCTGGCGGAGTATATGGCGGAGATTCGTCTGATTCTGGATGGTTTCAGTTGCCCGGTGTGTCCTCACACCGCGGTGAAGTCCGGGCTGAACGGCCTGAGCCGCTGGATTGACAACCATCCCCGCACCGGGCTGATTCTGTTTTTCGTTCTGCTGGCTCTGGCAGCCCTGGGATGGGGCAGCCTGCTCCTCTGGTTCTTGCCTTGAGAGTCTGGACGTTGGGGCTGGCCCTGCTCCTGTTGGGGTGTTCGCAAGCGCCAGGAAAACCGGTCGATCTGGAACTGATCACGCGCCTGTGGTCGCCGCGGGCGGAGCTGGCTCAGCAGGCCGAGGCCGAGCTGCGCAAGCGCTGGTCTGTGGCCGACGGGGCCGCCCTGGTGGAACTGCTGACCTTTACCCGTGAACCCGCCGTGCGGGCCCGATTGATCGGCGCACTGGAAGACCTGAGCGGGCGTAGGGGGGGCGACGATCTGGACGGCTGGTGGCAATGGGTGTGGAAACAACCGCCACCGCCCGCCTACTACAGCGAGCTGAAGGCCATTCTGTATCGCCGGGTGGATCCGCGCTTTGGCCGCTATTTTGAGGGGCAGCCCCGCAGCCAGATTCGTCTCGACGAAGTGGCCTGGGGAGGGGTGCTGCAAGACGGCATTCCTCCGCTGGACCATCCTCCCCGACTGGGGGCTTCGCAAGCCGGCTACCTGAACGACCAGGACGTGGTCTTCGGGGTAGCCCATCGGGGCCAGGCGCGGGCTTATCCGAAGCGCATTCTGGCCTGGCACGAACTGGCCCGAGACCGACTGGGCGACGAAGAGTTGACGCTGGTCTATTGCACCTTGTGTGGCAGTTGCATCCTCTATCGCTCGGGCCCGCATGTGCTGGGCACCAGCGGCTTTTTGTATCGCTCGAACAAGCTGATGTTTGACCAGAAGACCCAGTCGTTGTGGTCTACGCTGGAAGGCCGTCCGGTGATCGGGGCCCTGGTAGGAAAGGTGCAACCTCTGGAGATGCTTTCCGTAGTGACCACGACCTGGGGAGAGTGGAAGAAGCTGCACCCGAAGACCGAGGTACTGAGCCCGGACACCGGCCACGAACGCGACTATGGCGAGGGAGTTGCCTACCGTGAATATTTTTCCCACGATCGGCTGATGTTTCCGGTGTCGGTGCAGGACCCGCGGTTGGCCAACAAGGCGGAGGTGCTGACCCTGAGAGACGGCGACGATGCGCTGGCCGTGCCCATTGCCGAGTTGCCGCCCGAGTCTCTACTTTCGCTGCAGCTCGGAAGTCGTTCGCTGCTGGTGATTCATCGCGCGGGGAAACGCGTCTATGAGGTGGGAGAGCAGCGCTTTCAGGAACTGACGTCAGAGGGGGTGCGCGAGGTTGGGGGCGGGTTGTGGCGGATTGAGGAAGACGCTCTGATCGGCCCTTCAGGGGAACGACTGAGTCGATTTCCCTCCCATCAGGCTTTCTGGTTTGGCTGGGTGGCGGCTTATCCCAAGACTCGCCTGTGGAGTCGACGGTGAATAGGCTGAGGAGTTGGGGATGGAACTTGCGCCCCAGTCCACTCAGGGGCCGCCGGATTGGGGGCCGGCGGATGCCGATGGGGTGATGTACTTCTGGAGGTTGACGCCCCAGTGCGAAAGATACTGGCCCAGGCTGCGGGTTTCTGAGGGCGCGTCGGTGGCACCAAAGTCTTTGGCGGGTGTAACCTTGATGGAATAGCCATCGAGTTTGCGTTGCGGTTGGACGTGGGCATCGCCCGCGAGATACATGGTGTGAAAGTATTCTTCGACGGGAACGACCTTGGGCTCGATGCCGTAGTCGAAGTCGAAAATCTTTCCCTGATGCTCCAAAACGACGTGAAACTCCCAATTGCGGTCGTTCTCGAAAAGCTGCACACCCCCAGGCGTGTCTCGCGCGTCACGAGCCTTGAGAGCGCGCACCAACCCGAACCAGGAGCCTCCCTCGTTGCGAATGGTAAGCACGTTGGCCTCGGAGGCATCTTCGGGCTGCATGCGCGTGACGAAGCGCTGGATGTTCTTTCCACAGTAACGAGCCGCGTACTCTCGGAAAAAGGTCTCGCGGAACTCATTCTCGGGTGTGGCAGCAGGGGCATTGGAGCTGGAAAAGTCGACCCGGTCTTCGGGCTGGGCCGGGTTGGACTCGACCCGGGGCCGCGTCGGGATGGGTCGGCTGCAAAACCCCATGCTTGTCTGCTGGATTTTCATAGCTACAGGATAGAGTTCGGGTCTGAAACTTGTCTAAAACCGAAGGCCTTCTGATGGCCCGCCCTCCTTCTCCGGCGAGCGGAGAAGGGGGCTATCCGCGCAGGAAGCGGTCGTCGCGAAGCGAGCTGGCCTCGGCCCGTAAGAGCACCTGCATCATTTCCCTGAGCTCCCAGGCCTGGCGGCGCGAGAGGGTTTGAAACTCGACGCCGATGCGATGGCCGCCGCCGGCTTCGGGGCGGCACCAGCACACCTTGCCGGTGAGGGACATGCGGCCCATGCCCTGCTCTTCAAAGTCGATGTCGAAATCGAAAACGCGGCCGCGCTCGAGCGGAGAACTGATGAGCATGCCCAGGCCCGTTTCCGAGAGATCGACGACGATGCCGTGAAAACCCGGAAGAATGGGAGAGGTGGCTCGCAGGCGCTTTTCAACGCGGGGCTTGAGGCGTAACTCCTGAGCCTGAGGCTGCCCTTCCAACAACTGCTCCAGGTAGGGCAGGGCGCTGGCGGGGCTCTCGACCTGCACGGCATAGAGCTGGGCCTGGGCCTGGCCGAAGAGGTTCTGGGCCCGCTTCTCCCAGAGAGGGCTGGGTTCGAGGATGTCCTGGACACGGGCCTGCAGGTTGACGGTGAGTGGGCCGTCTTGCTGGCGCACGGGCAATTCAGCTTGAAGCCGAAGGCTACGACCGGACTTGAGGACTTGAGGGCTTTGCAGATAAAGAACACCGTCTTGGAAAGCCAGGCACTGAACCAACGGAACCTGCAGAAAGCCAAACATGTCCTGAGCATAGCATAATTCGAAGGGCAGCCATGGTGGGGACCGAAGGGACCGGCATGAGAACCGAGGGCTCGTGCCTGTGCGGGGCGGTGCGATTTGCCGTGAACCAGGCATTGCCGGCGCCCGATGCCTGTCATTGCAACCAGTGCCGCAAATTCTCGGGGCACTACTTCACCTCGAGCGATGTGCCCAAGGCGGCACTGGAGGTCAGGGGGGCCGAGAACCTGCGCTGGTACGTCACGGGCAAAGTGCGACGCGGGTTCTGTTCGACCTGTGGTAGCTCGCTGTTTTGGGACCCGCTCGAGCGCGACTGGATCGGCGTGGCCATGGGAGCGATGGACGGCGCCACCGACACCCGGACTCACATCCATGTCCACGTTTCCAGCAAGGGGGACTACTACGACATCTGCGATGGGCTGCCGCAAAAGCAATGAATCTGGACCGCGACCTGGGGTCGATCGACGAATACCTGGCGGCCTTTTTCGAAGACGCCCAACTGGACAGCCAGGGCACCTTCAGCGTAGACGTGTCGCGGCGGCTGACCAAGCTGAGCAAGTTTCAGCTGGAGCAACCGGAGAAGTTCATTCTACCGCTGTTCAGCGCAGCCGTGCTGGCCGGGGCCACCCGCTTCGACCTGAGCCGCTCTTTCGGCGGCTATCAGGTGGCTCTGGACCGGCCCTGGTGCACCGCCGGCGAACTGGACGAGGTGGCCCGAGCCGTACAGTATGGAGGGGTCGACCAGGGCGAGCCGCGCTTGCGCCATCTGGGGGTAGCCCTGCAGATGATGAGAAGTCTTCTCTTTACCCGGATTTCACTGGAACTCGAAGAGGACGTGCTCGAGATAGAGGCTGGACGGGTGCGGCGCCGTCGCCGACAACGTGGCGGTGAACCCGGTCTGCGGGCCCAAAGCAGCCTGCTGGCCAGCCTGTTCCAGTCGCGCCAGACCCGCATCTACAACGCGATAGGCAGCTGGCTGGAGCGGCGCTGCGGCTGGTCGGACATGGCCTGGACCCGCAGCGGGGTGGCCGGGAATCGCCCCCTTTCCTGGATGGAAGCGCCCGTGGCCGTGCTGAACATCAACCAGGGAGCCCCCGGGCACAGCCCGCCTGGCGGCCAGCTGGTGGGGCAGCTGCGGGTGGACGGCCTGCCGGGGGTGAGGGGGGTGGCTCTGCTGGGCGAGCAGCCGAGCCCGGGCAGCTGGCTGATCTCAGGGGGGCTGAGCTACCCCCTGGCGCTGAAACTGGATGCCGATCCCTGGCACTATCAGGTGCTTCTATGGTGCGACGAGATCGCCCCCGACCTGAACTACGAAGCCCTGCTGGAAACGCAGCTGCAGCAGCTTCGCGAGCACATTCCCCTGTGGCTGGGGGCGCTGGAGCTGGCGCCTTTGGAAAAGCAACTGCACGAAAAAGGTCGGGGGGCTCTGCTGAACTATCCGGGAGTGGATGGGTTGCTGTGGCGATTTCGCCAGCGCCAGATGCACTCGCAGCATCGGCCGCAGCCGAAGTGGAACTCGTCGGTGTGCAGCCTGGAAAAGCTGCGGTTTGACTGCGGCGTGGAAGTGGCAGAGGCTATGCGGACCTATGCCCGCCGCTTTGGGCTGCCGGTAACCGAACAGCCCGGGGACTGGGTTCTCGACGATGGGGCGCGGTTGATCGTATTGGGGCCCGATCGGGGGGTGCTCACCATGTTCTTCGCCCGCCTGCAGCCTTTTGTGGTGTGGCAGGGACGGGCGGTGCCGCGCGACGGGGGCCCCTTCGGCCTGCTGGACTATGACAGTTTCTGGCAGTGCTCGCCCCTGATGCAGGACTGGCAGCTGGGCATTCAGCGCCGGCCGGAGCACCATCCACCGACCCTGTTGCGCTATCGCAATCACCGCTTTGAGCGAGGTGAGTCGGCGCAGGCGCTGCTGCCCCAGGGCTTTACGCTGGGCGTGGCCGGACAGCGCACGCCGGGGGTGGAAGAACTTCTGCCCGTGATGGACCAGCTTCTCAAGGCCGCCTGGTGCGACCCGGAAACGCAGCGAAACGAGCAGAGAAAGCAAGCGCTGCTGTGGGTTTGGAAGCACGTGGAAGAGGCCGGCTTCTTTCCCGAAAGCCAGGAGGTGTTGGGAAACTTTGATCCAGATCAAAGACACCCGGCCGCCGAGGGCTTATGCTGAGGGTGTCCGGTAGAGAAGCGGAAACGATCAAAAACAAGAAACTTGGCCGGGCGTCTGCGGTGGGGTGCCGCAGCCTCGTCCCAACACTGTACTGAGCGTCGATTCTCCTGCGCTCTGCCGCCCGACCCTCGGGGCTCTCCCCGGGGGTCGATGACTTTTCGGCTTTCTTTCAGCCTTGTGGAGTAAGACCTGGATATTCGCCAGGAGGAACTCAGGATGCATATTCAATCTCGCTCGACCCAGGCCAGCGCTGCAGCAGGCAAGGCGCGCCCCAGCAACGGCAAAGATCTCACCACCGGCATGAGCGTCAACGAGCTGCGCCAGGAGCTCAAGGGGCTTTCGGGCGATGAACTAAAGGCTCACTCGGTGTTGGAGTTCCGTATGGAAGGCGGCAAGAAGGTCTATGCCGGATTTATTCTTTGCAATGACGAGCGTAAGCCGCGTTGCCCCCACGACCCCTTGCCGATGAATAACGGCAGCTTGAAGACCATGGTGGCCTCGCTGCTGAAAGAATATCCCGAGCACGCCAAGAAGGATGTGACCTTCCTGGGAGGCGGCATTGCGCCGCCGGGATTTGTTCAGGTAACGCTAGAGGGCTCGGGACTGGGGCTGTATTTCGACAAGTCCACCGGGCGGCCCATGGGTCAGTAACCTCTCGCCGTCGGTGTGCTCAACTATCATCAGTTAGGCAACGGTCTTGCGGAAGCCCTGCAGGCAAACCGGCAGGCGAAGGGCTGGCTGCCGTCGGCGGCGGACGACTGGCCCGCACCCGAGGAACTGGACCTGGAACGACACCGCTGGAGCCCGGAGGTACTTCGGGCGGGCATTCGGCGGCCGCTGATCCTGGTGGGGGGATTTGCCGCTAACGGCCTGAGCCGCGTGGAAGAATATGGGGGGCGGCGCTACCTGGGACAGCAGGTGTGGCCGCCCTTTCACTTTCACCCCACCAGCGGCAACTGGCGTATTCACGCGCTTTCCGAACTGAACCGCGGAGAACTGGTGCCCACCAGCCTGTTGATCGGCCAGTATGAGCCACTGTTGCTGTTTCTGCAGCAAGAACTGGGCTACCGCCTGGACCACGACCTGTTTCTCTTTCCCTACTGCTGGACCGAGTCGAATCGCACCAGCGGACGACGGTTGGCGGGCTTTATTCGGCAGGTGTTGGAGCGACGAGGGGACGAGGAAGTCGACATTCTGAGTCACTCGATGGGCGGGCTGGTGGCCCGGGTGGCCGGGCTGCTCTATGGGGCTCCGCTGCGTCGCTGCATCTACCTGGCCTGCCCTTTTTTCGGGGCGGGGAAAGCCTATTTCAATTTGCACCCGGGGCAGACGCTGCAACTGGTGGACAATTTGCTGCTCAACCGGCTGATCAGCCGGTTTTCTCCGGAAACGCTGCTGAACCGCGAACAAACCCTGCGCCAGTGCTTTCAGAGCTGGCCCAGCCTTTTTGAACTGTTGCCCGATGGTCACGCTTTCTCTCAGGGCTGGGCCCCGGTGGGCAGACGCAGTTTTCCCGATGGTCAGCGGCTACAGGCCAACCAGTGGGAAGCGGCCTACTGTGAGGATGCCTCGACGGCCTTTCCGGCCGAGCTACAGAAGGCGGTGGCAGAAGCCATGGCCCTCAAGGACGAGTTGGGGTTGAGGATGCCCGGGACTCGCTACCTGACCCTGTATTCGGCAGCCTTCCCTACCCCATCGCGCGTGGACATAACGCTGGAGATGTCGCTATTTACGGTATTTGGCCAGGTGTATGACCTGGACAATGCGGGTGGCGACGGCACGGTGCCCAGCTTCAGCGGCAAGGGCCCTGGGGAGGCGCTGGAGGTGCACGGGCGGCATCTGGCTGTGCCCAACCACCGGTTGACCTTTTACTGGCTGGCCCGATTCCTGGACAGTTGCCCTTGAGGCTGCAATCGGACCAAGTCCTGGATAAGAGCCAGCATTCGCTGAGCCGAAGTTGTCCAGGAACGCTCCTGGCGGATTCGGTCCGACAATAATGGGTGCTCGAGGACACCTATGTGTCCGGACCATATCTCAGTGAGCAACGCTCCCAACTGCTCGGGCGGGCAAAGTCTACCGCCATACTGAGTAATTAACTCTTCCACGGCGGCACAACCCTGAAGCCCAATCACGGGGGTTTTCAGCGCGATAGCGTTGGCTGTTACCATAGAGTAGGATTCGCTCTGTGAAGGGACCACCAAAGCCAGGGTACGGCGATGAAGCCAAACTTTCTGGCCCTCACTTACGGGCCCGATGAATAGAAAACGCTGATCGTTCGGAAAGCGGTGTCCCTGCCGTCCGGCAACGACAAACCGGACGTCGGGGGGAACCTGCCGGTAGAGCAACTCGATGCCCTTACCGCGCTCGACCCTGCCGAAGCACAGGAAGAACCGTTCGGGAAGCTTCTGTTGCAAGGTTTCTTCCCAGTCGGCGTTGGCCTCGAGACCGGGGGGCACCATCACGTGGGGAGCGTCTCCCGTCGCCGGCCAATATCGGGTGCAGACCTGGCGCTCAGCGTAACTAAGAAAGCCGAAGGCGTTGGCTCTCGACATTGACTTTCCAACGAAAGACCAGCCGAACTCTCTTTCGTCGTGAGCGGTAGGGATGAACACTCTCGGGCCCGAGAATTTCTGCAGGGCATAGAAAGTGGGGGCAAACAGATAGCCAACTGCAATCAGGGCATCGAACCTGAGCTGTTGGCGCTGGAGCTCCGACCACAGCGCCGGACACCAGGGGCCCTGGGTCCGAAGCAGCCACAAATCCAAGTATGATGCCCACTGTCGATACAGCCGCGGCTGCCATCGCTGCAGCGAAAATACGAACCGTTTCAGCAGACCGAAAGTGCGTCGCATGCGACGATGAATGACGGGAAATCGCTGGACTTCCGCACCTCCCAACTGTTCCCGGGAGGGTAGCCGATTCTCCCAGGTCAGCGGGCTGACCGCCTGGCTGGAGAAAACATATAGCTCCGAGCCCTGCCGTCCGAGTGCCTCGGCTAGCTTGAGAGCGTAGCGCTCTGCCCCAGAGAGAAGTTCTTCTCCGAAACAAGATACTGTCAGCGCCACCTTCATCAGGACTTGTCCGTTGCCTCAGGCGGGGGATTTACCGGTGATGGGCACGGTGATTGTGATGGGGCCCGACCCGGTGATGGGGAAAGGTCCCTGGGCACTGCCGATCAGGGTGGGGGTGTTTTTGGGAACCACCCAGTTGGCGTCGTCCTGGCGGTAGGCCTCCAGGCGAGCGATGTCGCCCTGGCCGATGATGTAGCGGGAGGGGAACTGGTGATAGTGGCGGTCGAAGAACAGTGCACCGTCGCTGTCTTTGAGAATCTCGGCACCGAGTTCGAAGCTGTTGGAGCTGCCGTAAAGGCCGTTGCCCAGGCGGCGGAAGGCGGGCTGATCGATTTCGTCGGCCTCGATCTGCTCGTTCTTGGGGCGATCGATGACCTCTTCCCGGTTCCACCACCAGCCCTCCTGGTGGCTGACCTGGCGATCGGTCCAGAGGCCAAACTGGTCTTCGACGGCGAATCGCTGGGTGGGCTCCAGTCGACCCACGGGAGTCCAGCTGTCGCCGTTGCTCTGAACAACGATGGGCTCGCTGGCGTCGGGACGATGGTTCTGGTTGGTGTCCAGGCGATAGCAGGGCTTGCCCTGGAACTGGTCGCTGAGGATGCGCGTGCTGGAAATCATGATCGGCTCTCCGTGTGTCTGTGGTCTGGACAGACTATCCGCGCCGGCGACCCACGATGGTTGCGGCGATGTTAACGACCGCGCAGTTGCTGTTGCTGGCGGATGTGAATGTCGAGGTCGGTTTCGACGGCGTTCTTGCGAGTGTTGTAGTCGCGGATGTCGAGGAAGTCGTTCTGGCCCTGCTGAACCTGCTCTTCACGCGATTGGCTGCCGCTGATGTGCCTGCCGGTATCGCCACCCTGGCGATAGACGTTGACGAGGCGGTCTTTGGTGCTGTCGCTGAGCACGTCCTGGGCCTGCGAGTAGTAGTTGCGAACGAGTTGCATCGGGTTGAGCGTCATAGTTGCCTCCAGTTAATTGCTGATGAGGCAAGGTTATCAGGGGGGGCTCTACCGGGGTACTACGGCAACCGGAGATTTGTAAACCATTTGTTACGGGGTGAAGCTGAGCTTCAGGTGGCTGGTGGATGGGTTGAGGGAGATGAAGAGGTGAGGGCCGGAGAACAGGTAGGGGTCTTGCAGGTTCAACCCGCGCTCGCCCTGGAGCCGGCCCCGGGCGATGTGCAGGCGCAGGGTGGGTCCCGGGACGGGCCAGCCTTTGAGCAGCCGTCGGTCGCCCCCGGGAAAGCGGCTGGAGGCATAGGCGTCGAGACGTCCGTTGACCAGCTGGCAGTAGGCGCCGTTGCTGGATTGGGTTTCGCTGAGGTGGAAGGAGCTGTCTTTATGGGGCCCGGTGAATTGGAACTCGAGGTCGAGCCCGGCATGGCCCTCCATATCGACCCGCAGTAAGGCCAGGTGGTCTTGCCGTTGCAGCACTTTGACTCCGGCCGGCAGCTGCAGGTTCAGGGCGGGAAAGGGCCTGGGAGTGGGGCTGAGCCAGGCGACCCCCACAGCCACGACCGCAACCACGGTTAGCAGCTCGGCCGGTTTCACGGCCGCCCCAGCTGTGCCAGCGCCTCGGAATTGCGCGGGTCCTTGAGGGCCTCGTAATAGCCCAGGGGGTAGTGGTCTTGCAAGGGGTTGAGCTGGAGTTGCAGCAGCGCCTTTCCCAGGCCTTTGAGGCGGTCGCCAAAGTGGCAGGCGCCTTCTTCCAGCAGGCCCTGGGAGTTGATGTAGAGGGTTTTGCCCAGCGGCTTGCCCAGTGGAAGGGCACCGGGCACCGGGTCGAGATGGTTGACGAAGCGCAGCGTGCGCTCTTCCAGGCCGAGCTGGCGGAGGTGTTGCTGGTGGGCGCGCCAGCCGACGTCGGGCGAGCCGAAGGTGGTGAGCGAATCGGGCAAACTGCCCAATTCGTGGTGCATGCGCTCGCCCAGATGGGTGGCCACGGCCGCCCCCAGGCTGTGCCCCGTGAGGTGAATTTCTTTGTTCTCGGCCATGGCCCGGGCCAGGTGGGGCAAGAGTTGCTCCCAGATGCCGTCGGCCGCTCGTTTGAAGCCGCTGGCGACCAGGACCGTGCCTGCATAGTTGGAGGTGGGCCAGGCCGCCAGATCGTTGCGCAGGTCCTGCCACTGCAGGTCGGTTTCGGGATCGTCGGTGGGCTGGAGCGGGGTGCCCCGAGCGGCCACCCAGAGCGCGTCGCGCGTGGCCAGCAGGCTGACCTGCGTGCCGGTGTCGGGGGCCTGGTGACCCTGGGCGGCATTGAGTCGCGAATCGAGGAAGGCGAAATCCTGGTAGCCCTCGATTTTCTCGAGTTTCTCGCGCTGGACCCGAGGATGGGCATAGCTGAGCAGTGAGAGCGCGGCGGCGGTGCGAAGGCCCTGAGGTTGGAGCATGGGTGCAGTTTAGCTTGGGGTGATGAAAGAAGCTTGAAAGCGCCTGCGCAGGTCGCTGAGGCGCCGCAGCCACAGGCGCCAGCCCTGCAGGCCGGGGTAGAGGTCCTGGAGCACTTCCCGACCGGGCCAGAGGCACTCGCCGACGAAGGCCAGGCGCTGCCTCCAATCGGGCAAGAGGGCGGCACACACCCAGGGAGCCAGGGGTTCACAGGGCTTCCCCCGGGCGACCCGAGCCAGGTAGGCACGCTCCCACCAGTGCAGACCCGGCCCGGCCGGGGGTTGGCCGATCCAGTGCAATGCGTAGAGCAGGGGGCGTTGGCAGCGATAGCTTTCGGCACGATGCCAGAGCCGCGAGCGGTTCACCCGGGGGAGCAGGCGCTTGAGGTCTTCGGCCCAGATGAGCCTGCTGTGGCCGTGCTTGAGCGCGTGTACGCACAGGTGCAGGAACTGGTCTTCAGCCTGCAGGCAGAGCAATCCGGGATAGCGGGGATGGGGCACGGCCGCCTGCCAGAGGAGCGGCAGCGGAAACTGGAACAGGGCCGCCCGACCGCGGATCCTTTGGGCCGACACGAGGTCGACATGGAGGTCGAGTGACAATCCTTGCCACTGGTAGTTGAGTCCTTTGGCAGCGTAGAAACCGTTGTCCAGGAGCGTCTTCTCGACCTCGGGCAGGTGCTGGGGCTGCACCAGGAGGTCGATGTCGCTGAGCGGTCGCAGCCCCAGTTCGGCATAGACGCTGCCCACCAGGGCCGCACCCTTGAGGGCGATCAGAGGGATTTGGCGGGCCTGCAGGAGGTCAACGATGATCTGCAGCATGGCCAGCAGGCGCGTGTTGAGGAGAAATTGCTGCTGGTACACCCTGGCCGCCCACGGCCTGAAAGGACCGTCGCTTTGGGCATATTGCCGAGCCAGCAGCCCCTGCAGGCCGTGCGGGCGGGCCCGGCCCAGGGCCTGTTCCCAGTCGGGCGGCGCTTGTGGGAGAGGATCCAAAGGGGCACCTTTCTGTACTTTTCAGTACAGTTCGGATTCTGGTCGCCAGCCAGGAAACCCTCTCCCGGTTCTTCAGCGGCCGCGCTGGAGTAAGATCACGTCGGCGACGAGCGTTCGTTGTTCGGGGGTAAGGGCGCGCAGCCGCCCCATATCCTGCTGCAGTTGCTCGGCCTCTCGCTGGCTGATTTTGCCTTCCGCGGCAGCTTTCTTGAGTTTGTCGCCCATCATCTTGAAGGTGTCCATGCCCATCGCAGAACCGCGAACGAAGGCGTCGCGGTGGCTGACTCCCCAGGTAGATCCGTTCAATTGCTGATAGAGTTGCTGACGAACCTGGGGGGACAGTTGGCCGTAACGCCCGGAAACCTGTGGGGGCAGCTTGCGAAAGGCCTCGAGTTTACCGGACTTTTCGAGCCTGGCCAGGGTTTCGTCCGAGAGACCGAAGTTGTCTTTGACCGCTGGCTGCGGCTTGGGTTCGACTTTGGGCCGGGCCGCGGGTGGGGCCGCGGGTTGGGGGTTGGTCACCTGGGGTTCGGGGGGGGTGAGAAACTGCTGGTTGAGCTTTTTCAGGGTTTTGGGCCCGACGATTCCGTCGACCATCAAACCGTGTTTTTTCTGGAAGCGGCGCACCTCGCGCTCGGTTCGCGGACCATAGATGCCGTCGCGACGGAGTTTGCTGCCTTCGGAATTCAGCATGCTCTGCAGCTGGCGGACGCGCTTTCCCTGGGAGCCGTCCTCCAGCAGTTCACCCCGGCGCAGTTTCAGCGGCGCGCGTTGGGGAGCCAGGTGGATGACGCCGTCGCGAGCCAGCGCCTGAAGCCTTGAGGCCTGGGTGCCCGCGGCCCCAAGGCTGGCCGGCGCCGGGCGGGGGGAACCCGGTGAATAGCGCTCGCGGGGTTCCTCGTTGGAGGGAAGTTCGCGAGGCTGCACCGGGAACGCCCCCGGGCCCAGCGAGGGGGGTCGGCAGGCCAACAACGAGAGCGTGTTCATAGCTCTATGTTGCAGGTAGGGGCGAGCTCTTAGAAGGCAGCGATGTAACCAGTTCTGAAACTGGGTTAACAGATTGTTGCCAACTTGGTGGAGGCGCGGGGGGGCTGGTTCGGGGGAGCGCAAAAATACCATTCGGTAATGGTCGAATTCTCCAGGTCGGCACGGTCGATGGTATAGGCGTGTCCGAAGGTTTGGTCGGCGCTGCACATGCCGCTGAAGCCCGAGAGCCGTTGGGAATCGGCGCGGATGACTTGATGAAAGCTGGCGAACTTGCAGACATCGTTCATCTCCAGCACGCCTTTGCGATGGTCGCCCTGAAAACGCCAACTGGTGACCAACGGAAGTTCGAGGTCGACCTCTGAGGGTTCGGTGTAGACAACCTCGCCGGCACGTGGGTCGAGGTCATCGGCATGATTGTCTTCGCGACCGGCAACGTAGAACATGTCCATGGCCTCGGTGCTGCGTTCGACGATCTCCTCTTCGGTCATGGGCCGGGTTTTCGCACTGCTGAGCTGGCCGTTGCGCTGAAACTCGGAATACAGCTGGTTGAAAATGGTGTGACAGGTTGACATTGTTGGGTTCCTCCTGGTGTTGATGGGGCCAGGATAGGAGGCAACGTACTGCCAGAGTACTGCGCAGGGCGCTGGTTGCTAACGATGCATGTCCGGGGGGTTATTTCTTTGTGCGCAGGATGTGGTCGCGCAGGGTGCGGGCGAACTGGTGCTGACTGGCGGCCGACGACTGCAGCGAAACGTTGTCGCCGTGAATACGCCGCAGATAAAGGGCCTGGGGCACCACGGCTTCGCGCAGGCCGAGGCTGCGGGCCCGCAGGAACCAGTCCATGCCCGAAGCATGACTGCGGTTGGCGTCGAACGGGCCGACACGCAGCCAGGCCGAGCGGCGAGCCACCAGCCCGGCACCGATGAAGGCCGGGGTGTCGCACTGGTTGCGTGGGTCTTGCTGGCTGCGCTGGCGAACCTCCTGGGGCACGTCGGGCAGCCAGTCGAAGTAGGGGCGGGCATAACCCACCAGGTAATCGAGGGCCGGGTCGTGTTCGAAGGCGTGAAGGGCGTGCTCCAGGCGGTCGGGCAGCCAGAGGTCGTCGGCGTCGAGAAAGCTGAGGATGTCGCCGCTGCAGGCTTCGACCCCGCGGTTGCGAGCAGCGGTGTTCCCCTGGTTGGCCTGAGGGATGACTTTGAGGCGCGGGTCCTGGAGGGCGAGTTGCTGGGCCAGGGACAGCGTTCCGTCTTCGGAGCCATCGTCCACAATGACAATTTCTGACAGACTGCGAGTTTGCCGCTGCAGGCTCTGCACAGCCTGGGCCAGGTAGCGTTCGGCATTGTAGGCAGGGATGATGCAGCTGGTGGTCATGATTGGAGGAGCCTTTCGTAGAGTTCAAGATACTGTTGCAGGCAGCCTTCGCGCTCGAAATGTGCGAGCGCGAACTGACGGGCCTGCTGCCCCCACAGCTGGGTGCGTTGAGGATGGGCCAGCATCTGACAGATGGCCTCGGCCATGGCTTCGACGTTCTCGGGGGGGCACAGGAGACCGGTGTGGCCCGGTTGGACCACCTCGGCATTCCCTCCGACATCGGTGGCCACCAGCGGACGGCCGGCCAGCGCGGCCTGGACGGCCACCACGGGCAGACCTTCGAAGCGCGAGGGGAGCCAGGCCAGCGTGGCCTGCTGCCAGAGGGCCTGCTGGTCGTGGGGATCGATCCAGCCCAGAAACTCGACGGCCGAGCCCAGTTGTAGTTGCTGGGCCAGTTCCTCGAGGGCCGATCGTTCGGCGCCGTCGCCGGCCAGCAGCAAGCGAGCCTCGGGAAAGCGCTCGAGGATCGCCGGCATGGCCCTCAGGGCCAGGTCGAAGCCTTTCTGGGGCACGAGGCGACCGAAGCAAAGCAGCCTTGGAGGCCAGGGAAGTGGCGCGATGGGATCGGGAGGCGCCAGCGCAAAGTTGGGGATGGCCGAACTGCGAGAGACAATCTCTGGCACCAACTCACGAGCCTCCTGCAGGCTGGACCGCGAGACGGCCGTAACCCAGGCGGCCTGCGAAAGCATGCGAGCGCTGAGCGAATCGGGGCTGTGGGTGAAAAGCCGCTGCTGCAAGGTGAGCAGCAGCGGGGCGCAGGCCGAGGTCTGCAGGTGATACACCAGGCTGGCACCGAGGTCGAAGGCGTGGATGAGGTCGGGCTGAAATTCGGCCTTGAGTCGCTGCACCCGAGCCCGACTGCTGAGCAGCGAGGGGACATGGCCGCGCAGCCCGGCCAGCATGGGCAGGCGCTCGACCGCTACTCCGGCCACATGCTCGTGGTCGGGCAATTCGAGGTAGTCGTGGCTGGTGAGCACGAGCACGTCGTGGTGGCGCTGGCTGAGCCACTGGACCAGCTGCAGGCCGACGGTCTCGACGCCGCCGACATAGGGGTAAAACAGGTTGGACCAAAACAGAATCTTCATGATTGCAGCTCCCGATATGTGCTTTCGTGGCCAGCGAGCATCGCCTGCAAGCGAAAGGCTGTGGCAACGTGCTGGCGGGCGGCCTGGCCCAGTTGGATGCAACGCTGAGGATCGGCCAGCAGGCTGGCGATGGCCTCGGCCAGCGCAGCCGGGCTGTCGGGGTCGACGAGCAGTCCGGTGAGGTTGTGCTGGACCACTTCGGCCAACCCACCCACCCGGGCAGCCACCACCGGCAGGGCGTTCTGAGCGGCCTCGAGGGCCACCAGCCCCAGGGCTTCGCGGCGACTGGGCACCACCAACAGAGCGGCTCGCTGCATCTGCCACTGCAGTTGCTGCGGCGAGAGTGGGCCCAGCCAGCGGACGCCGCTGGTGGTGGCGAGAAATTCGTCGCGCAGGGGACCGTCGCCGGCCACCGTGAGTGGCACCCCGGGGAAGCGAGCACGCAGGGCAGGCAGGGCCTGCAGCAGCAGGTCGAGGCCTTTTTCCTGAGCCAGCCGGCCGGCGAAGAGCAGGCCCTGGCGCTGGACCGAGGGCAGGGGGGGCCCGGGGGGCAGGCCGTGAGGCACCACCCGGACGCGATCACGCAGGCCGGGGCAACGGCCTTGGAGGTCGTCGGCCAGGTGCTGCGAGCGACAGAGGATGCGATCGGCTCGCTGAAGCAGACGGGCGGGCAGGGTGGGCCCGGTGTAGTGGAGTTCCGGATGGTGGTCGTGCAGCGACAGCACGAGCGGCGTGTGACCGAGCAGGGGCAGGAGAAAAAACAGGCTGGGGTGGCCCGGTGAGCAAATGTGGACGAGATCGGGAGGCCGTTGGCTCCAGAATGCTTTGAGCTGGCTGCGCAACCAGGCCAGACCCTGGGGATCGGGACGCTGCAGCTGGGTGAGGAAGGGCAGCCGGAGCTGGGAAACCCAGGCCGGAGGACCGGCGAGTTCGGGGATGGCCGGGCCAGAAAGGCCCTCGGAACGGCCGACGAGGGAAAGTTGGAAGCCCCGCTGGTGCAGGCCCGACCAGAGCAACCCCAGGTAGGCCGAGAGGCCGCTGAGGGCGGGGGGCACCGTTTCGCTCCAAAAGGTGATGTTCACGAGCGGTATGGCTTGTCGGACGCAAAGGGATGTCCTGCTTGAAGGGCCAAGCAGGCACCGTGCATGAATTGATGGAGGCCGCTCTGGTTGAGCAGGAGCGAGGCCGGGCCGGATTGCTGAACTGGTTCGAGCAGGGCCGGCCGCTGGACCCTTTGGCCACGCGACTGCTGCCGTTTCTCTACGAGCGCTACCGCGAGCACGACCTGCCCGTGGCGCTGCGAGAACGGCTGGGGGGGGCCTATCGCCTGGCCCTGCTGCAGGGGCAGGCCCGCCGAAGGCAGTGCTGGCAGCTGTTCGCCGACCCTTTCTTTGCAGAGCCGCGCTGGATGGTGCTGAAGGGAGTGGCGCTGGCCGAGCTGTACTACAAGAACTGGGCCGTGCGCCCGATGAGCGATGTAGACCTGGTGGCGGCCGACCCGGAAGGCTGTCTGAGCGAACTGTTGCAGCGCGGCTGGCGACTGCAGGAGCAGCACGCCCACGCCGCCAGCCTGTTTCACCCCAAAGGGCTGGCCCTTGATCTGCACCACCGGGCTCTGAGCGAGTGCCGCTGGCCGGGCGCCGATGACGATTTTTGGCAGTTGCTGCAGCGAAGGGAGCTGCTGTGGACCCCCTGTCCCGAGCATTTCCTGCTGCACGTGTGCCTGCACGGCAGCAAGACCGACGAACGGTCGAGCCCCTGGATGCTGGACGCGCTGCAGGTGCTGCGGGCCGAGCCCCAGTTGAACTGGGAGTTGTTCTGGGAAGCTGCCCGGCGTCGCCGGCTGGCGGTAGCCGCCGCCGAAGCCCTGGCCCCCTTGAGAGACCATGTGGCGCTGCCTCCCCTACCCCGCGGCGGGCCCTGGATGGAACGGATGTATGCGCGGGTGCGGCGCTGGCCCAAGAGCCGCGGCGGGCGCTATCTGGTGTGGGACGCCTTTGAGCATTTTCGCAATGTGCCGGGAGCCAGCCCGACCAGCTATGCCAGGCACCTGGGACAGCGCTGGGGAGCCCGTTCGCCGCTGGAGTTCCTGGCAGTGCTGATGTTTCGCGGCCTGCGCGAGGCGAGCCAGGGGCCGCGCAGCCGGCTGGCCGAACTGGGACCGCGTTGGAGCGAGGTGGAGAGAAAGGCCCTCGGCTGCTGTTTGAACCCCGCCCCGCTGGAGGATTGGGAGCAGTGGCTGCGCCAGGCTCCGGGAGTGCGGCGGCTGAGCGGCTATCTGGCGGCCCGCTGTGCGAGCCCACCCCGAGTGCTGCAACTGGCCCAGGTGTATGAGCAGCGGCGCTGGCAGGTGTTTCGCGAGCGGACCGCCGAGGTGCTGCTGGCGGTGCAGCAACTGGACCCGGCCGTGGCCCGCGGGCCCGCCCTGGCCGAACGCTATTATGACCAACCCTGGCAACGCCACTGTCACGGGCTGGACCTGTGGCTGGACGGGCCCCATCGTATGGAGGCCGAGCGAATACTGGAGGGGCTGGGCTACTCGGCCACGGGCGCGGGCTGGCGCCACCCCGGCGGTTTCGAGGTGATGCTGCATGAGCAATTGCTGCCTGAGCCGCTGCAGCTGGACTGGGTGCGAGCGCCGGTGTGCGGGGTCGAGGTGCGGGTGCTGGAGGGGGCCGACTTACTGGCGCTGTTGCTGGCCCACGGAGGGCTGCAGCGGGTGCCGCTGTCGTGGGGACTGGACGTGGCCCTGGTGCTGCAACGGCATCGGAATCAGTGGCCGTTGGTGGCGCCGCTGCTGGAACGGGCCGGGCTGGCGCTGGCGGCCAGCGCCGCCTGGCAGGGGGTGGCCAGCAGCCTGGGCTGGGAATTGGAGCTGAAGCGGGCGCCGGTGCCCTCGCAGGGCGAATGGGAAACCTTGTTTCGCGCCGAACGCCGGCGCGGCCTCAGCCGCCGCCAGCTGTGGAGCCGATTGGGGCAGTGGGAGGCGCGGGCCCGACTGCTGTGGTGGCTGCTTGGAGCACCCCGGGGATGCTGCTGAGGTCGCTGCCCAGCTGCAGGCGATAGCAGGGGTAGCGCGCCACCCAGGCAGCCATGCGCTGGAAGTCGGCGGGATGAGGGCGGGGCATCATCTGCAACATGGTGCTGGGAGCCAGAGCACGCAGCATTTCACCGGGATGGCAAGGCAGCAGGCGAGCTTCGCGCTGGCCCGGCACGATGGTTGGAGCCACCCAGGCGTGAAGGGGCGCGCTGGCCACCAGGCGAGGATGATTGGCCGGCAGGAAGAGGGACGATTTGTCGTGGGCATGAGACTCGACATCGACTTCCAGGGGGCTTTCGAGCCGCTGGCAGAGGCTCTGAAAGTGGCTGGCTTCCAGGCTGAGGGCCGCCCACAGGCTGTGCCCCACCGGTTGGGGGGTGTCGGACCGCAAGGCCACGATGTCGTCACCGAGAAAATTCCACCCACCCCACCAGGCCACCAGGCTGGAGGTGGATTTGCCCGATCCGCTGTGGCCGACCAGGGCCACGCCCCGCCCCTGGTGAGCCAGGTAGGCGGCGTGGAGAAAGGTGCGCTGGCGCTGCTGAGCCCAGATGGAGAGCAGCAGGTAGAGCGGCTTGACGCGCTGGTAGCGAATCAGCGAGGCGGGGTCCTCGACCCAGCCCCGCAACACGTTCTGGGATTGGTCGAGGCAGAAAGCCTGCTGGGGGCGTACAAGCCAGAGCTCGGCACCCTGCCGGTGTTTTTCAAAACGACCCTCGAAGGTGTCCCAGCAGACTTCGGCCGGCCCCGACGGGGCCGGCGGCGACTGTTGATAGAGCTCGACGCGAAGCTGACAGGGCGCGTCGGGGGGCAGCTGCAGATGAAGGTAGGGCCGCTGCAGCCAGGCCAGCAGCGCCGGCGAAGCCTGCTGGCAGTGGACGTTGAGGCCAGCGAACGAAAACTTGAACACCGGCGTTAGACGCCGGACCAGCTGACCTCGGCCATGCCCGGGGCGGGAGGGTCGAGAGCCAGCAGGTCGCCCAGGTCGCGGAAGGCCTCGAGCTGGGGCGGCTGGTCGGCGGCTGCAGGACAGGGCGGACAGGGGGTGGAGGGGGCCTGATCGGTGGGCAGCAGCAGCTGTTCCTGCAGGCACTGCTGGAGGAAGGCCTCGACGCTGGCGCCGGGATGGGGGCCCTGGGCGGCGATTTCGGCCACGCTGTGGCCGGCCAGCAGACACTCCCAGATCCAGGTGCCCGATTCGTTGAGGCTGTAGTAGCAGCCCGCCGAGGGTTGAATGAGGATGGCCTGGCCTTCGACGACCTGAGAGATGACGAATTCTTGGTGTATCTGGTAGCGCTGGTTCACGGGAGTCCTTTCTATTGGGAGAAGCTGTAGCGTTCGCGCACGGGCGGGGGCACCAGGCCCATTCGCCCCACGATGAGGCGAGCAAAGTTGTCGGCGGCCGAATCCATCACGATGGAATAGGGCGCCCATTGGGGGTCGCTGTCCTGGGTGGAGTAGCTGACGCTTTTGGCGGGCTCGGAGCGGAAGTTGAAGCTGCCGAGCTCTTTGCCCCTCGAAACCAGGCGAAACTTCCAGGCGACTTCGCATTTGTAAAGCAAGGCCACGATCTGGTTGTTCTTGGTGTTGGTGTAAAAACCGGGGATGCGCTGAACCTGCGCCTCTAACCAGAAGTGTACGTCATCAGCGGCCTGGTCGGAAGGGTTGTTGGGCTGGATGGCCAGCATGCCCGGCGGCCAGATGGAGTCGAAACACTTCTGGAGGTCGGCCCTTACGGTGCCGCGACGGCGCTCGTGAGACTGGGGACTGAAGGCCTCGCCGACGGCCAGGATGGGGAGCTTGCGATACTGCGCCGGGGCGTTGGCCAGCATCGATTGATCGGCGGGAATTTTCCCCAGCGTGCCCTGGGCTTTGAAGTGGAGAAAGACTTTGCGGGAGGGGTTGTCGGCCAGGTCGGCCAGGACCTGCTGGAAAGCCGCCACCATGCGAGCGTCGGCCAGCTTGGTGGGCTTGATCTTGGACAGGCCTTTTTTCTGCAGGGCCGTCCAGGCCTCGCGGATGGACTGGCGCGCCTG
Organism: uncultured Burkholderiales bacterium; assembly: GCA_964649085.1. Classification (GTDB taxonomy): domain Bacteria; phylum Vulcanimicrobiota; class Xenobia; order Xenobiales; family JADMJV01; genus JADMJV01. The sequence goes on along the minus strand of CAZYPN010000069.1, from coordinate 5,025 downwards.
ATCGTCGTAGTTCTGGGGATACTTCACAAAAGCATTTTCCGCCTGAAGGCGCATCATGGCGAAGTTCTCGCTGGCCAGGGCCTTGGCCACATAGGCCTCGCACTGGCGCGAGCGCCATTCGGAGCGACGGAAGGGTTCGCCCACTTTGTTGACATAGAACTGCTGCCAGACCTCGGGCTCTTTCGAGCCCTGGACTTTGGCCCAGGCTCGAGGCTCGTTGGAGCGATGATAGGCCTTGGAAACGGGCACGCCCACCAGAGCCAGCACCACGGCCAGGGCTGCTGCCAGTCCGTAGGTGAGCTTGCGGGCCGGCAAAGGCCGAGCGAACCCCAGCAGGCCCAGGATGAGCCAGCGCACCCCGAGGGTGAGGAAGAGGGCGAACACAAAGGAGGCACCCGCCCCGGTCCATCCCTGTTCAGGGTAGAGCTGCGTGCCCATAAGGGCCAGCACGAAACCGACCGCGATTCGAAGACCGTTGGCGAGACAACCTGGTTTTTTCATGGCCGCTAGTTCTGAGGGGGCAGGGTGAGCTCCTGGTAGCGACGGTGCAACCAGTAGCCCACGCCGCTGGCGCACAACGCCAGGGCCACGAGACAGGCCGAGATGGTGGCCTGTTTGGCCTGCACCAGAAAGAGCAGCACCACCAGCGCGGCCCCGCCAGCCCCCAGCCGAAAGAGAAAGGTGTCAATGAGGGTCTTGGCCCGCAGTTTGACTTCTCGAGAGGTGGGGATGTAGAGCAGCTCCTTGGAGGACTGGAAGAGGGAATAGTGCATGGCCAGGTCGAGGCTGAGCAGCCAGAGCAGGCAGTCGGTGGTGGGCCAGATGCAGATACCGATGGCCTTGGCCGAGGCCGCCAGCTGCAGCCCGATAAGCCCGGGACCCGGCCCGAAGCGACTCTGGATGGCGCGCGTGAGCAACAGGCTGATGAAGCAGCCGAGCAGATTGGTGTAAAAAAAGAGGCGCCCGTAGAATTCGGTGATCTGGTCGCGGCTGAGGTGGGAGTCTTCGAGCACGCGCTGGGTTTGGTGGTCGCCGAATTCTTCGACACCCAGGGTGAGCATGACCAACAGCCCCATGGCCCCTACGTAGCGATTTTCCAAGAGCAGGCGCAGCGAGCTGGTTCGCTGTTGTCCAGGCGATTCGGGCGAGGGCTGGCGTCGGGCGTCGAGGAAGCGCGCCAGGAAATAGCAGGGCAGGATGAGCAGGGCGCTGAGGGGCAACAGGTTGTGGCTGCCCAGCTGCTGGGCCAGGGCCTCGGTGAGGCTGCCACCGACGGCGCCGCCGAGAATGCCCCCGGCCCCGATGATGCCATAATGCTTCTGCCCTTCGTCGGGCCGGAAAGCGCCGTTGGTGAGGCCCCAAAAGAGGGCCACCACGAAGACGGCATAGAGCGAGACGGCCTGGTAATAGATCCAGACGAGGGCGGGAAAGGCCGAAGATTCGGGCGATATACTGCGGATGATGGCCCAGAAGGCCACGATGAGGGCCGCGAAGGTAGGAGCCGAGTAGATGGCCAGGCAGCTGGGGGCGATGCGGCGCCCGAGGAGGTCGTAGAACTGGGCGGCAAAGTAGGTGACAAAAACGGTCAGAATGTGGACCTTGGGGAAGTTTTTGACGCCCTGGTAGTGTAGAAAGAGAGCCTCGCGCACGGGCTTGAGCATGTAGTAGCTGGCCATGATGAGAAAAAAGTAGAGGGCGGCGCAGGCAACTCGGCGGTTCACGCGGGGAGGGTTTTGGGATCGGCAGGGACTTTCCCCCCGGGCTGCTAAGTCGTGGCCATGAGGAAATGTGTGGTTGTAGCTTGCTTGTTGCTGTCGGCGCTGGTGCTGGCGGCGGGCACGGTGGAGGCCTTTCCGGGCGGCGAGAAGTGGCACCAGGCACGGCTGGCCCAGGTGCGCAAGGAGAACCTGCAGTCCGGGGTGCGCGGCCCGCTGGCCACGCGGGTGCTGCGCTATCGCGATGTGTGGAAGGGTCAGAAGCGCACCTTTGTGTGGTCGGCCCAGAAGTTTGAAAACCCCGATGGAACCACGGCCTATGCCGTGGTGATGACGCAGCTGCTGGCCGACGGAAAGCAGAAGTTGATGCTCGCCGGGGGCTCGACCTATCTGGAGTTGGTGGGGGATGACGACCCACACTACCAGATGGTCTACAACGCACTGAACGACTACATTCGTCAACACCAGCTGGGGGAGAAATTCTGATGGCCGGCTTTCCCCAGGTGAGGATGCGGCGGCTGCGCCGCAGCGCCGAGCTGCGCGCCATGGTGCGCGAGATAGAGCTGAATCCAAGAGACTTTTGTTATCCGCTGTTCGTGGTGCCGGGTAGGGGGCGACGCGAGCCGATCGGGGCGCTGCCGGGCCAGTTCCGTTTGAGTCTGGACCAGTTGGAACTGGAGGTGGAAGCGGCCTATGCCGAGGGCATTCGCAGCCTGATTTTGTTCGGGCTGCCGGCCAGCAAGGACGCCGAGGGCAGCCAGGCCTTCGCCGACGACGCTCCGGTGCAGCAAGGGCTGCGCCTGTTGCGCGCGCGCTTTTCCGATCTGGTGCTGATGAGCGACGTGTGTCTGTGCCAGTATACCGACCACGGCCACTGCGGGCCGCTGCGCGGCGATACGGTGGACAATGACGCGGCCCTGGAGCTGTTGGCCCGCACGGCCGTGTCACAGGCCGCGGCCGGAGCCGATCTGGTGGCCCCCTCGGATATGATGGACGGACGGGTGGGGCGCATTCGCCACGCCCTGGACGAGGCAGGCTTCGATTCGGTGGGCATTTTGAGCTATGCGGTGAAGTTCGCTTCTTCCTACTATGGGCCGTTTCGCGAGGCCGCCGATTCCAAACCGTCGTTCGGCGACCGTCGCAGTTATCAGATGGATTCGGCCAATCGCCGTGAGGCGCTGCGCGAGGCGGCGCTGGACGTGGCCGAGGGCGCCGATATGCTGATGGTCAAGCCGGCCCTGGCCTATCTGGACATTTTGCGCGATCTGCGCGAGCGTTTTGAGCTGCCGCTGGCCTGTTACAACGTGAGCGGAGAGTATGCCATGGTCAAGGCGGCCGCCGCCCAGGGCTGGGTGGACGAGCGCGGCATTGTGCTGGAAACGCTGCTGTCGATGAAGCGCGCGGGGGCCGACGTCATTCTCACCTACCACGCCCGGGAGGCGGCCCGATGGCTGGCCTGAGTCGATGGCTGGCGGCCGCGCTGATGGTGGGCGGGACGGCTGTGGCGCAACCCTCGTTGCCGTGCAAGCAAGAGATGTCGCTGACCCCCCTGGGCAACGCGCCCCCCACCGATGTGGCCGTGGACGGCGCCCAACGTATCTATGTGCTCTATGAGGGCGATGGCTATCTGGACGTCTACGATAAGGAAGGGCGACTGCTGGAACACCGCGGTGGCCAGGCCGAAATCCGCCAGCAGCTGACCGGGGTTACGGCCATGTCGCAGTGGGTGGGAAGGCTGGCCACTTCGGCCCTGCTGGTCAGTGAGGTGGGACAGCAGGTGGCCCGCGGCATTCTGGTTCCGGGCAAGCACTCGCTGGAATGGATCCCGCTGAACGGGTCGCCCGAGGAGATTTCGGGGCCCTCGGCGCTGGCCCGCGATCTGGAGGGCAATTACTGGGTGTGGACCCAGGGCTCGAATCAATGCCGCGGTTTCAATGGACAGGGCAACTATATTGGCTCGCGCACGCTGCCGCGCCTGCTGCGCCCACAGCAACTGGCGGTGGACAGTCAGGGAGCTCTCTACTGCCTGGACCCCAACGGGCTGCACGTGGTGGGCTCGGGAGGACAGGTGCGCTATGAGGTGGAGGGCGCGCAGGCCTTCTATTTGACGGGCACCGATGTGCTGGCCGTGGCCGGGGGCAACTGGTTGCGCCAATATGGCTCGGATGGTCAGTTGCTCTCGGAGGTTCGCGAGATCGAACCTTTCCAGGAGATGGAGCCGGTGGCCATCAGCATCAATGATGAGGGTCATTATTTCGTCTATTTGAAGGACGTGAACCGCAATACGGGGCGCATTCTGAAGATGACCGACCAGGGCAAGCTGCTCGGCGAGTTTCCCCAACCCGCAAGAATTCCGCCCAGCCCCGATCCGGGAACGCGCCTGGACTATCAGGGCAGGCTGCACCTGTGGCAAACCCGGGGGGAACTGCTCAAGCTGCACCCCGGCGGCAAGACCGAGCGCGCCATGCGCTACATGCCCTCGGCCGAACCCAAGGGGCAGCTGGTGGAGCCCGCCGATGTGGTGGCGGGGCCCGATGGTCAGATGTGGATCGCCGATGCCGGAAACTGTCGCCTGCAACGGTTTCGCTATGGACCGGGCTGGCAGAAGCCGATCACGGTGGGCATTCGCGGGGGCGACCCCAGGGGAATGCCGCGCAGTCTGGCTTTCGACCGCTTCAAGCTGTTGCACTGTGTGGTCTATCCGCGCAACAAGCAGGGCGAGGTGGTGCTGCAAACGCGCAGTCTGGACGGCAAGCTGCTCGGCCAGAAGGGGGTCTGCCCGGCCTGGGGAGATCCGGTGGTGCGGGTCAGCGTGGCCCCGAGCGGAGAGCTGTATCTCTACCAGTCACGGGTGAAAACGATGCGCGGTTGGGAGGAAGCCCCCCAGATCACGTGCTTTACGCCGCGCGGTCAGGTGGCTGCCACGGCGGGAGGCGACGGCCCGGGACTGTCTGCCCCCAGGAACCCGGGGCGCCGGATTGTGCTCAAGCCACAAGAGGATTTGATTCCGTGGCAGGGTCGGCTGCTTTTGCCCACGGGCGGGTCGCTGTTCATGTTCTCCAGCCAACTGGAACCACTGCGGGAATATGCGTTGCAGTACAAGAGCGGGCGCAATCCGCTCTACGGAGATTTCGGTGGGGCGTGCCAGGTGGGTAAGTTGCTCTATGTGATCGATATGGGCGGTCGCTGTTTGCAACGCGTCGTTCTGCCCTGATTGCCCTCGGTCGTTCTTGCGTACAAGAAAAAAGGCCACGATGAGCGGCCCTGGCAACTGAATAATCGCTGTCGAGTGATCCCTTGAGTATCGACT
>CAZYPN010000068.1:0-33269 GCA_964649085.1 uncultured Burkholderiales bacterium | reverse complement strand
CGGACGCATGTTGACGCGCACCTCGGGCGGCATAACCACCACCTTCCTCTGGGACGGCCGGGACAACATCCGCGACCTCACTCCCGAAGGCCAGCTACCGGGCTTCCAACGCGACGGCCAGAAGTGTTCCGTGGCCAGCGACGCCCTGGGCTGCGCGCGCCTGGTGACCGACTCCAGCGGCGACGTCATGTTCCGGCGCGACTACGGCGCTTGGGGCGAGACCCTGCCGGGCGGCTTCGACAACGTGCCCGGTGGGATGCCGTATGGCTTCGTGGGTGCCCTCGGCGTGAGGACGGATGCTGACAGTGGGTTGGTCTACATGCGGCGGAGGTGGTATGACCCCCTCCTCCAGAGGTTCATTTCGAGGGACCAGCTGTACTCGCAGAACCGTTACGACTATGCGGCGGGTTCTCCCGTTAATGCGGTGGATCCCGATGGGCTGGACGCCTGGCTAGACATCGTAAGCGTAACAGTTGGGACCTACAATCCCTTGGGTCATGCCTTTCTGGAGGTCACGCCTATCGGTGGCACTGATTCTCTTTGGCAAGCGCGAGAGAGCTATGCTAGCTATCCCAAAGGTATCGTTAGTCACGAAGATTTGAACTTCGGCTATGGCCCTGGAACTACTCGAGATCGCCTGCGAATCAGGCTCAACAACAAACAGGAAAGGGATTTCCTAAAGTTCAAGGAGCGGGCAAAGAAAAGGAAATGGTCTCCTCAGGAAAACTGCGGCTTCTTCGCCATTGAAGGTTGGAACGCGGTCGCTCCCGTGGGTTCAAAACTCGACCCCAAGAGGGCTCGAGAGGACATCAAGCCGTCGATGGTTTCTGATCCGCGGGTGAAGAGGGCCATTCAGGCCCATAGACTCCTGACAGGTGGCTATCCTTCTGAAATTACCCCCCGACGTCTAGGAGACTACATTGAACAGTTGCCAGGTGCTCAGGAAGAGGTAACCCCAAGATGATTCCGCCAACTATTAGAACGATCATCATGCTAATTGTGTTCGGAGGAATGAGCATCGCTAGCTATGCCCAGGTCGGCGCGCGGCATGCATCCTGTGAAGCAGAGTGCAACCTCCTGCTCTATCTGTTGGCACCACGGATACTTCAATGGGGAGTTGCTCATTACGTTGACACAGGTAGGCTAGCCTATCCTCTTTCGCTTGACAGGATTCAGCCCGGTTTGGCTTGCCAGTGCTGCCTGGACGCCGGTTGCGGTTATACCTACCAGGTAAATACTGATGCAACGGGCTTTACTGTGACCTGCCCAATCGCTAAGGAGTCAGGACTGGTTCAACGGATGCTAACCGAGGACGGCTTGGCTTTTGTTGGACACGGGGGACAGAGGCGAAGTGTTGATGTTGCCCATTTCTTAGATATCAAGCCAGACTTCAAGGGAAGGTTTGCAAGCCAGAAATTGGGCCGCTACCAGTTGCTCTTGGTCCGCGGTCCAGTGCAACCGAGAGTGGTGGTCCTAAATCCAAGCCCTTTGATGAGAAGTCTGGTAAAGGGCTCGCCGAGTCTCGGGTTGTCTGACGAGGATTTCACGAAAGTAGTGCGTCTATATCAAATAAAAGACGTTGAAGTTCTCAAGTTGCTAAAAAAGAAGGAGTAGGCTTAGCTCACGGACTGGCCCCGCTTTTCCCCGAAAAGCTGCCTTCGGCGGCCCTTCGGGCGGGCCCAGTCCGAACCGACATAGGCCACAGGCGATAGACTGACAGGGTCTGGCGCATCATCAAGACGACCTTCGGCCCCCGCCGAAACATAGCCGGACAACGGCCTGAGCCCCTACACGAAAGCAACGAGGCCTTGGAAAAAGCGCTCCTGGCCGGACGCTCGCCCACCTCCAGCCCCGCCCATCGCGTGGTAGTCGAGGGTGATTCCGGCCGGAAACCTCGGTCGCTGTCGGAAACTCCGACCGGAAAGAACGGGACGAAAGCCAAAGGCCGGGAGTGATTACAGGACTCCGCAAACCTCGGTAACTTCTCAAGCGCAGGCCGGACAATCAGGTAAGCCCCAACCCGCCGTGACCCCAACCCCAAATGAACGCTTGCCGGAGCACTAGGGAGTCTTGCCGAGTTCGGCCTGCACCCGTTGACGCAGTTCGGGGCCCAACTCGGGGCGGTTGAGCAACCCTTCCAACAGGGCTCGCGCCTCGGCCCCCCGACCCCGAGCGCGCAACCACACGGCCTCGTGATAGTCCACCAGCAACAGGTTCTGGCTGGCGGCTAACGAGCGGGGATAGTCGCGCAACACGTTGTGGTAGCACTGGCGAGCCCGTTCGAAGTCGGCCAGTTGAACCAGTGCGTTGCCCAGTGCCAGTTGCGCCTCCACATTCTGTGGGGCAGCCAGAACGGCTGCTTCCAGAGCGGCCACTGCCTGCTGCCAGCGCTTGCGCGAGGCAAAGACTTCGCCCAATTTTAGAAGCAGCACTTCCTGAGGCTGCACCTTGAGCCGAAGGGCCCGCAACAGCAGTTGCTCGGCCTCGTCCTCGCGGGCCATCTGAACCAACGCATCGGCGGCTCCCAGGTAGCCCAGGGGCAGCTCGGGTCCCAGCTGGATCAGTTCCTGATACTCGCTCAGGGCTTCGGGAAAACGGCGACGCTGCATCAGAGCCGCGCCCAGGCTCTGGCGGGGAGCCGAGTTGTGCAGAGCCGTCCGCTTGCTCTGTCGCCACAGTTCCACTTCGTCGCTCCACACCCAGATTTGCCACCAGCTCATCAGCCCGTAGACCAGTCCCAGCGACAACAGCCAGCCGCGTTGGCGCACCAGCAAGGCCAGGGCCCAGGTCCAGCCGGCCACGGCCAGGTAAATATGGCGGTCGCTGACCAGCGAGGGAATGGCGGCCACCACGCCCAGCACGGGAACCACCAGATACAACCACCAGCACAGGCAGAACGCCAGAGGAGGGCGGCGCCGAAAGCTCCAGATCAGGGTTCCCAAAAAAGCCGCGCATACCAGCAGCGACAGGGCCCAGGGCCAGTGGCCGGGTTGGGCTTCTGGAAAAGGGCCGCGGAAGAAGCCGTAGCCCCAGGGCCAGGCGGCCAACTTGAGCAGCGAGGCGAAAATGTAGGGCCCCTGCAGCAGCCGCTCAGAAAGCGGCATTGCACCTTCTGCAGAGGCCGAAGGAACATGAGCGACCCCCCAGCGCAGATAGAAATACACCGAAGCCGCTACCAGTGTGCTCAGGCCGGTTCCCAGAAGGCTCGAACGCCATCGCCGGGGGCCGCCCTGGGGCAGGCCGAGCAGCGGGGCCACCAGCATCAGCCCGGGAACCAGCATGCCGGCTTCCTTTGAGAGCATCGACACCAGCAAGGCCAGGGTGGCCAGTTTCCAGCGTCCCTGATGCCCTAAATAGAGGTAGGCCATGGCTCCGAACCAGCAAAACAGGTCGCCGATCACGGTGGGCCAGGCCACCACTTCGATGTGGCGTGGATGCAGGGCAAACAGCGCCCCGGCCGTCACAGCCAGCGAAGGGGACCCAAACCAGAGAACCCCCAGGCGCGTCATCAGGGCACAGTTCAGCGCGTGCATCAGCACGTTGGCCAGATGGTAGGGCCAGGGTTGCACCCCCGCCAACTGATAGATGCACCACAACATCAGTCGCGACCAGGGCCGATAATAAGGAGATTCCACGTGAAACTGGGTGGACAGGTCCCACAGGTTGTAGCGAAAGACGTTCCAGGGGTGGGGTTCCCTCAGCAATTGGTCGGCTTCGATGATGAAGTGGTCGTCGTAGACGAAGCCCACCGCCAGGCTGGGTAGGTGCACAAGGAAGGCCAGCCAGAAGATCGCCAGAGCGGGGGAACGCAGGGCTCGCTCGATCACACCCGCTGCACCTCGGGGCGGGCCATATACAGCAGGCCCGTGTAGTCGAGCCCGAAGCCGGCCTCGCGAAAGGCCCCGGCCAGAGCGTGCTGGGCGGCGTTCTCGCCGTCGATGTGCTCCAGGCGCAGGCAGCGGCCCTTGAGCCGGGGAGCCAGTTCCAGCAGCGCTTGCAGAGCCTTTTCCAGCTTGAAGGGCTCGCCCGCGGCCGGAAAGGTCAGCAGCTTGCGGGCTCCTTTCTCCAGATACAGCACCGGGGTGCCCTCGACCAGCACCACCCGCGCCCCCACCACGCGCCGGGGGCTGCGGCCTTCACCGGGCCAACTCAGCAGCGTGCCGTAGGGCTGGGCCGGATCGGTGGCGGCCATCACCACGGCCCGGCCTTCATCCTCTCTGGATTGGGCCTGGCGCAGGCGGTCGACCGCGCCAGCCAGGGCGAATTGGCCGGCGCTGAGCCCCTCCACAAAGTAGCCGCGGCGAATCTTGCCACTCTCTTCCATCGAGCGCAACAAGGGATACAGGCCCTGCCAGCCCTGGGGCAGGTCCTCCAGCGGGCCCACGTCGCGGCAAATAACCCCATAGCGGTCGAGCAGCAGTTGGGCCCAGGCCAGCTGGCGCCGGGTGGGCTCGCTGGCAGGTTGGCCCGTCAGCAGCGCCGAGACCAGCGTCCAGCGGCCGGCCAGCACGGGCACCTGCAGTCGCTTGCTGGGGTGGTTGGGGCGCAGCGGAGCCAGCGAGTCGTTGGTCACCACGCCGCTCCAGATCAGGTCCTGCAGGGCCTCTTCCAGCACCGAGGACGAGTAGTGCTCGCGCAGGGCCGAGCGCAGCTCCATGAGGAAGCTGGCGCCCTGGCGCTCCAGATGGTCGACGATGGCCCGGTGCACCCCTTCCAGCGCCGAGTGGTCGGGCGGTTCCAGCAGCAGAGCGGCCCGCTCCCGGCGCAGCAGCTTGATGCGCCCATCGCGATTGCCCAGGGTGCCGCAACCCACCCAGCACAGCCAGCCGTGCTGGCCCAGTTCGTCCAGTTGACGGGGCTGAAAGCCCGGCACTCGCAGGGGCAGAATGGATTTTTCCAGCTCGCTGAAGCTCAGCGGCAGGCCCTCGAGCTGGGCGATGGCGTCTTCCAGGCGCGGCGACGAGGTTTGCCACTCCAGCAGGAAACGCGCCAATGCCGAGCCGTCTACCGCCGCCACCTGTCCCCGCAACCGGGCCAGCGTGCGCTTGCGCCAGCGGCGCAGCACCTCAGGGTGACAGTATTCGCGCTCGAAGCCGCCGGGCAAAAAGTCGCCGTAGTCCAGTTGATGGCGGGCCACCAGGTCGCGCAGTTCTTTCTGGGGAGCCAGTCCGTAGCGGGCCTGCAGGTCTTTCACCAAAAACGGACCTCGACGGCGAGCATAGCGCAGCAGCAGGGCTTCGACCGCCCTCGGGCAGGGCTCCAAATAGACGGCGGCCAGCCCCGAGGGCGGCTGCACGCCCAGCGCGTCTCGGTAGAGCGCCACGTCTTCAACGGCCACCCAGCGCGGCTCGCCGGCAATGCGCACCGCACAGGCCCTACGGGTGTGTTCCAGCTGTTCCAGCCAGCTCTTGCCCTGGCCTGGGCTGCAGCGGGCCTCGACTTCGGCCAGGCTCAGGTCGCCCAGCTGGCGCAGCAGGTCGTGCAGGCCGTCGACGTGATGGGCCTGGCGCTCGGCGGTCAGCGCCTGCAGTTCGTCGACCATTTCTGTCAGCACGCTCAGGTCCAGCAGCGAACGCAGCTCCTCGCTGCCCAGCAGTTCGGCCAGCAGGGCCCGGTCCAGCGTCAGGGCCTGGGCCCGGCGTTCGGCCAGGGGGGCATCGCCCTGATACAGGTAGGCGGCGGTATACGAGAACACCAGCGAGCGGGCAAAGGGCGAGGGAGCCGGGGTTTCCACCTCCAGCACCCGCAGCTTGCGCGAGCGGATGTCGGCCAGCAGCCCGCGCAGCCCGGCCAGGTCGAAGGTGTCTTGCAGGCAGCTGCGATAGGTTTCCAGGATCATCGGGAAGCTGGGAAAGTTGCGAGCCACCGCCAGCAGGTTTTGGGCGCGCAGCCGCTGGGCCCACAGCGGGGTGCGCTGGCCCGGGTTCTTGCGCGGCAGCAACAGGGCCCGGCCGGCGTTCTCGCGGAACTGGGCGGCGAACATGGCCGACTGGCCCACCTGCTGCACCACCAGTTCTTCCAGCTCTTCGGGGTCGATCAGCAGCTCGTTCAGGGAAGGACAGTCTTCCGACTCGCCCAGCCGCAGCGAAATGCCGTCGTCGCTCCACAATACCTGCACTTCAAAGCCCACCCGCTGGCCCAGGCGCTGCTCCAGAGCCAGAGCCCAGGGGGCGTGGATGCGCGATCCAAAGGGCGACAGCAGGCACACCCTCCAGTCGCCGATCTCGTCGCGAAAACGCTCCACAATCAGGGTGCGGTCGCTGGGCAGGGTGCCGGTGGCTTTCAGCTGCTCTTCCAGATAGCGCTGCAGGTTCTGGGCGGCGTAGGCATCCAGCCCGAAGTCGCGCTGCAGCAGGGCCTCGGCGTCCTGCCCCAGGTGGGGTTGCAACTGGCGCAAAAACTCGCCCATGGCCTGACCCACCTGCAGCGAGCGCCCCGGCCCGTCGCCGCGCCAGAAGGGCATGCGCCCCGGCTCGCCCGGGGCCGGGCTGACCACAATGGTATCGCGGGTGATGTCCTCGACCCTCCAGGTGGTGGCCCCCAGCAGGAAGTTCTGGCCGGCGCGGATTTCGTGGACCATTTCTTCGTCCAGTTCGCCCACCCGCGGACCGCCCGGACCCAGAATGACCCGATACAGGCCCCGGTCGGGAATGGTGCCGGCGTTGACCACCGCCAGCGAGCGCGTGCCCCGACGGGCGCTGAGCACGTCGCTTTCGCGGTCCCAGTTCAGCCTCGGGCGCAGCTCGGCAAAGTCGTGGCTGGGGTAGCGTCCCGCCAGCATATCCAGCACCTCGTGCAGCATCTCTCGGGAGAGGCGCCGATAGTTGGCCGCTCGCAGCACCAGCTCGTGCAACTCGGCCACCGGCCAGTCCTGCTGGGCCACCATGGCCACCACCTGTTGGGCCAGCACGTCCAGCGGATTGTCGGGCAGGCTGATGGGCTCCAGCCGACCTTCGCGCATGCGCTGGGCCACCACGGTGCTTTCCAGCAAATCTCCCTGGAACTTGGGGAACAGCACCCCTTTGCTGAGCTGCCCCACCCCGTGACCGGCCCGACCGATGCGCTGCAGCCCGCGGGCCACCGACCCGGGCGATTGCACCATGATGACCAGGTCGACGGCGCCCATGTCGATGCCCAGCTCCAGCGAACTGGTGGCCACCAGCCCCTTGAGCTGGCCGGCCTTCAGCATTTCTTCGATCAGCTGGCGTTCGCGGTGCGACACCGAGCCGTGGTGCGAGCGCACCACTTCGCTGCCCGCCAGCTCGTTGAGCCGCAGCGCCAGCCGCTCGCACAGCCCGCGGCTGTTGACGAACAGAATGGTGCTGCGATGCTGCTGGATAAGCTGCAGCACCTGGGGATAGATGGCCGACCACAGCGTGCCCGCGCCTTCGGCGCCCATGCCGTGGCCCATGCCGCCGGCCTGACGCAGCTTTTCTTCCATCATCATCTGGCCCAGAATCGACTCGGGCTGGCTTTCGGGCAGCAGACTCGGCTGCTCCATGTCGGGAACCGGCACGGCGATGGTCAGCTGCATGCGCGGAGGCTCCAGCGTGTTGACCACCTCCACCGGCCTCCCGCCGCCCAGATAGCGCGCCACCTGTTCCACCGGATCTACGGTGGCCGACAGGCCCACCCGTTGCACTTCCCGGCCGCAGAGGTGGTTGAGCCGCTCCAGCGACAGGGCCAGATGGGCTCCCCGCTTGGTGGGGGCCAGCGAGTGGATCTCGTCGACGATCACCGTTTCCAGGTTGCGCAGCCCCTCGGCCATTTGCGAGCCCAACATCAGATAGAGCGATTCGGGCGTGGTCACCAGAATGTCGGCCGGGTTTTTGCGCTGGCGCGCGCGCTCTTGCGTGGAGGTGTCGCCGGTGCGCACCGCCACGCTGGGGATGTGTCCCGGGGCCTGCCCCTGCAACTCCCAGTGACGGGCGATGCCGGCCAGCGGGGCGCGCAGGTTGCGCTCGATGTCGTAGACCAGGGCCTTGAGCGGGCTGACATAGAGCACGCGGGTGCCGGCCTCGGGCCGAGCGTCGTGAAAGAGACGATCGAGCGAGGCCAGAAAGGCGGCCAGGGTTTTGCCGCTGCCGGTGGGCGCCAGCAGCAGTGCGTGCTTGCCCTCGACCAGCAGCGGCCAGCCGCGTTGTTGCACGGGAGTGGGGCCCTGAAAATTGCTTTCGAACCAGCTGCGAGTGGCCGCTCCGAAGGGCAAATTCACGGCAGTGACAGTGTGAAGTCGCGGGTTGAGCCCAGATGGCGGCGGAAAAATAGCAGCTTTTCCTCACCCACGGTGAACTCGTAGGTGGGTTTGGGTCCTAGCGGGCGATTGTCGAGGGTCGTGGCGTTCAGGAATACTTCGGCGGCCGAACAGCCGTCGGAAGGCTTCAAAATACAGACTCGCTTCTGGCTGGCGATTTCGATGCTGTCGGTGGTTTTGAAGGTATTTTCTCCAGCCACCCGGTAGCGCAGGCGAACTTTGATCGGCTGACGTTGCACATTTCGAACCCACACGCTCCGGAACGCACTGGGCTGAACGTTTTTCTGCAGCGAGCGGTAGGCGTCGAGGAAGCGATGACTGGGCACGGCAATATTGGCCAGCTCTTTCTGATAATTGCGCCGAAAGCCGCGTTCCAGAACTTCTCCCTCCACGTCGACACCCGCCGACACCACCGCCACCACGTAGGGCTTGAGGTTCTTCCAGGTGATCAGAGCGCTCCCCGAGCTTCCACCCCAAATCGGGCAATCGTGAAAGACAATATGCTCTCCCACATCGCGGATGGTGCCCGGACCCACAAAGGCCTTTTGGAAGTCGCGAAACTCCTGGCGGGCATCGTCCTCGAAACCGGCGTAAGCAATGACCTCGACCGGCATCGAGGCCAGCTCCTCCGGGCTTGCTTCCAGGCATTCCAGCCACCCATACAATTCTCCCAGGGGGCGGTCGAGGCGTACCAGGGCCCAGTCGTTGCCCGAGGCAGGGTCGCGGTCGACATTGGGGGAGGTCGTCACCTGTTTCACCCTGGCCTCGTGGGCCGGCTTGCCCTGCTCTACGCCACACTCAACCACGATGTCAGGATACATCTGGCCTTGAGGGTCGCAGACCACGTGGGCCGCGGTCAGAAGCAAATCGGGGCCCACCAGATAACCGCAGCCGATCGAGTTGTTGACTTTGATTCGCGCCGACCCGCTGTAGGGGCGAATGGCCGGAGCCGGGAAACGCCGATCGGGCAGAAATCCCGCCCCCCAACCCATCAGGGAGAGACTGCCAAGAAGCCACGCGCAGAACCAGATCCTCATACGGGATCAGTGCTTGGCTCGACCCTCGAATCCTGTTTTTTCTCGGGCCGATCCTGGACCAGGAATTAGGTGAGGAGCAGCAAATTGTCGGGGGTGAAACAATGGATTTGTATTCTGCTAATGTCCATTCCTCTCTGGGCAGAGGTCGTCAAAACTCGCCTCTTCGAGGTTACGGCCCCCCCCGATTGGAAGTCTCAAGAGGCTCGGGTGGGTCTGTTCTTTCTTTATCCCGGGCAGAATATTGTCGAGCAAGAACTGGAAAATGTGCGCATTCTTCCCAGCGCCATCAGTGAAGGCATGTCGTTGGATTCTTATACCTACATGGCCAAATTCTCTGTAGAGCGAGAATATCCCGAGCTTTCCCTCAGTTCCTCAAAACCCACCCAGTTGGGAAAGCTCTCGGCCCATCGCTTTGAATATCGCGGATTGCGGGGCGGGAAGAAATTCTTGCTGATTCAGGTCATGGCGCTTCACGGCAACAACGGCTACACCGTCGAGTTCTTCGGTAGCGAAGCCAATTTTGCCCCTCTGCGGAACGGTTTCGAGCAGTTGTTGCGCAGCTTCAAGCCCCTCTGAAGGAACTGCTGGGGTCATCGGTTAAGCCTGTGCGGTGCTCGTAGAACTTACCCGCCCCCTGGATCTCGACCCCCACCAGCAGGCCCAGCTCGAGCTGCACAGCTTTCTCAACGTACTGAACGTGCTCAGCGGTGACCTGCTGCTGTTGCACGACACGCTGGGCAGCCAGCCCTTCGAGGCCAGCCTGGAGCAGTGTTATCTCATCGGCGAAACGTTCCAAAAGCAGCCGTCCCGCGCCGGCTTGCTCGACGGCTTCGCCCAGCTGCACCGCCAGTTCGAGCTGGACCGCTCGGCCGCCGATTCGGCGCTTCAGCAGCTGCTCCCCGAGGCCCAGCAGCAGTTCGACAACCTGCTCTCGGTGATGTCGGTGCTCGATGCCCGCTATGCCGAAATGCGCTCTCGCGAGCAGGCGGCAGGGGGCTGGATCGAATTCGACCTGTTGCAGCTCGAGCAGGAATTTCGCGACTTCTTGGGTGCCGTCGAAAAAAACGCGCTGGGACGCTACCACATCGTCAAGAATCTCGCCCGCAAACAGCCCCGCGACTATCTGGTGTATCTGGAGTTCTCGGCCTTAGAGGGCAACAAGCTATGGATGCCAGCCGTCTTGAAAGACGTCATGCGTGACCTGCTGGCCAATGCCCGCAAGTATACCGAGCCGGGTGGCACGTTGCAGGTCGGTCTGGCCGAGGGTCCATCGTCGATCACCCTGGGGGTCAAAGATGATGGCCGCGGCATTCCGTCTGACCAACTCGAGCAGGTTGTCGAGTTCGGCTTTCGTGGGCGCAACGTGGCCGCTCACGAAACCAAGGGCGCGGGGTTCGGGCTCACCAAGGCCTACTGGGTGTGTCGCCAGTATGGCGGCCGAATGTGGATCGAGTCGGAAGAGGGTCAGGGAACCACCGTCCGCCTCGAGATCCCCCGCCGCCCATCGTGAGTTCTGCCTTGCGCGTCGGGGTGTTCGATGACAGTGCCATGGCCCGGCTCACCACCACCCGATTGTTACAGCGGGCTCACATGGAAACCGTCGAGATTCAGAACTGGGACGAATTGTTGCAGCATTTGCCACAACTTCAGTTGCTGCTGCTCGACGTTTCCCTGGGCGACGAAGATGGTCGAGAGGTGGCGCGACGGCTGCGCCTGCACGAGCAGGCCCGAAAGCTGTCCCGGCTGCCCATCATCGCGCTTACGGCTCATGCCGACGACGAGCTGGTGCAGTCGTTCCTGCAGGCCGGCTATGATGACTACCTGCACAAGCCTTTTCGCCCTCAACAGCTCTACGATAAGATTCGGAACTGGACGTCTGCAACCGGAAGCGACCTGTGAAGGGGCCTAAACTTCAATTTCTCATCGATCTTCTGGCCCTTTTGGCCCTGCTTGGCCTGACCTCCACCGGACTGGTCCTCAGCTGGGTGCTGCCTGCCGGCAGCGGGCGCCTGGCCGTGGCCCACGGGCCGGTGGTGTTGCTGTGGGGGCTCGATCGCCAGGCCTGGGGCCTGTGGCACACGCGTATGGCCTACCTAACGCTGCTTACCCTGGTCATTCACATCGGTCTGCACTACCGCTGGATTGTGGCCATGGTTGGCCGAGTAGGCTTCCGGCGTCTGTGGCCCGTGCCGCTGCTTTGTATACTGGCCGTTGCCCCGTTGGTCAGCAAAACTCAGGTCGTTCAGCCACCACCCGCCGACCCCATGGGCGGTTCCCAGCTCTATGCCCAGCACTGCCTTCGCTGCCACGGCCGCGAAGCTCGCGGTATTCCCCTGCTGCCGGCCCCCGACGAACAGGCGCTGAAAACCATCTCGACAGCCCGCCCCACCAACCTTCACGCCTTCTTCTCGGGGCTGCCGGCCGGCGAGCAACAACAGTTGCTCGGCTACCTTCGAAGTCTGCAGTCAGCGAAGCCATGATAGAGTGCGGTCGGGTTTATCATGTTCAACCCGACCCACGGGGGGTATAATCGGGCTTATGACCAAAACCGCTCGGGAAATCGCCGATGAGCTGAATGCTGATGTGGTCCACCAGCTCACTGCCGGCTCCAAGACCACCGTGACCAGCCAGGAGGACAGCCCCAGCTTCAGCAGTTTCTGGATGCTGGCCACGCTGATCGCCTTCATGATCTGTAACTCGTTTCTAAGCGGCGTCCTGCCGCGGGGCAGTATGCACGGCAACCTGCTGGCCGAGGCGGTGTGCAACTTTCTCACCTATTACCTGGGTGGCGCCGCCATCGGACTGATTTCGCCTCAAGCTCGCGACTACGAAATTGCGGCAGGCGGGGCCCTTTCTATGCTGCTCGTGATGTTTGTCGGCATGTGGCTTCCCATCGGGTTTTTCGGTGCCAGCCCCATGAAGATCGGCGTGATGACCTTATTGGCGGCGGGGCTGGCCCTTACCGGCGCCGACATGGGGCGCAAGCTCAAGGGTCGAGCTTGAACCCTCGTTCCTCTCTGGCCGTCGTGCTGCTCGTGGCCGGTCTGGCCTGGGGTCAGCCGGCACAGGAATGGGCGGCCCGGGCCGCCCAGGCCGAAGAGCAAGGCCAGTGGGGCGAGGCTGAATCCTGTTGGAAGCGCGCGCTCGAACAGCTCAAGCCGGCCGGGGCTGACTATGCCCAGGCCTGCTTTTTCCTGGGGCGGGCGCTGGCTCACCAGCAGCGCCCGGCCGAGGCCGATCCCTGGCTGCGCAAGTCGCTGCAGGCCTTCGAGGCCCTGCAGCGCGACGATGGTGTAGCTCTGGCCCAGCTCCAACTGGGGCTCAACGAACTCGAACTGGAGCACTACCCCCAGGCCGGTGAGCATTTTCAAAAGAGCCTCGAAGCCGCCCGTCGCAAGGGCGACCGCAGCCGTGAGATGCAGGCCCTCGAGCAGCTGGCCGGGTGGTATGACATCAGTCACCGTTGGGCAGAAGCCGAAGACGCCTATCGCCGTCTGGCCGACTATCAGAGGCAGCAGCAACCGCAGGCCTGGCCCGCAACCATGGCCACGCTGGCGGCCATCCTTCAGGTTCAGGGCAAGCCCGCCGAGGCCCATGACGCCTATCTGGCTGCCGAACTCAGCTACAAACAGCAGCAGCTGCCCGCTCGAGCCCGCGAGTTGCTGGCGCGCCGAGCCGCCATGTGGCTGAAGGCCCTCTATTTCGAAAAGGCCGAGGCGCTCTATGCCGAGTTGCTGCGTGACGAGCCCGATTCGGTGGTCTATCAGGCCAATCGGGGTCACTGCCTGGAGAAGTTGGGCAAGCCCGGTGAGGCTCTACAGATCTATGCTCGCCTGCTTCTGCAGCCGCTTTCCGAGGGCCACCGCGACGCCCTGGAGCGTCAGTGGATCCGCCTCAGTTACCAGCAAGGGCAGCAGCAAGAGGCCCTGCAGCGGCTGGAGCGCTTCCTGGCCGATCGACCGGCCGATCGGGCCGAGTTTCTCCACAGCCTCGGAGAGTCGACCCTGGCCCTTGAGGTCCTCCGTCGAGCAGCTGACCAGGCCGGCGATTCTGTCCAACAGGCCGATATGCTCAACCGCCTGGGGTTGATGCATCTCAAGCAGCAGCATCCTGAAGAGGCCCGCCGCGTGCTGCAGCAGGCCCTGGGATTGGCTCGCCTGGAGAGTCGGCAACGGGCCACTCTGCTCACCAATGCTTCGGAAACCTACCTCGTTCAGGGTCGTTACGAAGAGTGCGTGCCTTTGCTCGAAGAAGCGATCGAGCTGTGGCGAACCCTCAAGGCTGACATCGAACTGGCCACGGCTCTCAACAATCTGGCCGCCGCCCATCAGTATCAGGGGCGTTGGGACCGTTCCCTGGAGTTGCTGCGTCAGGCCGAAGCGGTGGGCGACGCCTTCCAGAAACCCCATAGCATTCAGGGCACGATCGCCAACGCGCTGGGTTTGCTCTATGTCAAAATGGGGCGAGTCGACGATGGCATTGCCCTCTATCAGAAAGCTCTGGCCATGCGGCGGGCGACCGGAGACCAGCGCGGAGAGATGGTCACCTATTCCAACCTGGCCATCGCCCTGGCCAAGGGCAATCATCGCAAGCAATCGTTGACTCACTTCGCCTCGGCGCTCGAGCTCAGTCGTCGCCTGCGCGATCCTTTGATGCAGGCCACCCTGGCCAACAATCTGGCCGCTGAGTATCCCGATGATCCCAAAGCGGAAGACGACCTGCGGGCCGCTCTGTCGCTGGCCGATCGCAACACCGCGCCGCTGACTCACGCCATTGCCTTGCTCAATCTGGCCCGCCAGCGGGCCCGCAAGTCCGACCTCGTCGAGGCCAGGAAATTCGCCGACCAGGGTTGGGAGTTGCTGTCCCAACTCGGGGCTCGCGAAGAGCATTTCAATGCTCTGGAGTTCTTTCTTAGCCAGGGTTGGGCCACGCCCGAGGGTGGCGATCCAGGGTCGCTCATGCTGGAGGTGCTCGAAGATCAGGTTCAAGGGTTGCCCTCACGATTGGCCCGGTCTTTCGTCACCTCCCAGAAAGCGGGGCTGCGCAAGCTGGTTCAAGCCCGTTTCTCGCTGGCCGGGCCCTCCGGGGCTCTCGAGGCCGAAGAGAAAATTCGCGCTTTGGGCGTGCTGGCTCTCAGCAAGGGCAGTAGCGGGTTCGACTCCAGAGTTCCGGTCGAGTTGCGCCAGCGTCGTCAGGCTCTCGAGGCCCGGCTGCGCGACAGTCTGAGTGAACCCCTGGTGGGTTCCAACCGAGAGGCCATCAAGCGCGAGTATCGACTGGTGGGCGAAGAGATCGAGCGGATCTCGCTGGCCTTAGGGGCTATTCACAAGGCCCGCGCCGCCACCCCCGGCGAGCTTCAGCAGGCGCTGCAAGCGGATGAGCTGCTGGTAGAGTTTATGGAACTCGATCAGCAACGTCTGGCCGTGCTGGTGGGCAGGGATCTGCTGGAAGCGGTTCCCCTGGGGCCCGAGCAGCCCCAGCTCGAGGTGCCACTGGGGATCGACTGGCCACCGGCCCGTAAGGCCGAGGTCCTCGAACGGCTCGGCAAGTCCCTATGGGCCCCCTGGAAAGGACGCGTTCCGGCAACCACCCGTCGCCTCATTCTGATCCCCACGGGGCGTCTGTTTCGCCTGCCCCTGGCCGCTCTCACCAGCGACAACGCCTCGCTGATCGACCAGTATCAGATCGAATGTGCCACCAGTGCCACTTCCTGGCTGCTGAGTCGCCAATCCCCGGCCGCTGGTCGAGGGTCGCTGCTGGCCGCCCTTGGTCGAGAGAGTCCTTCGCCCCAGTTCAGCCCGCTGCCCGGCACCCTGGACGAGATCCAGAAATTACGGCCCCACCTGCCCGGGGCTCGGCTACTGTTGGAGAAAAACTTCACCCGACGAGCTCTGCAAGAGCAGAGTCGGGGGCAGGGTCAAATCCATCTGGCCACTCACGGTCTGCTCGATGGAGAAGAGCCCCTGCTGGGCGGGTTGGCCTGCAGCGACGGCCTGGTTACGGTGGGTGACATCTTCGGTTGGAACCTCGATTCCCAACTCACGGTGCTCTCTGCCTGCAACACAGGGCGTTTCCAGGACGGCCAGGAGTATGTGGGGCTGACTCGCGCCTTTCAATGCGCCGGCAGCCGCACTCTGATGGTCACGCTGTGGCCCATTGCCGACGAGGCCACCGCCCGCTGGATGGAGTGGTTTTACGCCGCGCTGGCCGGCGGAGGCAGCCTCTCCGAGGCTCATCAGCAGGCCACCCTCAAGGCTCGTCGGGAGTTGCGCGATCCCTATTTGTGGGCGCCTTTCGTACTCTGGGGAGACGGTCGCATTTTCCTTCAGCAGGGGGCCAGTTCCACCCGATTGCGGCCGGCCGCTTTGGCCCGGTAAAGCGCCTGATCGGCGCGCTCTAGCACGGCCTCCAGGCTCTCGCCGGGTTGGCGAGCGGCCAGCCCCAGGCTGATGGTGACCTGAAGGGGTCCCTGTTCGCTGGCAAAAGGTTCGTCGGCCATGCCAGCGCGCAGTCGCTCGGCCGTGGAGGCGCCCGGCTCCAGGGCTGTGCCGACCAGCACCACGGCAAACTCTTCGCCGCCGTAGCGGCCGATCAGGTCGATGCTGCGCAGCGCCCGTCGGCAGCGACCGGCGGCCGTGCTCAACACCAAGTCGCCGATGGCGTGTCCGTAAGTATCGTTGAACTTCTTAAAGTGGTCGATGTCGAACATCAACACCGAGAGTTCGTGACCCAACCGGTCGGCTCGGCGGAATTCCTCCTGGGCCTGCTGGAAGAAGTGGCGGCGGTTGGATAGTCCCGTCAGTTCATCGGTGGTTGCCAGTCGTTGCACGTCATCAAAGAGGTAGGCATTTTCCAAGGCCATGCTGCCATAGCCCGCCAGCGTGTGCAGCAGTTCGATCTCGCGCGGGCCGAAAGGGGTGGCTCGTTGCAGCGTCACGGCTCCCATGGTGCGTTCAAAAGAGCGTAGCGGCGCCGACACCGTCCCGTCTTCGTGCAGCACCGGTCGGCTGCTGCCCAGCATATGGGTGGGCGGGGGGGGCAGGGCTTCTCCCAGGCTGGTCACCGCTTCCAGTTGCCCGTCTTGAAGCAGAAACGCGCTGGCGCGCTCGCACCCCGTGATTTCGTTCAGGCCCTTCAAGAGCCGCTGCAGAATCTGGACGGGCCGCAAATGAGAGAGCATCGACCCTACCATATGGCCCAGTTGCTCCGCCAGCAGGCGTTGTTCGCGTTCGGAGCGCACCTGGCTTTCCAGCCGAGCCGCCCGAGCCGTTTCCAACGTCACGGCGATCTGGCTGGCCAGGGCCTGCAACAGTTGCACATCGTCGGGGCCGAATACCCCGCGGGCCAGACGGCTATCAAGGTAGACCACGCCCAGCAGTCGGTCGCGCACCCCCAGCGGGGCCGCCAGCAGACTTCGCAAATCATGGGCCGCCACGCTCTCGGACTCCAGCAACTGGCGGCCCTCCTCGGTGCTGCGCAGCAGCAATGTCTGGCGCGTGTCGGCCACTCGCCGCACGGCCGTACGGGCATAGTCTCGGGGCTCGGGCAGGGGATTTCCTTCGGAGTTCAACCCGGTTTCAAAGCGCAGTTCATCGCCATCGAAGAGAAACAGAAAGGCTCGCTCGGCCCCCAAAATTCTCACCAGCTCTTTCAGAGCGAGTTGACAAAGCTTGTCACTGTCGAGGGTCAGCGCCGAGGCCAGCGTCACCTGCAGCAAGGCTTCCAGGTTGCGCTGCAGCTTCACCACAACGGCGCTATGGGACGCGGCCGAATGGCTGGCCGCGCTGGTCGAGCGGCTGTCCAGGTCAAACTGGCGCTCCAGCCAGTGCAGCTGGCTCAACCAGCCGCTCTGTCGGGCCAGAAAAGCGGCCAGACTGGCCTCTCGGGCGGCTGCATCGGGGTGACCCTCGGCTTTCCACAGGTAGGCCCGTTGATAGGCCACCTCGAGTCGCACCCACAGGTTGTCCAGTTGCCCCGCCAATTGTTCGGCCCTGGCCAGCCAGCCCAACGCCTTTTTGGGTTGGCCCAGCAGGCGCTGATGGCCAGCCTCAAGCACACAAAGGTGACATTGGAAGAGCGGAAGGTGGGCCGTCAGCCGGAGCTCTTTCAGAGCGTTGGTCAGTTGGCCCAGGCGAGAGCGGTCTGCCTGGCACTGGCGCAGGCGAATATGGGCCTGAAGGATGAAGAACGTACGCGTGGGGTAGGGGGCCGTCAGCGGATTCAGGTTCAGAGCCCGAAACTGTTCGATCAGTTCTTCCGCCTCGGCTCCCAGTTCTCCGTTTTCCCACAGGGCATGCAGGCCAGACACTACGTAGGCCGAGCGACGGATGGTGGAACGGCTGGTTTCGAACATCTTGCGACAGATCTCTCGCTGACGGCGGGCTTCACCGTGGCGAGCCACGGCCGAATACACGGCGTTCAGAGAACAGCTGACGATCATGGGCAGCTCGCCAGAACGTAGTTTGCTGGCGCCCTTTTCGGCCCAAACCAGCGCTCGTTCCAGTTGTCCACGAAAGTGGTAGTTGTGGGTCAGGTCCTGCACTCCAATCAGGTAGTCCAGGGTAGAAAGCCATCCGCCGCGTTGCTTGAGACACTCCTCGACCCGTTGTGCGCTGCGGGCTTCCTGGTCGTTGATGCGGGCCGAGAGGCCCTGGTAGAGCTCGGCCTGGGCCCGCACCGACGGATCTTCGAGCTGCTCGCCCACGGCCGCGGCCAGGGCGCTTAGCTTTCGAGACGGGCCGCCCAAACTGGCATTGGCGAAAAACAGCGAGGTGTAGCAGTAAAAACTGGCCAGCTCGGGTGAGGGGCCCAGTTGACGGGCTGCCAGCAATCCTCGCAAAAGGCACTCGATAAATTCGGGCACTCGAGAATCCATGGCGCTCACCTGGGCTGCCGCAAGATAGAGCCGCACGCTCAGGGCCAACCTTGGGCAGGGATTGGCGGGCTTGTGCTTGCGAGGCAGGGCCAGCCTGGGCAACTGCGAGGCCACAAACAGCAGCCTTTCCAGCCTGCCTTGAGAGACTCCCAACCCCAGTTCGGCCAGACCCGCCAATAGGGTTGGCCAGGCTCGTTCTGTGTCTACTTCTACCCCGTGAACCTGGGATATTTGATAATACAACTCGGCCCGTCGCAGTGGGTCACTCAACCCTTGCAGGGCCTTTTCAAAAGAAGAGAGGGCTTCGGCCAGATGACCCGTGCGGAAGGCCGCCTCCCCGGCCGCAGCCAGCAACTCGGGCGAGGCTTCCAGGCTGCGCGAGCGCGAAAAGAACGTATAGGCCTCTTCATGAGCGTGCTGCCTGAGCGCCAGCAATCCGGCCTGATTGCTGGCCTCACTGACCTCCGGAGCTATCTCATCGGGCAGGCAACTCGACCAAAGGTGTTCTGCCCTGGCAAAAACGTCCTCTACCGCCGTGGCGGCGCGATGCTCCAGCTGTCTGCGCCGCTCCGGGCTGGTACCGCTCAGCAGCGCCTCGCGGATACGGTCATGGACAAAACGATAGCTGCCAGCCTCCAGCTTCTCCAACAGCTTCAGTCGGATGCCTTCCGACAGTACCGGATAAAGCTCCAGCGAGTGCCCCATGCGACTCAGCGTTTCGGCACGGAATTGTAGTCCCAGCACGGCAGCACATTCCAGCACTTCGCGCTGGCTGGTCGACAGGTGATCCAGTCGACGGACGACCGAGCCCATGACGGTTCCGGGGAGTTCCAGGTGGGTGAGGCCGTCCCCCACACTGCGCCAGGTTCCCCAGTGGGGCACGAACAATCCCGCGTCCAGCGCCGCCAGGATGGTTTCGGTGGCAGCAAAGGGCACGCCCCCACTGGACAAGTTGACCTGATCGATCAGTTCCTGGGCCGGCCAGCCTCCCAGCATTCGTGCCAATAACTGGCCAATATCCTGAGCGGACAGGGGTTGCAATCGACGTTCCTGTCCCGGCAGATCGGCCGGCAGACTCTGGCGCGAGGTGGCCAGGATCAGGCAACGGGTCTGGCTCCAGCCTTCCAGCGCACGGCGCAGCACCTGCAGACTGGAGCGGTCGATCCATTGCAGGTCATCCAGCAGGATCACGGCCGGGCGGTCGGCCACCGCTGCCAGCAGGGCATCGACCAGAGCCTGCAGGTGTTGACTGGTGTCCAGGTGTTCGCCCAGCAATTCATGCAGTGAACCGAAGGGAGTCAGTGCGGGGTGACCCTTGGCACGCAACACCAGCGCGTCGACGTCGAGCGCGCAACGCACAAACTCCGAGGCCAGGAAGCTCTTGCCGCTGCCCCCATCGCCCACCAACGCCAGCAACCGCCCGCCCGAGCGCAGGGTGTCGTGCCAATGGGACTGCAGCGCCAGCAAGTCCTCCTGCCGACCCACCAGGGCACTTTCCTGCAGCCCGCGGGGTCGCGGGGCCTGCAGGGCCTGCAACAAATCGTCGGCACTGGCAAAGCGGTCGTCGGGATCTTTGGCCATCAGGCGCTCCACCACCCGGCGCAGTTCCGGGGGGGTGCCCTCGGGCAGAGCGGGGGGCGTAGCCACAGCGTGCAGTCGCAGCAGTTCAGCGGGGTCGTCGGAGAGAAACGGCGGCGAGCCGGTCAGGCACTCGTGAAGCATCACCCCCAGCGCATACAGGTCGGCGCGGGCGTCCAGCGGTCGGTCGAGCATTCCGGTTTGCTCAGGGGCGCTGTAGCGGAAGGTGCCCGTCACCCCCTGGGCCGTTCCCAGCAGCGGACGGGTGGCCAGGCCAAAGTCGATCAGGCGCGGCTGGCCAGAGGGGGTGACCAGAATATTCGCCGGCTTCAAGTCGCGGTGCACCAGTCCACTTTCGTGGATGGCGGCCAGGGTGCGGGCCAGTTCACAGGCCAGCGCTGCCACCCTGGCCGATGAAAGCGGGCCCTGCAGCAACACGTTCGACAAAGGCTGACCCTCGACCAGTTCGGTGATCAGAAAAGGCAGGCCCTCGTGATTGCCCACCTCAAACACTTCGGGCAGGCCTGCACCGCATACCCGTGCCTGCAAACTGGCTTCGCGGCGATAATCGCGTTCGGTGTTTTCGTCGCGCTGACGAGGGATCTTCACCGCCACCAACCGACCTCGGCGCCGCCCGCGATAGACAATGTTGCGCGCGCCACGGCCCAGTTCTTCGAGCAATTCCAACCCGGGCGGGGCGTCGGACTGTGGCGTGTTCATCGGCGGGAATTCTGTGGACACTCCCCTCGAACCTCGCTGCCCTGCAAAGTGTCCGGCCCTGGTTGCACAGAGGGTGAACCCTGTGCTTGAGGAAGATCCTCCCCACCCGTGCGACGGGTGGCAATCATGTTGAAACGAACCGCCTTTTTCACTTTGCTCTGGATGGCCGCTGTGGCCGCCCCCTCGCGACTGCTCTTCGACGGCCGCACGCTCGACGGCCAGGCCACCCTGCCCGGCCCTTCACTGGCCGACTTGCCAGCCGTCGAGGCCGAGGTGCGACGCCGCCACCAGGAGCCTTATCTGCGCGCCCTCGCCCCAGGGGCTCAGGTGCAACAGGGTTCCTCCGAGTTTATGGTGCGAGGCGGGCTGGCTGGCTCGTTCACCCGCAAGGGTGCCGGGCAGAAGGCCTTTCTCTATCGCCTGGGCCTGAGCAGCGGCCTGGTGGTGCTCGAGAACGGCTCGGTGGTGGCTCACTACAATGGGGTGGCTGGCGATTATGTGCACTACATCTATGCCCAGGCCGTCGACCTGAATGCCGACGGTCTGACCGACCTGGTTCTCCAGCGCAACACGGAGGATAGCCCGGTCGTCGAATCCCACCTCTTCACCATGACTGCCCAGGGGCCGCTGTTTCTGGGTTCCTCTACCGTGTTTCGCAGCGCGGATGAACCGTCGGATGCCGATGCCTACGTGCTGTCGGTGGTGCCAGCCGGCACCCCGCGGTTCACCCGCGACCACTACCAGCGCAGTGCCGGCGGCACCTGGACCCGCAAAGCCCGGGGCCAGGTGGTGGGGCTGGAGCAACCTCTTCCCGCCGGTTTCGAACCCAGGCTGCTGCGACTGGCGCCGGTCGGCCAACCCGATCAGGCCCGTATTCAGGTAACGCTTGGCAAACTGGCCCATTACTCGGACGTCGCCTCGTCGATCGACTATGCCCGCCCCGCCAACGCGGCTCAGGCGCTGGTGGCCGCCGACCCGGGGTTGCGACTCATGGAGCTGCTCGACACCCGGGCCGCCCTCTATGCCCACGAGAACGCTACCAAGCAAGAGGCGGATCACGCCTCGCCTCAGCACTTTGCCCTCAACCTGGAGGGCCTGACGACTGCCGAGCAGATCCGGGCCGCCTATGTGCGTCGCACCAACGACCATCTTGGCGGCCTGTCGCCTTACCTCGCGCCGTGAGATGGCTGTCCGGGCTCCTTTTCGCAGGCCTGGCCCTGGCCTCACCATCCCGGCCCGACCTGGGCGTCAACGGCAGCCTGCACGGAAGGCTGCCCTTTCCGGCCGACAACGCCTGGAATCGAGCCATCGACCGAGAGCCCGTCGATCCACGCTCCAGAGCCCTGATTCAGAGTGTGGGAGCCCACTTGCCTTTGGTGCCCGACTTTGGCGCCTTCTGGGAGGGACAGCCCATGGGCATTCCCTATGTCGTGGTCGACGGTTCCGTTCCCCGCTCGCCCGTAACCTTCGACTACGCCGATGAAAGCGACAAGGGACCCTATCCGATTCCTGCCAGTCCAGCCGTGGAAGCGGGCAACGACCACCATCTGCTCTTGCTCGATCGCGACCAGTGGAAGCTCTACGAGTTGTTCGATTTTTCGGTGGATAAGCGAGGGGGCTACCGGGCCGGTTCGGGGGCCGTCTTTGACTTGAATTCCAATCGCTTGCGGCCCGCCGGGCATACCTCAGCCGATGCCGCCGGCCTGCCGATTTTTCCAGGCCTGGTGCGCTATGACGAGGTGGAAGAAAGGGGAGAGATTCGTCACGCTCTGCGCTTCACCGTCCGTCGCACCCGGCGGGCCTATATCCCACCCGCGCGCCACTTCGCCAGCGACTCTAATGACCCCAACTTGCCGCCGATGGGCATGCGGGTTCGCCTGAAAGCGGCCTACGACATCTCGGGCTTTCCCAAACGGGTCCAGGTCATTCTGAGGGCCCTGAAAACCTACGGCATGATCTGCGCCGACAACGGTTCCGACTGGTTCATCAGCGGCACCCACGATCGACGTTGGAGTAACGAAGAGCTGGCGGCACTGCGGCGGGTCAAAGGCCGTGACCTGGAAGTGGTGCGAATGGCCCCCTGAGTTTAGACTCAGGTCTCTGGCCCCGATGGCCTTGCTGCAGGCCAGGTTTGAAACACTGTTGAAGCGGTCGGCCGTGGCATTGTTGCTCTTCTTCTTTTCCGGCGTGGCAGGGCTTATGTATCAAGTCATTTGGACGCGCCAGTTAGGACTTGTCTTTGGCAACACGGCCCTTTCCGCCTCGACCACGGTGGGGGCCTTTCTCTGCGGATTGGGCCTGGGGGCCAGGTTGGCTGCTCCGCTGCTGAAGCGGGGTTGGCGCCCCGGAGCCCTCTTCGGAGCCCTGGAGACGTTCGTGGCGATCTACAGTTTGGCGCTCAGCTGGACTTTGCCCAGGCTCTTGCCCCTCAGTTCGATTCTGGTCAACAGCCTGGGAGGAGAGGCCTCTCCGGCCTTTGCCCTGGGACGCTTTGTGGTGGTCTTCAGCTTGCTGCTGCCGGCCACCCTGGCCATGGGGGCAACCTTGCCCGTACTCACGGAGTATTGCGAATCGCGCCAGAGCAACTTTGCCCAGAACATCTCTCGCCTCTATGCCATCAACACGCTCGGCGCTGCTCTGGGCGCCGTGATTGGCGATTTTTTTCTCATCCGAAGATTGGGGCTGTGGCACACTTCAGTCCTGGCCTCTTGTATCGACCTCAGCGTAGGCGCTTTGGGCCTCTGGTGGTTGCGCCAGGCTTCGGCCTACCGTTTCCAGTCCGCTCCGGTTGCAGGCCATCGCCTGAACCTTCGTCAGGGCCTGGTCATTTTTCTAACCGGCTTCTGCGGTATTGCCATGGAGCTCCTCTGGATTCGCTCGTTGGTGTTTTTCAATGGCTCGGATATCTATGCTTTTTCCACCGTGGTTTCCACCTTTCTGTTGGGATTGGTGCTGGGTAGTTTGCTGGCTCCCCGGGTGGGTCCCCGCCTGGGAGTTGCAGGACTCTTGTTGTTGCTGGCTCTGGCGATTCTGGTCTCCTTATTGTGCACCGCTCATGTCCACGAGATACGCAGTCATCTGAGCCTGGCGAATTTCGGCTTGATGCGTTTTATCACCGCGGGGCTGCTCATTTTGCCGGCCACCATCCTCCTGGGAGCCCTGTTCCCGCTGCAAACCACCTGGCTGCAAAGTCAAGGCGCGGCCCGGGCCGTGGGACATGCCTACGTCATCAATGCCAGTGGATCGCTTGCTGGAAGCCTTCTCACCGGGTTCTTGTTGCTTCCCTGGCTGGGCCTCCAGTTGAGCTATTTCCTGGCCACCGCTGCTGCCGTCACCGCTGCCGCGCTGGTGCGGCCCGCTTCCAAAATACCCAAGATCGCCATGTTGCTCTTACTGGCGCTGGCTCTGCTCATCCCGGCTGATTTCTTGAGCCGTGGTATTTACGGGAAAGACCTTGCCAATATCGTCTATCGCCAGGAAGACCCTTATGGCGACATTGCCCTGATCCGCCAATGGGCGCCGCAGTCTTGGATGTACAACGTGAATCTGGTGGTGGACGGCTTCAACATGATGGGCAATACCGCCGTGGCACGCCGTTATGCCGGCAGCATGGCAGCTTTGCCCCTGCTGCTCCATCCCCGACCCCAGCGCACGCTGGTCATTTGCTTTGGACTGGCCAACACATTGACGGTAGCCGTCGAAATGGACCGCAGCCAGAACGTGGACTGCATCGAAATCACCCCCACGGTGGTGCGGGCTTCCAGTCACCTGGATTATGTTCAACGCACCGTTTCCAACCCCAAGTTGCGCATCCAGTTTAGCGATGGGCGTCTCTATCTGGCGACCACCCAGGCCCGCTATGACGTGATTACCGCCGAACCCCCTCCACCTGTCCACGCAGGCGTCGTGAATCTTTACACTCAAGAGTATTTTGAGCAGTGCAAACGCAGTCTGAATCCCGGTGGCATTGTTACCCACTGGCTACCGGTTTCGCAGATGCCGCCCTTCGAAGCTCGCACAATATTGCGCGCCTGTCAGAACGTTTTTCCGCACACCTACCTGTGGCTGGGTTGCGGCAGCCACCTGATCCTGGTGGCCAGTCAGGAGCCACTGAACGTGGACTGGTCCGAGTTGCAGCAGCGCTTTGCTGCCAACCAGGAGGTTCTGCAGAATTATGGCCTGGAGACCCCTTGGGACGTGGTGGCTGGTTGCCTGAGATTGCCCGATGAACTCAAGAGTTACCTGGCGAATACCCCTGCTCTGCGTGACGATCGTCCCTATCTGCAGCACTACAAAGGAGCCTGGAGCGCCGACTACGGCTACTTTTTCTCTGCGCCGGGTCGACTCCAGGTGGCCGGTCTCGACCGGGATCATCCCGACTGGCAAAAGAGCTTGCAGAGCCAGAATCTGCTGCTGCAGATAGAATTTTATCCGTATCCCGATGCTGAAAGTGCGCGCATCGCCAACTGGTCTCGCCTGAAAACCCTGCTCCGGCTCCGTCCGCAGAACATCGTGGCACAGCTGATGGCCCACACCCATCCTGAGGCGCTGGCCTATCTGGAAGCCCACCACCGCGAAGATGTGAATGCCAGTCTCGATCTGTTTGGAGCCTATCTGGCTCTGGGGCAGCTGGACAAGGCGCGCTCCGTGATATCAGCTGCCTGGCCCAAGACCCTGGCCGAAGCGGCCGAGCGGCAACTGAAAGAGCAACCTTAATCCCCTCCGTGCTCGGCCTGCCAGCGGTCGTAGCGAGCGGCGAAGGCCGGGTCCTTTTTGCGCAGCACCTGGTCGTCCACCCGTGAACTACGGGTCATGGCCTCGTAGGCGAAGGGTATGGGCTCCAGGTGCATGCGCACCCGGGCCGTTTCAAACCAGCGCTGGCTGGTGAGGGCCGCGGTTTGAAAACGGTCCACCGGGGGGCGTCGGGCTGCCTCGAAGGCGGGCAAGGCCTCGGCCACCCGAGGATGTTCTTCAAAGGCCCGCCACAGGGCCAGCGAGTCTTCCAGGGCCAACTTGGTGCCCGAGCCAATCGAGAAATGGGCGGTGTGCAGCGAGTCGCCCAGCAGCACCATGTTGTCGGCCCACCAGTGCTGATTTTGCACGTAGGTGAAGCGAATCCAGCGCGAGCGGTTGCTGAGCAGCGATTGTCCGCCAAGGTCGGGGGCGAAGACCCGGGCCAGCCGCTCGGGCACCTGAGCACTGGGCCAGCTGCGGATCTGGTTCCAGGTGGTTTCGTCGACTTCCACAATGAAGGTGCTGAGGTCCTGGCTGTATTTGTAGGCATGAGCCATGAACAGCCGATCGCCCTGGGGCCGGAAGATCAGGGTCAACCCGCCAAAGGGCTGACGGGTGCCAAACCAGATGTAGCGGTTGCGCCCCAGTTCCAGCTGGGGTTGGAAGCGCTGTCGATAACGCTGACGCAGGCGGCTGTTGACCCCGTCGGCCCCCACCACGAGGTCGGCCCGGCGCAGCTCGTCAAAGTTCTGCAGGTCGTGGCCGAAGTGCAGTTCGATGCCCAGTTCTTCGCAGCGGCGATAGAGCGCCTCGAGCATGGCGATGCGGGCTACTCCAGAAAAGCGATTGCCCGCCACCGAGAGCATCTGGTTGCGGTGCACGATGTCGACGTTTTCCCAGCTGCGCATGGCCTGCATCAGGGCCTGGTAGGTGGGCGGGTCGGGCTCGCGCAGCCCTTCCAGGGTTTTCTCGGAAAAGACCACGCCCCAGCCGAAGGTGTTGTCGCGGGGGTTGCGCTCCCAGATGCGGATGCGATGGCCGGGATGGTGGCGCTTCATCAAGATGGCGAAATAGAGTCCGGCCGGTCCGCCCCCGACCACTTCGATGTTCAAATTCATGCTTTCCACTCCGGGGCTGTCAGGCGACGCTTTCCGTCATCGCTGAGTTTCACGTTCTCGTCCAGTTCCAGCCGGTCCCACAGCTGGCAGGTCACCTGCTTGTGTTTCTGGTCCAGCCCCTCACAGTAGTTGGAGAACTTGCAGCGCCGCACTTCGGCTCCGCGACCGAGCCGCACTTTGAGAAACCAGTCGGGGTCGGCCAGGCTCTGGCGGGCCGACCCCACCAGGTCGCAGTGTCCCTGGGCCAGCCAGCTTTCGGCCTGCTCGAAGCTGCAGAGGCCGCCGGTCAGCACCACCGGGGTGTGCAGGCCCTGATCGCGCAGCCCGGCCCGAATGGCCGAGACGTCGGCCAGGTTGCGGCCAAACGGTCCCTGTTCGTCCGAGAGAAAGGTGGGCATGCATTCGTATCCGCTGGGGCCGGTGTAGGGGTAGGCGGCCCAGCCCACGGCCGGTTGTTTGGCATCTTCAAATTTGCCGCCCCGGCTCAAGGAAAGAAAATCCATGCCGGCCCGGGCCATTTCCAGGCCGTAGAAGCAGGCGTCCTCCCGGCTGTAGCCGCCGGCCACGCCCTCGTGGGCCAGGTAGCGACAGCCCACCGCGAAGTCGGGGCCCACCTCCTTTCTGACAGCCTGGTAGACTTCCAGGGGCAGACGCACCCGGGCGGCCGGGCTGCCGCCGTAGCCGTCCGCACGGTCGTTGAGGCCCGAGAGAAAGCTGGCCATCGTGTAGGCATGGGCATAGTGCAGCTCCACCCCGTCAAAGCCCGCCTGAAGCGCCCTTCGGGCTGCGGCCGCGAACAGCCCCGGTAGCTGGGTGGGCAGCTCGCGAATGTGGGGCAGGTGAGTATCGGTAATGCGCTCGCGGTCGCCGTAGTGCAGCGATTCCCATTCTCGCTCCGAGAGCACTTCTCTGAGTTGTTCGGCGGGCAGCTGCTGCAGGCGCTGCCTCACCTCTTCGTCGGGGCATCCCGGAAAGGCCTGGCGGTGGCGCTCTTCCAGGCGCAAGAAGCGCTGGAAGAACTTTTCGGGCTCGGGTCGTCGTCGGATGCTGAGAAAGTCGATCAGCTGAATGAGCAACCGGGTTTGGCCCGCGCTGGCCTCGCGCACCCGCCGGGCCAACCGGCTCAGGCCCTCCAGGTAGCGGTCGTGGCCGATGCGCAGCAGCGGCCCGCTGGGAATGTCGCGAATGCCGGTGGCCTCGACCACCAGCACGCCGGGACGCCCCTGGGCAAAGCGCCCATACCAGTCGAGCACGTCCTCGGTGACCTCGCCCTCCAGGTTGGAGCGCCAGGGCACCATGGCGGGAATCCAGGTGCGCTGTTCCACCCGCATGGGTCCCACCTGCAGCGGCGAGAACCAGAGCGACTGGCGGGCTTGTTCAGCCGTCGGCCAGTTTCCCTCGGGCAGGCCGTGGCGCAGGCGTTGGGGTGGGGTCCACATCAGCTCGACGACCTCCGGGCTGCCAGCAGTTCGCGGGCGATGATCAGGTGTTGAATTTCGGTGGTGCCTTCATAGATGCGCAGGGCCCGCACCGCCCGGTAAAGATGTTCGACGGGATGGTCGGCCAGCATGCCCAGCCCGCCGCAGAGCTGCATCGACTGGTCGATGATTCTTTGGGCCGCCTCGGTGGCCTGGGCCTTGGCCATGGCCACTTCCAGGCTGTTGCGCAGCTGGCCCTGGTCGCGCTGCCAGGCGGCCCGATAGGTCAGCAGCCGGGAGCTCTCCAGTTCGATGGCCATCTGAGCCAGCTTTTGCTGCACCAGCTGAAAGTCGCTCAGGGGCTTGCCAAACTGGTGGCGTCGCTCCACGTGGGCCAGCGCCTCGTCGAGCGCCCGCCGGGCCATACCACAGGCGGCGGCGGCCACGCTGATACGCATGGTATCCAGGGTGCGCATGGCCAGTTTGAAGCCCTCGCGACTGATCAGGCGGGCCGGGCAGCCGTCGAACTCCAAAATGCCCAGGGGGTGAGGGGCGCTCAGCACCTGGGCCCCGCCGAAGCGAAAGCCGGGGGCTTCTTTTTCAACCAGGAAGGCCCCGATACCGCGATGTCCGGCCTCGGGGTTCAGGCTGGCAAAGACCACCATAAAGTCGGCGATGCCGGCGTTGGAGATCAGCCACTTCTGGCCGCTCAGCTCGTAGCCCCCGTTCACTTCGGTGGCCCGGCAGCGCAGCGCGGCTACGTCCGATCCGGCTTCGGGTTCGGTCAGGGCAAAAGCCCCCACCCGTTGGCCGCGGCTGCCCGCCTCCAGCCAGGGTCCATAGAGTTCGGGCTGCTGCTGCAGCGCCAACGGCACCAGGGCCAGCCCCTGCACGGCAAAGAGCGCGTCGGCCAGCGGCGATACCGCGGCGGCCTGCTCGCGAAACAGGCACAGGCTGCGGCTGTCGGGCTGCAACAGCAGGTCCAGCCAGCCGGCAGCGCCCATGGCCTGCAGGGCCTCGGGTGCCTGTTGGCGAGCCTGCTGATCGCTGTGGGCCGAGGCAAAGGGGGCGAGATGCTCGGCCACCCAGCCCCGCAGGCGCTGCTCCAGTTGCTGGTGACGATCGTCCCAGAAGGGCTTCACTGGAAGGCCGGGGTCCGCTTTTCTTTGAAAGCCTGATAGGCGGCTCGAAAATCCGGATGGAGCATGCAGGCGGCCTGGATTTCCACTTCGGCAGCCAGGGCCGAACGCACGTCCATATGGGCCTCGCGCAGCAGCAGCTTTTTGGTGATCTCCAGTCCGAAGGCCGGCCCCCGCGCCAGCCTCAGGGCCAGGGCACGGGCCTCTTCCAGTACGCGTTCAGGTTCGACCACCTGGTGATACAGGCCGATGCGTTCGGCCTCCTGGGCCGAGACAAAGTCGCCCAGCATCAACAGCGAGGTAGCCCGCCCCAGCCCTACGATGCGGGGCAGCAGCCAGCTGGCCCCCATATCGGCCCCCGACAGGCCCACCTTGGTAAAGAGGAAGGCGATTTTGGCCGTCTGGCTGGCCACCCGAAAGTCGCAGGCGCTGGCGATGACGGCGCCGGCCCCGGCCACGGTGCCGTTGAGGGCGCCCACAATGGGTTTGCGACACTCGAGCATGGCCAGAATCAGGTCGCCCGTGCAGCGCGTGAACTCCAGCAGGCCCTGGTAGTTGCGGTCGAGCAGGGGTCCGATGATGTCTTCGACATCGCCGCCCGAGCAAAAGGCGCGACCGCGGCCGGTGATCACCAGGCTGCGCACCTCGGGCATCTGGTCGAGCTTGAGGAAGGCCTGGCGCAGCTCGTGATAGACATCGAAGGTCAGGGCGTTGAGCCGCTCAGGGCGGTCGAGGGTGATTTGCCCCACCCCCTCGGGCAGCATCTCAAAATGGAAATGTTGGGGCTTTAATGGCATAAACTCCTCACAGAACCGCGGTGATTTCGATTTCCACCCGAGCCATCGGCTCGAGCAGCGATTTGACTTCGATCAGGGCCATCGCAGGGTAGTGCTTGCCCATCGCCTCACGATAGAGTAGGCCCACCTCGCGCTGGCAGGCCGAATACTCGGCTTTGTCCACCACATACAAGGTCATGCGAGCCACGTTTTCGGGCCCCCCGCCGGCCTCGCGCACCACCTCCAGGGCGTTGTGCAGTGCCTCTTCGAACTGTTCTACGAAGCCAGGCCCCACAAAGCGCCCCTGACGGTCCCAGCCGATCTGGCCGGCGACAAACAAGAGGCGCCCGCCGGCCGGGGCCAGCATGCCGTGGGAGTAGCCCTTGGGAGGGGCCAGTGACGAGGGATTGATCGGTTCCAACATCAGGGCCTGTTCCACGGCCCTCCCGCCCGGGCCTTCGAGCGATTCGGTTTCCTTTGAGCCTGCATTGGAGTCACAAAGTGCCTCCTGGTCGTGCTCCGAGCCGGGGAAAGTCCCGAGGATCGGGTGGGGGGGTTGCGAAGCCCACCCTCAGGATTCTTTTCTCGGCCGATCAGGATGCGGGGCTCTTGGGGGACAGTTGAAGCAAGAAGAAGAGTGGACGGCAGAAATTGGGGACGAGCTTCCCGGGGCCCATCGCGGAACGCTGCCGCTGATCTTGAGCCGAGGCGAAGTGCGAGGGCTGCTCGAGTCCGCCCCTCGCGAAGCGGCTCTGGCGCTGCGCACGCTCTATGCAGGTGGGCTGCGGGCCCGAGAACTCGAGGTTCTGGATCGCAGCGATCTCAGCGGCCAGCGTCTTCGCCTGCGAGGCCGAGTCGTGTGGCTGGACGCCGAAACGGCCACGGCTTTGGGGCCAAGGGAAGGTCGCCTCTTTCCTCCGGGCACTGTGGACTTGCAGCTGGTCCTGGAGCGTGCGGCTCCCACCCTGGCCCAGCGTTTTCGAAGTTTGGGGCGACGGCTCACCCCGGCTGCCCTGCGCCACGCCTGCGCGGTGCATTGCCTGGAGAACGGTCTGGATGCTCTGGCGTTGCACGAACAACTCGGCGGGCTCTGGCTGGCCAATACGTTGCGCTACCTGGATGCGGCTGTAGCGCTGCGAGGCGCGGCCTATGCAGAGCATCATCCACTGATGATCGGGCAGCGGGCTCCGGCTGCCTGGGGGGATACCGCCGTTGAACTGATGGTTGGGCAGGCTGAAGAGCCACAGCCGCCGGCTTTGAGGCTTTTGGATCGAGCCGTGCCCAGCCTTGCCGACGTGCGCCTGTTGTTGAGCCGGGCCCGTTCGGATCGCGACCGTCTGCTGCTGCAGACGATGTATTCCAGTTCGCTTCGGGTTTCGGAATTGATCGCGTTGCGGCCGGGAGATGTCAACCGGGAAGAGGGCAAGTTGTTTGTGCGCCAGGGCAAGGGTGGCTGCGATCGCTATGTGCTGGTCGACCCTGATACCGCCGAGGCCTTGGGGCAGATGGCTGCTGGGGAACTTCCCGAAATATTCGGGCTTCGCGACGTTTCTGCAGTACAGCGCCTGGTAGATCGACTGGCCCGCGAGTGTCAGCTGGCGGAAGGCTATTTGGCCCAGGGGCGGCGACTCTCACCGCATTCGTTCCGCCACGCTTTTGCCACCCATTGCTATCGCTCGGGGATGAGCCCGGCCCATTTGAGAGCCCTACTGGGTCACGACAGTCTGAAGACCACGCTGCTGTACGTGGATTGCGACTTCAACCACTATCGAGAGGTGTTTCACAAGTGTCAGGCTTAAGCGCCGAAGAGGAATGGCTGCAAGAGCTGGGCGGGGAGGTGCCTGTAACCCAAAGCCCTCACGACCACCTGCCGGTGGTGCTGAGCCGCGAGCGGGTGGCGGAGGTGCTGTCGGCCCCGGGGTTGTCCTGGCGGCAAAGGCTGGCCCTGCAGGTAGTCTATGGCTCGGGCATTCGTCTTGAGGAGCTCTCGCAGTTGCACCTCTCCGAAACCCTGGGCCTGTGCGCCGGCCCGCGACCGGTAGCGCTCCATCGTGCCACTCTGGAGATGCTGGTGCCGCACCTGCCTTTCGCAGAAAGTCACGAGGAGGTGGCCAACTGGGTGCGCGGGGCTGCTGGCGAAAGCGGGTCGGCGATGGGCAGGCAGCCCTCGGCCAACCTGTTGCGCCACTGCTTTGGCTGCCATCAGCTGGAGCAGGGCGTCGATCTGATCACGCTGCACCATGTGATGGGTCATCGCCATATGTGGACCACCTCAATGTACCGGCGAGCCGCCGTGGGGCTGCTTGCGGACAGGTTTCGAGCCTGCCATCCGGTGTGGGATTGGCCCGCGGGGCCATTGCGGGTCGGCCGCTCCAAAGCCGGGCCCGAGCTGCGGCGAGGAGAGCAGGCTCGATTGACTCCCTCGGAGGTGTTGCGCTTGCTGAAGCACGCCCGCAACCCGGAAGAAATGCTGGCCATGCGGACGCTGTATGCCACGGGCATCCGTCGCAGTGAACTGGCCCATGCGCTGAAGGCCGACTTGTGGGTGGGCCAGGGGCGGCTGCTGATTCGGCAGGGAAAAGGGGGCGTGGACCGCTGGGTGCTGCTCGACCCAACCACTGCCCAACTGCTGGAAGCCGGCGAAGGGGACCTGGGACAGCCGTTGCTGGGGCTGACCCCCCAGGGAGTGGCCCGGGCCGTTGCCTATGCGGCTGAAAGTTCAGGGCTGCAGGCACACTATGCCGCTTTGGGGTTTAGCCTGTCGACTCACGCCCTGCGCCACGCCTTTGCCACCCATTTGTACGAGCGGGGGATGCCGCTTTACTCGGTGCAGGAGCTGCTGGGACACAGCGACCTGAAGAACACGGCGCTCTACGTGCACGGATCTTGGGAGCGTCGCGCAGCGGCTTTCCAGCGCTACCATCCCTTGGGACAGGAGTAAGGCGAATGATCGCCAGGGGTCGCTGGCCTGCTCGACCACCCGCTGGCTCAGGCCTGGGCGCTGAAACTGCCCGATAGCAAGTAGCCCTGAATCTGCCCGGACTTCTTCTCGATGTGACTGGCCTGCAGATCCACCGAGCCATCGTCGTTCACCATGCGCAATGTGCGCAGGCCCTGAGGCGTGGAGAATGCGTAGGTCACATATTCGGTGCTGCCTCTACGCCCCAGCACCACGGCTTCTACGGTTCCTCGAGACTGGCTGGAGTCGCCCTGGCAGTAAATGGTCGCCCCATTTCGCCGCACCTCTCCGGGCTTGCCCAGCGCCAGATCCTCCCCGGGAACTTCATCCTGAGCGGCCAGGGATACCACCCCTGTGCCTTGCTGAAAGGATTGCTGAAAGCCGTCTTCGGTGAGCGGTAGCCGTTCGGTTCCGGCGATAGGCTGCTGGTCAAGAAACTGCTGGGCCGGACGTTGAGCCCAACGGGGCATCTGCGCAACGATGTTCATAGCTGGCAGCGTATCCTTGAAAACGGGCCAGGTGGTGTCCGATGTGTTACTTCTCAACCCACACTCGACGTACGGAGTAGGCGTCGAGTTGAGAGTCCGCCGACAAGGGCCTGTTGATATTTAGGTTAACCACAGAGCACACAGAGGGCCACAGAGAGATTGGTCATAGGACC
>CAZYPN010000067.1:0-33294 GCA_964649085.1 uncultured Burkholderiales bacterium | reverse complement strand
GCTTTTTGTACGCAGGTACCGCTCGCTTTTTGCACTATTTTGGGGTTGCTCCCCCTGCTATGCAAGATTGGCTATTCTTAACAGATCTCTTCGGCCCTCAAGTTCACGGGGGACACCCGGAATTCTTCCTCTTGAGATAGAGTTGGTCGCTCATTTCCAAGGCCACCCCCGGGAGCGTCACGAAATGCCTGAGAATAGACTTCGCCTGAGCGAGTCTTGCCTTTATAGGGGCCGGATCGCTGTCTGTCGAGTTCTGCGTTGGTTGCTCGCTGTCGCTGGTCTGGGATGCGATGGGCCAGCAAATAAAAAGGGGCTCGGAGCGAACTCCGAGCCCAACAAAACCTTCCTCAGGCAGAGCCTGAATCGGGTCGGCGGAAACCGGGCCCCAGGCCCGGTCTCCAGCCAGGGAGACTCACTATCGAACTTTCTTGAGCATCTCGTCCCAACGGGTGTCCTTGGCAAAGTCGGTGTTGCTGTAACGGTCGAAGGACAGACGATTCTGGTCGTCGGCCTCCATGTTGGGGATGGCCGTGAACTCGCCATACTGTTTGTCGAGCTCGATGTTCAGGCCCTTGGCGTTGGGGTAGCGGGTGCTGTGCTGCTCGGCGATGACGGCATCCGTCAGAGCGGCCTTCACCTGGTCGGCGGCCTCGCCGATGGTGCCTCCGAACTTTTGACCCGCCAGTTCCACAAAGTGGCCCATATCGCCGAAGTCGTAGAACTTCTGGGTCTGCTGGTAGACCGGACGGAAATCAGCAGCGGTTTTGCCGCTGTCGATGACGGCGCCGGCAAAGTTGTCGATGGCGGCGCTCAGAGCCGGCATCTTGGTGAGGTCGATGGCCGACATCGTGCCCAGGTCGCGCTGGTGACCTTCGGCCATCGTCACGATGGCTTTGGCCATGTCCTGCGGGGTCAGCGGGTCGCGGGCCCGCAGCGCGGCAGCGGCGTAGTTGAGCACTTTGGGGCTCAGAATGCGGCTGTTGCTGTTGCTGGTTTTCTTGCCCAGGGCCTCGTCATACTGCCAGCCTGCACCACCTTCAACCTCTTCCGAGGCCACCAGGATGTCGGCGCAGTCTTTCAGTTCGTGAGCGATTTCGGTGGAGGCCATCAGGCACTCGTCGAAGCCCAGCACGTCGATTTTCTTGCCGGTCTGTTCCTGTGCGCTCAGCATGGCGCTCTTCAGGTCGCCAGCGGTCATCCAGCTGTCGGTCGACTCGGAGTGGTGGGCGCCTTTCCAGCCCGCGCCGTGGTCGGAACAGATCAACATAAAGTGCTTGGAGGGATACTCCTTCATCGCCCAGGCGATCGAGTCGGCCAGGCTGGCCGACTTGGCCATATCGTGGCTCTTGCCCAGGTCCTGCAGCACCGGCGAGGTGAGCCCGGGAGTGCTGTCGGCTTCCAGTTTGTAGCGAAGCACGTTGCCGCCGCGCGGCTGGTGGCTGGTCTCGGCCAGCAGGTTCATTTCAGCGGTCGAACCCACGCGCTCGGCTTCGTCGATGTCGCCCTGCATGTAGGAATACAGGTTGTTGTCGGACACCGAGTAGATGAGCACCGTCCAATCCTTCAGCTCGGGCTGGGGGGGAGCTGGCGGCTGCTGAGGAGGCTGGGGCTGGGTGGGCGGCTGCTGCACGGGCGGCTGCTGGGCCGGGGGCTGCTGCTGGCCAATAGTAACACTATCGCCGGGGGCTGCCGACTGCTGGGGAGCGGCCGAGGCTGCTCGCGAGGCGGAGGCGGCTACAAAGGGGCGTGCTTGGGAAACGGAAGTCAGTGTCATATCCTTGTTCTCCTGGGTGTAATGTGTGTGTCTGGAAGTAGACTACGCTCCCGTGGGGGGCAAGATGTTAGGGACCTGTGAACGCGTCGCCAGACTGAAAAATCCCTGAATCGGGCTGCACGTCCACCGAGACGCTCATGCGCTGCTGGCCGCCTCCCAGTACCACCCCACGTACCGGGGCCACCTCGGCGTAGTCGCGGCCCCAGGCCAGCACAATGTGTTCACCAGCGCACAGGCAGTCATTGGTGGGGTCGAAGTCGATCCAGCCCAGTGGCGGCACCCAGGCTGAAATCCAGGCGTGGGAGGCGTCGGCACCCACCAGGCGGGGCCTTCCCGGGGGCGGGGTGGTGAGCAGGTAGCCGCTCACGTAACGGGCGGGCACCTTGTGGGCCCGCAGCCCCGACAGCATCAGGTGGGCGAAGTCCTGACACACGCCCTTTCGAAGTTCCAGCACGCGCTCCACGCTGGTGGTTACCTCGGTAGCTCCGGGAACATAGCGAAAGTCTTGATGAATCCTCTGGTTGAGATCGGCGATGCAGGCGAGCAGGCTGCGGTTTTCGACAAAGCACGGACGGGCATACTCCTCAGCCTTTAAGGATACGCGCGGCGAGGCATAGACCCATTGTTCCAGCCGGGGGTCCTGGTGTTCCAGCGCGGCAACGGCCTGCGACCAGCTCAACGACTCTTGTTCCGCGGGTGAAAAGGGCTCCACCTCTACCAGGCTGGTGGCTTCGATGGTGAGTTGGCGATGGCGTTGCTCCAGTGAGAAGAAGCTGACCCAGTTGCCCAGAGCGTCGCGGCGTTTCAACACCAGAGGTGGATGGGGCTGGACCCGCAGGCTGTGCATGAGGCAGTGTTGGTGCTTGGTGTCGCGAGGCTGGCAGGTTACCAGCGAATGCGACAGGCTGACCTCTTCGCTATAGCGATAGCGGGTGGTGTGAAGGATGCGGTACCTCACGAAGCCCCCAGGGCGCGGGGCTGAACGTGAGTAAAATAGTGCGAGCCCAACCCGGGCGAGAGTTCGGCCAGGCTAGAACCAAGTCGCTCCCAATGCTGGCTGGCCAGGCAATGCAGAACGCGATCGAGCTGTTGTTGGTGGCGCTCCGAGTTGGGCAGGTGAGGCAGGTGCTCTCCCAGCAAACGCAGTTGAAAAGCCAGCGAACGCGGGTGGGTGTCGTCGCCCAACAGCAGGTCTCGGACCCCTTCCCAGTGCAATCCGGCGGGATAGCGGCGACGAAAAGTGCGGCCGCTGTCGTTGACGTCGAGCAACAGGTCGAGCACGTCCCACGAAGGTGCGGGTTGTTGCAGCCACGGCTCCAGCAGTTCGATGATTTGCAGGGCTCGCTCCAGGCGTCGGCCCACTTCCATGAAGCGAAAGCCGTGACCGCGAAACAGGCTCTCTCGAGCGATAGCGACCAGAGCCCAGATGGGAACGCACAGGCTTTCCAGGTAGCCCAGCACCAGGCCGCCGCTGAGCGGCTCCGAGAGCAAAGGAAGTGCGGCCAGAGCCCTGGGAAGATCGGCGCTGGCGCGGTCGCGAAGCGCCTCGCCCAGGCGATGCAGGTGGCGCAGCAGCGACTGCAGCTGGTCGTTCTGGGAACCGTTGGCCCAGGCCGTCAGACCCCCAAGCATTTCGGGGCGACCTTCCAGCAGTTGCTTCCAGCAACCCTCGGGCCCCTGAAGCGCCTGCCGGTTGAGCAGTTGACGGGCCAGACGCAGCAACGATTCGGTTCTTTCCAGATAGCGACCAAACCAGTAAAACTGTTCGGCTACCCGACTGGGAACGTCGCCGCCCCCGCGCGACAGGCTGACCTCCCAGGGGGTGGCGTCGGGACGCGCGTTGTCGCCGCTGGAGACCCCGGGTTGTGACCAGCGCCACACATCGCGCGTAACCCTTGAGGGCAGACGCAACAGCCCGCCGGGCACCAGTTGGTATCCCTCTGGGGTGTAGAGCACGAAGCATCGCAAGACCCATTCGGTAGGACAATGGCGCTGGGCATACCAACGACCGGACGAGGGAAGCTGGGGCGGTAGGAGGGTTTGTCCCCCGGCCCAGGAGCGGTACACCGCCGGCTCACCAGGTCCGGCTGCTCCCAGGCTGGGAAGCTGTAGGGGCTGATGTTCGAGCTGCAGGCAAAGGTCGGGCAGCAGTGGGGCCAGGGCCGGCGATTCCAGCCAGCCGCTGCCGATCGAATTGGTCACGGCCAGATTGCCCGCTCGCACGGCCTGAAGCAGCCCCACCACGCCCCGACCCAGCGCGCTGGGGATTTCCAACGGGTCGCAGTCGCGGTCGGGGATGCGCCGCAAGACGACTTCCAAAGGCTGCAGACCCTCCAGGAGTTTCAGGTAGAGCGTGTCACCGCGCACGGTGAGGTCTTCGCCCTCTACCAAGGGACAGCCCAGAAACTGGGCCAGCGCCAGGTCGTCCATCGAGTGGCGCGAGCCCGCCGGTGGAGTCAGCATCACCACGCGCGGGCCGCCCGCCTGCTGGCGAAGCTCGCCCAGCGATTGGCGCAGGCCCTGAAAGCTGGGGGCGATGGGGCAGACCCGGTGGCTGGCGAAAATCTCCTGATAGGCCCGCGCCATCCAGCGGCGATTTTCCAACAACCAACCGAAACCCGATGGACATTGGGTGAGGTCGCGCAACACCCACCAGGTTCCCATCTGGTCGCGGATCAGATCGGCCGCATAGAGCAGCAACCTGGCCATTTCAGAGTTGAGCTGTCCCAGGCACGGCTGCACCCAGAGCGGATTGTCGAAATACAGGGCTGCGGGGATCCGTCGTTCCACGAGCAAGTTTTGCTCGCTATAAGCATCTTCCAGCAGCTGGTTGAGAAGCCGAGCCCGCTGGGTCAGGCCGTTCTCTAGAATGTGCCAATCGGGCTCGTCGAGCACGAAGGGCAGGGGGTCCAGCTCGCGGCCGT
The DNA here is from genome assembly GCA_964649085.1 of uncultured Burkholderiales bacterium. Lineage (GTDB taxonomy): Bacteria > Vulcanimicrobiota > Xenobia > Xenobiales > JADMJV01 > JADMJV01. Next base: position 28,596 of record CAZYPN010000067.1, on the reverse strand, counting down.
CGCGGCGGGGCGAACTGTCGCGCACGGCTCGCGCCAGGTCCTGCCAGCGTGATTGCAGTTCTGCCTCGCTGTAACAGGCCAGGACTTCTTGCAGACTTGGGCTGCTCAAGGAATCCGCCGCAGACACAGGCGAAATTCGCTGCGGGCGCAGGCTGCCGAGTGGGAGCCCTCGAGAGGCAGGGTGTGTTCGGGGCGTGCTCCGCGAGCCAGGGGAATATGGTGCTGGGCCACCACCAGACCTGCGGTGGGGTCGAGCCCGAGCCAGCCGGCTCCTTCCAGGTAGACTTCCACCCAGGCGTGCAACTCGGCCTGCTGTACGGCCCGGGGAGTCTCGGGCAGCTGCAGCCAGTAGCCCGACACAAAGCGGGCTGAGAAGCCCAGATGTCGCAGGGTTTGGATCAGCAGCCAGCTGAGGTCGCGGCAGCTTCCCCGGCCTATCTGCAGGAGCTCTTCGCCAGTGAGCACTCCGGGTTGGTGGCGAACCTGGTAGCCGACAGCCTGATGTACCCCCTGGTTCAGGGTGGTGAGAAAAGGAAGCACTTCGCCCTGGTAGCTTTTCCAGGGCTCCAGCCAGCGCTGGAACTCGGCTCCCCCGGGCTCCAACTCGGCAAAGGCCGGAATTGCGGGCAACTGGGGAGGAACCGACAGGGCCCGAGAGTCGAGCACAAAGTGGAACGGGTTGAGTGTGCGAGGTTCGTATTCCAGCTGATTGGAAATGACCAGCCGCCTCAACGGACGGGCATACCAGGCGCGAAACACCTGATTGTTCCACGAATCCAGGGCCCAGTGTCCCACATCCGGCTCAGGCCACAGTCGCAATCGATGCTGACAGCTGCGGTCGGCCTGGGGCCGAAGGCGAATTTGATGGGGCCCCACCCACGAAGCCTCGGGAAACTCGTACACTGAGCTATGGGTCAAGTGCCAGCGCCGCATCAGAGCTGATCGAGCCATCTTTGTTCGTCAGGATGAGGAGAACGAGCCTGGCCAGCAGCCAGCTCACCCAGCCGCAAGGGGCCAACGGCCACGCGCAGCAGCCGCAAGGTGGGGTGGCCGACGGCTGCGGTCATGCGTCGCACCTGCCGATTGCGCCCTTCACATACGGCAACTTCCAGCCAGCTGGTGGGAATCGAGCGCCGCTCGCGAATGGCTGGCCCTCCCGGGGGCGGCTCGAGAAGCTGCAGGCTTTGCACCCGGGCCGGCCGGGTGGGCCCGTCGCCCAGTGTGGGGCCCTGGCGAAGGCGAGCCAGGGCTTCCTGGTTGGGAACCCCTTCTACCAGAGCCCAATAGGTTTTCTCTATCCGCCCGGGTGTTGTCAACCGGTGAATGAGTCGATTCTCGTCGCTGATCAACAATAGACCTTCACTATCCTGGTCGAGCCTGCCCACGGCCCGGCCCCCTCGCAGTTCGGGAAATTCGAGCAGCGTGCGCTTGCCCTCAACCGGTCGGTATTGGCTGAGGATGCCGTAGGGCTTGTGAAAAAGTTTCACCACTCAGGCTGCTTGGAGCCCGAGGTCTTACTTCCTCCATAGGGAACGATGCCCTGTGATGGTCTGCCTCCGCAAACTTTGGATGATGCTGACGCTAACTCTGTTGGCCCTGGCCGAGCCTCCGAAGTTGGTGCTGCGCTGGACGGGGCAGGGAGTACAGGCTGAAGGTCAGGGTTGGTCGCAACTCTATCGAGCCACTCGGCCCCTGAAACCCGCTGAATTGAATAGTGAGCTGGCCTGTTACAGTCAGGTTGGGGCTCGAGACCTGGAGCTGGGTGAGGGCGTAGACTACTATTATTTGGCTCGCACGACCGAGGGCTGGATGCAGGCAGGGCCGCTTTCTATCCCGGCCCGAAAGTTGCCGACCCTGCAGCATCCGCGGCTGCTGATCGACAAGCAACACTATGTGTTGCGCGTGTGTGATGGTTTCAGGGTGATGAAGCGTTACCCGGTGGTCATGGGTCGCCGCGCCCGTCAGCGCAAGCTCTGCTACGACAACGCCTCGACCCCAGAGGGGCGCTATCGGATTTTGGGTTTGCAGCCCTCGGCCACCTACTATCGGGCCTACGACCTGGACTATCCCAACCGAGTGGATCGGGCTCGCCATCGTGTGCTGGCTTGTCGGGAGGCGATCGGAGGCGAGATTCAGATTCATGGTTGTGGCATTGGCCGCAACTGGACCTTTGGTTGTATCGCCCTGCGCGATTCGGACATGGATGAGCTGTTCGCCCACACTGAAATCGCCGCTGGCGTGCCGTGCTGGATTTACGGAGGCGAGTTGTCGCTGCAGGACCTGCAGTGCGATGCCGAGGCCGGCGAGTACGACCCCGAACGCCTGGGACGCCGCCAGCTGGCCCTGGGCTTGCAGCCTACCTGCCTGCGCGATCGTCGTTCCAAAGAGCGAGGGCTCTAAACTTTCGAGAACTGGTTAAGGGATAATCGAGCGAACCAGTTCGCGCAAGCTATCCTGGCCGTGCTTTTGCACCACCGACACAAATTTGGCCTTGAGGCGCTCGCGCTCTTGCAGGCTCAAGTCGCTGGCGGTATAGATCAACACCTGAACGGCTTCAGCTCCGGCCTGGGAGCGCAACTCGTTGAGAATATTCCAACCGCTGCCCTGCTGCAGGTGAAGATCGAGGATCAGCACCGAGGGAAGCTGTTTCTTCAGTTCGGCCAGGGCTTCGTCCTCGGTGGCCACCACCCGGGGGATGATGCCCGTGTCTTCAAATACCTGGGCCATCAGTTGGGCCGTCTGGGGATCGTCTTCGACGATCATCAGACCGCTTTCCAAGGCTGCCGGCTGTTCCTGGAAATAGCGTTTGAAGTCCTCGAGCTGGAACGGCTTGGTGAGCCAGCCGGCAAAATCGACGTCGAGTCCCAGCGGCTTTTCGTCGACAACGCTGGTGATCACCACCCGGATGTCTTTCAAATCGGGATTGGAGCGTAACTTCACCAGCACCTCCCAGCCGTTCATTTCGGGCATCATGATGTCGAGTAGCACCAGGGCGGGCCGATGTTCCAGCAGTTGGTCCAGAGCCTGTTGTCCCGAGCTGGCCACCCGCACGCGAAACCCGGCCTGGGTGAGCTCGTGGTGAATCACTTCCAGGTAGTCCAGGTTGTCATCGACAACCAGCACTTCGGGGCCCTGACCCAGAGGCTGTAGCTTGCTCAGGGTGTCCTCGAGCGGAAAGCTCAGGCTGAAGGTTGAGCCCACTCCCAGCTGGGATGTCACCGAGATGTCCCCCCGTAACAAGCGCACCAGTCGGGTGACGATGGCCAGGCCCAGGCCCACGCCTCCGCGTTCGCGGGTGTGCGAGGCATCGACCTGATGGAAGGGCTCGAAGATCTTTTCCAGCTGGTCTTCGCTCATCCCCAGGCCCTGATCGTGTACCCGAATCCAGAGACGCTCCCCCTCTACCCTGGCTTCCAGGCAAATGGTTCCACGGTCGCTGTAGCGGATAGCGTTGGTGAGCAAATTGGTGATCACCTGACGAAGCCGATCTCGATCGCTGTAGAAGGTGGCGGGCAATCCATCCAGGTCGCCCCGAAGCTGCAGGCCCTTCTCCTCGGCCTGGGGCTGCAGGCTGGTGATGAGGTCTTCCAGGGTTGAGGTCAGCTCAAAGTGGTCGCGATGAATGCTGAGCCGCCCGGCCTCGATGCGTTCAAAATCGAGCAGGTCATTGACCAGCGCCAGCAGCTGCTCGCCAGATTGTTCGATCAGGTCCAGATTCTTCTGCTGCCTCTCAGGCAAGGTGCCTTGCAGTTTGCGCTTCATCAGACGACTGAAGCCGATGATGGCGTTGAGCGGCGTGCGCAACTCGTGGGACATGTTGGCCAGGAACTCGCCTTTGGTGCGGTAGGCTTCGGCAAGTTCCTGGTTTTTCTGGCGCAGGCTTTCGGTGGCGGCTTCCTGCTGCGATCGTGCCTCGGTGAGAATATCGATGGTCCGGTTGGCGTTGAAGGCCAGCCTGCCCACCTCGTCTTTAAAGTAAATGGGCACACGGTCGCTGCCTTCGGTGCGACGCCGCCCGATGATGCGGTGAAAAGTGGAACCGATCACGGCGATGGGCTGCACCAGGGTTCGCACCAGCAGGGTGGCCGTTACCAACGGCCAGAGCGAGGCCAGCAACAGCACCAGCGAAAGGGCCACCCAGTTGCGCTGGGGGTCGGCCACCCGGACCACCACCCCCCGGTTGCCCTGCAGGCTGGCAACCAGGCGTTGTTTGTGGTCTGAGCGATGTTCTCCAGTGCGCACGTCACGGGCGAGTTTGGCCACGCTGGGGGGCACCTCTGAGCCCGGAGCAAAGTGAACCCCCTGGACGTCGTTCCAGAATGGGAAAACGGCCGCGCTTAGCGCCCAACGAGACAAATGGTCGGTATTGGTCTCCTGTTGCAGCCGCTCACAGATGGCCCGACTGGTTCTCTCGGCTTCGGCATAGAGTTGGCGCTCGGCCATGAAGGTCTGCACGCTGAACAGAAGCAGGCTGGGGGCGCATCCCAGGGCCAGGGCTATGGTAGCAACTTTGGTGTAGACCGAGAGAGTTTTGCCCGGAATTTCCTCGAAATGTTCCACCTTGCGCTCGCCCAGGCGGCGCGAAAGGCGAGCCGTAAGGAGCAGGTTGACCGGCACACCGATGGCGATGGCTCCGGCGCACACGGCCCCCGACAGCATCATCCCTGGCAGCAGCAGCTCGGAGCCTAACTGAAACGGTCCATAGACCAGGGCCATGACCAGTGCGGCGTAAAATGCCCCCAGCAATCCCCCGTAAAACAGGGTGAAGTCGAAGGGAAAATAGTAAATCGCTCGGATCAGCGCCGGCTCGTTGCTGTCGGAGGAAGCTCCGCGCTGTTCCCAGCGATCGATGGGCAGCATCAGGGGAATACGAAGCAACAGCCAGATGGCGGTTTTGGCGGCGTAGAGCCAGGCGGTCAGGCTCCAGTAGGCACTGGCTTTGAGGGGAAACAGTTCCAGCAGCGAACCCAGCGTGTAGAGAACCAACAGATTGAAGAAGAAGTCGATCACCAGCATCACCAGCGTCGAGCGCAGAGTGAACTTGGGCATCAACGCTGCAGAAACGACCTTACGGTTTCGAACAGGAGATCTTCGTCGATGGGCTTGGTCAGGTAAGCATCAAAGCCGGTTTCCATGGCCTTCTCACGGTCGCCTTTGATGGCGTGGGCGGTAAGAGCCACCACGGGCATGGCCTGATCGCCGAGCTGCTCGCGCAGCGACTGGCATACTTCCCAGCCGCTCATCTTGGGCAGCGACAGGTCGAGCAGGATCAGGTCCGGCCGCTCCGCCACAGCCATGGCCAGGCCTTCGGCTCCGTCGCGCGCGATCAGCAGCGAGTAATCGTCCTCCAGCAGCTGGAGCACCAGTTCTAAATTGACCGGATTATCCTCGACAATGAGAATTCTTGGGTCGCTCATGGTTGGCTCCATTCTGGCAGCTGGGGAAGTTGTTCCAGGCGGATTCGAAGGGCTTCGGCAAGCTGACAAAGCTCTTCGAAAACCGGGCCCGCCGACTGCAGTTGGCCAGTGCGCCCGAACTCCTCGAGTTGTTGGGCCAGCCGAGTTGAGGTGCAGGCCGAGAAGCTGCCCACCGTGCCCTTGTAGGCGTGAGCCGCCTGACGGAGGCTCTCAGCCTGGCCTTGAGCGAGCGCCTGAGAAATGGCCTCAAGCTGGCCCTGATAGTGCTGAAAAAACACCCCGCACAACCGGCTTAGCCGCCCCCCTTTGCCCTTGAGCCGTCGCAGCAAATCCGCTTCATCGAGATCGGGCTCGGGGGGAGGCGCCCCCCCGTTCATCGATTCGCGGGGGGGCTCGGGGGGAGGTGCGTAGCCCCCCCCGTTCATCGGGTCGTGCGCGCTCATAGCTGGGCCAGCACCGCCGCTTCGGCCAGCAGTTGCTCCAATCGGGCGCAAATCTCTTCGCTCTCCTGGCAGAGTGCTTCAACCAGGGGCTGGCAGGCGTCCAGGCTGCCCTCCCGTCCCAGGCTTTCCAGTTGTTGCGTTCGCAGCAGGCTGCGCCGGGCTTCAATGCTGCGCAGAGTGGTTTTGTAACGATGGGCACTGTGCTCCAGGGCACGCCCATCGCCCGATTCCACTGCCTGGCGAAGTTCGTGAAGATGACCAGGCAGCACCTGATGGAACACCTGACTCAGCCGAGCCAGGCGCTCCAGCTTGTAATGCAGCCGCTCGCCCAGGGCTTCCACGTCGAGTAACTCGGCGCTTTCCAGCGAAAGCGCAGACGACGTGGTTTGCTGCGACAATACCCGTTCGAAGGCTGCCCAGAGCTCGTCTTCTTGAATGGGCTTCCCCAGGAAACCGTCGGCACCGGCCTGGAGATACTCTTCAGCTCCTCCTTCACCCGCGGTGGCCGTCATGATCAGCACAGGAGTCTTGTTCTCTTTGCGTTGGCGCAGCAAGGACAGGGCCTCGAGCCCGTCCATGACGGGCATTTGCACGTCCATTAGAATGATGTCGAAGTTGCCATGCTGACTTGCCTCCAGGGCCTCCTGGCCATTCTCGACCACGGTAACCTGGCAACACTGCTCTTCCAGAATGCTGAGCACCAGAGTCTGGTTGATGGGATTGTCCTCGGCCAACAAGACTTCCAGCGGTCTATCGAGGCCGGGCCAGTGACCGCCGTTGGAATTTTCTGCCAGTTGGGGCTGACTGCCGTCAAGGCTGAGGTCCACTTCGATCAGCTCGACCTTGAGCAGGTCGAGTTCGCGCCGCAGTTCGGCCAGTACTGCCCCGCTTTCGGCCAGTCCTAGAGGGCGACGGGCCGCCCCTTCCAGGCGCCCGATCGGTTCAAGAATTCTGGGGGATTCGAAGGCCAGAGCCGAGCACTTGAGTCGATGGAGCGATGCCGACAGGCCCTCCTGGTCGCCGCGGGAGAAGCAGTGATACACCTCTTCCAGCTGTCGAGGAAGCTCGTTGAGAAAATGGCGAATCACTCTCTGCAGTTGGTCCTGGCGTCCGCCCAAACGGCGCTGCAGACCTTCGCGATTGAGGATGCGAGGTTGGGCCGTTGTGGTGCGTTCGTCGCTCCAGCCCAGCACCTGGTGCATGACTTGAAACAGTTCTTCTTCCCGTACAGGCTTGGAAACAAAGCCGTCCATTCCAGCCGCCAGACACATCTCGGCATCGCCTTCGCGACTGTGGGCCGTCACGGCTACAATGGGAAGGTGTCGCAGGCTGCCTCGTTCCTGCTCGCGCAGGGCGCGAGTGGTAAGGTAGCCGTCGAGCACGGGCATGTTGACGTCCATAAGGACGAGGTCGAACGAGCGCTCTTTGACCAGTTCCAGAACGGCTTCTCCACTAGCGGCCAGGGCTACCTCGTGTCCCTGCTCTTCCAGGGCCAGAACGGCCATGGCCTGACTGACCGGATTGTCGTCCGCCACCAGCACTCTGAGAGCCGGGCCGGGCAGCCCGGCCGAGCTACTCCAGCCCCAGTGGCGCGTCGACTGGCCACCAGGTTGTGGCGGGCGAAGCCTGGCCAAAGCCTCCTGGGCCGAGGAGAAGATGCCTTCCAGGTAGGCTCGCTGGGTGGGATTGAGCTGGGTGTTTAAGGCCAGCCTGGCGAAGCCGAGAATACCGCTCAGTGGGGGAATCAACCGCTGCTGACGTTGCACTTCCAAGCGCAAGCGTTGCTGCCGAAGGACCAGCGGAAGCACCCAGGGGAGTTGCTCGGGGCTGTCGATGTGCGTGACCTGCTCGCTGGGCTCGACCGTGATGCCCGGCAGCACAACACAATGAGCGGAGTGGTTGCTTTGAGAGAAGGCATTCCAGGCCTCGGGCCGGGTCAACCAGACCACAACCACGTCGGCAGGCCCCAGTTCGACCGGATAATCGACCAGGTCAGGCCAAATAGGGCTCAGGCTGACCCCCGGATCGGCCAGAAGAACCACTTTCTGAGTCTGTTGCTCCAGATGCACCGGCGAAGTTTCGCGCTCAGGCCTTCTCAACCTTTGACCCGGGCCTCGTCGCCTTGCCCCGGAGGGTGGAAGTTGGCGAGCCGATGGAAGTCGGGCGTCCCTCCCGAGCAGTGCCCCGAGGAGAGATACTCTGGATCGGCAGGGAACAGGATCGAAGCCACCTGAAGCCGGCGCCGGTCGCTCGAACAGCCCTGCCAGGGAAGCAACGACGAGAGGGTCAGAGTGCAGCGGATCTGCCAAAAATCAGGACCGCTTCGGCACTCTAGCTGGGGGACGGGGTCGGGACACAGCCGGTCCCGCTGGCGATAATTCGAAAAATATGCGCTCCACCAGGCTCCCGTGGGCGAGAAGTTGAACTCCTGATAGTCGCATCCCGGACCTGCCACGAACAGTTCGGCGACGTCATCGTTCCATAACCCCTCCACGAATTGGCCCCGGGGGTAAGGCTGGCACTCGGGTGGCTTGTCGGCTCGAAAGGCAAACACCAGAAATTCGCCCTTCAACTCGAGGGAATAGTGTGCCTGGCAGCGCGGCTTCTGACCAAACCAGTTCTGGCTAAAGTGGTTCAGCGCAACCCCCCGGCCTCTAGCAACAAGGCCTGGAAGGTGGTTCCGAGTTCTCGAGCCGTCTCGGGATCGTGCTGGCGAAACGACAGATAGTCGAGATAGGCCTGATACACCAGACGCAGTTCCAGGCTGGTGAAGATTCTTTCCACCCAATCGGAGCTGTCGAGTGGAGTTCGCTTCAGGTAGGATAAGCGACGAGAGTCGGCTGCATCGAGCCGGCTAACCCGAATCGAGCGTTCTCCAGTTGACGTCCGCAACCGCAGGTCCCGACTCTCGCCCGGCTGCAGGGTCAGGTCAAGGACCAGGGTGTGGGGGTCCACCGGCACTCTCTGGTTGCCGTCCCGGCAATCCACCTCCAGGCCGGCGTCGGGCGGCAAAACCAGAGCGACCTGTCCCTGGTCAAGCACCTGCCAGGCCAGCCCGATATCGCGCGTGGAACCTCCACCGTAGCGATTCAGGTCCAGTTCCTGACTGGCTCTGAGGGCTGCTCGTTGGGGCTGCTGACTGGACTGGCGGAATGGGGAAGGGGGCGGTAGTCTTCGTAAGCCCAGTTGCTCTCGCAGCGGTCCCCGAACTTCATAGCGCACGTGGTCGTTCAGCCATAGAAGCTGCACCGATTCGCCCGGGTCAAGGAGGAGGGTATCTCCTTCGCGGAGCGACTCGAGCACACGAATCGGTTGGGGAACTTTACGCTCGGCGGGAATCCTTTCCGCCTGACCGTGGACCACCAATACCACGGCCACTTTGAAATGCTGCTGGCTCCAGCAACTCAGGCTCAGAGTGACAACCCATGTCAGTATTGCGAGCAGAGGTTTCATCGAGGGCGAACCTCGTAGATTTCGATGGGCTCCACTCGACCCTTGACCGGGTGTGCGCCCTTGCTTATGAACTCGACATCTTCAAGGTGCTGCACCTTGAGATAGACTTCCTGGCTGATAAGAATATCGGCTTTCAGTCCCTTGGTGAGGCCCATGATTCGGGAGCCCAAATTGACGTCGTCGCCCACGGCCGCGTATTCGGTTCGCTCTTCCGAACCCACGTTGCCCAGGATCACCTCGCCACTGTGAATGCCGACCTTGATCAGATAGAAGCCGCGTTCTTCCTGGGGGTCTTGTTGGTGCCTTCGGGCCAGTTCGCGAACCATTTCCACGGCCGTTCGCACGGCCGCTACCTCGGGATCGGGGTGCTCCAGGGGGGCTCCATATAGGGCCATGATTTCGTCGCCAACGAATTGTTTGATGGTGCCACCGTGCTTGAAGATGAGCGAATTCATACACTCGAAGTATTGGTTGAGCATCTCCATGATGGCTTCGGGTGACTTCTTCTCGCAGTGGGTTGAAAAGCCGTTGATGTCGGAAAAGAAGACCGTGATCCGTCGCTTGCCCACCGCCCCCAGGGTGGCCTGGGCCGGGTCTTTGAGCAATACCTGCATCACCGCGGGTGAGACGTAGCGGCCGAAGAGGTGACGGATGCGCTGTTCCTCGCGGGCTTTCTGCAGGGCTCGCAAGAGATTGCCGGCCAGCCATCCCAAAACCAGGCCGAGCAGAGGCGCGACCACGGGTAGCAACCAGAGTTGCCGGGCAAAGAGCGCAAAGCTGAGCCCCCAATAGCCCAGCCCGGCCGCCAGGGCCGCTGCCAGCGACGGTAACGGCCCCAGAATCAGTCCGCTCAGCACGCCCGCGCTGCTGAGCAGGAAGCAGGCGGCCAGCTTTGCGAGCCAACCCGGTTCCCGGAGATATTGCCCGGTAAGTAAGGTGTTCAGCGCATAGGCATGAGCTTCGACGCCAAAAATCTCCCCGATGGGAGTGCCGACCAGATCTTGAAAGACGTTCGTTCCCGGGCCAATGAGCACAATCTTGTTGGCGAAGCGAGCCCGGAGACGTTCCGGTGTGCGGCTCCACTGCAAGATGTCGGAAAAGGAACTGGTGGGAAACTGGCCAGGTCGGGAGGGATAGTTGATTCTCAGGCTGCCATTGTGATCCAGGGGAACAGGCTTGCCGCGGAAGCGGGTCCCAACCGGTGTCAACTGCTCTCCCTCTGCAAGTTCGGCAATGCGCGCGGCGAACGGAGGGTAGCTGTCGGAGCCCCACAGGGGGTCCTGCAGTTTCAGAGGCAGCGCGCTCTGGCGGCGCAATACGCCGTCGAGGTCGCGGCTCAGGTTGATGAATCCCAGGTTTTCCTTGCCCAACATTGCCAGCAATTCCACGGCTGGCCGGTATTGCTCTAACCCTCCGGGGGGCAGCGGTGTGTGGTTGTTTTGCAAATTGGGTGGATAGATCCCCTGAACCATGCGAGGCGGACTGCCCGGTGGCAACACCTGATAGAGGGGCATCCAGGGGTTGTCCAGGGCCGGTCCGAGCTCGGGGTAGCCGCTCACCAGAGCCGGGAAGATTTCGGCGTCAACGTCGTAGGAGAGCCAGTCGAGGCCCACCACCTTGACCCCCGAGTCCAGCAAGGCGGCTACGCCGCGGGCCAGATGGGGAGCCCAGAAGGCGGTGGGGGCTTTGAGCATTTCCAGGCTTCGGTCGTCGACGAGGACCAGTTCGATACGCGGGTCGATGTGAACCGAACGGGGGGCCTGAAACCAGCGATCGGTAAGGCGCTGCTCCCAGGGGCGTAGCCAACTTTCGGTGAGTGAAAGAGCGGCCACTACCCCCAGGGCGATCAGCCAGGGGTATGTTGCTCCTTTGCGTCCCACCGCCCCGGTGGTTCGCAATCAAGGGGCGCCAGACCTTCGCCTCGAAGCTTTCTGGATGAGAGCTGCAAGCTGGCTCCTGTGGGGGCTTGTGACGGGGGCGGCTTGGGCTCAGCCCCCCCAGGTATATGCACTGGTTGTAGGCATTGACGAGTACGTTCGGCCCAGTATTCCCAAGCTACGGTATGCGGTGGCCGACGCCAAGCTCTTCGCCCAGGCATTACAGGACGTCGTTCGGGTGCCAGCCGCCAATGTGGTCTTGATGACGTCGGACACGGTGGACGAAAATCGCCAGCCCCGACTGGTCAATGTAGCTTATCAGTTGGGTTGGCTGAAGGAACGGCTGCGCAGCGAAGATACCCTGATTTTCTACTTTGCCGGTCACGGGGTCACCCTGGCGGGAGAGCCTTACCTGCTGACCGAGGAGGCTGACAATCGCAGCGCTCTTACGCTCAAGGTTTCGGCGCTACACGGTGGCGCGCTGCTGGCTTCGCTGCGCGAGATCCAGATTGGGAACGTGTGGGTGGTTCTCGATGCCTGTCGCAACCATCCGGGTAACAAAGCCGATTCGGGCACCCTGGACGCTGCCGTCAGCCATACCTTTTCCAACGTCGACGTGGGGCGTTTGCAAACGGCCACGATGATGAGCTGCAAGGTGGGGGAACGCTCCTGGGAGTGGGACGAGAAGCGCCACGGCTGCTATACCTGGTTTCTGGTGAACGGGCTTCGCGAGCAGGCCGCCGATGCAGCGGGCCGCGTTACCCTGGAAGGTCTTTCAAAGTACGTGCGCGATCAGGTGCCCGTTGTCACTCAGCGGTTTGGGGCGGCCCAGAACCCCACCATGTTTTATGGTGGTCCGGGTGTCGATCGTTGGACGCTGGCCCAGGTGGCGCGAGCAGGTGCGGGCAAGGCGAGTGACCCTCAAACCTCCGAGTACGTGGCTCGTCTGGATTCGCTTCAGGCCCGTCTCGATCAGGAAACGGCCCTGCGGGTGGTGGCCGAGCAGCGGGCCCGGCTGGCCGAGGGGCAAAGGCGCGAGTTGGAGCAGCGACTGGCGTTGCTGGAGCAGCAGTTGGCCGGCAAGGCCTCGCCCCCAATGGCGGGGGCCCAGCCTGAGAGCCTGGCCTATGCTCAGCGTGGCCTGGACGATTCGCGAGCCCAGGCCCTGCAGGCCGAAGTCGAACGCCTGCGGCGCGAGAACGAGGCTTTGAAGCTGCGCCTGACTCAGGTGGAGCGGCAGGTGGCTTCGGCCGGCCTCAGCTCTCGTGAGGTGAAACTGGAGAACGCTCCCGAGCTTAGTGACCGTTGGCAGCGCTCGCTCCAGATCGAGCAGGAGGCGCAACAAGGGTTGAAGATGAGCCCGGACCTGGAACAGCGACTGCAATGTTGTCTCGCGCTGAGGCAAAGCCTGGACGAGCAAGTTTCGATTCTCGAATCGCTGCATGCCTCTGAACTGGAGCACCTGGTCGCCCGGCGTCTGGCGGACGGCGGAGCCTTCGCCGAAACCCTGGAACGTCAGCTGGCCGAGGCCCGCAATGGGCTGCACAGGATTCATCATCTGAACGAACTGAGCCGATTGAGGCTCAAAGCGGCCGAGCAAGCCCTGCTCGAGGCCGAGGGACGCCTGCGCGAATCCGAGCTGCGTGAGCAGGCCTATCGGGCCCAGATAGAAGGCCTTCAGGCCGAGGCTCTGCGATGCCAGGAGAGGCTGAACGGATTGAACCAGGAGCTGATGAAGGCTCAGGGGGAGCGAGATCAGGCCCTGCGCCGATTGAAGCAAGAAGAGGTGCGCTTTGAACAGGCTTTCCCCGATGATGGCGACCCTTGGAAAGTGCGCCGTGCCGCCAAAAAAGGCTACTTTCTTCGAGTGATCGAGGTGCCTCCCGAGGCCACCGAGTTGCCCGCCCCAAAGTAGCGCCTACTGCGCGGCGGTCAGTCGGATGGAGCCGTCGGGGAAAAGTTCCATGTCCTCGTAGTTGGGGCGCGAAGGCAGGGCAGGCATGATCATCATGTCGCCCGCAATCGGCACCGCAAATCCCGCCCCGGCCCTGAGTTGCACCTCGCTGATGCGCAGGGGGAGCCCGGTGCAGACTCCGGTTTTCTTGGGGTCGTCACTGAGGGAGTATTGGGTCTTGGCAATGCATACATAGAGCGGATGGGGATGGATGCGCTCGATGTCCTCGATCTGGCGACTGGCGCTGGGCGAGAGTTGAATGCCCGAGGCTCCGTACATCCCGGTGGCCACTGCCTCGATTTTCTGGCGCAGCGGTTGTTCGGGACGGTAGAGCGGTCGAACCCGTGCCGGTCCTCCGGGAAATCCTCGAATGTATTCGGCCAGTTCCAGCGCGCCTGCGCCCCCGCGTGTGAAGACTTCGCATTCGAACGCCGCCCGCCCCCCGTCGCGAAGCACGCGCAGCGTGTCGCGTCGGAAGTCGTCACTATCCTGGCTGTGAACATTGAGGCACACCACGCTGGGAAGGCCGAATCGATCCAGGCGCTCCAATTGATAGATGACGTTCTCGAGTCCGTGGCTGCGGATGCCTGCCGAGGTGATGACGAGTACCGCCAGGCTGGGGTAGGTGCCCAGTTGAGGGCAGAACAGATCGAGGAACTTTTCTCCCCCCAGGTCGGCCCCAAAGCCCGCCTCCTGCAGCACCAGGTCGGACCCCTGCAGGGCCAGCATCGAGGCCACCAGTGAACTGGTGCCGTGGGCGATGTTGGCAAAGGGCCCACAATGCAAAAGTGCCGGGCTGCCTTCGGCGGTTTGCACGAGGTTGGGCAGCAGGGCGTCGCGCAGCAGAACCCCCAGGGCACCGGCCACTTTGAGTTGTTCGGCCGTGATCGGCTGTCCTTCATGGTTGCGGGCTACGATGATGCGCCCCAAGCTCTGGCGCAGTTCGCCCCAGTTTCGACTGAGGGCCAGAATGGCCATGATCTCGCTGGCCGCTGTAATGACAAAGCCGCCTTCTCGAACCACACTCCCCAGACCCACCACCACTTTGCGCAGAGCTCGCTCATTGAGGTCCAGCACGCGCGGCCAGCTCACGGTGGTGGCGTTGATGTCCAGTGGATTGCCGTGATGGAGCGAGTTGTCGACGGCCGAGGAGAGCAGATTGTGAGCCTGGGTGATGGCGTGGAAATCGCCGGTGAAGTGCAGGTTGATCGATGCGGCCGGAACCAGTTCAGCCCGTCCGGCTCCAGCAGCCCCCCCTTTGCGACCAAAAACCGGACCCATAGAGGGTTGCCGCAAGGCCACCGAGGCTCGCACGCCCAGCTGGCGTAAGGCATCGACCAGTCCGATGGCTACGGTGGTCTTTCCCTCGCCGGCCAGGTTGGGTGACATCGCGGTAACCAGGACCAGTCGTCCCTGGTGTGCTTGGGGGCGCAGCGCCGAAAGCTGGACCTTGGCTTTGTCGGGGCCCAATACGATGAGGTCTTCGGGACGGAGGCCGAGGTCGCCCGCCACTTCCTGGATGGGTCGCATCTTAGACTTCTCCCTGGATGATCTTTTGCACCACCAGTGCGATTTGTGTGGCCATCAGCGCGTCGAGTTCCTGTGGGGTGCGATCGCCCTGCGGCTTCTGGGCCACTTTCAGGGCCAGGCTGAACTGGTGCTGACGCCCGGTCTGACGGTCGCCAAATTGGACAAAGGCGGCATAGACTTCTTCCCACTGTCCGCGCTCGTCGCTGAGGCCGAAGCCCATTTTTGAGAGAACCACCGGGTTCTCGATGCGGCCGTCCAGGCCCAGGGCCTCCCAGGCCGCCTCCAAGAATCGGGCCGAGTCCTGACCCAGTGCCTTTTGCACCATCGGCAGCCCCGACCTTACTCCCTCGAGTTTCGATTCGGTTGGCAGGTGGGCGTCCCACCCCAGTTGGCCCATGGTGCGGCAAAGGTCGTAGACCGAAACCAGATTTCGCCCCTTATGTTCGGCCCCGGCCGCGGGTAGCAGGGGTTTTCCCTGGTCGTCCACCAGCAGGGGTCGGGCGATGGTGGCGGCATGACCATAGCCGCCCTGGAATTCCGAATGCCGGTTGCCCGTGCAGGAATGAAGCCAGTTCTGGCTGGCCCAGGGCGTGTCGAAGTGCTTGAGCATGCGGGCATGGGCGTTGGAGGTTTGCGTGCCTTCGCGGTAGCTGACGATGGAGTCAAAGACCTGCTGCAGGGGCAGGCTGACCGCTCCCTTGCTATCCTGGATGCTGGCCTGAGCAAGCGGGGTCTGCGAACCGGCCTGAACACAGGTGCGCAGCATGGGAAAAACTTTGGTGGCGCTCCACAGCTGGGCGCTCTCCAAAGCCTTCCTGCCCAGCCATCGTGTGGCCAGGGTGCCTGATTCCCAGTCGCCTACCGCCAGGCAGGCGTGACTGACCTGAGGATGGAGAAACTCCAGCCCCTGGTCTGCTATGGCGGGCAGCTGGCCGATCTGCGGAAATGGAGGACTGACCTCGCTACGCTCCGATGGCCGAAGCGAGGAAAGGCGGGCGGGGTAGAGGGGCAGGTGGTCTTGGAGGTAGGATTGCTCGATGCCTCGGTCTAGAAAAGCCAGGTGGTCGGCGTCGTGGCCCTCTTGCTGCTGCAGGAAATAGGCATACAGACTGGCCGGGTCGGTAGCGGGGGCCGGTTTGTGGGTTCCCCTGGGAAGAGGCGCCTGTGCAGGGCGGACGATCATCGCTTGGGCAGCCTACCACGCGGCAGGCTGCCTGAGGTTACGATGATGTATACCAATTTTCAGGGAGTTCTGGTCGCCCTCCTGGCCTTCAGGCCTGGCCGCCTCGGGGCCCCACCGCCTCATCCTGGGCCTTGTTTACAGCGGCTTCAAGGTCGATGCGGCCGATGCGGCCATCACGCTCGCCTACGCCAGCGGCGGTGTCGAGGTTGGCCAGCATGGCCGGGTTGTCGAGCAAGAACTGGCAGGCAGCCCGTAAATCAGCCGGAGCTCCGGGAGACTGGACGACGGCTTCGAAATCGGGTCGGCCCAGAATGCCATCGGGACTGCCCAGGCCTGCGGCGATATCGACCATGTCGAAATATTGCAGCAGCAGAGCGGCGGCTCGTCCCAGGCTCATGTCGCCCTCGGCCTGGGCAGAGGGGTCCAGGGCCGAGTATTTTTGCACGGCCGCACGCGTGTCCACGCGGCCGATTTTGCCATCGGCCCCGCCGATGCCGGCCGCCATGTCCAGGGCATTGAACATCGCCGGGTTGTCCAGCAGCCACTTGCAGGCCTCGACGAGTTCGGCCGGTGCTCCGGGATTGGCGCCTTTGGCAATGGCTTCGAGGTCGGGGCGACCGACGATGCCGTCCTTCTGGCCCAGGCCGGCTGCGGTGTCCAGGATGTCGAAATGCTTGTCGACCAGCATCGAAGCTCGGGCCAGCGTCATCGGTTCATCCTTGCGTCGAGGGCCCACGGCCTCTTCCTGGCGATTGGCGATGATGGCGTCCAGGTCGATCATGCCGATGCGACCGTCTTTCTTGCCAACTCCCGCGGCGGTTTCAAGGTCGTCGAAGAAGGCCGGGTTGTCGAGCAGGAATTTGCAGGCTGCTTTCAGGTCGGCCGGGGCGCCGGGGCTGGCGGCTATGGCTTCGAGGTCGGCCTTGCCGATAATGCCGTCCCGTTTGTCGATACCGGCGGCCGTGTCGATGATGTCAAAATACTTCTTCACGATGGTGGCGGCTCGACCCAGCGTCATCGGTTCTTTGGGGTCGAACTTGCTGTCGTCCAGTTGGGAGTACTTCCGCACTGCGGCCTGGGTGTCGACCTTACCGATAATGCCATCGGCTTCACCGATGCCGGCAGCTGTATCCAGGGCATTGAGCAAGCCGGGATTTTCCAGCAGCCACTTGCAGGCCTCCACCAGTTCGGCGGGTGCGCCGGGATTTTTTCCCGAGGCCATCGCTTCGAGGTCGGCCCGCCCGATACGGCCGTCTTTTTCGCCGATTCCAGCCGCTGTATCCAGGGTGTCGAAGTGCTTTTCCAGCAGGGCCGCCGCCCGAGCCAACGTCATCGACTTGGGCTGCGCTGGCGTGGGCTCTGGCTCAGGGTTGGGTTCCGGCGTGGGTTCTGGCTCCGGCGTGGGCTCGGGTTCGGGGGTGGGTTCCGGCTCGGGGCACGGTCCTGGCTCGGGAGTCGGCGCCGGCTGGGGGCCGGGTTGAGGCTGGGGATGGGGCTGCTGCATCATCTGGTCGAGCCGCATGATCATCATCATGATCATCTGCAGCATCAGCATATCGCTGAGCATCATTTGCTGCATAAGCATCTGCAGACTGGGGTCCATGAACCCTGCCCCGCCGGGAAACTGCATCATACCTGGCTGAGGATAGTAGGCTGGCGAGCACTGGGGGAACCAGTTGGGGGCCGTAGGGGCGGGAAAGGGGGGCAGGCCGCCCAGTGGCAGGCCACCGCGAATGTTGCCGATGTCGCCGAGGCACTGCTGATAGTAGGCCATCTGAGCGGCTGCCTGGGCGGCCATCGGAGCCTGCACCGGGGCCATTTGCTGACCCAGCACCGACTGAACTCGCTCCAGGCGCTGAGCTGAGGCCTCGCGGGCCAGGGGGTTGATGTTCAGAGGGTTTCCGATGTTGTTGCTCACGACATTCACTCCACTCACTTGATGACCTGATTATGACCTCCAGGCGCGTTGAAGTAAATTGCGAGAATGTGAACAATATGTTTCAGTTTTTATTCAAATCCCTCCCGTATGGGATTGTTGAGATTTTGTAGGCAGTATTTGGTGTTGGTTTTTAAGCAGCAATCACAATGCCATCAGGTGCGAGGGCATGCACTCTCAACAGCGATCTAAATTGTGGGGTGCGCCGACTGGAGTTGATCCAGCGCAATGGACTGAGCGTGCCGATATTAAACGCAGAGGTCGCCGAGAATGCGTGGAGGCCTCTCCGGGGCTCGGTTTTCATCAAGAGAAGATGCACTCCGGAGGCACGTTCGAAGTTTGTCGTGTCAAAATTGCTTTTTGACACGACAAACTTCTCAGAGCAGCCCCCGGGTGTTGCCCCTTGAAAATTACGGGCTGTCCGACTTGCCCGGGGGCTGGAAACCCTGGCGATGGTTCAACTGGGATCAGGCGATCGAAAAGTGTCCCCGACCACTTAGCGGACCAGTCCCTTGAAGCGCAGGCCAGACAATCGGCGAAGTCCCGACCCTCAGTGACCCCTTTAAGCTCTCTGCGATTCCCCTACCTACGAGTCGGTCCGAGTTTCTCAAGGCCCAGTCTTTACAATGCTTGACGAGGCACCAGGGCGTTCGCGCTATCTATAGGGTGCGCGAAGGACTCCTCAGGCTGACCTTCGCCCAAGGGTCGGGGTCGCGAATCGCGAAGCGCCAGCGCGTGAAAAGTCTCGACCTGCTCAACTACCTGCGTGATCTGGCCGGACACCTGGCCCTGGGTAGCCCACTGCCCTGGGACTCCGTGAATCGCTCGCTAGAAAGCATTCAGGAGTCGCTCGAAGGCCGTATCGAAGCCTATCACCAGCCGGGGCCCGAGGGTACCGAGGCGGTTCGAGAATTCATGCTGGAGTCGCTCGAGTTGTTTCTCAGTGCCGTTGACGCCATTTATGATTTTCTGGAGAGCAAGAACACCGAGTATCTCTCACAGGCCGTCGTGCTGGCCGAGGAGGCCAACGACATTCTCAGCAGCATCGAATACGCCGTTGAGCAGCAGCGAAACTGGCTCAGCCAGTTTCATTCCGCCTGAGGGCCCAGCTTCTGCTCCAGATATTGGGCCGCATCGTCCAGTCCTGAATGCACCCGGGCGGCATACTCCTGGGCACGGGCGCGCACCTGGCTATCCCGAAGCAGCCTTTCCATGTGGGCCGAGATCGACCCCGAGAGCCCCGCTCCCAGGCGACTCAATCGGTAGCCATTGTCGAACTGGTCGTGGGCCTGAGGCACAATGAGTTGTGGAATGCCCGCCGCCAACCCCTGGGCGGTGGTGCCGATGCCGCCGTGGTGAACCAGAGCAGCCACTCGGGGCAGCAACTGGCTGAACGGGGCATATTCAACGTGCATTACTCCCGGAGGTAGGGTTTCGGGAAGGTTGTCCCGGTAGCGGGTCAACAGCAGAGCCCGACAGCCCAGGCGTCGGGTGATCTGCAGCGCCTCGCGATAGAAATGCTGAAGTCGCGCAAATCCTGTGCCTCCGGTAAAGACCACGGGCGGCTCGCCCTGGGCGAGAAAGGTTTCCACCTCTGGAGAGAGTGCCGAGCTCGATTCCTGGTCCCACAGGGGAAAGTTGCTCAGGTGCAGGTTGGAGGGCCAGTCGGGCGGCCGGGGTTGGAACCAGTCTGGAAAGAGCCCCAGGACGAGGTCGGCCTGATGCAGCCAGGTGTCCAGCACCCGGCGCACCGGGGCCAGGCCGAGTTGGTGGCGCAGTTGGTTGAGGGCGTCCCCCAGCAGCGGGTCAATCAAGAGGGTGTCGAGCAGCCACCACATCAGCCGAATGCAGGGTCTGGGTAGCCAGCCGGGTATCGGGTGAGGGCCGCCCAGCACCGGAGGGTCCTGCGGGCTGCGAATCACGCTGGGTTGCAGATGCACGGTGACCACGGGCAGTCCGAATTTTTCGGCCGCACAACGAGTGGGATAGGCCAGCGTGCTGCCAACCAGAACCGGGGGTGGCCCATGCAGGCGCTCTTCCAGCAGTTGGTAGGCCTCGGTCATGTGGGTCTTCAAAATCCGGGACACGGCCTGAAGGCCGCGCCAGCGATGGTGAATGTCCGGGTCTTGGGCCGCGCGCTCATAGTCGGCGGTCGTTCCCAGGGGGATGAGTTCTACCCCTGCCCAGCGGGCGGCCACGGCGAATACCGGATTGGCGATGACTTCAACCCGGTGACCTCGGGCCTTCAGGGTGCGGGCCAGGCCCAGGAACGGCAGTACGTCGCCGTGACTTCCCACGGGCATCATCACAAACCTCATGCCGGGCTGTTCGGGAAGGGGACGGGTTCCCTGCCCGGAAGCCAGAGAAATGATGCAGCATCTGGCGGTTCCTGGCGAGGGAGTGGTCGAGCAACACGTCCATTTGGGGGGCGCCGTGCCCATTCATCGCCTTTACGAGGCTGCCGTCGACCGTGGCATTCGTCTGCCGGTGCAGAGTTACGACGAGTTTGCCAGTTTGCTTCATCGACGCCGTGACAATTCGGGCACACTCGAGCGCTATCTTGAGATCTACGAGGTGGCCGAGCGCATTCAAAGCGGGCCACAGGCCGTGCGGGAAAGCGTGCTCATCGCCCTCAACGGCGCCGCCCGCACGGGCGGCGCTTTTCAGATCGACCAGGAAGGAGAAGCTCTGATTCCTTCGCGCCAGCAGTTACCCATTCGGGCTCTGGAATTGCGCTTCAACCCACTGAAACGAAATGGCAACGGGATTTGGGATCTGGACCGAGTGATGCTGGCGGCCTCGTCTGCGGTGAACGAAATCCGCACCGCCTTCAAGGGTCGCCTGCGGGCTGGCCTGATCGTGTGCCTGGGGCGCGATTTGCCCTATGCAGAAAATCGTATTCTGGCGCAGAAGGTGGCCCTGTGGGTCGAGCAAGGAATGCCCATTATCGGTCTGGACCTGGCCGGGCCCGAGTCGGTCAATCCGTTGAGCGATCCGGCAAAATTGGAGGAGATGCAGGAGTTGTATCGCCTGGCCGGGCCAAGGGTAGGGCGAACGGTGCACTGTGGCGAGACGCGTCACATCGATCTGAGCACCTTTCTGGCCACCCTTGAGGCCCTGCAGCCTCAGCGCGTGGGACACCCGCTGGCGGCGCTGCGGGCCCTTTGGGAAGACGACGACGACCGCGGACTGCGCTGGATGTCCGAGCATGGCGTGGTGGCCGAATTGTGCATGCTGTCGAACCTGCTTACCGGCGCCGTGCAGCGCGTGGAAGAATATGGCCCGATCCTGGATACGTTGGACCGCTACCGGGTTCAGTATACCTTCAGCACCGACGCCCCGGCTCTCCAGAAGAGCACCCTGGCCAGTGAACTGGGATCGCTGCTCAAGGTAGGGGCAGCCCGCCCCGAACAGCTCGAGCGGTCTTTCGAAGCCGCTGCGCGCTCTACGTTCCTGCTGCGCCGACCGGGGTTATAGTCGCGGTCGCAAACCGGTGGCCAGGTAGACCAACCCAACCCAGAGCCCTTTCATATTGGGGTAGAGGCCGATGAGGATGGTGGTGGAGAGCGCACTGAACAGCAAGAAGCCCTGATAGATACTGAAGTTCAAATAGACGCAGGCGAGAATGGCCGCCACCAAACTGGGCACCAGTGTCAAAAAATAGCACACGGCATACACCCCCAGGCTATCGCCTGCGTAGGGCTGGAAGATCACCTGGCATTCGGGGCACTGCTTGTTGATTTCGAAATAGCTGCCAAACATAGCCCCCTGGCCACACTTAGGGCAGCGCTTACGCCAGCCGCGCCAGATGACAGACCTCCAGGCATTGACCAGCAAATGAGAAAGGTTCGATTTCATAACCTCCCCTTACCCAGAGTTGCTGGCGAGGAACCACCTGCCTTTCAGGGAAGTTACTGCAGCTATGAGATCGCTAGCGTTGCTCCTATCATCCCTCTCTTTGACCTCCGCTCTGGCGGCCCAGCCCTCCTCGGGTCTGCCTGACCCATTGCATTTCGCCGACGGCAACTGCGTTTCTTTTGGGGTGGTTCAGGTTCGCCCTGAAGATACGGCCTTCCAGGCGGCCTTTCAGGCCGTGGCCCGAGAGCTGGAAACCCGCCAGCTCGACTCGGCGAGCTGGATTGGGATCCTTTCCTCCTTGCTGAGTCAGAACCAGCGCGCAGCTCTGTTCTCTGGACTTTTGCCCGCCCAGGGAATACGCGTCGACTATCTGGACGCCCAGGGCGGGCTGCACTCGGCCACCGTGGTTACCTGCACAGGTTGGAAGGGCTTTCAGGCGCTGCTCTGGGGGCGGCTGATGATGGACAAGTCGGGTCAGCCCTGGCCGGTGGAGAAAGTGGGGCGCAACGAGGTCGTGCTTCGCAAGGATGGCACGGTGGCGCGCATCAACGGCAGTTTCTACGCATTTTCCGACAAGGAAATCGCCCGCACTACACTGGAGCGCAAGCCCGCACCTGCGCCCAAGGACTTTGCCGAGCTGGACAAGACCCACGACACCTACGGATTGCTGTTCAATCGCCAGAACAGCCTTGCCCGTTTCTTGCGCTGGGTGGACCGTCACGATTATGCTGCCGTCCAGAAGGCCTTCGGCGAGGCGCGCTTCAGCGAGGCCAACCAGGCGGTCGACAGTGTGCGCTGGACGGGTGAATTGCTCGACGACGATCGGGTTTCGCTCGAGATTCGGGTGCGCCTGAAGGAAGCGGGAAAGGCTGAACTGGTGGACGAGTTTCTCAGCGTGGCTCGCCAAATTCTCAAGGAGCGGGGTCGCCCGGCCAGGGTCGAGAGTTGTATCGTGGATGACGAGGTGTTGATCAACGCCGAGATCGCCGGAAACCGCAGTTTTTTTCTCAACTACTTCACCAGTTCCAAGCCGGTTTGAGCAGGGGACGGGTTTCGCCCGTCCGGTTGCAGGGGACACGGGGAGTTCTGGGCAACATTCCCGGTTGAAAGCCTCGGAGGAACACTCGTTGAATCGAAAGTCAAGAAAGAACCTGGAACTTAAGGCCGTTCTGGAATGGGATGCTCAGTCCTCGAGCTTTCTGGCTCACTACGGTCAGCCCAAAGAGGTCGACCTGGAAGGCATGTCCATTCAGTGGACGCCCAGTGGCAAGTTGCCCAATCCCGCCGACCCCCTGGCCGATCAATTGCGCTCGGTGTTGCCCCTGTCCTCCGAAGGGACGCCCCGCCGTTTCCTGGCCTGGGTTGAGGAGCGATCGGGCGAGGTTGAAGAGGCTGGTGAGCCCCTGTCTCCGGCCGTGGAAAGTGTGTTGCAGGAGCTGTCTGACAAGTTTCAGCGCCTGCAGTTGCTGGGTGAGAAGGTCAACTGGGAAGAGTTCATCGAGGAACATCTCAGCCAGCTGGGTAGCAAATCCAGCACCCCGGGCAATGTGCTGCACGACATCCGCCAGGAGGCGCTACGCGGCTGTGGGGTGCAACTGGGGGCCAATCTGGCCAACCTGATGGCTCATCGCCTCAACTGGTTTCAAGAGTACGAGCAATTCCAGGAGCCAGCGCCGCCCCAGCACGAGCGACTGGAGCCCGTTCCGCCCATTCTGGTGACCTGCGGTGCAGAGCTGGCCACGATGCTGGAGTACCAGGAGGGTCAGGAGCTTCACAATTATTGGGAGCGCTGCCGCCAGGACTACAGTGCTCGATATGGGGTTTTGATTCCGCCCCTGGCGCTTCGCAGCGATCCCAGCCTGGAGCCGCGTCGCTGCAATGTGTTGGTCGGCACTCTGCTGACCGGCTCGTTTCTTCATCATCCCGACAAGATACTGGCCATGGGCTCGCCGGGTCATTTGCTGGATTTTCAAGGCTATGAGTTGTACGTCGACGGCTGGAATCGCCCAATCGGCCTATGGCTCGAAGAAGCCGAGTTGGAAGAACCCGAGCTCCAGGGCCTGCAAACTTGCACCAATGGTCCCGCCGTATTGGCGACGCAGGTTTTGCTGTCGGTGGGGCGACACCTGGGCGAATTGCTCACCTATCAGGAAGCCGTGCGTCTGCTGGAAGGCCACTATGACAGTGCTGTCTATCGCGAGCTGGTGCCCGAGCACTTGGACAACTGTGCGATCTGGATGGTGCTCAAGCGCCTGGTGGAGGAATCGTTCTCGATTCGCGACCTCAACAAAATTCTCGAGACCCTTCTGCTGTGGGCTAACGACCGCGGTGGTCGCCGCCGTAAAGGACGTTTGCAGGATCTTACCGAGGAGCTGACCGAGGCCTGTCGCCTGGCCCTGGCTCCCGCCTTTCTCTCGCGGCTCTCGGCGCGTTCGGGGGAGGTGGTGGTGTGGGCGGTGCCCGAGGAGTTCTGGCCTCGACCCAAAGAGCCCGTCGACCCGGCCCTGTGGAGCCGTCTGGAGCTGGTGCGTCACGAGTTCTGGCGCCAGGGAGAGTTGTTCCTGGTCGTGGTACCCGCGATGTTGCGAGCTGCCTTCTCGCGTCAATGCCGCTGGCGCTTCCCGGATATCACGGTCTTTTCCTATGAGGAGCTGGGGGGCAGGCCGGTCCGCCGGCTCGAGCTGAACCTCTAGTCGACGCGTGATTTTCGAGGCGATCGGGGCGGGACTTCTGGTTGTGGCTGCAGTGGTGGCCTATCGTCGTCGCCCGCAAATCCGCCCCACCGAATCGGCCAAGCCGACCCCAACCGCCCCTGTTCAGAGGAAACCCCCGTGGGAAAGTTGCTACCGACCCCCTCGCCTGGGCCTGGACCATCCGGTAGAGTCCTGCGAAACCTTCCGCCCCATTGGCTTTCTCGGCGAAGGTGCCATGGCCACGGTGTATCTGGCTCAGGAGCCGTCGGGTAGAAAAGTGGCCCTCAAGCTGATTCGCCCCGAGATGGCCCTGGATACCGAGTTTCAGCAACGGTTTCAGCGTGAGATCGAGATCGTCGGACGGCTTTCCCACCCCAATGTGGTAGAGGTGTATTCGGCAGGGGTTGAGCAGCAGCGAATGTTCATGGCCATGGAGTGGGTGGAAGGTTGCACGCTGGACCAGATTCTCGCCCCCGGACCTCTGGGGCTGGACGAGTTTCATCGCCTGGCCCGACAGATGGCTCAGGTCTTTCACTTTGCCCACCAGCGGCAACTGCTGCATCGCGATATTAAGCCGGGAAATTTGATGGTCACACTGCAGGGCCAGGTCAAGGTACTCGACTTTGGATTGGCGCTGCAGCAAGGTCAGAGCCGATTTACCAGCGTGGGCTTTTCGATGGGTACTCCAACCCATATGGCACCGGAAGTGCTTACCACTGGTCAGGCCACGGCCCAGTCGGATCAGTACGCCCTCGGAATCGTCTTTTATCAGATGCTGGTGGGGCAGTTGCCGTTTCAGGCGCGAAACCCCATTGAATTGGGCATGATGCACGTGACCAAGGAGCCTCCGCCCCTGCGCAAGGCTCGCCCCGAGCTGCCCGGCGAGCTGGAAACCCTGATTTTACGGATGCTGGCCAAAGAGCCCGAGCGGCGTTATGCAGCCCTGGGAGAGGTGGCCCTGGCACTGGGTTCCTAAACAGAGATGAAACAGGGGATAAATACTGCCCCAAAGATGTTGCACCTCGGTAAATGTTCCTCAATCCTGCTCGTCTATATTGAGGTCAAGACAGCTGAAGAGTTCGAAAAGAACCGGGCAGCGGACTGAATAGGAGAGCATTTCACTATGGCAAGCGTACGGAGCACTTCCTCATCTCGGAGCAGCAGCGCATCGCGCAGCAGCAGCAAACCCAAGGCCAGCAGCCAGACCAAAAAGCCCGAAGCCAACAATCGCGCCCGCGAGGGACGGGAAACTCGCCAGAACCGCGAGAGCCGCCGCAGCGAGGATGGTTTCAAGCCTTCCGACGAAATGCGCGAAAATCGCGAGAGCCGTCGCAACCGCGAGGGCCGTCGCACCGAAGAGAACAAGGATCCCAACAAGCCTGGCGACGGCACCAAGCCCGAGGACAATAAGGAGACCAAGCCTGGCGAAGAGAACAAAGAACTCGAAGATCGCCTCAAGAGCCTGGAAGATCAGCTGAAGGATCTCAAGAACCAGCCCCAGCAGCCCCCTCAGCAGCCCCAGCAGTCGGGCGGATGCTGCGGCGGTGGCGGTGACAAGGGCGGCGGAGGTGACAAAGGCGGTCAGCAGCCCCAGGTTCCCCCGGCCGCGCCGATGGGCGGGCCCCAGGGTATCAATCAGAATGGTCAGGGTGGCCCCGACGCCGAGTTGCAATCGCTGGCTGCTCAGATTCTCCAGGCCCAGGGCGGCATGGGAATGGGTCAGCCCCAGGCTATGGGCGCGGGCATTCCCGGAGCCGGAGGCATTCCCGGTGTGGGTGGTATCGGTGGAGCTCCTGGAATGGCCGGAGGGAGTCCCTTCGCCGCCGGTTTCGCGGCTGGCATGGGTCAGGGCGCCGGGGTGCCCGGAGGCAATCCCCAGGTGCAGCAAGCCAAGCAGCTGCTTTCGCAGAAATGCACTCAGTATGCTCAGCAGGGCTTCCAGCCCCAGCCGGGCACCCGGGCGCTGGTGCGCGGAGCCCTGGGCTACGATCCCTTCCCCCAGAACCCGATGCAGCAGCAGGGTGGCATTCCCGGGCTCGGTCAGCCTGGCCTGGGTCAGGCCGGAATTCCCGGAATGGCCGGAGTGGGTGCCCCGATGGGGCTGGGCTTCGGCTTCTAGAAAAAACCATCGCTCCAAGAACAGGAGGTCAGAGCCCGGCTCTGGCCTCCTTTTTGTGCGCCAGGCATGGCGCGAAGCGACAGGCGTGGCGCACCAACGCCGAACCTGAAAGCTACGGTCTGGCCGACACGAGTAGACGCGGGCGTCGAAAGAGTCGGGACGGTAGTGACGCTCGATAACCGGCGAGCGAAAGCGAACCGGGAAGTGACTGGGAGGTGAAAGTCCTCTGGGGGCTCTGATGACCGGGAACCCCTAGCCAATAGCAACCGCGTCGCCGTGAGGCGGGGTGGGAAGGAAGCTGGAGGCAAATCCTCGGCCCGAGGAACACGAATCACATACTGAGGCAGTCGCGTAGGTGGGCGAAGGGGCAAAAAGACCGGAAGCCCGATGGTCATCCGGACCGAACGACTGTATATGTGGCGGGTAGATGAGGAGAAAGTCACGCGCCTTACCCTGGGAGAACTGCAGGCCCGCCCGTGGCGAGCACCGCTGAGAAGCGATGTCCAGGCCTGCAGTAGTCAGCCGAGGCCGTAGTAATCCTGCGCATGGGGTGAAGGGCCAAACACCAGAAACAACCGATGCCAAACGTTCGAAGCAGAAGGAGTCGCAGACCGGGTCCTGAGATGGACTCAATCCTGGTAAGGGTAGGGACGGAATCCCAAGACGAGCCAGGAGTGTGACAAACTGCCGCGGCACCGGAGGGCAACATCGGGGAGAGATGATGCAACAACTACTATTTGACGAGCTACCGGTGCAACCGGGGGATTTCGTCATTGAGAAGATGGTGCGCCCGAGCAACCTGCTGGCGGCGTATCAACGAGTCCGACGTAATGGAGGAGCTCCGGGAGTGGACGGTATCACCGTCTGCGAATTTGGCAAGCGACTCCAGAGCGAACTTTCGCGTGCGAGCAAAGAGGTCGCCGCGGGAATCTACCAGCCTCAACCCGTTCGCCAGGTAGAGATACCGAAGCCGGGAGGAGGCACGCGCAAACTCGGCATCCCAACGGTCCTGGACCGAGTGCTTCAGCAGGCACTGCTGCAGGTTCTAACGCCGGTATTCGACCCCCAATTCTCAGAATCGAGTTTTGGTTTTCGACCTGGTCGAGGAACCCACCAGGCAGTAAAGCAGGCGCAGAGGCACATCCAACAAGGACATCGATGGGTCGTCGACGTTGACCTCGCGAAATTCTTTGACCGTGTCAACCACGATGTCCTGATGGGCATCCTGGCGCGCCGGATTGAGGACAAGCGAGCACTGCTGCTCATTCGACGTTACCTGCAAGCAGGGGTCTTGATCGGAGGGTTAACCTCGCCCTCTCTAGAGGGAACACCGCAAGGTGGGCCATTGTCCCCGTTGCTGAGCAACGTGATGCTGGATGTCCTGGATAAGGAACTGGAGAAGCGAGGCCATCGATTTTGCCGCTATGCCGACGACTGCAACGTGTACGTGAAGTCTCGGAAAGCCGGCGAAAGACTGATGGCGTCCATGACTCGGTTCCTGGAGCGCAAGCTCCGACTCCAGGTAAACGAGCAGAAAAGCGCGGTGGATAGGCCGTGGCGGCGCCAATTCCTCGGTTACTCTGTTCTCCGTCAGAAGAACGCCCCGCTGGTCGTGGCTCCCGAAAGGGAGAAACGGATGAAAGCTAAGGCCAAACCTCTACTGAGAGCCGGGCGTGGCCGAAACATCGCAAAGACACTGAAAGAACTGGCCCCGAAGATACGGGGCTGGGCTGGATACTACTGTCTGTGCGATGTAAAAGCCGCTTTTGAACGATTCGACGAATGGGCCCGACGACGCATCCGCGCCATCTACTGGCGACAATGGAAGCGCCGCGGAACCCGCCTTCGCGAATTGGTCAGACGAGGGATAGATGTCGAGCGAGCGCGCGTATCGGCAGGAAATGGTCGAGGCCCCTGGTGGAATGCGGGAGCCTCGCACATGAACCAGTCCGTCCCAACTCGTGAACTACGAGCCCAAGGATATCTCAGTCTTCTCGAGGAGTTCCAGCGTCTCAAGCGTTCTGCGGGGTAACGCCCGGCGGGAGGATGCCCTTCCTGCGTGAACCGCCGTATAGGGAACCCTACGTACGGTGGTGTGAGAGCTGGGGGCCGAGAGGCCCCCGGCTACTCGTT
>CAZYPN010000066.1:0-33729 GCA_964649085.1 uncultured Burkholderiales bacterium | reverse complement strand
CTTCCGCCTGTTGCACGACCTGCTTCACGATCAGCTGGAACAACAGCTGGGCTTTGGCCACCCGCCCGATCTGGAAGAATGTCAACGTTGGGCCCACAGCCTGAAGGGGGCAGCCGCCAACCTGGGGGCACGTCAACTTTCGGAACTGGCCGCACTGCACGAACTGCAGTTGAAGGTAGGAGCTTGGGACGAACGGCTGCACCGCGAGATTGTTTCTGTCATCCACACCATGCTCGAAAAATTGCAGCCTTTACTACACGACGCCGTGGACGCGTGGGAAGACCCCGATTTGAGCCTGCGCGAACTCTTGGACCCGCTGTTGGAGAAGGTAAAAGCCAACGAGGC
The DNA here is from genome assembly GCA_964649085.1 of uncultured Burkholderiales bacterium. Classification (GTDB taxonomy): domain Bacteria; phylum Vulcanimicrobiota; class Xenobia; order Xenobiales; family JADMJV01; genus JADMJV01. Next base: position 33,384 of record CAZYPN010000066.1, on the reverse strand, counting down.
CGCGGCTCTGGACTACCTGGAAGAACACATTCGGGGACTGAAACAGGCACTGGGCGACCGCTTTGAAGCGCTACGCCAATCGCTGGAAATGTTTGAGTTTGAGTCGGCGGAAGCCATCCTCAAGGAGCGCCTGGCGGTGTAAAAAGCTCGATGACGAGGTTCTGGGCCGGAAAATGCTTCTGAGTCGGCCACTGCCCCTGGCGCACCCAACCCGGCAGGACGTTGCTTACCGGGGGTTGCTGGTAACTGGGCACGCTGCACACCCAGATGCGGCCATAGCGCTGGGGCTGCAGGGGCGGCTGAAGCTGGGCCGGGTCATTCACCCCGACGAAGTTCGGGAACGGCCCCAGGTAGTAGAGCAACACCGCGTTCATCATAAGGGGCTGCACGATGATCAGGTCGTCGGGAGCGGCGTTGCCGCGCAAAAACTGGCCGGCCAGGCGCCAGTTCTGGTTGCCGAAGGCTGGGTGAAAGTGATAGTTGCGCCAGGAGGTGAGATTGGCCGCCAGCCAACCCAGCATCAAAACTCCGGCCAGTGAGGCACCCCAGGGGCTGCGCCAACGGGCCAGCCGGTCCAACCCCGAGGCCAGCAACACGAACAGGGGCACGGTGGCGTAAAGGAAATACTTCGACCCCGAGAGGTCGATGCCCAGGGCATTGAGAGCCAGGGTTTGGGCCACCGGGGCCAACCACCAGCACCACAGCCAGGCGGCTGCGGGAGACCTGGGCGTGCCCAGCAGCGCCAGCGCCAGTGCCACGAGGCACAGCCCCCAGGCACCCGGGGCAAAGCTGAGCAGATCGTAGCCGGGCCTCTGAAAATCGTGAGAGAACAGCCAGTCGTAGAGGCTTCTGAACCAGCTTTCCAGGCTCATGGGACTGCTGACATAGCCGGCGGCCCGGGCGAACTCCACCTGGCGCGGCAACACCCACAGCATCCAGGGCAACTGAGCCCCCAGCGCCGCCAGTTGCCAACCCAACCAGGGAATGCGGCCCCTGGAATAGCGAGGATGCAGCAGCATCAAAAGATTTTGCGACCCCAGTACCAGAAAGCCCAGATAGTGAATGTGGGGCATGGCCAGGGCCAGCCCCAGCCATGCCAGGCGCACTGGCAGGCCCCGATGCTCTTCTTTCCAGAGCCACAACAGCGCCCAGGACAGGCTGGCCACGAGGCCCAGCATGGCGTGGGCCCGAGCCTCCTGGGCGTAGAGGATGTGAAACTGGGAGAAGCTGAGCAGGGCCAGTGTCCACAGCCCGACGCGCTGACCCGAGACGCGACGAATCAGCGCCACGACCACCAGGATGGTGGCCCAGGAGGCCAGGGCCGAGGGGAGCCGCAACCAGAATTCATTGAGGCTGAGTCGGGCCCAAAAATGTAGCAGGCTATAGTAAAGCAGCGGGTGCACGTCGGAACCGACCTGAGAAAAGAGCTCGCCCAGCGGTCGGGCCACCATGTGGACGGTGACGCCCTCGTCGCTCCATAAGCTCTGCGAGCCCAACTTGTAGCAACGCATCGCCAGGGCGGCCAGTGCCAACCCAATCCAGACCGGGGCTCGCCGACTCATACCCCAGTCTACTGCAGCGGACGCGCTTTCCCTCGGGGGTTAGAAGCGCAGTTCGAAGCGGGCTTCGAGGCGACTCTCGGGCTCGCTCCAACCCTCCTGCCAGCGCTGGGAGTATTCGGTGGCCAGTCGAGCGTCGTGGCGCAGGTCGTAGTGAAAGCGGGTCAGCCAGCGGCGTCGAGCCGTGAGATCCTCGTGGGCCACTTCGGCTGTCCACTGGCCACGGTCGTGTTGAATGGCCAGCTGGCGGGTTTCTTCCTGAGCGTTGCGCTGCCAGCTGGCTTTGGCGCGCAGGCCGTGCCAACGGGGGGTTTCTAACCACGACTGGTAGAGGCTGGAATGGGGTTGCCAATCGTGCTCTTCAGGCCGCTGCCAATCCATTTCGGCTGCGCCGCCGAGGGTCCAGCCCTGATAGGGCAGCGACAGGGTAAGTTGGGCACGGCGGCTCTCCAGCTGCTCTTCCCAGCTCTGTTCCAGCTGGACATCCACCCGGGCGGCACCAAGGCTGCGCTGAGCACCGGCCTGAATGCCCACCTTTTTCTCTTCCAGCAGAGTGCGCCAGTATTGCTCGCCCACTTCGTCCTGGGCCGACTGCCAGCAGGCGCTGATGCGGGCTTTGCCTTCGGCCAGGGGTATGGCCTGCAACTCGAGGTCGCCGGCCTGAATCGAGTCGCTCTCCTGGGCGGCGGCCCCGAGAGCGAGGAGCAGCAGCCATGCGAACACTTGCTTCATTCCCGAAGATTATTCAACCGGTCCACCCTCGTCAAGCCACCGTTTCAGGATTATTTCAGGTTTTGCGTCGCTCGTGCCAGGGGGCCGCTCACGAGTAAGATCTGTGGTGAGTCAATGCGCCCCTGAGAAGTTTGTAGTGCAAAAAATGCATTTTTTGCACTACAAACTTCGAACGTGCCTCCGGCGTGCAATTTCTCTTCATGGAAACCGAGCCCCGGTCTACTCCAGTCGGTTTACCCTTGACGAAGCACCAGGGGCTCCGTCAGACATCCATTCAGGGTTTGCTCGGCCGTTGGTGAACGGAGTCTTGGGTTACCAGTGGAGCTCCATCATGGAGCAGTTGAGGCCGCTGCCGATGCCCATGAGGCCCAGCCGGTCGCCGCGTCGAACCAGGCCGCGCTCGGCGGCCATGGCCAGCGTCAGCGGAACCGAAGCCGGTCCGACGTTGCCGAGGAACGGATAGGTGATGAACGAGCGGGCTCGATCCAGTCCGAACATCTCCAGCAGGCTCTGAAAGTGGCGCTCGCCGACCTGATGGCCCACGATGAAGTCGAGGTGGGACGAACTCCAGCCCAACAACTGGTGGGCCAGGGCCCAGGTGCGACGGGCCAGGGACAGGCCGGCCTCGAGCAGGGGCCGGCACTGCACCAGCATCTGCTCGCGGTTTCCCAGGCACAGGCCGCTTTTGGAGGTGTCGGCCAGCGACACATGGCCGACCAGGCGGTGGCGCGATCGGCTCAGCGATTCGTGCGTGAGCACAGCGGCCACCGCCCCCGAACCCAGCGTTAGCGAGGCGAAATTCAGGGAAAAGTCGGCCACCTGGGTGTCGGGCCGCAACAGCCGCTGGATGGTGCTTTCGACCACTTCTCGAGAGCTTTCGGCATCGACGACCAGAGCGGCGCGAATGCGCCCGGCGTCGATCAGGTCGGCCAGCAGCGCAATGCCATTGAGAAAACCCAGGCAGGCGCTGCCGACGTCGAGGTTGAGACAGCTGCCGGGCAGGCCCAGCCGGCCGTGGATCAGGCTGGCCATCGAAGGCTCGAGGTAATCTTTGCACACCGAGGTGCTGACCAGGGCTCCAATATCTTCGGGACGCAGACCCGACTGTTCGATGGCCTTCTGGGCCACCCGCGAGGCAGCGTCGACCAGGGTGGTGCCCTCGGGCCAGAAACGGCGCTCTTCGATACCGGCGGCCTTCATGAGGGCCTCGGCGGGCAGCCCCAGGCGCCGCAAAGTGGGCTGCAGTCGGTCGACGATCGACTGGCTCGAGACCACGCAAGGCGGCAGCTCGTAGGCCATGGTTTCCAAATACACGTGTCGGTTAAGCACAGGGGTGACCCCTCCTTTGCTGCATGAACGGAGCAGGCGGGCAAATTCATGCATGTTCGAAAAAATGGCCGGGGTGCGCCAGCAGGTGCGCGATCCCCACGAGCGCCCCAGGATCGGGCTGCGCAGCGCCTGAGCACGCCAGGAGATTGCGGCCGGCGAGCCAACAGTGCCGGGTGAGCAAACTTTCCCGGCTGCTGCGCCGCTGGCTGTTGCACTATGTGCAGCGCTGGTTGCCGCGGCGCGATCTGGCCGACGACCCCTATGCCATGTGGCTGCAGTTTGCCATAGCCAACATGACCGACCGGGGCAACTATCCCCTGATGGACCGAGCCATTGCGGCCATGCCCGCGGCTCCGGTGGTGGAGATCGGCTGCTGGGCTGGAATGACCTCCTGCCTGCTGGCGCGATATCAACGCAAACACGGGCGCCGCGAGCCGATTTTCGCGGTGGACCCCTGGATTTTCGAACGCCGACCCTATTTTGACCGCATCGAGCACATTCCCGTCAGTGGTTTGCAGTACCAGGAGTTCATTGCCGAGTCGTATCGCAGAAACCTGGAGTTCTTCTGCGCCGATCAGCTGCCTCACACTTTTCGCATGACCAGCGACGAGTTTTTCCTGGCCTGGGAGCAGCAGCAACGGCTGACCGACCTTTTTGGGCGCGAGGTGCAGTTGGGCGGCCCCCTGGGCTATGCCTACATAGACGGCGACCACTCGCTGCCCCAGGCCGAACGCGATTATGGCAACTGCGACCGCTGGCTGCTGCCCGGGGGGTTTCTCTTCTTCGACGACTCGGCCGACGACTCGGTGTGGGAGGTGGCCCGGCTGATGCCCCGGGTGCAGGCGGAAGGCGGCTATGAACTGGTGGCCAAGAATCCCCACTATCTGTGGCGCAAACGAGGGTGGAAAAGTCACGCATAGGGCGCGTTGTCTACAAAGACAGACGCAAGCGATCAATCCAGGCCAACAACGCTGCAAGGCCAGGACTTTGCGCGCAAAGCTCGCTGAATTCTGGGAACGAGAAGTATTGCTTCTCCACGGCTCGACCCAGGGCGAGCCCGGGCGTCTTTTGCCAGGCCAACCAGGTGTGCATCCGGGCCTTGGCAAGATGACGCTCGGGGAACGGGGCTCCTTGGACTTTCGCCTCGGAACAGACTTTCTGAGCGTAGTCCCAATGGTTACTGGAGGGGACAAAAGGAGCGAGGAAGTCTTCAAGGCAACCCGAACGGACGTTGTCGGGCATCAGCCAGAGCCCAAAGCGAACCGGCTGCATCCCGCCCTCGCGTGGCACCATTATTATGGTACCACTGCTGTCGGGCGCCTTCAGTGAGCGGAAGGCCGGGTGCCACTCGCGAATTTCTTCAAATCGGGCTTTCGGGTTTTTCTCATCGGTATCAACGACCAGACCGAGCCAGGCCAGCTCTTCCTCTTTCAGTCGGCTGGCCAAAATTTTGGGCAACTGATGCTGGCCCTTAGCATAGTGTATCGGCAATTCGACTTGATACAGCTTGCCGATATTCTCGAGCACGTAGCGGTCGTCTGAGCCTTCTACGAGAATCATCAGCGGATCTCAGCTTCGGTCGCGACCGCGGCCAAAAGCTCTTCGCCGGTATAGGAAACAACGTGGCGGCCGCCATCGCGAAGACGAAAGGCCCGCACCAAGCCAGCATCGGGACCCGCAGCAACCTGTGCCAAGGCTCGAAGGCAGTCGAGACTGTGGGTGGTCACGAAAAATTGCAGTCCTTGCTGACGGGCGATCGTCAGTAGGGCATTCCAAACTGGTTTGAGAGCCGAGAAGTGAATGCCCAGTTCAAGTTCGTCGATCAGCACCGTGTGTTCGGCACAATGCGTAGCGATGGCGATTTCCAACACGCGCCGGAAGCCGTCTCCTTGCTCGGCAAGACTTAGAGGGGTAGACCCTTCCCCAAAGAGATAAATGCCTCGATGCTTCCCCTCGTAGGCGGATTTCGTGAACTGGATTTTCTTTAGGTCGGGGTCAAGAATTCGCAACCATTCAATCACCTTGTCTTCCCTACCCAGAGTCACCAGTCGGTCCCAATTTTGGGCCAAGACCTGGATGTTCCGACTCTCCCATCCAACGTAGGGGTCGGTCGCGCCGGTAACACCGGAGGAACCCGGAACCAGCCTTGCCAGGCCAGAATCGTCTTCGAAGAAGGACCACTGCTGACCGAGGTGGTTTCGACAGCGGAGCCGAAATGGCGAACGCCCGGGAAACGTGGCCGCTTGAGAGAGTTCACGGTGAACCTCGAATAACGAGCCGTCCAGACTGGAGAGCCGCGATATTGGAGACACCTCTACATTTTCGCCGGTATTCTCGTGGCGGATGAGAGAGAGCAGGTTGCTCCATTCTAGAGCCTGGCCATTGTCGACGGGATTCCGCCGCTGTAGCGTGGCCAGCAGACTCTGCATATTGGGCTGAGTCAATATCGCCACGGCATCGAGGAAGCAACTTTTGCCGGTGTTGTTCTTGCCGACAATCAAGTTTATCGCAGCGAAATCGGACACCTGCAAGTCTTTGAAGCAGCGAAAATTTTCCAGGCGAATCCTCTCTAGCATCCCCGGAGTTTTGTTGTAGAGACTTGAATCCCTGTGGCCTGGGGGCCGAGGGATAGGGTTTGCCCCCCCGCCCTGACGGGCAAAACCGGCCCATGAAAAAAGCCCTCTTCCTTAGCCTGTTGTGCTGTTCGCCCTTAGTGGCGGCCCCCAGCCCTGAGATCGTCGCCCGTTTCCAGGGACCCATGCCCACGGGCGTGGCCTGTTCTTCGAGCGGCCGCGTGTTCGTCAATTTTCCCCGCTGGGGTGACCCGCTGACGCATTCGGTGGTGGAACTGAAAGACGGCAAGGAAGTGCCTTTCCCCAGTGCCGAGCTCAACCAGTATGACCCGCAAAAGGCCGCCGAACGGCTGGTGTCGGTGCAGAGCGTTTTCTGTGACGCCCGCGATCGGCTGTGGATTTTGGACACCGGCAGCATCCAGTTTGCGCCTCCGCTGGCCGGGGGGCCCAAGCTGCTGGCGGTAGACCTGAAAACCAACCAGGTGGTGCAGACCATCCGCTTTGGCGAAGGCGTGGTGCGCCCCGAAACCTACCTCAACGACGTGCGCATCGACCTGAAGCGCGAGCGGGCCTATATTACCGACAGCGGGCTGAAAGGCCCCAATGGCCTGATCGTGGTCGACCTGAAGAGCGGCCAATCGTGGCGTAAGCTGGATGGCCACCGGGCCGTGGAGGAAGAGAGCAACTTTGTCCCTATGGTGGAGGGCAAGCCGATGTACAACAACGGCGCCAGCATGACGGTGGGAGCCGACGGACTGGCCCTGGCTCCCGACGGCTCCAGGTTGTACTTCTGTGCCCTGTCGGGGCGGCGGCTGTACAGCGTCAGCTGTGACAGCCTGGATGCCCAGGGTCAGCCGGAAAGCAGCCTGCGCGACGAGGGCGACAAGGGCGGGGCCTCGGACGGCCTGGAGATGGGCCCCGACGGCAGCCTCTACCTGACCAACTATGAGCAGGCCTCGCTGCTGAAGCGCGGCAGCGATGGCAAATATACCAGTCTGGTGCAGTTGGATCGGCGCTGGTGGCCCGATTCGCTGGCCCTGCAGGGCGACTGGCTGTATTTCACCCTGAACCAGCTGCAGCGGCTGCCGCAGTTTCAAGACGGCAAGGACCGGCGCGAAAAACCCTATTTGCTGTGTCGTATGGCCCTGGGCAAAGGACCGATCACGACCAGCAGCGGGCTGCGCTACGAGATTCTCAAGGCCGGCCAGGGCGAGGAGGCTCGCCCTGGACAGACCGTGGTGGTGCACTATACCGGCTGGCTGGAAAACGGCACCAAGTTTGACAGCAGCCTGGATCGGGGCCAGCCCTTCGACTTTCCTCTGGGAGGCGGTCGGGTGATCCGCGGATGGGACGAGGGGGTGGCCGGCATGAAAGTGGGCGAAAAGCGCAAGCTGATCATCCCGGCTTCGCTGGGATACGGTGCGCGCGGGGCCGGTGGCAAGATCCCCCCCAATGCCACTTTGATTTTCGAAGTCGAACTGCTGAAGCTGCGGCCCTAGAGCGTCATGTCACAACAACTGTTGTTGAGCCCGGCTTTACTCGAGTATCTGGAAAGCGTGTCGCTGCGCGAGCCCGAACTGCTGCGGCAACTGCGCCAGGAAACCTCGGGCCTGGCGGGCTACGAGATGCAAATCGGCCCGGTGCAGGGGCAGTTCATGGGACTCCTGGTGGCGCTGCTGGGCGCGCGCCGGGTGCTGGAGGTGGGCACCTACACGGGCTACAGCGCGCTGTGGATGGCCCTGAACCTGGCTCCCGGGGGGCGCCTGGACACCTGCGATATCGACCCCGAGGCCACCGAGGTGGCCCGCCGCTACTGGCGGGCCGCCGGGGTAGAGGAGCGGATCGAGCTGCACCTGGGGCCTGCCTTGAACACGCTGGAGGGCCTGCGCGAGCGGGGCCAGGCCTTTGATATGGCCTTTATCGACGCCGACAAGGAGAACCTTCAGGCCTATTTCGAGCTGACCCTGGAGTTGTTGCGCCCGGGCGGACTGATCCTGGTGGACAATGTGCTGTGGTCGGGGCGGGTGATGGATGCCGGTATCAACGACGTCTGGACAAACGGTATTCGCCAGTTCAATCGGGCAGCCCACCAGGATCCCAGGGTCGATCTCTGCATGCTGCCCGTAGGCGACGGACTGACGCTGGCCCGCAAGCGTTGAAGAGGGACAGGGCCCGAGGTTGAGAAGCATGCCGCAATGGATGATGAGTTCTTAGCCGCTGCTTTAGAAGAGGCTCGTAAGGGTCTGGCCAGCGGAGGCATTCCTATCGGCTCGGTGCTGGTGATCGACGGCCAGATTGTGGGCCGGGGCCACAACCGCCGGGTGCAACGGGGAAGCGCGATTCTGCACGCCGAGATGGACGCCATCGAGAATGCCGGCCGCCTGAAGGCGGCCGACTACCGCCGAGCCACCCTCTACAGCACCCTTTCGCCCTGCGATATGTGCTCGGGAACCGCTTTGCTCTATGGCATTCCCCGCATCGTGATCGGCGAGAACCAGACCTTCCGAGGGCCTGAAGACTATGTGCGCTCGCGAGGGGTGCAGCTGCAGATCGAGCAACATGCCGAGTGCATCGAACTGATGAAACAATTCATCCAGCAACATCCCGAGCTGTGGAACGAGGACATCGGAGAGTAGCCGGGTCGTCGGCCGAGGTGCGCTGGATGAAAATCTCCCAGCCACCCACCCAGGGATAGTGGTTTCGCAGGTAGCGCGAGGGCCACTTGAGCAGGCTGGACAGCAACCACTTGAGCGGTTCTTTCCGTGGGTTGGATTCGACGCAAGCACAGCGCGAGGCCAGGATGCGAAAGTGGAACTGCCACCCCAGCACCTGCAGGCAGCGATCCCAAAAGTCGCGCCCCATGTCGAAGAGATGGCCGGGGTAGGGAATGATCCCCTGGCCTCCCAGGGCTCGATGCAGACGCTCAAAGGCGATCATGTAGGGAGTGCGGGCATAGAACATGCCGCCCGGTTCCAGCCGCAGCAGCAGCTGCTCGAACAGGGCTCGGGGCTCAAGCACGTGCTCGAGCACGGCGCTGGCCAGCACCACCTGGAAGCGTCGTTCAGGGTGCAGCTCATCGAGGCTGCGGTAGACCTCGACCCCGGGCGCCTGCTCGACGCTGAAGTCGACCACGACCACCTCCCCGACTGCCCCAAGGCGCTGCTGCAGCTGCAGCGCCACCGAGCCGTCGCCGCCACCGAAGTCGAGCACGCTGGAGGCCTGACGGATGGTGCGGGAAAGATGGCGAGCCAGACCCACCTCGTCGGTGGTGGTGGCGGGTTGGCCCGACGGATAATAGTCGCGATAGTAGGCCTGGAGCACCTCGGGCCGGGGCAGCCGACTGGCCGTAACCAGAGCGCAGTGCGAGCAGCGTAGCCAGCTCAGCACGGGCTGGCGCTGCAGCAGCCCGAGGCGCTGGAGGGAGGGGTGGTGGCAGTAGGGACAGGTTGAAGAGGGGGGCTGGAGTTGTTGCTCGCCCAGCTGCAGGCGACGGTTGAATCGATCGAGCGTCAGCACGCGGGCGGGTTCGCCCTCAGCTGCCGCTGCTCATCTTTTCCAGAGCCTGCAATACATCGTGGAGACGCTGACTTTCGTGCTGCAGGAACTCGGTGCCCTGCATCAACCATTCGGCCACACCCGGCTGCAACAGGTGATAAAAGACCTGGCGCCCACACTTGCGCTCCTTGATGAGGTGCATGCCCTTGAGCAGCGTGAGGTGTTGAGAAAGGCGAGAGGGCGAAATCTGTAGGGCCTCGCGCAGGCCGGTAACGTCGCGCTCGCCAGTTCGTAGCTCCTGAAGCAAACGGATTCTGTCCGGGTGGGACAGGGTGGAGAGCAGCTGAGCAAGTTCCTCAGCCACCAGTTTACGATGCGGCATTTTAGAAATTTCGTCACCTGACAGCCTGTTCCTCGGCTCACAACGTTCAGATCCCTTTAGATGGTCGGACATGTGAAGGTCCCGGGGGATTTCATCGCGACCTTTGCGAAATTCAGCAGATGCGGACCACGGGGGACCCACGCGATCGGGCGTTGTCGACGACCCTGGCCTACGCCATTTTTGCCAGCCTGTGGATTCTGCTTTCCGATTTGCTGGTGGAGACGGTGGCCTCGGGCAACTCGCTGAGCACCGTGCTGAACGTTCTCAAGGGCTGGCTTTTCGTGGGCGTCACCTCGGGGCTGCTGTACGCCTGGCTGAGGAGTCCGTCGGGCCCGGAAAGACCCGCGTTTGCGAGGCGCTATCGAGGCATGCGGCTGCTGGGGGTGTATCTGCCCATTCTGACGCTGACTCTGCTGGCGGCAGGACTGAATGCGGTGCAACGTTACCGGGAACAGGTGCGCAGGCTGGAGTCCAGAGCTCAGCTACGGGCCGTAGAGCTGAGCAACTGGCTATTCGAGCGACGGGTGGACGCCGAAACCCTATATGTCGGATTGGAACTCAAGCAGCTCGACCGGGGCGAGTTGGCACGGCTGGCTGAGCGACTCGCCGAGCGCAGCTTTTTCCGTGCCGGAGCGCTGCTGGGGGCCGATGGACAGGCGCTCTGGCACAGCGACAATTTCGAACTGAACGTCGACACGGTCCGCTATATCCGTGCCGCTCCGGTGGGTCGCGCCTATCAGGTGGCCGGTCAGGAACCCGGAGAGGAATGGCTGGACTTTGTAACCCCCATGGCCGCCGAAGGGCCCTGGATGGTGTGGCGTTGCTTTCCGGCCACCAGCCTTCCGCCCCAGCTGCTGGACTGGCCGGGACCGAGCCCCACCGGCCAGATTCGTTTGCTGGTTCAATCGCGCGACCAACCCCGCGCCCTGAACACGCCTGGCTCCACATCGGTCGCCCTGGCCGACGACGACGCACGAGCCTGGGCCCCGGTGCAGGGGGTGAACTGGGTGGTGGAAGCCCGCCTGAGCCGCGCCGACATCCTGACGGTGAGTCTGGAAAATACCGGCTGGATCTTGCTGGGCGGGTTGCTGTGCCTGAGTCTGGCACGCGCCTTCCTGAATCTTAACGACCAGAGTCGACAACTGGCCATCGCCACGGCCACCCGCTCGGCCGAACAAGATCGGGTGCGGGCGCTGAACATGTTGTCGGCGATCGCCGACAGTTCGCAGGACGCGATTTTCGCCAAAGACCTCGAGGGGCGCTATCTGGTCTTTAATCGGGCCGCCCAGCAGGTGGCCGGTAAAGCCCTGAGTGAAGTGGTGGGACACACCGATTTCGACGTGTTTCCGCAGAACGCAGAAGTGCTGCGCCAACACGACCAGCAGACGGTGCGCGATGGCCGCAGCGAGACTTTTCTCGAGGAAGTCGACGGCCCCGAGGGCAGGCGAATTTTTCAGGCCACCAAGGGGCCGATCTGGGATGACGATGGGCGGGTAGTAGCCACCTACGGAATCTCCCGAGATATCACCGAGCAAAAGCAGGCTGAAGAGGCTGAACGCGCAGTTCATCGCGCTCTAAGCGAAAGCGAAGCCCGCTACCGACTGGTGGCCGAAAATCTGCGCGACGTGTTGTGGATCTATGATTTCCGCGAGGACCGCTCCACCTATGTCAGCCCTTCCGTGCAACAGCTGCTGGGATATTCGCTGGAAGAGGCCCTGCAGAACCCGCTGCACCGTGTGTTGACGGCCGAATCGCTGGCCAAGGTGCAAGCATTGCTACCCCTGCATGTCGAAGAGGCCTCTCGAGGCGACGAGAGTCGCCGGGTGGCCACGCTGGAACTGGATCAGGTGCATAAAGACGGCACGGTGATCCCCACCGAAGTAGCCGTAACCCTGCTCGAAGATGAAGAAGGTCAGTTTCGCTACATTCAGGGCGTGACTCGCGACCTGCGGACGCGGCGTCAGTGGGAGTCGGAGTTGCGCGAGCGCGAAGCCCGTTTCCGCCTGATGGCCGAACAGGTGCCGGCCATTTTGTATCGCACCTCGCCCGACCCCCAACGCCAGCTGCTGTATGTAAGTCCGGGCCTGCAGCAGCTGGGCTACGAACCCGAGCGTTGGCTGGAAGAGCCCGAGGGCTGGCAAGACCACATTCACCCCGAGGACCGAGTTCGGGTGCAGCAAGAACTGGAACACTGCCTGGCCCAGGGGGGGCTGTATTCGCTGGAATATCGCCTGTGCCACCGGGACGGCAGCTGGAGGTTTTTCCAGGACCGTGGCCAGCTGCTGCGCGGCGAGGCGGGACAGGCCCTGTACCTTCAGGGTGTGCTGTTGGACATCACCCAGCTTAAGGAAGCCGAATACTTCAAGGCGCAGCAGGCCAGGCGCAATCAGGTACTGCTGGAACTGCCCCACTGGTCGGAAAAGCTGAAAGAGCGCGAGTTCCTGGAGCGCTGCCAACAACTGCTCGAGGGGCTGCTCGAAAGCGGCGAGATCCAGCTGGAAATGCTGGCCTGGGACGCGCCTTCCTCGTGTGGCGTGCACGACGGCTGTCTGCTGGCAAGCCATGGCGAGGAAGGCGAGTTTCTGCTGCAGGTTCGGCAGAACCGAGCGGGGGGTCAGGCCAGCCCGCTGGAACAGGAAACGCTGGCGATGTTCTGCCAGGAAGTGGCCAGGCTGTTGCTCAAGCGCCGGGCCCAAAGTCAGCTATTGAAGCTATCTCAGGCCGTCGAGCAAAGCCCCGAGAGCATTTTGATCACCGATCTCGAGGGCCGCATCGAGTATGTCAATCAGGCGTTCCTCGACATCACGGGCTACGACCGATCGGCGGTGCTGGGGGCCAACCCAAGAATGCTGAAATCGGGCCGAACCCCCCAGGCGGTCTACGAAGAGCTGTGGTCGGCCCTGAGCGCGGGGCAATCGTGGACCGGCGAACTGATCAACCGCCGCCAGGACGGTTCCCACTATGTGGTCATGGCTATCCTGGCCCCGCTGCGCGGCAGCGATGGCAAGGTGAGTCACTACCTGGCCTTGCAGCAGGACGTCAGCGAAATGAAGGCACTGAGCCTGGAACTGGAAGCCCACCGCCACCACCTGCAGGAGTTGGTGGAACTGCGCACGGCCGAACTGCAGGAGGCCCGCAGCCGTGCTGAGGCGGCCAACAAAGCAAAGAGCGTTTTCCTGGCCAACATGAGCCATGAAATCCGCACGCCCCTGAACACGATTTTGGGCCTGACCCATTTGCTGCAGCGCGAAGAATTGAGCACCCGACAGCAACAGCGCCTGGGGAACATCGATACCGCCGCCCATCACCTGTTGTCGTTGTTGAACGACATTCTGGATCTGTCGAAAATCGAGGCGGGTAAGCAGCATCTGGAAGAGAGCGATTTTTGCCTGGAGCAACTGCTGGCGCGCACGCGCGCCTTTGTGCAGGAAGCCGCCGAGGCCAAGGGGCTGAACCTGGAGATCGAGGCCAGCCCCGAGCAACTCTGGGTGCGCGGCGATGTGGTGCGCATCGGTCAGGCTCTGCTGAACTATGCCAGCAACGCCGTGAAATTTACCGAGACGGGCCGGGTGGTGCTGCGGGCACGCCTGATGGAGCACGAAGAAGACTCGTTGCTGGTGAGGTTCGAGGTGGAAGATACCGGCATTGGCATCGCCCCCGAGGCCCAGGCCCGGCTGTTTCAGGCCTTTGAACAGGCCGACGCCTCGACCACCCGCAAGTATGGAGGCACCGGACTGGGCCTGGCCATCACCCATCGCCTGGCCCAACTGATGGGGGGCGATGCCGGCGTGGAGAGCCACCCCGGCCAGGGCAGCCTGTTCTGGTTTACGGTTCGTCTGGTCGAAGGCCAGCCCGTTAGCGAGGTTGCTGCGCTGTCCGGGGTGGCCGATCCCCGCACCCTGCGCAGGACCGGAGCCAGGATTTTGCTGGCCGAAGACCACCCGATCAATCGCGAGGTGGCAGTGGAGCTCTTAGAGTCGGCCGGGTTCCTGGTCGATAGCGCAGAAAATGGCGAAGTGGCCGTGAGCAAGGCCCGCAAACAAAGCTACGATCTCCTATTGATGGACCTGCAAATGCCTGTATTGGACGGGCTGGAAGCCACGCGCCAGATTCGGGCCCTGCCGGGGTGGGGGTCGACTCCGATTCTGGCCATGACGGCCAATGTGTTCGACGAAGACCGCCGGGCCTGCCTGGAATCGGGCATGAATGATTTTGTGGCCAAGCCCGTGGACCCTCAAAACCTGCTGACCACCCTGGGACGCTGGCTGCCCGACTCGCTGACCAGCGCGCCAGCTGCAGGCCAGGCGGATTTCCCTGCGATCGAGGGGCTGCAGACCCGCGAGGGACTGGCCCGGGTGGCTGGAAACCAGAAGCTCTATCGACGCATGCTCTTGGAGCAATCAAGGCAATCTGTAGGTAACCTTGAGGAGCTGAGGCAGGCACTGCTGAATCGCGACTACTTAACGTTGCAACGTCTGGCCCACTCGCTCAAAGGGGTGGCCGGCAATCTGGGCCTCGCCCAACTGCACCAACTGGCGCTGTTGCTGGAGGGTGGTGCACGCCGATCCGGGGCGGACGAATGCGAGCAAACCCTGGACCAGCTGGCTTGCCACTGGAAGGACGTAAACGCACGCATTGAACAGGCCCTGACCGAACCCGAAGAGGTGGCCGGGTTGGCGGCTACGGGCGAAATCGGCGCACTGATACAGCTGCTTGAACGTCAGCTGCAACAGAGCGAGGGCGAGGCCGTGGACACGCTGGAGCAGCTGCTGCCCCAGCTGCGGGAACGGGAGTCGAGAGAGGCTCTGGAAGCCTTGAGCCAGTCCACCCGCAACTTCGACTTCCAGGCCGGACTGCAGGCCTTGCGCAACCTGCGCTCGATGAACGTGCCACCGGGGGGATCGGCGACATAAAGATTTTATTAAGGTTTGCTTGATAAGTTCTTGATACTACTCCGTGTCCCATTTGGATAGTCTACTAGAGCAATGGTTTCCCCTTCTTTATACCCTGTGGATACTTCCATGCCTGAACCGCGGCTACGTTGGCGAGATACGCTTCTGATGCTGGTCTTCTGGGCCATGGGACTGCTGGCCGCAGGAGAATATCTCAGGTCGCATGCGGCCCCTCAGCCGCCGCCCGCCCACGGCCAGCTCAGCCCGCCGCTGAATGGCCTGGGTTCCAGTCTGCAAGGGCATCGTTGTCCCCACTGTGGCCATATTCCCAAGGCCAATATCGCGCGCCAGCAAGGGCAAGGAAGGACCGACCATGACTGACTCCGCAGAGGCCCCCGTGGGCTGGAAAGGGCGCCTTCGGCTCTTCTTTACCCTGATCGACAGTCGCTTTGAAGACCTGACCGGGGCCCAAGACCGCCGCAAGGTGATCTTGAAGGACCTGAGTGCCGGACTGGTGGTGGCCATGACGGCTATCCCCATGGCCATGGGCTTTGCGATGGCCATGGGGCTGCGTCCCGAGCAAGGGATCATCGCCGGAGCCCTGGCCTGCCTGGTGGGGCGAACTTTTGGGGGCTCCAAGTATCAGGTCTACGGACCCACGGCCGCCTTCATTCCGCTGATCGCCGCCCTGATTCACAAGTACGGCAGCGAGGGCGGCGGAAATGACGCCCTGGCCCACGGCTTTCTGGTGTTTGTCTCGCTGCTGGCCGGGTTGGTGCTGATGGCCATGGGCCTGGCCGGCATGGGCCGCTTTGCCAAGTTGGTGCCGAATTCGGTGGTGGTCGGCTTTACGGTGGGTATTGCCGTGTCGATCGGCCTGACCAACGCCGAGGACGTGCTGGGCATCGAGAGCATCCAGGACCTGTTGGGCCAGGATGAGGATATCCGGGGCGGCCTGTGGCACAACCTGGTGGCCTGCTTTCACAACCTGGACAAGATCAACCTGGCCTCGGTGTTCCTTGGCCTCTTCACGCTGTTCTCGACGCGCAAATTGATGAAGATTTCGCCGCTCATTCCGGGGCCCGTGGTAGCCATCGGTGTGGCCACCGCCATGGCCGCCACCCTGTTCAAGGGCCAGGGTGTGGTGCTGGTGGGCGATGTCTATGGCAAGATTCCCACCAATTTCTTCAAGTTCACCCCTCCTCAACTGCCCCCGATGACGGGCGAGGTGATGCTGGACATTGTCTACTTCGTCACCGCCATCGTCTTCATCTCGGGCGTGGAGAGCCTGCTGTGCAGCTCGATGGCCGATCGTCTGGCCAACAACCAGGGCACCAAGTTCAACCCGGACAAAGAGTTCTGGGGCCAG
Source organism: uncultured Burkholderiales bacterium (assembly GCA_964649085.1). Classification (GTDB taxonomy): domain Bacteria; phylum Vulcanimicrobiota; class Xenobia; order Xenobiales; family JADMJV01; genus JADMJV01. Next base: position 17,053 of record CAZYPN010000066.1, on the reverse strand, counting down.
GGAATCGTGCAGATCCTCACCCCGCTGGTCAACGGCTTTCCCTGCACCGGCGCTCTGGCCCGCACGGCCACCAGCATCAAAGCCGGCGCCGTGACCCCCCTGGCCGGCTACTTCAAGGGCGTGCTCAAACTGGCGCTGGCCTACTTTCTGGCCTCCAGCCTGGAAGCGATTCCGATGGCCTGCATCGGCGGCATTCTGCTGTGGGTGGCCAGCAATATGATCAAGCCCTCGGAGATACGCGAAGTGAAGGCTACCGGCCGATTCGAAACGGCCATGATGATTTACACTGCCGTGCTGGTACCGCTGACCGACTTCCTCACCGGCGTGCTGTCGGCACTGATTCTCTACTATGTGGCCCGCAAACTGTTCCCCAACCTGGCCACGGTGAGCGCTGACGACCATAGCTTTGAACCTGTCCCTTAGTCCGACCGGCCCGAGCGAATCGAGGGTCCAGGGAAATGGCTTGCCGGTGCCAAAGTTGCCCCCATGCGCAACCACGGGGGCCGACCACCTGCCGATGCCCCTGGGGCCTGCCGCTAGGCCGGCTTCCGTGCGCCCTACCCATTGGGAAGCCTATCTGCCCGTGGGAGATTCCCAAGCCCATCCCAATCTGAGCCCTGCTCCCTGGAACCTGAATCCCTCGACGCTGTGGCTGCGCGTGCTGTTGGGACAACTGCTCTTTGGCGTGGACGCGCTGTTCTCGTCGCTGGCGGGCACGGGGATTTCCGAAGCCAACGGCACGCTGATCTATCTGGTTGGCTGTGTGTTGGCGGCCATGTATCTGGGGCGAGTTCCAGCGCTGATCATCAGCTTTGAGTCGCTGTTGATGCTGAGCGAGATCCACAAAAAGTATCCTCTGGGGCCCCACGACCTGTGGCAATACCCCCTGTCCTTCGCCCTGTTCCTCTTTACCATCCATCAGATCGCCCTGCTCTCGGACCGGGCCCGCAAAGAAGCCTGGAAGGGCCGCCAGAAGGGCGAGGTGTGGGAGCTTTTGGGTGAATTTGTGCAACTGTGCGCCGAAGCCAACACGCTGGAAAACGTGCGCGAACTTCTGCTGCGGGTGGTTCAAGTGCAGTTGGGCCATCCGGTTCGACACAGCCACGAAGCCACAGGAGAACCGGAGCGAGCGATTCCCATCGCCGGGGCCGGTCAGCCCCACGGATGGCTGTTGCTGCAACAGACACTCGACCCCTTCTCCAGCACGCTGGTGGCCGACCTGGCTCACCTGGCGGGGCTGACGATGGACCGAATTCAGCAGGCCGAAAACGAACACCGCACCTCCATGCTGGAGGCCACCCAGAAGCTCCAGTCGGCCTTGATCAACTCGCTGTCGCACGACCTGCAAACCCCGCTGGCCTCGATTTTGGGGGTCTTTGAGGCATTGCAAAGCCCTCAGGCCCAACTGTCGGGGCAACAGAGCGAGCGACTGGCCTCGTTGGGACAGCAGCAAAGCGAGCGACTGCTGCGGCTGGTAAGAAATCTGCTGAATATCGGCAAGCTTGAAGCCGGAGCCCTGAGGCTGTCTTTGCAGTGGCTGGTTCTCGAAGACGTGGTGCGCTCGGCCATTCGCAGCTTTCCCGAAAAGGACGTCAAGAGAATCCGCCTGAGTTGCAGCGGACCCGAGGTGGAAGTAAGAGGCGACGCCTCGCTGCTGTCGCAGGTGGTGCTGAACCTGATCGACAATGCCCTGAAGTTCAGCCCTGCCCAGGAAGAGGTATGCCTGCAACTTTGGCGCGAAAAGGATTCGGTGCACCTGGACGTGCTGGACCGCGGGTTCGGCATTGAAGAGCAGGACATCTCTCACATTTTCGAGCGTTTTTTTCGAGGCTCGACGCCCAAAAAGATTCCCGGTTCAGGCCTGGGGCTGCATATCTGCAAGCTGTTGGTGGACCTGCACGGGGGGCAACTGGAGTACGCACCGCGCAGCGAGGGCGGCAGTCGCTTTCGCCTGACGCTGGTGGGAAAGAAGGAGGACAACGCGGTTGAGCACATCGGCAACCGTACTGGTGGTGGATGATGAGTCTCCCCTGCGAGAATTTCTCAATATCAGTCTGACCGCCCACAACTATCGCGTGATCGAGGCCGACTGCGGCGAAGGTGCGCTGGAGGCCGTGCGCCAGCACTCTCCCGACGCGGTGCTGCTGGATTGGGGCCTGCCGGATATCAGCGGCGTTGAGGTCACCCGTGAACTGCGCACCTGGACCTGGACTCCCGTGCTCTTTGTGTCGGTGCGCGACGACGAGGAAACGATCGTCAACGCGCTGGATGCGGGGGCCGACGACTACCTGACGAAGCCCTTTCGCCTGCCCGAACTGCTGGCCCGGCTGCGGGCCGCCCTGAGGCGCAAACCCGGCCAGGTGACCGAGGGCGTGCTGCGCTGCGGCAAGATTACGCTGGATCGCGATACGCGCACGGTGCAGGTGGCCGACAACCGTATCAATTTGACCCGCAATGAGTTCGGCATTCTTCAGCAGCTGATGCTCAATCAAGGACGAGTGGTGAGCCATCGGCAACTCATCCACGCGGTATGGGGAGAGTCGCAGGCCCCCGAAACCCACCTGTTACGGGTGCATCTTTCCAACTTGCGCAAGAAACTGGAAGCCTTTGAGTCGCTACCCGAATACATTACCAACGAGCCCGGCATTGGCTATCGACTGTCGGCCCCTGAAGAGCCGACCACATAGGCTCACAGGAGAAGCCTGGCTGTTTCAGAAAGCCGACCCCATGCACAAGATGTTCTGCCTGAGCCTGCTCGGCCTGCTGTGGGGATGCTCCCCCACGGCCCCCCCCACAGCGACCACGACCCCTGCGCAGCCCGCCACCTCGGTCCCGGTGGCTTCGGCCACGCCCGAGCCTCGGGTTTCGGCCACGCCCGAGCCCAAGCCACTTGGGCCCGAAGTGAAGTCGAAGACGGGGCTGCGCTACCTGGTATTCAAGAAAGGCACGGGTGCGGTGGCCAAGAAGGGCAGCCGCGTCTATGTGCATTACACCGGCACACTCGAGAACGGCCGCAAGTTTGACAGCAGCCGCGACCGCGGTGTCCCCATTGACTTCATGCTGGGCAGTGGCCAGGTGATCCAGGGCTGGGACGAGGGCCTGGAAGGCATGAAGGTGGGCGAGCGACGCAAGCTGATCATCCCCCCCAAATTGGGCTATGGCGAGCAAGGATTTGGTCAACTGATTCCGCCCAATTCGACGTTGCTGTTCGATGTGGAATTGGTCAAGGTCGAATAATCCTTGGAATTTTAGACGTGGGGGAGGTATAGGATCTGATGATCAATAACTTCCCGATAAGCCTCTTGTACAAATGCGCTCGTCGTGATAACTTGAACCAAATTCTTTACGGGTGGTTCGGGTGGGATACGCGCAAGACATTGAAATCAAGATGCAAAGATTGTTCTCGAGGCTGTCTGAGAAAGAGCAGCGGGGATACGCGGCGGTAGAGGCTGCAAAGTTGGGCCATGGTGGGATAGAGTATGTGGCTGCGCTGTTCCAAATCGATCCGAAAACCATACGCCGAGGACTGAATGAGCTGGACCTGGAAGAAGACCCCTCGCCCGGTAGGACGAGGAAAAAGGGGGCGGTAGAAAGGAAGTAACGGCAGCCAATGCCGATTTAGAGGCCTCCTTTCTCAAGATCATCGCAGAGTATACGGCTGGTGACCCCATGCGTGAAGGGGTGCTTTGGACGAACTTGTCCCGTCGCGAGATCAGTGACCGGCTTACTCAGGCGGGCACACCAGCAAGCCCACATACAGTGCGCAAATTGCTGAGAAAGCATGGCCTGGGCCAGCGGAAGGCACGAAAGAAGAAGTCACTTGGCAACCATCCCGATCGGAATGCTCAGTTTGAGAACATTGCCAGGCTCAAGAAAAAGTATCTGAAGGCTGGCAAACCTGTGATCAGCGTCGACACCAAGAAGAAAGAGTTGGTTGGCAACTTCGCTAGAGAGGGAACCACCCATACTCAGGTGGCCGTCGAGACACTCGACCACGATTTCTCCAGCGCGGGTGTAGGCAAAGTGGTTCCGCACGGCATCTACGATCTGGGCCGGAACGAGGGGTTCATGCACTTGAATATGAGCCACGATACCTGCGACTTGTTCTGCGACAGCGTCGCTCATTGGTGGTCTGAGCACGGCACCCTTCACTATCCAAACGCCAAGGAACTCTTAGTTCTGTGCGATGGAGGAGGGAGCAATTCCAGTCATCATCACGTGTTCAAAGAGGCCCTCCAGAATCTTGCCAACCGAATCGGACTTAAGATCCGCATCGCCCACTACCCCCCATACACCTCAAAGCACAATCCAATCGAGCACAAGCTCTTCCCCCATGTCACCCGGGCCTGCCAGGGCTTGGTGTTCCATACGCTCAATGTCATCAAAGACGCCATGGGAAGGGCCTACACCCGGACGGGCTTGAAAGTGGTGGCCGACGTGCTAACTGGAGTTTACAAAACGGGAAAAAAATGCGCCGACAACTTCCTCGAAAACATGACCATCAAGTTTGACAAGTTCTTGCCCAAGTGGAATTACACGGCCAGCCCACAGTTGTAAACCGGGAAGTTATTGTCGGCCATGTCCATACTGAAGAGTATGCGCACCTGGTGGATGTCTTTACAGCGGCTGTCCCGTGCCCGTCGGCGCGGTATCGTGATGATGGTCTCGTTGCTGACCCTTACCTTCATCTTTATGCTGGTGGGGGCGGCCATGACGATGATGCCGATGCAACTGTCGTCGAGCCGACACTCGGCCGAAACCCAGCAGGCCCTGCGGGCTGCCAGTTCGGGGATCGACTATGCTCAGGCCAAGGTTCAAAAGGACCCTTCCTGGTTGGGCGACGACCCCGTCACGGCGGCCGTGAACCTGGCCAACCTGCAGGTGGTGGAAGACAACGGCAATGTGATTGGCGTGATCCACAACGGCGACGGGAGTCGCTCGGCCTTCCGCTTCAAGTTCAACCATCAGAACGGCACCAACAACCCCCAGGAAGGCCCGGTAAACCTGGCCAATCCGGCTCTGAACCACATGATCAGCAACCCGTTGATCTGCATCAACAACAGCGAAGGTTCGAACCCGGCCCCGATCTACGATTTTCCCGACAATGGGCAACTGCCCGGGGGCGCCACCTCCAGCCGCGAGATCGGCCAGTACTGCGTGCTGCTTCAGGTGGAGGGGCTGGCAGGTCCGGGCCTCAATACGGCCACCGTGGACAACCTGGACAGCCTGTGCACCAGCGCCGCTACCCGCCGCTCCATATACCGTCAGCGAGTGCAGTGCGTGCTGAGCCTGTCGTTCGCAGCCCGAACCGACAGCGCCGTCTATGCAGCCGGTTCCTTCACGGCCACCTGCAGCGCCAGCACGGGAGTGGTCAACGTGACCGAAGACGTCGGGGCCAGCGCACCCCGCCTGCGCAGCCTGGACGATGTGAACATTGTGCGAGGTGGCTACCAAACCAGTGCCTCGGGCCAGGTGGTGGTCGATGAAGCGCCCAATGGAGAATTCACCCATCCCGACGACGGCGGCTCGACCACCCTTACGGCCACCCACCAGCGGAAAGATGTGCAAAGCTCACACTGGCTGAAATTGAACTGGAGCCAGGTGCCCCACGCCACCCCCAGCGATACCCAGCTGAAGGCCGGCACCTACGTGTGGAAGCCCGGGGTGCCCAACCCTGAGCTGCACTATTATCAGCAAAACTACGACGGCACCTTGCCGGCGGGCGCCCCCACCCAGGTGATCACGGCGGCTTCTCAGATGGTGCTCAGTGGCTCGGCCGTCGATGTCGACTTCAGCCGGCTGTCCACGATGATTGAGGGCAAGGTGTATGTGCAGCCCATGCTGGCCGGCACCGTGAAAGACTTTGCCGTGGTGGTCGACCCGGCTTTGACCACCGCCGGCCAGCGACCCGTGTTGGAGTTTCAGGCCCCGCCCGGGCAGGATGCCCTGCTGACGAGCACGGGCAATCTTACCGTGAAAGGGCCGATCGACGGATATGGAGGGGTGACCTCCGAGCAGGAGGTTCGCGTAGAAGGCGCCAGCATCTTTGAGGCCAACCCCGATGCCGCGGTGGCCGTATATGCCAAGGGCAACGTCACGATCGATGACATTCCCCCGCCCGTGGCGGCGGCGATCGATGCCAACCCCGCCAACGGCATGGCTCCCGGCATGGGCATGGGTCACTCGATGGGACACCACGGCATGGGCCACAGCTCGATGGGAATGTCCTCGGGCTTACCTTTCGGCTCCCACGCCTCGGACGTGTCCTTTACGGGGCTGGTGTACACGCTGAAAGATTTCATTGTGAACGTGCCCAACGGCAACTTTTACGTGCGTGGCATTCTGACCGCCTACGGAGGCGACCCCGAGGCCAACGAGGCCCCCGGAGCCGGAACTGGCGGCAATATCAACATCACGGCCAACAATGTGGAGTTTCTCTATGACCCCAGCTACCTCGGGCAGCTGCGCAACGCCGGCGACGCGATGATGCTGGACCGGGTCTCCTGGAACACGTTTTAGTCGCTGGCCGAGGTCCGCTGGCCCTGGGAGTTGCCCTGGGCTCGCTGCAAATGGTGCTGCTGACGGCGCTGGGCCCGTGTTTTCATTCCGGCGAGTTGCCCTATCAGGTGCTCGGCACGTCGCTGCTCTTGGGTCACGCGCTGGGCTATCGACTGGCCGCCCGCGCGGCCGGTTGGCTGCTGCCGATCGCGCTGCTGTTGCCGCTGCTGCTGGCCGGGCTACGCGGCCTGAACCCCGAGCTCCCCATGGCCGCCCGGGTGTTGCTGGGCTCGAGCCTGGCCGTGCTGGCCACCGCTCCGCTGGCCCACCAGACCCTCAGGTGGTGGGCCCGACTGGGTGGGCAGCCGAGCGGGCTGGCTCGGCTCTACAGCCTGGAAATGGTCGGAGCAGCGTTGGGGCTGGGGCTGGCCTTGGCCCTGGGCCCGCGGGGCCTGCTACTGGCCTTTCCTTATGTGGTAACCGTCAGCCTGGGACTGGTCGAGAAGCAGCTGTGGAAGCTTGGGGCTCTGGCCCTGCTGACCAGCCTGGCCATGGCCCCGTTGGAACACTGGGCCCAGCGGCGCTGCTACCCGGGTGGAAAGGTGCTGGCCGCCGCTTATTCCCCTTATCAGCTGGTGGAAGTGGTGGAGATGCAGGGGCAGCCGCAGCTGTTTCTCAACGGCCTGTGCCACCACAATATGGCCGACCTGAAGCACCTGAACTACTATCTGGCCGAATTGCCGGCCGAACTGCTGGGAAGCCCCGAGGGCAAGAAGGCCCTGATTCTGGGTGGAGGCGGTTTCCTTTCGGCTCGGGAAGCGGCGCGCCGCGGCCTGCAGACCACGGTGGTGGAACTGGACCCCCGAGTGGCCGAACTGTCGCTTCGCTGGATCGCCGGCCCGAGCCCACCGGACTATCGGGTGGAAGTCACCGACGCCCGCCAATATACGTCGCAAGTCGAGAGCTATGACCTGATCGTTTTCAGCCTGCCCTACCCTTATTCGTTGAACGTAGCCTCGCTGTTCACCCGCGAATACTTCAGCCGCCTGAGTGAGAATTTGCAACCAGGAGGCATTCTGACCGTATTTCTGGGCAACCCGGTGCGTCAGGGCAGGCTGGACCCAGCCTCGGCGAGCTTTTTGCGGGCCCTACGGCAATCTTTTCCTCACGCCGTAGGCGTCAGTTCGGGCGAATGCCAGAATACGGTGGTGCTGGCCACGCGTGAGAGTCCGCTGAGGGTGGAGGACGTCTATCGCCGTTTGAAACAAGACCGTCGCCACCAATTCAAGATTCTCGACGGCCCTGACCTGGATCGCCTGTGCGCCGGGGTGCAGGCCGCCAGCCTGTCGAATTTGCAAGCTTGCTGGCATTTGAACTTGCAGCTGTGGGGCTGGCGTTGAGAGGCTATTTTCTGCGCTTCGGACTGTGGTCGAGCACACTGCAAATGTCCCTCATTTACACGGTGAGCTTTCTCTATTCGGCCACGGCTCTGGCTTATCTGTCCTTAATGCTGTGCTGGTTTGCGGGCAGCGCAGCAGGAGCCTGGCTGGGCTCCAGGCGCAGCTGGCCTTGGTGTTTGCTGGCGCTGGCCCTGTATCTGCTGCATGTGCATCTGCCCGGCCAACCACACCCGCACCTGGCGCCACTGGCAGCCCTGGCCGGCGGAGCCAGCGGCGGCCATTGGGTGGTGCGCTGGGGACAGGCGGCACTGGCCAGCACCCTGACCTGGGAAACGCTCGGCATGGCGTTGGGCTGGTGGATGTGTAGCCTGGGATTATATTGGGTAGCAATGCCTTACTTATGGTGGGCTCCTATTATTGCGACTGTGCTGGTAACCTGGGGGGAGCCTCGTGATGCGCCTCAGGGGGGGGTTCTCGATCGCTGAACTGATCCTGGCTGCGGCCATTATTGCCGTCAGCATTCTGACCGTGCTGGTGTTGCTGATTTCCGTGTCGCGCGGCTCACGCAAAGCGGTCGACACCACCACGGCCCAGTTGGCGGCCGGCCAGGTGCTGGAGAAAATGCTGGAACGCGCCCATGTCAGCGACAGGGCCAATTTCTGGAATAACGAACACACGCCCTACGTGCTTGGAAACCTTACGGTGGGTCAAACCGAATACAATTATGCAGTAGACGCCACCACGGTCAGTGACGCCTCGGCGGCCAATGTAGGACAGGTGAGCCTGGGAAGTGGCCAGAACCGTTTGAAGCTGGTCACGGTAACGGTGCGCTGGTGGGATTCGGCCAGCGGCAATCGGGCTGGCATGGGCAAGTTGGAAACCCGAGCCACGCGGGTGGTGAGTGAAAAACCGTAGAGGCGGACATACGCTGATCGAAATCATGCTGTCGGCTGCGCTGATGGGCGTGTTGATGCTGGTGCTGGCCGAGGCGCTGCGACTGACGCAGCATACTTTGCGCGATACTTCAGGAGCCAGCGACGCCAATTCGGAAATTCAAATCATCAGTTCCCAGATTTCTCGTGACCTGGTAGCTGGCAAACTGGCTGAGGTGCGCGCCCAGAACGGCCCCACCAGCCTGGTGGCACCCGACGGCAGCGCCCTGTGGATGCTGTCGAATATGAACCCGATCACCAATCTGCCCGTAATTCGCTCGGACGGCACGGCGTTCTGGCAACGAAATGTCCTGTATTATGCGGTGATTCCCAATAACCACAACGGTCTTTATGGCTACAACTGCAGCGGCGGAGCCGGGCCCAACGGCCACGACGATCGCTGCCCCCACAAGTTGCTGCTGCGCAAAGTGATCGATCAATCGCCTGCCACCGACGCGGTCAATGAGAACAACATGGAGACGATCATCGACCCGGGCATCAATCCCTATCTGACCCGACCGGTGGGCTATAACACCTCGGCGATGCTGGGCACGGAAACGGGGCTGCAGGAAGTGACGATCGCCGGGCGGCGTATCCTGGGCTTCCGGGCCGAGGTGGTGGGCAACGCCGTGGATGTGGAGCTTTCCGTGGTGTCGCTGCGACGCGCCCAGGCCAAAGTGGCCATCGGAACCACCAGCCTGTACAACACGGTCTATACCTATCGAGCCCAGATGAGCTATCGACCGGAGTCGATCTAAAGGCCGAAGCGCCAGTGCCAGTAGGCCAGGCCCATGGCCAGCGTGAGCAGAGTGACGGGCAGGCCCACCCGGGTGTAGGTCCAAAAATCGAGGCGCACTTCGGGGGCGGCTTTCTCGGCCACGATCAGGTTGGCGATCGACCCCAGCAGCGTCAGGTTTCCCGCCAGCGTGCTGACCATGGCCACAAGCAGCGCGCTTTCCTGGGGGCGGGGTAACTGGCCGAGAAACTGGGAGAGAAAAAATACGGCCGGAACGTTACTGAAGAGGTTGCTGAGCACCAGCGTAATGGCGCTGAGAGAAAGCCCGTGTTCGGGCCCGAGGCTGGCCAGGTGGCCGTAGCACCAGGGCAGAATGCCGGCGGCACCCGCGCCCGAAGTGAGCACGAACAGGCTGATAAACAACACCAGCAGGTCCCAATCGATAAGCGCGAACAGGCGCTGTCGGGAAATTCTACGGGTGACCATAAGGAAGGCAGCACCTGCCGAAGCCACCGTGCCCAGATGCCAGCCCGACCAGAACCCGATGAGGATGCCCACCAGCACGGCCAGCGTGCGCCACAAAACATAGCGGGCCAGCGCCGCAGGAGGCGGCTCGGGACCAACCTCGGACGGCTCGGGAATGGGTTGGTTGGCCCGCAGCTGGCTGCCGAAGGTCCGCTGTAAGACGAGGCCGAGAAGCAGCAGCCCCACCAGGGATACCGGGGCCAGGGTTTGGACAAAGGTGGCGTAGCTGACTTTCCCCAGGCTGGCCAGAAAGATGTTCTGGGGATTTCCCACGGGCGTCATGGCGCTGCCCAGGTTGCTGGCCATGGCCACCGCCAGCAAGTAGGGGACGGGGTTCAGCCGCAAATCGCGGCAGCAGCGCAGCACCATAGGGGTCAGCATGAGACAGACAATGTCGTTGATGAAGAGCGCCGACATCGACCCGGACAGGGCAATCACCGTCCACAAAAAGGGCAGGGGTTGACCTACGCGAGCCACCAACTGGTTCTGCAGTCGGCCGATGATGCCCGAATTCATGAGAAACGAGACGATGATCATCATGGAGAACAGCAGCACGAGCGTCTCGTAATCCTGGGCCAGGAAAGCCTGTTCGGGCGTAAGCACGCCGCAGGCGATCATGGCCACGGCCCCGACGAAGGCGGCCCCCGTGCGATCGAGCCGAAACCAGGGCACGTAGCCAATGGCCAGAGCCAGGTAGGTGCAACTGAAGGCCAGCCAGCCAGCCTGGATTTGCCAGAGTTCCACGTGCCAGGCGTTGGCCGCCCCCAGGAGCCCTCCTTCCGGCCTGGAAGGCTTTTGAATGAAGACGCTTCGGCACGCCATCTTCGATCTGCGCGAGGCCTCGGGTTCACTGGGCGATCTGGGCACGTTTCTGCCCCTGCTGGTGGGGATGACTTCTCAAAACGGCCTGGACTTTACCGCCGCCCTGTTTTTCGCGGGCTTTTTCAACGTGGTGACGGGTCTGGTGTTTTCCATTCCGATGGCCGTTCAGCCCATGAAGGCCATCGCCGCGGTGGCGTTGGTGCAGGGATTGACCCCCGGGCAAATCTGCGCGGCCGGCTTGATGGTGAGCCTGTTGCTGCTGGTGGCGGCCTCGACCCGAGGCCTGAGCGTGCTGCAGGATCGGCTGCCGATGCCGGTCATTCGCGGCCTGCAAATGGGCCTGGGTTTCAGCCTGTTTGCCAAGGGGGTGGAACTGGTGCAGCGCGACCTGACCCGGGGCTGGAGCCAGTGGCCCCTGTTTCTGGTCGGTCTGGTATTGGTGTTGGTGTGGGGGCAGCGCCCCGCCCGCCCCACCGCGCTGATCTTGTTTCTGTTGGGCTGTGCGGTGGTGGCCGTGCAGCAACCGCTGCTGCTGCAGCCGGGATTTTACCCCCCGCACTGGTGCCCGCCTGGCGAGTTGGATTTTTCCAGCTCGTTCTGGTCAGCTGCCCTGCCCCAGTTTCCCCTGACGGTGTTGAATTCGGTGATCGGAGTGTCGGTGCTGTCTTTCGATCTGTTCCCCGAGCGTGGCGCCACGCCCCGCAAGGTGGCCCTGTCGGTGGCGTTGATGAACCTGGTGCCGGCCTGCTTTGGTGGGATGCCCATGTGTCACGGAGCCGGAGGGCTGGCCGGTCAGGTGCGCTTTGGGGCGCGCAGCAACGGCTCGATTTTGATGTTGGGGGTGGTGAAAATGGCCGCGGCTCTGCTCTTCGGGGCCAGTTTGCTGTCGCTGTGTCGAGCCTATCCGGGCAGCCTGTTGGGGCTGATGCTGGCCCTGAGCGCCCTGGAACTGGCCCAGGTGGCCTATCGCCCTGGAAACCGGGGAGAGGTGACCGCCACGCTGATCACGGCGGCCACCACGGCCGCCCTGCAGAACCCGCTAGTCGGGCTGATTGTCGGCGGGATGTTCTGGATGGGGCGACGGGCAGCCCAGGAGTAGTCCTTGTGCGCTGATTGTTGCGCAACCCACCTGTTCTGGACGGCGAATCCGCCACGGCCTTCTCCGTGTCGGGGTGGACAAAAGGTCGCGGAGCGGCAAACCCGAAGCATAGCCGGTCGATGGAATCTTTGCCCTTATCGGAGTTGCTCTGGGCTCTGTTTGATGAACACAGCGATGCGCTGTTCGTCAAGGACAGGCAGGGGATCTATCTGCTGTGCAATCAGGCCGCCGCACGCATGGTGGGCCGCTCGCCTGAGGACTTCCTCGGCAAGGACGACACCGCCATTTTCGATGCCGAAAGCGCGGCCATGGTGATGAACCGGGACCGGCGGGTTGTGGACAGCGGGCTGGCCGAAACCGAGGAAGAGGAACTCTCGGCCAGTGGCGAGACCCGCATCTACGTGGCCACCAAGTCGCCCTATCGCAACGCCCAGGGAGAAGTGGTGGCGGTGTTGGGAATCTCTCGCGACATTACCGCCCTGCGCCGCGCCCAAGACTCGTTGGCGATGAACCAGTTGAAGCTGGAGGAACTGGAGCGTCAGGCTCTGGGCGATCGGGCCCGCACCGAAGGCCTGTTGCGACTGGTGCTCGACGCCATTCCGGTGGGGGTCCAGGTGATGGACCGGCAGGGCGATGTGGTGCTGACCAACCCGGCGGCTCGCCGCATTTGGGGCCGCATCATCGGGCCCGCTGCAGAACGCTACAGTTCGGTGCGGGCCAGCTGGCACGACTCGGGAATGCCCGTGGAAACGGCTCAATGGGCGTCGCAACGAGCCCTGAACAATGGCGAGGTTTCGCACAACGAAAAGGTCGACATCGAGGCCTTCGACGGCCGCAAGCGCACCATTTTAAACTCGGGAGCGCCGATCCACGATCTGGACCAGAAAATTTTGGGCGCCGTGATCATCAACGAGGACATCACCGAGCGACTGCAGCTGGAGCAGCAGTTTTTGCAGGCCCAGAAGATGGAGGCCGTAGGCTACCTGGCGGCCGGGGCGGCCCACGATTTCAATAATCTGCTGACGGTGATCTCGGGATGTACCGAACTGCTGGCGGCCGAACTACCCGCCGATGACCCCCATTTCGAACTGGTGATCCCGATTCAGGAAGCTGCCCGCAAGGCCGCCACTCTGACGCGCCAGCTGCTGGCCTTCTCCAGGCAAAGTGTGATGGAGCCCCGAGATCTGGACCTCAACCAGCTCGTTGACGACAATCAGAAAATGCTGCGACGCCTGATCGGCGAGGACGTTCAGCTGGTATTTGAGCCCGACCCCCATCAGTGCTGGGTTCGAGTTGACCCCGGACAGTTTGATCAGGTGCTGATCAATCTCAGCATCAACGCCCGCGACGCCATGCAGGGCGGAGGGCAGCTGCACATCGCAACGCGACAAGAGGGCCAGGAGGTGTGCCTGGAGGTCCGCGACAGCGGCTGCGGCATGAGTAAAGAGGTCCTGGAACATATTTTCGAACCGTTTTTCACCACCAAGGTGCGCGGCAAGGGAACGGGGCTGGGCCTTTCCACCGTCTACGGGATTGTGCGCCAGAGCGGCGGACGCATCGAGGTGGAAAGCACTCCCGGCCAGGGCACCCAGTTTCGCATCTGGTTGCCGACCGCCGACGCTCCCGAAGCCGGCCAGCAAGAACCCGCTGAGCGTCGCCCCGCAAAGGAGGGCCAGGGCTCGATTCTGCTGGTGGAGGACCAGGAAGAGCTGCGCAACACGCTGATGCTGGCCCTGACCCGCGCCGGCTACAAGATGACGTGTGCCGTGAACGGCGCCGACGCACTACGGATATGGGAAAAACTTTGCACGACCGAGCGCTTTGACCTGGTGATCACCGACGTAGTGATGCCGGTCATGGGGGGAAGGGAGCTGGTGGAGCAACTTCAGCAGCGTCGACCCGATCTGAAGGTGCTCTACATCAGCGGCTATCATGCTGACTTGGTGCTGCACCACGGAGTGATGCAATCGGAGGTTCATTTGCTGCAAAAGCCTTTTTCGATGCAGCAACTGCTGGCCACGGTGGAAAGCATTCTGGGCCGCCAAGGATAGGCCCGGGAACCATCGAATTTCAGGAGGTATGCGATGGACTCGGCGCGCTTTGCTGCTGGGTGGCGGTGCCACCCTGGGGGCTGCCGCGCTGGGAACGCCCGGCGGCTCTTCGGCCGCGCGCCAGCCCTGCTTGCGGCTGGCCCATCTGACCGATATTCATTTGCTGCCCGAGGCCTTTTCCCGAGAACGGCTGTCGCGAGCCCTGCGGCAGTTGCACCAGGACCCCGACCGCCCCGACCTCATTATGCAGGGCGGCGACGCCATTTTCGATGCTCTGGAACAATCACCCGCGGCGATTCGCCAGCAGTGGCGTTGCTGGCACGAGGTGTGGAAAGCGGAAAATCAGCTGCCGGTATTTCCGGTGTTGGGTAATCACGACATCTATCGCAGGGCCGACAGCCAGGGCAAGCGCTGGGCCCTGGATGAGTTGGGGATGAGCCGGGCCTACTACAGCTTCGAGGCTGGAGGGTGGCGGTTTTTCGTGCTGGACTCGAATCACCCCGGCGTCGACCGACCCTACGAGGCCCGCCTGGATGAGGCCCAGTGGGAGTGGCTGCGCCAGGAACTGGCCCAAGCCCGCCCCCAGCAGCCGGTGTGCGTGGTGAGCCATATCCCCATTCTGAGCTGCGGAGCCTTTTTTGACGGACCCAACGAACAACGGGGCGACTGGAACGTTCCGGGTCGCTGGATGCACCTGGACGCTCGCGACCTGAAGGACCTGTTTCGCCAGTACCCCCAGGTCAAACTGTGCCTGAGCGGCCACACCCATCTGCAGGACCAGGTGCACTATCTGGGGGTGGACTACCTGTGCAATGGTTCGCTGTGCGGCGACCTGTGGAAGGGCCACTACCAGGATTTCAGCCCCGGCTATGTTCGCCTGGACCTGTTTGAGGACGGCAGCTTCACCCGCAGGGCCGTCAGCCTGGCCTGATCAGGGATACTGGCTCTGGCTGGGGTAGCTGGTCATACCCGGATAGGCATTGGAGCTGGTTTCGTTGAGCGGCTGGTCGTAAGCCCGCAGCCGGTTCAACTCCTCCTTCTTCTTGCGCCCGTTGGAACGAGTGGCCGAGACGTCGTGGAAGGGGTCGGAGGAGCTGTGGCCCGTGCTGGCGCTTTCGATGCGGGGCTGAATGCCGTAGGGCATGGTGGGCGAGAAGCCCGAACTGGCCGGGGCGATGACGGCATTCTTATCGACACCAAAGGGGTTGGTCGGCGAGAAGCCGTGGCTGGCAGGGCGAATGGCCGGATGCGGGGCTCCGAAAGGTGTGGTGGGAGAAAACCCTTGTGAGGCCGGCTGGATGACGGAGTGACGATTGTCTTTGAAAGGCGTGGTGGGCGAAAAACCCGTGGTTGCCGAGTCCTGACGCGTGCCCTTCAGATCGAACGGCGAGGTGGGCGAAAAGCCGCTGGTGGCCGGGCGAATGTTGGCGTGTTCATTGATGCCAAAAGGAGTTGTGGGCGAAAATCCGGTGCTGGCAGGATCGATCACCCGGGGATTCTTCTTTTCCTCTTCGGCCAGGGCCCCGGTAGTTAGCAGACACAGCAGCATTGCGCAACCCAGAAAATGTCTCATAACTTCGATAATACCACAGCCTGCCAAGGGGTTGAGAGAGGGGCGAAGAACGCCCCCGGCATGAACGACCAGGTGCTGCGTATCATTCTTCTCGGCCCCCCCGGGTCAGGCAAGGGAACTCAGGCTCTGCAACTGTGCCAGCGTTATCATATCGGCCATGTCTCGACAGGCGATATTCTGCGCAGAAACACCCAGCGCGGAACCGAGTTGGGGAAAACGGCCCAGGAATTTATCCAGGCCGGGGAACTGGTGCCTGACGAGCTGATTTTTCAGATGCTGGAGAATCTCTATCATCGCACCGGAGGCGGGGGCCAGGGGTTTGTGCTCGACGGCTTTCCGCGCTCGCGCAGCCAGGCCGAGGCCCTGGACGAGTTTTTGCAGCAACGCCAGCAGAAAGTCCATCGGGTGCTGCTGCTCAAGCTGGACGACGACGTGATCGTGGGACGGCTGATCCATCGGCGCACCTGTCCCAAGTGCGGCCGCAGTTTTCATCTGCTCTCTTCCCCCCCACAGGTGGAGAATCGCTGTGACAGCGATGGCAGCGAACTGGTGTGGCGCCCCGACGACCGCGAGGACGTGATTCGCAATCGGCTGCAAACCTACCACGCCCAGACCGAGCCCGTGGCCGAGTTTTATTCCTCCCAGGGCCTGCTGGTGAGCATTGACGCCTCGCGCAGCATCGGCGAAATTCACCAGCAAATCGTGCAGGCGATCGACGAGGTTCTGCCCGTTTCCTAAAGGGACAGAGACTTGCCCCAGAACTGCATGGGATGGGCCACTTCCTGCGGCTGGTCCAGGTCTTTCCAGGAGTAGCTGGCCTGAATGCCGGGCAGCGGCCGGTAGCCCAGCGCACTCCAGAACGGCTCGAGAGAGCGCGCCTGGGCAGGGCGCAGGGGATGCTGTTCGGGGCGAACCACGGCACAAAAGGCCACCTGTGAAAAGCCGGAACGGGCGGCGTGCTGCTCGCGCAGTTCGAAGAATTGGCGGCCCAGGCCCCGCCCCCGAAAGGGCGCGAGCAATACCGACTCGCCGAAGTAAAAGAGCTGGTGCAGCGGATCTGGACTTGATCGGAAGGGCTGGATGAACTCCGCGTCGGCGTCGAGCAGAGGCAGACCCGTGGAAGCCCCCACCAGCTGTCCCTGGTGACGCACGGTGATGCACAGGCTGCGCTGGCTGGAAAACAGGGGGCGCAGGTAGGCCTCTTCGTAGGCGAGAGAGCCCTCGTAGAGGTAGGGCCACTCGCGGAATACCTGGATGCGAAGCTCTGCCAGTTCGGGGGCGAAACTGGCGATGTGGGCAGAGCTGAAAGACTCGACGGTGAGTTCCATAGAGGCTGCTTCCAAGCGGGGTGAGCGCACCCTGCCCAAACGAGTAGCCGGGGGCCTCTCGGCCCCCAGCTCTCACACCACCGTACGTA
>CAZYPN010000065.1:0-34262 GCA_964649085.1 uncultured Burkholderiales bacterium | reverse complement strand
GCCAATGCCCGCCCCCCAAGCACCGCAAGTCCCCCAGATCCCCGCAAGGGTCTGCCCGAATCCAACCTACCCTCCGCCACGTAGTGTAAGATTGCAAATCTTACACTACAAACTTCCCAGGGGCCGGCCGACCCCATAAGTTCCAGGATCCCGATGGCGGTAGGCAAAAACGGCAAGCAGGATGGTTTCCCTGACGACAGAGAGCTTAAGAAGGCGGAAATTGAGGACTGACTCCAGTTTCCGTGTTGCTGGGTCCCAACGGATCCGGCAAGCTCATCCTGACAGACCTGATGCGAGCCGTAAGACGGGCAGGTGACGCCCAGTGATTGACGTTCCAGAGACGCAGGGATGCAGCTCTCTCCTTTGCCATCCGGGTCAAGGTGGATGTCAAGACCGATCGAAGTTGGATGGCCAGAGCAAATAGGGCCTCACGCTGGTGGACGACAGCTGGCTGCCGAAAGGCACCACCCTGCTGAAAGTCCTGGGGCCGTTTGAGAACACGAGTCTGGAAGACCGTTTCTCCGATGCCTCAAGGAGAGACTCAGCGCTTTCGTTTCGGGTCCACGGAGTCGAGCCGGTGGTGCTGCGCACCCTAACGACCCCGCAACTGCTCCGCCAGTTGCCAGCCCAATCGATCCAAGTCCGGGTCGGAGTTCAGGCAACCCAGAGCAAAGCGTCCCAGTTCAAGACCTCTGCTCCTCACCTGCTCAGATCGAGAGGACAGCCCGGCTAAATATTCCTTCACCGCCGCCCGGTAGGCCGGCCAATGGGGGTGCCGAGGCACCAGGGCCAGCGCCAAAAATCCCCGAAATCGACCATGCTGCACGTCGTTCACGATCGCCTTGAAGCCCTTGCCCAGAAGGGCTTGCACCCAATACCAGGCCTCGTAGTGCGTGAACGACTTCTTCACCAACTCGATTCGAGCTGGGGAGAGTTCCGCTAACTGCCGCCGCAGTCCGGCGAGTTCAACGCTCCCCAACCACAGGACAAGCCGTTCCGACTGCTGACGCCAGCCGCTCAGAAAGGATTTCCGGAAAATCGCCACCAGCCTGGCTAAATCGGCCATTCCAGGCCACTGCACAGCTCGCTCCAGCAGAGGTGCCCAGGCCGGGGCGCAAACGGCCGCGATCAGGGCATTGGCTTCCGGAATACAGCCCAGCACCGCGGCGCAGTCGTGATCTTGTGAGTTCGGAGGGGGCAGTTCCTCCAGCAACCAGGACTGCATACAATGCTTCTCCAGACAGAGTGTCACCAGTCGCTCCACACCCAGCTCGGGCGGCGCGGTCGCCGTGCCCATGCCGTAGAGCATAACCCAATGGGCTTGCTGAACCCACCGGCGCCAACCCGGCAGATCCTGCCGGCAGTCCGCCAACCGCGGATGGCGACCAAGCAGCATGCGCGCCTCAGATTCAGACAGGAAGCCTCGTTCGAAGTAGACCGGCACCACGGCAAAGACCAGCTGGCTAAAATAGTCGAGAGCGGGTCCTTCGAATGGAAGAGAGTCGTCATCGTGGGGCCGCCGACGGTCCGGCTCAAGCCCCACCAAAAGGGCCTTCAGAGGCTCCACGACCCGGCTGTGTCGTTCCGCGAAGCTCCCCACCACCCAGGTCAATCCTCGCTTTGTATAGGCAAAGCGTCTGGCCTCTTCCAAGTCTGCGCATACACGAGTCAAGAAAGCGCACAGAGCGGAAAACGCCTCCTCCATAGCCTTATCGTCCGGGTAGCGCTCCACCCATTCTTCCAGAATCCAGGCCGCATCCGGCAACTCCACGCCAAGGTGCCATCGCTCCGCGATCTCCTTCAGAATCTCAACGCGCAGCAACGGGTCGAACAGGGCGAAAACGGCCCATCGGTCGGCCTCGGCATCAAATTTGAGAGCCTGGTCGCGCAACTCGTCCACGATCGGACCCGGCTCACCGGGTCGAACCATAGGACGACGGACAATCTTACGACCCCGCCCCGCAGCACGGGGCACACAGTAGAAAGACGCTACCTGTTCCAGTAAGCTCTTCAGGCCGGCTGAAGCCCGCCCCGCCCGCATTCCCATCGCGCAGCATTGGGCATTTTCACACGCCCCCCTTTCCGTGTGCTCGGCTGGAATCTCCGCTCACGTGTTTGGCAGGTTGTTCGCCCCGAAACGGCAGAAACAACCTTGCGATGGCAAAGAAAATCAAGCGGCCTCCGCTTCAGAAGCCCTCTTTATCCGGCGCATCGCTGAGCGCCGAAGTTCAGCGCCTGCGCAAAGTCGGCAACTTCAGCCGGGCTCTGGAACTGCTGAAAGACACCTCGCTGCCCGAGTGGAAGGAAGTCTTTCTGGAGCGGGTGGACCATCTGCTGGAAAGGGGGCGCGGCGCCGAAGCGGCTCGGCGACTGGACGAAGGCCTGGTCCTCTATCCCGGTTGCCCTGCCCTGGAGGCCCGCAAACCCCAAATCCGCGCGCTGAACGGCGATTGGGAAGCCGTATTTCAGGACCTTCCCGGTGGGCCTGCCGAGGAAGCCATTCGCAAAGAGCTGATCGATTTGAGGCTTTTAGCCAACTGCCAGGCGCTAGCGACAGACCACCCCCTGCGCCAGGCCGCGGCCAAGCTGGCGGAGGCCTTCGACAACGTCACTTCACAAAACGGCAAACCGGTCGTCCTGCCCGACCTGTCCCGGCGCAACCCGCTGGCCGGTTGGCGGCTTCTGATCCAGGCTATCGCCGCCTTCTACCGACGCGAGGACGAGCTTTGCCGTCGCAGTCTGGCGGCCATCCCTGCCGACAGCGCGGCGGCTCGCGGAGGCAAAGTGTTGCTGGCGGCTCTCGAGGGCAAGCCGAATCCGCCTCTGGCCGCCGAACTCTCGGAGCGGCCCATCGCGGCGCCCACGCTGGAGCGACTCGAACAAGCCATCGAATCCGGCCAGACTCAAGCCCGGCTGCTGCCCCTCCTGCAGCAGACCCTGCGCGAGCTGGAGGGCGCTCCTTCGGCCCTGCTGAAGCGCGTGCGCCAGAGGCTCTGGCTCAAGCTCGAGCTGAACTGTCCCAATGCCTTCAAGATTTTCGGACGATTGGGCTATCCCTGCGCGGACGCAGATTTCTGGCGCGAATTGGCGCTCTTGACGCAAAAGCGAACTCCACTGCTCGGCGCGGTCGCCTGGGAAGAGTTTCGCCATCAGGCGCGCGCGGCCAACCTGCTTGAGCCTGCCTGCGAAAGCGTATTGCTGCTCCACATTGCTGAGCTCGTTCCGGAACGAAAATCTCTGAATGCCGAAATGGCCATGGTCCGGCGAGTCTATCAGAATCAGCCCGCAGAGATACGCCGCGCCTCCCCCCTGGCCACCGGCAAACCACCGGCCGACTATCTCGACCCTGAGCGGCTCTATCACCGGGCCTGTGCGCTCGATCCCATTGCCGAAAACTTTCAGCGTTGGATGCAGTGGGAGAAGAGCCGTCGATTCGGCAACCCCAAGACCGCCGGGGAGGCCTGGCTGGCCCACCATCCCAAGGACGTGGCCGCCCTGAAGGCAATGGTGCAACTCACCGAACAGAGCGCTCCCGTCCAGGCTCAGGGGTATCTCAAGCGGGCCCTGGCCCTGGACAAGATGGACCCTGAACTGCAAAAGGCCCGTGTCCGAGTGGCTCTGGCCATTACCTTAAAGGGCCTGGCCAAAAAGAAACCGCAGCCCCTGAAGCCTGAGGGCCTCGAGGAACTGCAAAACACCTCCCACGGCCGGGCTCTCTGGGCCGCTCTCCAGTGCCTGGACGGCCTCTGCCGCCAGCAGCCCTCGCAAGCTCGAGCCGGCTTCCAGGCCACCGAGGCCGCCCTGGGCGATAGCGTGCTGGCGCTTCACTTATTGGACGCCCTGCTCCCTCGGCGTGCCCACGAAATCGAACTTCTGGCCCCTTCCGCCAAATTGAAGCCGTCGGCCTTGGCCGGCCTGGTCCAACTGGCCGCGCTGGAGAGAGATTTTTCGGTGTCGATCTTCCTGGATGACGACTTCCAATACGCCATGCTGACACTCCTTCCCAAGGCCGCCAAAGAGCCCACCGCCACGCTGGCCGAGGCTGCTCGTTACGCCAACAGCCAGGAACTCTGGGTCCTGGCTTACGCCATCACCAACCACGGCCTCCAACGTGCCGAGGCCCATTGGTTGCCTGTCTTCCTCCAGGAACGAGGACGCTCGATTCCGCAGGCGCTTACCGATCGCTTTGAAAACTGCCTGGCGGCCGCCTGGAAACTGGCGGGACAACTGGGCAACGAAGACCTGAAGAACGATATTACGCGCCTTGCCCTGGAGTGGCACGTAGATCCCAGGTCGCTGCGCATCGACGACACCCGGCTAAAGAGCATTCTCGAGAGCGAGCGCAGCCTGACCGTCTACCCGGAGGATGACGAAGATGACGACGAGGAACTATGCCAGTGCGCCGACTGCCGCGCCAGGCGCGAAGATCCGGAGAAGCTGATGGAGCTTTTGGAAATGCTGTTAGGAGGCCGACGCCGATGAGCGAACTCCGCCGCGCTCGCGAGCGGCTGGCCGTGCCCGCCGACGCCTCGCCCCAGTCCATCCGCGAGGCTTACCTGGCCAGGCTCAAAGAGTTTCCCCCCGAGAAGCATCCGGAAGAGTTTCAGGAAGTGCGTCGGGCCTATGAGATCCTCAACGACGCCCGAGGCTACTTCAAGCAGCAGTTGAACAGCCCGGCCCAGACGCTGACGGAGGTGCTGGCCGAGCAGGGCCCTCCCCGCCGCCTGGCCCGGGGACCGGCCGCCTGGCTGAAGGCGATGGAACAAAAATGACCGTCTCGGGCGACTGGAGGAGCAAGCTCGAAGAATGGTTGGCCTCGACTCAAGAAGCTCCGCCGCCCGGAATCCCCCCGGAGATCTGGCAGCAGGTTGAGGCGGACCCAAGCGCTGGCGGGCTGAGCGACTTTGAGATTCAGGCCAGTCTGACGGCTCTAACTCAAGAGGTGCGGCTGCAAGGACGTGCCTTCAAAGCCCTCGACGAGACCCTCTCTCCGGTCAAAACCAGTCTGGAGACCTTTCAGACTGCCCAGGACCACCTGCAGCAGCGCCTTCACGACGCCCGGCGCGAGGGCGAAGAGAAGCTGATTCAGTCGTTGGTGGAAGCCCACGACCGGCTGACCCTCGGCCTCGAGACCGCTCTGGCCAGCCGGGCCGGCCTGCCCGGCGCCCGAAGCTGGTGGCTGGGCGGTCGCCAGCAATGGGCGGCCGCGTTGGAGGTGGTCGATTCGCTGGTGGCCGGCTATCGCCTGGGCCTTGAAGCTCTCGAGGCTCAGTTGCAACGCAGCCAGGTCGAGCGCCTGACCTGCCTGGGTCAACCTTTCGACCCCCACACGATGAACGCCGGCGCCGTCGAAGAGACCGACCAGTCGCCGGAAGGCACCGTGCTGGAGGTGCTGCGCAACGGCTACCTCATGCGAGAGAAATTGCTGCGGCCCGCCGAGGTCAAGGTGGCGCGCAAACCCAAGTCAATGGAGGATACCCAACATGGATAATTCACTGGTGGTCGGCATCGATCTGGGCACGACCAATTCGGAGATTGCCGCCTTCTCAGGCGACCAGGTGCGCATTCTGCGCTCGCCGCAGGGCGCGGCCATGTTGCCCTCTTGCGTCGGGCTGGGGCCGGCGGGCGAGGTGCTGGTGGGCGAGCCGGCGCGCAACCAGCTGCTGATCTACCCCGAACGGACAATACGCAGCATCAAGCGCAAAATGGGTTCGGCCGAGACTGTCAAGTTGGGCGACCAGGCCTTCACGCCTCAGGAGATTTCGGCCCTCATTCTGCGCGAGCTGGCTGGCTGGGCCAGCCGCCAGTTGGAACAACCGGTCAAGCGCGCAGTGATCACAGTTCCCGCTTACTTCTCCGATGCCCAGCGTCAGGCCACGCGGGAGGCGGGCGCCCTGGCGGGGCTGGAAGTGCTGCGCATTCTGAATGAGCCGACCGCGGCCAGCCTGGCCTACGGTTTTGGTGCGAAAAGCCGCCAGAGAACGCTGATCTACGACCTGGGCGGCGGCACTTTCGATGTCTCGCTGGTAAACCTTGAGGGTGAAGTGACCGAAGTTCTGGCCAGTCACGGCAACAACCACCTGGGCGGCGATGACTTTGACCAGTTGATTTTGGAGTGGATGCTGGAGGAGTTTCAAAAGCAGCACAAGGTCGATCTGCGCCAGGGCCACGACAAAGCGCTGGCCCGATTGCGCTGGGCCGCCGAAGACGCCAAGAAAGAGCTGAGTTTCGAACCCTACACGCGCA
Source organism: uncultured Burkholderiales bacterium (assembly GCA_964649085.1). Taxonomy (GTDB): domain Bacteria; phylum Vulcanimicrobiota; class Xenobia; order Xenobiales; family JADMJV01; genus JADMJV01. Next base: position 28,016 of record CAZYPN010000065.1, on the reverse strand, counting down.
TTCGTCAGGAGTCCCTGGCAAAGTCTAAAGGCAAGCCCCTGCACCTCGACCTTGAGCTGTCGCGCCGAGAGTTCGAAGCGATGATCCGCCCCTTGTTGCAGCAGACGCTGGCCAGCGTCTCCACGGCTCTAAAAAGCGCCGGAATGACCCCGTCCGACCTGGACGCGGTACTGCTAGTCGGCGGATCCACCCGCATTCCCCTGGTGTCGGAACTGCTGACCGAGTGCACAGCCAGGACGCCGCACCAGGACGTCGACCCCGACCTGGCCGTAGGCCTGGGGGCGGGCGTGCTGGCCTCACGCTTGAGCGGCAAAGAGGTCGAGCGGGTGCTGGTCGACGTCTCTCCCTACACCTTTGGCACCTCCTACCTGGGCGAGCGCGGTGGTTTCTTCTATCCGCACTGTTTCAAGCCGATTTTGCCGCGCAATACCCCCTTGCCACTGACGCGTAGCGAAGTCTTTTATACCGCCCTGCCCTATCAAGAAAAGGTGGAGTGGCGTATCTTTCAGGGCGAAGACGAAGACGCCCTGCGCAACATTCTGATCGGCGACTTTCTCATCGAAGGTTTGCAAAAAGTGGAACGCCCCAACGAAGTGCTCTGCCGGATGAGCCTGAACATCGACGGAATTCTGGAGGTCTCGGCGATCGAAAAGGCCACCGGATTGTCCAAGCGGGTGGTGATCGACGGGGCGCTCCGCAAGATGACCGCCGAGGACATCGCGGCGGCGCGCCGTCGTCTCAACCAGTTGGGAGGCCAGGAGGAGCTGGAGTGGGAGGACGCGGCCGAAGAAGAGACCCTGGAGCCTATCTACCAGCAGGCCCTCGAACTGTTGGCTCGCTTGAGTCAGATCCAACCCAAGATGCACGAGGATGACCAGGCCGAGGCCGACCAGATGCGCCAACGCATTCAAGCCGCCGTGGACGAGCGCGACGCCGACACGGTCGAGTCGGTCTGCCAGGAACTCAACGAATTGCTATTCTTCGTAGAGAGCGGCGGAGCTTGACCGTTCAGACCGGGCGTTGCCCGGTGTGCCGGGCGGCATTTCGCAACCAACCCACCTGCTCGCGCTGCGGCGTCGACCTGACGCCCCTGATGCTGCTGGAAGTCCTGGCCTATCGCCTGCGCGAACAAGCCCGCCAGGCGCTGGCCGAAGGACAGACCGCCGAAGCCCGGCGTCTGGCAGGACTCTCTCTGCAGCGCGCGCCCAGCCGACTCGGAGTGGCCCTTCATCAACTGGCCTCGTTTCTGTCTTCAATCGACTGACTACGCCTTTGACAGAATTCCAGGAACATCAGTGTTGGTCCAGAATGCGACCCCTAGATGCTAATCATAACCACCCTGGAGACGCTGACGAGGCGGATCTGGACTGGTGGTTGCAAGTGCCTCACGCCGTTCGCGTCGAAGGAATGCAATCGGCGCTGGACGACTGGGCAGCCATGTCGGGAAAAACTCTGTCTAACCAATACTCCGATTTCGAAGATCTGTTTCGCTGCCTGAACGCAACCAGGGCTCACTATCTCGTGATCGGCGGCTACGCCGTAGGCTACCATGTCGGTCCCCGCTACACCAAGGATATCGGCATTTGGATCGAACCCACGCCCGAGAACGCGCAGAACGTCTCCGACGCACTCACCGATTTCATTGGCGATCTGGGCATCAGCCTGGAACGCTTGACCCGGCCCGAGACCCTGATCATCGTGGGAGTTCCGCCCAACCGAGTCGTCATCCTGACTCACCTGGAAGGACTCGACTTTCCGTCCGCCTGGGAACGCCGCTGCCAGGGCTCCTTCCGCCAACAGCCGGTGCCCTTTCTGGGACTCGACGACTTGATCCACTCCAAGCGCCAGGCTGGCCGCCTCAAGACTTGGCCGACCTGCGTCGACTCGAACGCCTGCGGGCCCGAATGACGGAGTAGCATCAGCCAAGCCGCATTGACAAAGAACCCTTTGCCTGTTTCGACGGTCAAGCCACCTGTCTGTCGTTCCCCCAGCTCGTGAGCTCCGCCAAGTTGGGCTAGCTTGCCACCAGTGGGTTCCACACTCTGGTGAATCCGAACGCCTCAAAGTCCTTCGTGTTGGCGGTGGCGAACTCGCTTACGCCGTGATGAAGCAGCGTCAGCGCCAACCGTGCATCGATCAGTCGGCGAAAACCTGCCGTGGTCGAGGTGGCCCATTGCCATAAAGAGTCGGAGACTTCAGAGCAGTAATCCACATGTTGCCAGGTAGGGTGATTCTTCAGGGCCTGACACATCCCGGCAGCGTCACGGCCACTCAAGGGCTTTGGCATGACCGCAGGGTTTCGAAGTTGCATATAGACTTCCAGTAGTACCAATTCGCAAACGACGAAATCGGCGTCGGCATCCACGGATTTGAAAAATCTTCGGGCTGCCTGGTGGTGCTCACTGGCCGGATTCGCCGCATACAAAAAGAGATTCGTATCGGCCGCCGTCACTTCGAATACCGGTTTGCGATGCCTTCTGATTCGGCATTCGTCAAAGCCGGGTCGACCAGGAAGTCGCCCCCAACATCGACCACGGGAAAATCCCAGCCTTCCTCACGTGGATAAGAAGGAAACCTTCCTACATACAATTCAGCCGCCCGACGAATCACTTCGGCCAGGGACCAATCGTTGGAGGCCGCAACCTCCTTTAGGCGTCGATACAGGGGATCCGGCAGCTGGATTTGAGTTCTCGTCACGACGAAGATCATACATTGATGTAAGATTGGCGTCAATCCTGGCTTCCAGGGCAAAGCGATGCGAACTTGCACAGGAACAGACACAGCGAAAAACCTACAGCAGGCGAATGCGTGAATTGTCCTTCAGTTGGGCCAACAGGCGCTCGCGCAGCTCCTCCAAAAGCGCCTCCACCTCGGCCGGGCTGGCCAGCTCGCGGTTGGCCAGGCCCAGTTTCACGGGTACCACCTGCACCCGAAACTTCTCCGACAGCATCTCTTCCAGGCGCTGATGGGCCAGCTCCACCCCCTCGCGCAGGCGCTGCGGCACCGAATCGCGCAGCACGACCAGGGCCGGGCTGATGGCCTCGGCGGTGGTGGAAATGCGCCGCTCGCGCACGGGCCGCAACACGCTGTCGGCGGCCTCGGGGTCGAGCCGGGCAAACCCCTCGCGCAGCTTCAGCTGCTCCAACAGGCGCTCGATCTGCTGCTCCTGTTTCTCCAACAGCTCCGAGCGCACTTCGCCATAGCGCTGCTGCAGCCACACCAGCGTGGGGCGCAACTCGGCCAGCTCGCGCCAGGGGCAGCTCAGCTCCAGTTGCTCCTTCAAACGCGCCCCGGCCCGCTCCAGCTCGCTGTCGGGGCCCAGCTGCGCCAGCTGCTCATACTCCACCGTCAACAAGCGATGGGCCAACCGCAGCTCCTCGATCACCTCGCCGCTCAAATCGCCGCGATAAATGCCCAGCTGCTCCAGGCCGTCGCGTAGCGTATCCAGGTGTTTTTTCAAGGCCAACAGCGTGGCCTCCACCTGCCGCGACTGCAAACAGCGGCTCAGGGTGCCCTCCAGCTCGGCCAGCGCCTTGGGCAACACCACCTTCACAGGCAGCCGCTGCAGCCGCTCCATCAGCTCCAAATGCTCCCGGGCAAAGCGATGCAAATGGTTAAAGGCCGCGTCGGCCAGGGCCTCGGGCTCGTTCTCAAAGTCCTGACGAGTGACATCTTCGAAAAATTTGCGAATCTTCACCCGGTCGGCCGGCTTCACGGCCTGCTCGCCGGCCGGGGCGATCTCGGCGTTCTTAAAGTCGCGGTCCTTGAAAAATACGTCCTGCGCCCCCGGGTCGCGAAACGAGGTCAGGCGCTCGCCCCCCATCGTGCGAATCTGCACCAGTTGCCCGCGCAGCAGCCCCAGCACACAGGCCCTCACCAGATCGGGCGCATAGCCCCAGGGCGGGCCGCCAAAACGCGCAATCAGGGCTGCGCCCGAGGCCCCGTTTTCGCTGTCCAGATACTCGCGAATGCGCGAGGGCACCTCGCCCTTGCAGCCGGGCACCACCTTGCCCGCATCGTGCTCGAGCAGGCCCAAATTTTCGCCGAAAAACTTGGACGACACCCCCACCAGCGAGGGTTGAAACAGCTGCTTCAGCTCGCCATCGGTCACGGCCAGATCCACGAAATGCTGATACAGTTCGGGCAACACCTCTTCGGCCGCCCCCTTCAAGCGGGCCGCAAAGCTGTTGCCAAAGCGCTGGGCCTGCAGCTTGCGGGCGCGAAAATACAGCGCCCCCTCCACAAACACCTCGGCCACCAGCCCGCGCACCTGCTCGTCCAGCTGGTCGCGCCGGCTCTGCTCGTGGTGCAGCGCCGACTTCTTGGCCTCGCTCAAACTGGCCACCCGCGACAGATGACGATCCACCATCTGGCGCGAACGCAGCAGCTCGCGCGCCTTTACCTCAAAGCCGCTGGGCGAGCCCGACACCCACACCAGACGATCACGCCGATTCAGCGTGTCGCTCTCCTTGATCCAGTTCTCCTCGCGGCGCTCGTCCTGATTGGTCAGATAGTGAAAGTCCAGCCACAGCACGGCGCTGTCGTTGCTGCTCTGAATGCGCTCCTCGCGGGCTCCCCGACTGTCGCTGTACAAAGCCGCCAGCGGAAAGGGTCGGCCCTTCAGGCGCGGCTTCTCGGAGCCCGAGGCCAGCAGGTGCTTCAGCTTCTCCTTCACCAGCTCGGCCAGCTGCTGGTTGCTCACGCTCACCGCGTCGCGATCGCGGGCCCATTCCTGTTCCACCGAGCTCTGAATCCGGTAGCCGCTCTTGTCCGAGCGCGTCAGCAGGTTCAGCGAATCCAGCTTCTCCAGCCGGCTCTTCACCTCTTCCAGCGGATTGGGCGCCCCCACCCGGTCATACAGGCATTGGGCCACCAGCAGCGCGGTGGTGGGAATCTGCTCCTGCACTTGCTGCAGCAGGGCCACCGCCCGGGCCACCCGCCAGGCCAGCGGGTCGTCGACCAGCTCCTCGTGGGCCTGCAGCCGGGCCATCGTATTTTGCACATCGGCGTCCAGAGCCGTGTGCTGAATATCGTAAATCTGGTCCAATGTCACCAACGCTCCCAGCGGCTGCTGGCCCAGCTGGTGCTGGCGAAACAGCTCGCCCAGCAGCTGCAACAGCCCGCGAATGGCGTGGTCGTCGCCTTTCATGCGGCTCGAACGGGCCCGCAGATGGCTGGTGATGTGCATCACCAGATCCACATAGCCCGGTAGCAAAGGATACACCTCCACAAAGTCGGTTTCGGTCAGCTTCTCACAGGCGTAGCCATACAGCCGCAGGCTGGCGCCGTGCTCCTGATACAGCCGGCGCAGCGCCTCCTCGCGAGCCGGGTGCTTCTTCAGCAGCCGCTTGTGCACCACATCGCGAATATTGGTGGGCGCCAGATGCACGCGCAGCCGCGGAGGAAAACGGTCCTTCAGCTTGCTCAAGTTGCTGCCGTCCAGGTCTTCTTCCAGCTTCTGCTGACCGGTGGCCAGCAGCCACACCCGCCCCTTCAGCCGCTGGCCCAGGGCCGACACAAAGCTCTGTAGCTTCAGCATGCGCTGGTCGTGCTGGTGAATGTACTGGCTCACTTCGTCCACCACCAGAAAGACCGTCTTGCCGGGCTGACGGTGCCTCAGCATGGCCTCGATATCCTGCACCGTGTCTTCCACCGAGGCGCCGCTCCGAGTGGGCGACCCGGAGTGCACGTCCAGCCAGCTCAGCGGGTCTTCGTAGGTGTCGGGAAACAGTCGCGACATCAACAGCGAGAAATGATTTTCCACCAGCCGCTCGCCCACCACCTGGCTCCAGGGGCGCTGTAGCACCTCCTGCGACAGCTGCCCAAAGCGCTGCCAGTGGCCGTCGCTCTCCAGCCGCAGCTCATAGTCGGCCACCGCGCTACTGCCCTCACAGTAGCCCAGCCGGGCCTGCACCTTGCGCTTGATGGCGCTATGCACATGCTCGTCGTCGCGCGCCGCCGCCCCAATGTCGAACACCACCGCCAGCGAGTCCACGCCCTCAAAGGCCTCTTTCCAGGCCTGGCTCAGTTCGCTGCGGCGCGGCGAATCGTCGCGCTCGAGCAGGGCCTGGGCCAGGCTGCGCCCATCGGGCAGCTGGCGATGGTCCAGAGCATAGCCCAACAACTTGGCAAAGCTCGACTTGCCCGAGCCAAAGAAACCCGAAATCCAGCAGGCGGGCAGCTCGCAATCCTTCTTCAATTCCTTGCCCATATGGGTCAGCAGCTGCACAAACTGCTCGTGAATGCCGTCGTCGATGCGCTGGCGACGAGGGTCGCCGGGCTCATAGCCGCCCGTAATGATATATTCCGACACCTCGGCCGCCAGCTTCTCGGGGCTCTGCTCGTGGAAATAAATCACTGGCGGAATGTCGCGGGTCACGTCACTGGCAAAGACTTCCTCGACTCTCACAGCAATAGGGCCTCCTTCAGAACATCTCGGCGGAATAAATGCGGGGTCGATAATCCCGGTCGGCGGGCATTTCGCCCATAAAGGACAGCGCCGTCTTATCCTTGCGCTCTCCCGGATACAGCAAAATCACGGGCACCTGGCCGGTCTTTCCGTCCAGGTGTCGCAACAGGCTCGAGCAGCGGTAGAACGGATACAGCGCCCCCAGACGCTTCACCCAGATCAGGCTGCTCCGGGCCGCCTCGGGGTACTGCCGACAAAAGTCGTCCACCAGTCGAACCACGTCCTGGGCCAGCCCTTCCTCGCCCTCCAGCAGGTTGGCCAGCTGCTCCTTCACGCGCAGCCAGGCCCTTTCAGGGTTGCGCCGCGACTGGCGCTTTTCGGTCTCGATCCAGCTCTCCAGCACGCCCTCTTCCAGCCCACGCAGGCGCTGCAACAACAGCCGCTGCAGCGAAATCTCCAGCACCGCCCAGCTCTGGGCCCGCAACTCATCGCTGAGCTGGCGCACCTTTCGGCGCATCTCAAACTCTTGCTCGGGACCATAGACCAGCATGGCGAAACTGTAGTTGCGCATGGTGGTGATGCTCGGCCCCCCCGGGGCCAGCAGGTCGCGCTTCAGCTGCTCGAACACGCCCGCCAGTTGACTCATAACGAGTGGCAAGCCCACTCCCAAAGGCTCCCGTGTTCCCAGTGCAGTTCCTTCAGATTCGACATTCGCTGAAAACGAATTCCCGCCAGTTTCACCAGCCGCGCTTCGAGCGCCTCGGCGTCGATTCCCACCGAGGCCAGATAAGGATTACAATTCAAACTGCCCTGAAATTCCGTTTCTCGCAGCAAATACAGCAAATAAGTCAGCGCCCTGTCGCTGACCCAGGGCAGCGCTAGCGGGCGTATGGCCTGCACCCCGGCAGTATAGCCCACCTCGTTCAGCACCCCCATCAGCCCCGCCCCCATGCGCTGGGTGGTGGCTGCCGACCAGTGCCGTCCCGCCCCCTGCTCGATCCAGCGCAGCACCGCATTGCGGTCCAGGGTGGGCTGGGGGTGCTGCAGGCGCACCGGAAGATGCTCGCCCGTGAACTGGCGATACAGGGGATCGCTGAGCTGCAGGTGCCAGTGACACAGCACTCGCCGCTCACGAACATCCTCGGGGGCCCAGCGATGCAGGCTTTTCAAAGCCTGAGGATAGGCGTCGAAGCGCGCCTGAAAGGTGCCCACCAGATACTGCACCCGGGCCAGCGCCCGGCTGCCGAACCAGCGCTCCTCAAAGGCCACCCGCGTCCGCTGCTCGCCCAGATCGCGCTGCGACTGGCGCCAATACTCGGCGCTTTCCGCCTCGGCCAGGCCGATGCGCAGCAGCCGTGTGTGCGGCTGTACCACCTCGCTCTGCACGGCCGTCACGGCACGCGGAAAAAAGGCATGGGATAGCTTTCCCCCAGCGGCGCCAGCGCCGCCACCAACATCTGGGCCGCTCGCAGCGGGTCTTCGGGCATCGCCCCGCTCATCTGCCGCCCCGAGGCCTGAATGGTGTAGGCCGCAGCCGGTGCCAGAGCCTTGAACTCGCGCTCCAGCTGGTCGCGTTCAAAACTTGCCAATGCCGGCGCCTCGCCCTCAGCCCACTTGCGCTCGCGCAGACGGTCGCTCAGCTGCTCATCCAGCTCAAACCCCCAGAAAAACAACGTGCGCACCTTATCGGGGTCGGCCAGTCGCAGGCGCAGCTTATGGTCGGCCTGACGGGCCGCCTCGCGCACCGCCTGCAGCCCGGCCCAGGCGCCGCTGCGCCGCGCCAAACGCGCCACAAAGTCACCGCCGCTGTCGGGGTCGAGCAAATCGGTGCGCCACCATCCCAGCCGAGGCCCGTCCGAGGGCGTCTCGCCGGCCCAGGCCACACGACATTGCAGGTCGAGAATCGTATCCAGAACGTCCATGGCGCCCGTTTCGCCCACCGCCAAGCCGTCCCTCTACGTTTCCAAAGCTCCGAGGGGCGGAAGGAACCCTGGCCGAGGCCTGAGAAGTTTGTAGTGCAAGAAACACTTTCTTGCACTACAAACTTTCCAGGGATGGTAAAGGGTATGTTCGTCCGCAGGTCAGGCAGGCAGCTGTTGTTGCTGTCCAGCTATCGAGATGACCGTGGCAAGGTGTGTCAGCGCCGGCTGGCCGCCTTTCGCGATCGGGCCTCGCTGGACGAGCACCTGCCCCGGCTGGTGCCGGCCGCTGCGCTGCAGCGGCTGCGCGATCGGGCGCTGGCGCTGCTGGAGGAAATCCGGCCGGCCCGCAAGCCGCCCCAACAGCGCCTGCGCAGCGGCGCCCGCGCCCTGCTGAACCTGCTCGCCCAACAGCCCCAGCTCGAGGCCGTCGAAGAGGTCCAATTGCTGCACCAGCGGCTGCGCGGAGAACCCATCCTCCAGCGTCGCCGCTACTGGGCCCAGGACCCACAGGTCCAGGCCTGGGCCCAGGCCCAGGAGCAACAGGCCCTGGAGCTCGAGCAGCGGGGCCTCTTCGAACAGAGTTTGGAGGTCTATCTGCGGCGTCTTTCCCTTATACAGGGCGACCGCACGCCGCTGCGCGCGGCCCGGCTGCTGCAGCGGCTGGGCCGCACCCAGCAGGCCCTGGAGGTGGTGCACACCATGGCGCCCGGCGATGCCTGGCGCGACTATCATCTGGCCACCCTGTGCTGGCAACTGGGGCGGTATCAGCAGGCGATGGAGCATTTCTATCGCGCTTTGAAGGCCGAGCCCCAACTCTCGCCGCTCTACTGGCGGGAATACGCCGAGATGTGGGACGAGCCCAGTCGGCGAGTGTTGGCCGACCTGACAAGGCTGCCGGTGATTCGCACCGTGCTGCGAGTCGGGGGGCGCACCCAGGTGCCCCGCATCTCCCGTGGATGGTTATTGGATCGGGCCTTGCGCATCGCCAGCGGATACGACCCCGGCCGCAGCCTGGGCCGGCTGGATTGGGGCTGAGCAGACCAGGATTCCCTCCCACCCCCCAGAAGCGCGCGCCCATGAACACATTGCATCACTACATGTCCTGGGAAGGTGGCATCGACCTTTGCGCCCTCACCGACCCCGCTCTCGCCATGCCCAACCTGATCGTCCATCTGGCCCGCACGGTCCACACTCCCGTGGGCTCTGCCCCCAGCGGCATGGTGCTGCTGCAGCTCGATCCCCAGGCGCCACCCAGCCTCATGGGTTTCGTCAGCAGCGACCCCAACGTCGGCGCCTACTTTGGGCCCCACATCTTCAAAGACACCCCGTTTGAAACCGCTCCCGTGCTGTCGGCCGATTTCGACTTCCAATTCGAGCCCCAGCGCTGCTCGGTCCAGCTCAACGTGGCCGGTCATCAGCTCTTGCTGCGCTTTGCAAAATTAGGGCCGCTCGAGCTCATCCAGCGCTCGCCCCAAGCCATGCCCCCCTTCTTCCAACAAGGCCTCGAATCGCAGGCGGGCGAGGTTGAACTCAGCCTCGATGGTCGCCCGCTGCAACTCACCCTGCCCGCGGTCGGCATCTCGGGAGGACCCCCGGCGGTGTGGTCGCCGGCGGGTATCTACACTCGTTGAAGATCGGCCGGCTCGCCCACTGCCTGCTGCTGGCGGCGCTGGCCGTCCCGGCCAGTGCCGATCTTTGGCACTCCATGGAACAGGGCCAGTCGCAGCAGGTGCTGCAGCACCTGCGGGCCGAGTTCGCCCAGCTGGGGCTCGAGCTCCCCGAAGAACTGCGGCTGGAGCAACATCGTTTCGATGAGCCTCTCTCCTTCTATCGTCACGAAACCCAAACCATCCGCCTCTCCAGCCTGCTCACCGAGGCGGCCCAGGGCCCGCGCTACTGGCAGGCCTGGAGCGACATCTTTTCGGCCTCTCGATGGCTTCCCGGTCCCCAGTTCGACGGAGCCGCCGACATGCAGCGGGCGGCCAACTTCACCCTGCTGGGCATTCTGGCCCACGAGATGGGCCACTGTGCCGACCGCCACTACGGCATTCTGGAACAGCGCTGGAATCGCCAGGAAGAGCCGCCCCCGTCGTTGCGAGAACTGGTGGCCGATGAACTGGCCATCACCCTCTTGCGCCGGCTCACAGCCCGGTCTCAAGGCCAGCAATACCTGGATCAATACCAGCGGGTGGTGCTGCACAGCCTGCGCACATCCGCCCGGGCCGACCGTCAGGTGCTCATCCCAGCGCAGGAGAGCCTCTGGGACTTTGCCAGCAGAGTTCAGGTGCCGCCCCAGGAAATCGATCGCTACTGCGGCTATCAGCTCTCTCGCCAGCAACGCCTGCTGCACACCTTTGAGGGCCCCAGCGAGGAGCAGTTGCAACAGCTGGCGGCCCGCAAACGCCAGCAGTTCGAGCAGCAGGCTCCCTGGCTGCCCGGAGAAAGATGGGTTCGCCCCTATCCCCAAAGCTCCCAACCCACCCTTGCTCAAGGGTGGCCGTGGAGCCCTTCTTCCGACCAACACGAACTGCTCTGGAAGGGCCCGGCGGGCGAAGGGCCAGAGCGGGTTCGGCTGGAGCCCCTCAGCGATTTCGTCTCCCATCGAGGTTGGAGCGCTCCCACCAAGATCAGTCGTGCCTATAACCACTTTCAATACCTGTGGGATTTGCATCCCCAGCCCAACGGAAGCACGCTGGGCCTGGTGGTCAACCGCCATCGCCTCACCGGGGCTCCGGCCACCGCCGCCTCTGGGTGGCCCATCGCCAGCTGACCGCCTACGAGCCCCAGGCCTCCAGCTGGTCCCCCTGTGACGCCCTGCCCCTCGACAGCAAGCCCGGCTGGCTTCGAGCCAGCCTGATGGACGACCAGGCCCAACTGGTATGGGCCGACGATTCCAGAATTCTGCGCTCCAACGGTTCCGCCACGGGGCGCCTGGCCGGCTCCTTCTGGCGCGGAACCGCCAGCGGAAACGCCGACGGACAGGTGTGCTTCCAACCCGAACTCCTGCGACTCGAGAATGCCCCAGGGGGAGCCGTGCGCGTATTGTTTCGCAACCGCCCAGGGGATACCCCGTCCCAGATCATGGCCCTGGAATACCGCTAAACCGCCACGCTCCAGGTGCCTTCGCCTAACGGTGGAAGTCCCCGTGGCCCGGCTGTTGCAACAACTCAGACCTCGCTCGAAGTAACCCGACCCTGGCTGTCGCCGACCTGCCCCCCTGAACGCGCCTGTTGCGACAGCGGTCAGGCCACTTCCGGCCTGACGGCGAAGCAGGAGTGGCGGCGATTTCGCCAAATTCGGTCTAAATATGGCGAACGTAGGGAGATTTTTTCAGGATCCGGGACAGAGCTTCTTCCTGTTCGGGCCCCGCGGCACAGGCAAAAGCACCTGGCTGCGACAGAAGTTTCCCCAGGCGCTCTGGCTCGATCTGCTAGACCCCGGGCTGGCTCGCTCCTTGCTGGCCCGACCGGATCAGTTGCGCGATTTGCTGGCGGCTCGTCCCGATGCCGACACGGTAGTCGTTGACGAGGTGCAGAGAGTACCCGAGTTGCTCGCGGTCGTGCACCAGCTCATCGAAGAACGCCGGGCCAGGTTTGTACTCACCGGCTCCAGTTCGCGCAAGCTCAAGCGCGTGGGTGTAGACCTGCTGGCAGGCCGGGCCCTGCTTCGGCGGATGTCCCCGTTTCTTGCTTCCGAATTAGGGCCCGCCTTCAACCTTCAGCAAGCCCTACAGCTGGGCATGCTGCCTCTCGTCCTCGACTCTGCCCGCCCCGCCGACACGCTCCAAAGTTACGTCGCGCTCTACTTACGCGAAGAGGTTCAACAAGAAGGGTTGGTGCGCAACCTCGGCAACTTCGCTCGTTTTCTCGAAGCCATCAGCCTGTCCCAAGCTGCGGTCCTCAATCTCTCCGAGGTCTCCCGCGAGTGTGAGGTGAGCCGTAAAACCGTCGAAGGATATCTGGAAATCCTCGAAGACCTGCTGCTCTCGTTTTGCCTACCGGTTTTCAGCAAGCGAGCCCGTCGCAAGCTGGCCGCGCATCCCAAGTTCTACCTCTTCGACACCGGGGTTTTCCAAAGCCTGCGCCCTCGTGGCCCGCTAGACGCTGCCGAAAACGTGGCCGGTGCCGGCCTGGAGGGCCTCGTTGCTCAACATCTACGGGCCTGGATCGAGCTTTCCCCAGATGACGCATCCCTTTATTACTGGCGCACTCAGGCCGGCAACGAAGTCGACTTCGTCGTCTATGGTCCGGCCGGTTTTTGGGCCGTCGAGGTGAAACACAGCGGCGTCGTCCACTCCGCCGACCTCAACGGACTCAAAGCCTTTGCAGAAGACTATCCCGAGGCCCGCCTGGTGATGCTCTACCGGGGGCGCCAACGCCTGCGTAGGGGCGGGGTCGACTGCATCCCGGTCGAGGACTTTCTGCGTCAGCTCCGCCCCGGCCAGGGGCTACTGCAAGCCCCTGGCCCCCCGCCCTGAGCCAGCTCAAGAAAGACTGGCCGGGGCGGGCAGCTGGCGACGCTTCAACAAGCCTCGCTCCGCGAGTTCTCAGAGTCGATTGACCAGAGTAGCCAGCTCTTCGAGGCGATGTTCGGGGGAAAGGGCGGGGTCACAGGACAGGTCGACTTGCAGCAGAGTCTCACCTCGGGACACCAGCCAGACACGCTGGTTGCCTTGGCGGGCACTGGCCATCGCCTTCCAACCGTTCTTGAGCCGGGGCTGCAGATCGGCCGTCGGATTGGTTTGCGCCGGGTCCTGTTTTCGTAATATCCATTGCCGGTGGTTCTCGCGTGCCTGGTCGGGAGTCTCGTTCAGGTGCTGAGGGCCGCGGAGTTGGAGAACGATGCTCTCCTTCGCTTGCTTCCACTCTTCCAGCAGACCTCCGCCATAGCCCCGTTGTTGCCAGCCGGCCAACTGGAATTCGGGGAAGAAAGACACTTCGATCTTCTGCAGTCCAGAGTCGCTGTTGTAGACGACCTCTTCGGGCACACCCAGGGCAGAAAAGCCCGACCAGCGGTCGCTCAAGCTATAGCCCCCAGGTTCTCGCCGGTAATTCCAGTGGTGACCACCGTCGAGCTGCCCGGGGATGGTGCGCAGGTATGACCCGACAAGCTGATCCAGCCTTTCAGGATACTGGCCCTGGTGGTCTACCGCCCACATCTCCAGGGCGGTGGCCACATTCTTGAGCTTGTTTCGGGTTTCGGCCAGTAGTCCCAGCTCTCGCGAGGGGGGCTGAGCTGCAGCGCCCCCGACCATCAAAGTGAGCAGAATCAGAGCTTTCATCGTGCGTTTCAAGGGTAGACCTCCAGGTTGGATTTGCTTGCAAGTGAGAAGAGACACGAGGACGAGAAAAAGTTCGTGGCTCCTGGAAATGTTTTGCGAACGATGTCAGCCCATCAGCTTGGAGGGGGCTCGTGAACGTAACGGCTCAGGGGTTTCGGCACAGAGCGGCCATCTCGTATTCGACCTTCTCCACCCCTCGATAGCGAACCTGACTGCCCGCAACGCGCATACGAACCAGCGGTCCGTCCTGTTCAAACTCCAACAGATCCACGCCTCGGGCCAGCGATTGTCCGCCGCTGGCGGGCAGGCTGGGTAGGGGCACCGGCACATCGGTCGCAGTCGCCAGCGGCTGCTTGAGCCACAGGACTTCCTTACGGGTCGAGTCCCAGCGATAGATGTGGTAGCTCTTCCAGAGCAAATGCGAATAAAGCCCGGCATACTGCGGGTTTTCGGGCGACAGAATGGACACTCCCTGGCTCTCCACCGTCAGCCCCTGCGGACAACTGGCGGAGACATCGGCCTGGATGCGCGCCCCCAGGGTTTGAAATTGCTGGATCAGCCCAGCCTCCTGATCGATCTTGTGTTGCGCCGCCAGCACATGGCGCAGCGTAAGGGCGGTGGCGGCCATCAGCAGGCCCAGCAAGCCCATCGCCAGCACAAATTCCAGCAGACCCTGTCCGCGCTCAGGGTTGGTAGAACCGACACTCATACTGACGCTCATACTTCCCGGACCACAACACCCGCACCGTAACCGAATACAGGGCCAACTTTCCGGCCACCGGCTGACTGGTGACCCGCAGCGAATACTCCGTGCCTTCTATCGTCCGCGTAGGATAGGGCCGGGGCGGAAAGTCGTCCACCGCGGCCTGACCGGTGTAGGCTACTGCGCCGCTGGGGCAGTTTCCCTTCTGGCGAATGCCCTCAAAAAGCTCCTGGGCCAACTGGGCCGATTGGGTGGCCTGACGGCTTTGCGTGGAAGAGCGCAGCGACACCGCCAGCACCCCCATCAAGGCCAGCACACCCAGGCTGATCAGGCCCAACGACAACAGCAGTTCGGCCAGCGTGAAGCCACGTCTCAACGGCGAACCCACTGACGAACCAGCACCGTGCCCAGCGCCTGACCGGCCCGTGCCGCCAGTTCGGGCACGAAAGTGACGAACACCCCGTTATCCAGCCGCACCCTGCTGGAGGGCCCCACCGCGTAAAGCGCACCCAACACCCGCACCTCGTCGCGGGCCACAAAGTTGCCCTCGGTAAAGACAATTCCCTGAAAGTAGCCCATGCCCGGGCGGTCGAAGTCCAGCTCCCGCAGCGTGCTCAGCACCCGATTCTGCAGTTGGACCCGATCGGAGGGGGGAACCAACGTCGTATTGTTGACCACGTCGTTGAAAACGTCCAACAGGGCGTTGTCGCTGCCGTTGCGCAGTTGGGTCAGGTGGGCCGAAACCTGGGCCAGATCGACCCCTCCGAATCCAGAGCTTACGGGCCGATTTCCCAACAGGCCCACGGTCGACATCGGATCCCCCACCTGGGCGGCCAGAGTATCGACGCTGGTGGGCACCGGGCGCAACTCGCGAAACTTCTGCAACAAAAAATCCCGGGTGGGCGAAGGCGCGCCGGCCTCCAGCGCCTGGGTCAGGCGACGCACGGGGTTGGTATGGATCGAGGCCACGCCGGTGTTGCCATAGTTGTTCCAGGGCACGTCGGCCACCAGGGCGCCGTACCAGCCATCGAAGTCCGATAGTCCGGAACCCTGGATGTCGGGGGGATTGCCAAATCGTGTCGGATTGCCCAGCAGCGACGGGGCCGACACGCCGGCCTCGACGGCCAGCAACATCTGGCGTGTGAAGTGTCGGAAGTGGCTCAGGTGTTGCGAATAGCTCACTGCATTGGCGTCGCTGCCCGCGCCGGCCATAAAGGCTGTGAGGAACTGAGTGCCGTTCAGGCCCTTCAGGGTGACATCGCCCGAGCTATAAAGGGCCACCCCCACCGCATCCTGCCCGGAAATGGTCGTGCTTCCCTGCATCTCGGTCTGGCCATCGACGAACACGCTTCCCGTGCCCCGAATGCTGCCGTTCAGGCGAAAATCACCGGAAACGTAGAGGTTCGCCCCGCTCAGCACCAGATCGCCGTTGTAAGTGGCCGGGCTGTTCAACGTATAGTTGCCCGGACTCAGCGTGGTCGCAGGCCCGCTCAGAGAAGCCGAGGGAAATCCCTGGCTGAACGCCTGGCTCACGCGATCGCCGATGCGCAGGTTGCGCGGCGCCGACTGATGCTGCCCCAAATGCACCGCCGAAACATTGCCGGCCGCAATATTGGCGCCGATGGCCCCGGGATTGGCGCTGTTGCTGTTGACCGACCCGGCGATGTTGATCTGCCCCACCCCATCCCAACTGGCGTGCAAGGCGCTGTTGGCATCGTTCAGCACCGACACGTCGGCCGGCTGAGGCGAATTTTCCTGCAGGTTGCGCACCGAGGTCACCGTGACCGAGCCGTGAAATTCAATGCCCAACTGACTCATCAACGCCGTGCCCGGCGGAAACAGCCCGCCCCTCGACACCAGCGCCTCGATGGTTTTGAATCGCGGGCCGGCAAAGCCCGTCACCACCAGCAGCGCCTGATAGGGTGGCACGCTGGCAGGGCCGCGAAAGGAAGCCACCGGGCTATCGCCCGAGAGATTGTTGACCGAGTGAGAAGCCCCAAAGCGGAGCTCAAACCGGCCCAGACCGTTGTTTACCGAGCCTGTGTAAAGGGCGGGCTGCCAGTTTTTATTGGCGTGCAGCTCGGCCAGAGCCTCGCTCAGGCCCGACTCGGCCGCATACAAAGCCCCGATGGCGTGCTGATCCTGAACCTGAAACTTGCTTCCCTGCAGCGTCCGCGTAACGGTTACCCCAACCGACATCAGGATCACCAGAGTCAGCAACAGCACCGACAGAAAGGCTACACCAGAACGGGTTTTCATCGCGTCATTTTAGACGAAGTCGACACGGACCCTGCGCTCCCAACCAGACAGACCTCTAAGTCCGCAGCAGCTCGACGATCTCGGGGGTGGCGGCCAGGTCCAGCGCAGTCAGGCCCTCCACCAGCGAGGCTGCCCCCGGGTCGGCGCCGGCCCTCATCAGACTGGCCACCACCGCTGCCTGATTCATCTCTGCCGCGCGATGCAACGCCGTAAATCCCCCCAGGTCGGCCAGCCCGGCCCCGGCCCCTGCCGCCAGCAGCAAATCCACCAGTTCGGCTCGCTCTCGTTCCACTGCCGTCATCAGTGCCGTGTCGCCGCGCCTTCCCCTGCCGTCCACCTCGGCCCCCGCCCTCAACATCTGTTGCACCACCTCGGGCGAGCCCCCCACCACCGCCCATTGCAGCGGGGTTCTGCCGTCCTGGGCCCGGGCGTTCAGGTCGAAACCCGAGGCCGCGCAGGCCTCGATCAGCTCGCTTTCCTGGCGCACACAGGCCAGATGCAGCAAACTGATGCTGCGCAACGGCGGGCACTCGCCCACCGGTGGTTCCAGCGAGGCGCACTGGGCCCGCCTGCCGAACAGGCTGAAATAGCGCAAGGGCGTATCCGAGTCGGGTGGGCCGTCCAGCGGGGCCGGAAACGGCTGACCCAAAGCGTGGCTGCGAATCAAGAAATCCAGGCTGCGCACCAGCCATTCGGGGCCCATCTCGCCCCATTCGCCAGGCCGCTCTCCATCACCCCCGGGCAGGATCGATTTCTCGCGCGACCAACACCCCCCAGATGAATCCCTGGCAAGAATTGCTCGCGGGCTCACCCCAGGCCACCGCGCTGTTGTCGGCGGCGGGCCAGCCCACCCGCTATCAGCAGTTGGCCCAGGCCGTTCAGGCTGCCCGGGCCCGTTTGCGGGCGGTGGGTCTGGGCCCCGAAGACCACCTGCTGGTGCTGGCCGAAGGGGGTCCTACCTGCCTGCTCAACCTGCTGGCCGCCTCGGCCTGGTGTCGCTGTGTCGTGCTGGCCGGCAACACTCCGGCCTTCGACCTGCAGCGCTGCCAGGCCGAGCTGCAGGCCCGGGCCGTGCTGGGCTCGGCCAGCTGGCTGGGCGACTGGGCCCGCCCCAAGGACCTCGTGTGGTTGCGCCCCACGCCCTCTGGCCCGGCCATCGCCTTCGATCCCCAGCGGCCTCCCTGCAGCCACGAACAGCCCTGTGAATTCCCCTTTATCGTCGCCACCTCGGGCACCACCGGCCAGCGCAAGTGGGTCGAGCTGGGCCGGACCCAGGTTCTGATCGGTGCCACCAGCGTGGCCCAGGGGCTGCAGCTGGGCCCCGGCGACGTCGGACTAACTCTCATGCCGCTGCACCACGTGCACGGCCTCATCCTCTCTACCCTTTCGGCGCTGGCCTCGGGGGGTTGTGCCCTGCTGCCCGAAGCCTTCGACCCTCACCACCTGTGCAGCTGGATTCACAGCCATCAGCCCAGCTGGTACAGCGCCTCGCCCAGCCTGCATCAGGCCGTGCTCGAGGCCCTGCCCGACGACTTTGCCTGGCCCAGCCTGCGCCGCCTGCGCTCCTCGGCGGCGCCGCTTTCGCCCCAGCTGCGCCAGCGCCTGGAGCAGCGCCTGGGCGTGCCTGTCCAGCAGGGCTATGGCATGACCGAATGCCCTCAGATCTGCCTGCAGCCCCCAGGACCTCTGGGCAAGCCCCACAACCTCGAGGTCGAACTGCGCCAGGGCCAGATTTTCCTGCGCGGCCCGGCCGTGGCCGGGCCCACCGACGACCAGGGCTGGTTTGCCACCGGCGACCTGGGCCACTTCGACGAAGAAGGTCACCTGTGCCTCAGCGGTCGGCTGCGCGATCTCATCAACCGCGGCGGCGAAAAAGTGCCGGCCTGGGAAGTCGATCAACTTCTCAGCAGCCTGCCCGGGGTGGCCGAGGCCGCCTGTTTCGGGGTGCCTCACCCGCGCCTCGGCGAAGACCTCGTGGCGGTCGTCGTTCCCCAGCCCGGAGCCAACCCCGACCCCGATCAGCTGCGAGTCCGCCTCTTCGAGCAACTGGTCGAGGCCTGGGTGCCCGGTCAGATCCGCCTCGTCGAGGGCCTGCCGCGCACGGCTACGGGCAAGCTGCTGCGCCACCAGCTCAGCCAACAGTGGCAGCCCACCCCCCAAGATTCGCGGCCGCTCACGCCCACCGAGCAGCGCCTGCTACCCCTCTGGAACCAGGCTCTCAACACCGCCCGACCCAGTTTCAAAGGCAGCCTGTTCGAGCTGGGCGGCGATTCCATTATCGCCAGCCAGCTGGCCACCTCCATCGAGCGCGAATTCGGCCGCCGCCTGCCGCTGGCCGAGGTGCTTCGCCATCCCACCCTCAGCGGGCTGGCCCGGCTGCTGGACGGCCCCTCCTCGCCCCCGACGCCGTCCCAGGCCCCGCCGCGCCGCAGCCTGCGCCAGTTCGCCCTGGGCACCCCAGGCGAAAAAGAATTGCGCTTCAGCCTGTTCTTCTTCTCGGCCGACGGTTCCAGCGACGACCACGAAAAATACGCGCTGCTGCTCGAGGCGGCCCGCTTTGCCGACGACCACGATTTCGAAGCCATCTGGATTCCCGAGCGTCACTTCGACCCCTTCGGAGGCCTCTATCCCAACCCGTCGGTGCTGGCGGCGGCCCTGGCCACCGTCACTCGCCGCCTTCACATTCGCGCCGGCAGCACCGTGGCGCCCCTGTGGGACCCTTTGCGTCTGGCCGAGAACTGGTCGGTAGTCGACAACCTCTCGGGCGGACGGGTCGGTGTGGCCTGTGCCAGCGGCTGGCATCCCAACGATTTCGTGCTGGCACCCGAGCGCTATGAACAGCGTCGCTCCATCGCCCTCGACACCCTCGAGTGCCTGCGCCAGCTGTGGCGTGGCCAGACGGTCCAGCGCCTCAACGGTGCCGGCCTGCCTACCGAGGTGCGCATCTACCCCAGGCCGCTGCAGCCCGAATTGCCCTGCTGGCTGGCCACCCACTCGGGCCCGATCATGCTCGAGGCTGCCCGGCGCAACCTGAACCTGCTCACCGTGCTCTACGACACCACGCCCGAGGCTCTGGCCGCCGATCTGGCGGGCTACCGAGAGGCCGGGGGCAAGACCGTCACCCTCATGCTGCACACCTTTCTGGCCGACGACCCCCACCAGCTCGAACAACTGCTGCGCGGGCCCTATGCCCGCTATCTGCTCACCAACCTGGGGCTGCAGCGCAGCTATTCCGAGGGGCTGGGTCACCCCATGCAGGTCCCCCCCGAAGACCAGCAGCACATCCTCGACGAGGCCTTCCAGCGCCTGCAATCCCGAGCACTGGTCGGCACTCCCCAGGGCAAGGTCCAGTTCTGTCGCCAGCTCCAGGCCATGGGCGTCGACGAAGTGGCCTGCCTCATCGACTTCGGTCCCGACCCTGCGGCCGTCATGCAAAGCCTGGCCCGGGTGGTCGAGCTGCGTCAGTTGCTCCAGCAGGCTCCCGTTCGGGCGTGAGCCCCGGCGTTCCCCTGGGGCCGGCCCAGCAGCGGCTCTGGCTGGCCGACCTGCTGCAGCCCGGAGTCTCGGCCTACAACGTGCCCTACATGTGGCGCCTCGAAGGACAGCTCAACGCCGATGCCCTCGAGCAGGCCCTGGCCCACATCGTGGAGCGCCATCAGCCCCTGCGGGCGCGCTTTTGCTGGTCGGGTCAGCAACCCACCTGGAGCTGCCAACCCCAGGGGCCCGGGCTGACCCGCATCGATTTGCAGCAACACGGCGACCCCGAACGACAACTTCAGGCCCTGTGCGCCCGTTGGGCCGAGCAGCCCTTTAGCCTCGAACACGACCTCCCGTGCCGCTTTTGCCTCATCCGGCTCGGCCCCACCCACCACCTGCTGCTGTGCGTTTTTCATCATGCCATCTTCGACGGCTGGTCCCAGCGTGTGCTGTGCCAGGAATTGTCTCTGCTGTACTCGGGCCACAGCCTTCCACCGCTCGAGGTCACCTATGCCGATTATTGTCGCTGGATTCACAGCGAGCCCAGGTCCTGGCACGAGCCTGACCTTGGCTATTGGAAAGGCCAGCTGGCCCCTTTGCCCCGAGCCGAAGTGGCTCCCGATCGGCCGCGACGCAGCGGCCCGGGCCACCATCGCGCCGCCCTCTGCCCCATCACCATCCCGGCCCCCTTGTTGACGGCTCTCCAGGCCCTGGGTCAGCGCCATGGAGCCACCCCCTACATGGTGCTGCTGGCCAGTCTCGGTGAACTGCTCAGCCGCCACTGCGGCCTCGAACAGGTGGTGATCGGCTCGCCCGTGGCCGGTCGCGACGAGGCCGAAACGCACCCACTGATCGGCTGCTTTATCAATCTCGTGCCCATGATCGTCTCTCGCCGCAGCGGTCCTAACTTCGATCAGCTGGTCCAGCGGGTTCGCGAGCAGGTGCTGCAGTCGCTCAAACATGCCCACGTCCCCTTCGAGCACATCGTGCGCTCGCTGGCCTTGCCGCCCCAGCCCGACCGCCACCCCCTCTTCTCCAGCATGCTGTTCTACCAGAACACCGTCTCGCCCAATCTCGAGCTGGCTGGCCTGCGCACCTCTCCCATTCAGCTGCACAACGGCCAGGCCAAAGTCGACCTGTGCTGGCATCTGGTGCCCCGCCACGGGGGCCTGGAAGGCGCCCTGGAATACAATCGCGACCTCTATCGGCCGTCCACCGCTCGCCGCCTCGTTCAGCGCTGGGTGGCGCTGCTTCAAGCCGTGGTCGAGCCCCGTCAGGCGGCCCTGCCGGTCCGACAGCTGGCCCGCCTCAGCCCGGCCGAACAACGCTGGCTGAGCCGCCGCAACCACACCCACCACAGCCACCTGCCCCACACCGCCCTCGAGCTGTTCCTGGCTCAGGTCCAGGCCCATCCTCAGCGCTTGGCGCTGGTGCACGACAACCAGCTCCTCAGCTACCAACAATTGCACCAGCTGGCCCTTTCCATCGCCGAACAGCTCCACCAGGGCGGGGTTCGTTGTGGCTGCCTGGTGGCGATCCAGCTCCCCCGCACTCCGGCCCTGGTGGCGGCCATTCTGGCTTGCTGGAAAGCCGAAGCGGCCTTCTTGCCGCTGCTGCCCGACCTGCCCCCGGGCCGCTTCCAGCAATACCTGCAGCAGGCCCGTCCCTCCCATCTGCTCGACGCCCGCGGACTTCACGAACTGCCCGATGCCCAACCGGTCGACCACTCGGCCGCCTACCTGCTGTTCACCTCGGGTTCCAGCGGCCTGCCCAAGGGGGTGCTGGTCGGCCAGGCCGCGCTCAGCAACCTGTTGCAGTCCATGGCCCGCCGTCCCGGATTCGGCCCCCACGACGCTATGCTGGCCATCACTCCGCTGTCGTTCGACATCGCGCTGCTCGAGCTCTTGCTGCCGCTGATCTGCGGTGGTCAGCTCTATCTCAGCCAGGCCGACCCCCCACCCTGGCAGCTGCTCGAGCAGGTCACCGTGGTACAGGCCACGCCTTCGGTCTGGAGTCTGCTCTGCCATCGTCCCTGGAAGTTTCCCCGCTTGCGCGCCTGGTGCGGGGGCGAGGCCCTGCCGGCCCCGCTGGCCAGCCAGCTGCTGCAGCGCACAGGCCAGCTGTGGAACCTGTATGGCCCCACCGAAACCACCATCTGGTCGTGCTGCGGTCCGGTTTCCCAGGGCCCCATCTCGTTGGGCCAGCCCATCGACAACACCCGGGTCTACCTGCTCGACAGCGACCTCCAGCCCGTGCCCGTGGGTGTGCCCGGCGACCTCTGGTTGGCGGGCCAGGGGCTGGCGCTGGGCTACCTGGGCCAGCCCCAGCTCACGGCCCACAGTTTTCGGCCCCATCCCCAGCAGCCGTCCGAGCGCATCTACCTCACCGGGGATCGGGCCCGCTGGTGGCCCGACGGACGGCTCGAGTTCCTGGGACGCCGCGACGATCAGGTCAAGCTGCGCGGCTGGCGAGTCGAACTGTGCGAGGTCGAAGACGCCCTCGGCCAGCTGCCCTCCGTGCGCCAGGCCGCCGTTCGCCTCCATGGGGACCGCCTGATGGCCTGCCTGGTGGGCGAGCCCAGACCGGCCACGGAGCTGCGTCAGACTCTGGCCACCCACTTGCCCGAAGCGCTCATCCCCGACCACTTCCAGTGGCTGCCCGCCCTACCCCTGTCGCCCAACGGCAAAGTCGATCGTCAGCGGCTGCCGCTCCCCAACGCTCCCCAACCCTCGCCCCAGGCCCCTCCCCACAGCGCTCTCCAAGAGCAACTGCTGGAACTCTGGGGCGAAGTGCTGGGCACCGCCCAGTTGGCGATCCACGACAACTTCTTCGAGCTGGGCGGACACTCGTTGCTGGCCGCCCAACTGGTCAGCCGGCTGCGAGCCCTGCTGGGCCTCGAACTCCCCCTGCGCACGCTCTTCGACCACCCCAGCGTGGCCGCGCTGGCCCAACACCTGGGCGGGCTGCGCGGCCAGAGCCAGGCCCTACCCCTCGAGCCGGGTTCAGCCGTCGACCCGCCCTTGCTCTCCTCGGCCCAGCGCCGCCTGTGGTTCCTGGAAAGGCTCGAGGGCAACCTGCTGGCCTACACCATGATCAGCCGCTGGCGCCTGCGGGGCCCCCTCGACCTGGCCCGTCTGGAGCGGGCTTTCCAACAGATCGTCAGCCGTCACCACGGCCTGCGCACCGCCATTGTGGCCCGGCAGGGGCTGCCCACGGCCCGGCTGCTGCCGGTTCCCCCAACCCTGCTCGCCGTGCGCGACCTCAGTTCCCACCCTCAGGCCGAGCAGCAGGCAGAGGAACTGGCCAGAAGCGAAGCCGAAAAACCCTTCGACCTCGGCTGCGACGTTCTGCTGCGCCCACTGCTGCTGCGCCTCGACCCCCAGCACCACATCCTGCTGATCCGTCAGCACCACATCGCCTCCGATGGCTGGTCCCAGCGCGTGCTGCTGCGCGAACTCGATCTCGCCTACCAGGGCCAGCCCCTGGCTCCGCTGCCCTACCAGGTCAGCCACTTCGCCCGCTGGCAACAGCAGCGCCTCCAGGGCCCATGGCTGCAACGACTCGAGGCCTACTGGAAGCAGCAGCTGCAGGGGCTGCCGCTGCTCCAGCTGCCCCTCGACGCTCCCCGACCGGCCCGCAGCAGTCACCGCGGGGCCCAGCTTCGCTTTCAGCTGCCGCCGGACAGGCTCACTCCCCTGAAGAACCTGGCGCTCAGCCACGGCGTTACCCTGCAAATGGTTTTGCTGGCTGCCTTTCAGCTGCTGTTGGGGCGCTATTCCCAGCAGCACGACCTGGCCGTAGCCGTGCCCAGTGCGGGCCGACGCCAAGTCGAGTTTGAGCCGCTCATCGGACTGTTTGCCAACACGCTGGTGCTGCGCGCCAACCTCGAGGGTCAGCCCAGCTTTGCCGAGCTGCTCGGCCGCACCCGCCAGGCCTCGTTACTGGCCTACGACCATGAAGAGCTGCCCTTTGAAAAGGTGGTCGAGGCCGTGGCACCCGAGCGCCATCTCAACCACAATCCGCTGGCCCAGGTGCTGTTCCAGCTGCAGCACGCAAACCAGGGCCCCCCCTCGCTGGGCCCGCTGCAGCTCGAGCCCATGCCCAGCCCCTCCCAGCGCACCCGCTTCGACCTCGAAATGCACCTGGTGGCTTGCCCCCAGGGCCTGCAGGGAACCTGTATCTACGATTGCGAGCTGTTTCAGGCGGCCACCATCGAGCGTCTGCTGGGCTACTTCCAACACCTGCTGACCGAGATTGGGGACGATCCCCAGCGCTGCATCCACGACTATCGGCTGGGTCCGCCTCAGGCCCTCTTGCCCCCGCCCCAGACGCCGCCCCTGCCCACCCTCGATCGGTTGTTGCTGCAGCAGTGGCAGAGCACGCCCCAGGCGCTGGCCCTGGTCCAGGGCCAGCACAGCTATCGCTGTGCCTGGCTGCAGCAGCAGGTGCTGCGGCTGGCCGCCAGTCTGCAACAGCGGGGGGTGGGCCCGGAATCGCTGGTGGCTCTACACCTGCCCCCCTCCGTGGAATCCATTGTCGCCCTGCTGGCCGTGCTCTGTGCCGGCGGCGCCTATCTGCCCCTCGACCCCCAGTCGCCCATGCGCAGCCAATCCATGTTGCAGCAAGCCCGGCCCCAGCTGCTGATCCAGGGCCCGGGTCCACAGCTCTCGCTGCCCGACGCCTGTCAGCCCTTCGACCTCAACCTGCCTCTGGCCGAAGCCTCGGCCTATCAACCGCCCCTCCTCAACGCGCAGTCGCTGGCCTACGTCATGTTCACCTCGGGCAGCAGCGGCCAACCCAAGGGCGTGGCCGCAACCCACGGGGCCACCAGCAACCGCCTGCTCTGGATGCAGCAGGCCTTTCCCTTTCAGCCCGATGACCGTTGTTGTCAGCGCACGGCTCTGACCTTCGTCGACTCGGTGGCCGAGATTCTCGGCCCCCTCTGTGCGGGAGTGCCGCTGGTGCTGCTCGCCCCCCCACACAACGCTCAGCCCAAGGCCCTCTTGCAGGCCCTGCACCGGCATCGCATCACTCGCCTGGTGCTGGTGCCCTCGCTGCTGCGTGCCTTGCTGGCTCACAACCCTCCTTCTCCCCACCTCAAGCTGGTGGTTTGCAGCGGTGAAACCCTCGACGCCCCGTTGGCCCGTCAGTTCTACAGCTGCTATCCCGGGGCCCAACTGCTCAACCTCTATGGTTGCACCGAAGTGGCCGCCGACGTCAGCTACCACCTCGTCGAACCCGAAGGGCACCGTCGCCCTCCCATCGGGCGCCCCATCGCCAACGTCGAGCTGCGTGTGCTCGATCCCCAGGGGCGCCCGCTGCCCCCCGACCTGCCCGGCACCCTGCACGTGCTGGGTGCGGCTCTGGCCCGGGGTTATTGGAACCAGCCCGATCTCACCGCCAGGGCCTTTCCCCTGGCCAGCGACGGGGCTCGCATGTACTGCACCGGCGACCTGGCCCGCTGGCGCCCCGATGGGCTGCTGGAGTATCTGGGTCGCCGCGACGGCCAGCACAAGCTGCGCGGCGTGCGTCTCGAAGAGGCCGAAATCGAAAGTGCCATCGCCCTTCATCCCGCGGTCGGCGAAGCCGCGGTGGCCGTGGTCGACCAGCAACTGGTCGCCCACTGGACGGCCGTTCCCGGGGCCAGCCTCAGTTCGGCCGAGCTGCGGGCCTGGCTGGCCGAACGCCTGGCCACGGCCTGGGTGCCGTCTCAGCTGTTCCAGGTTCCCCAGTTGCCGCGCACCCCCACGGGCAAGCTCGACCGTCAGGCCGTGCGTCCCCTCCCGTCGGCCCAGCCCGCTTCCCAGCCCGCCCCCTGCACCTGCAGTCTTGTGGAACAGCGCCTGCTGGCGCTCTGGCGCCAGGTTCTGGGCAACCCGCGGCTGGGACTCCACGACGATTTCTTTGCCCTGGGCGGCCACTCGCTGCTGGCCCTCGAGCTGCTCTATCGCATCGAGCAAGAATTTTCGTGCCAGCTCGAGCTGGCCTCGCTGTTCACCTCGCCCACCGTCCAGCTGCAGGCCGCGCTGCTGCGCAACCCGGCCTCTGGCGCCTCGGGCTGCCTGGTGCCGCTGCCGGCCCACGGCCCCCAGCCTCCTCTCTATCTGGTGCATCCCCTGGGCGGTGCGGTGCTCGTCTACGAGCCACTGGCCCGACAGTTCCACGGCCAGCGGCCGGTCTACGGCCTGCAGGCTCAGGGGCTCTTCGCCTCACCCCAGGACCGGCTGCAGGACATGGCCTCTAGCTACCTTGGGGCAATCCTTCAGCGCGGCCATTCCGGCCCGTTCCTCTTCGGCGGCCTCTCCTTGGGCGGCCTGATCGCCTACGAAATGGCCCGCCAGCTGGCCGAGCAGCAGGGCCAGCTGGCCACCGTGCTGCTGCTCGACAGCTATGGTCCCGGCTACCGCTCTATCGCTCCCAGCTGGGGCCAGCGCCTGGCCTTCCATCTGGAGGGCCTGGCCAGGGTCGGCCCCCGCCCCTGGCTGGCCTACATCTTGGGGCAGTTGCGCCGCCGCTTCCAGCCCCCCACCTCCACCCCGGACAATCTTCAACAGGCCCGCATTCTCACGCGTCAGGCCGCGCTTTCCTACGGCGGCGGCCCCTACAGCGGCCCGGTTCATCTGCTGCGCGCCCGCCACCAAAGCGCCACCAGCCCCGACTACGGCTGGTCGCGGCACGCCCCCCACTTGCAGGTGCACCCCATTCCGGGGCTGCACGGCGAAGTGCTCCTTCAGGCGCCCTACTGCCTGCAGCCCATCAGCCAGCGCCTGCAGGCCATCCTCGCAGCCAATCCTTAAGTCGGGCGCAGCCAATCCTGCAGAAGCGCGATTCAGTCCCCTCGCTCATGGCCCACTTCCCCTTCTTTCAGCAAAGATTCAGGCCGACGTGTTTGACTGCCGGCGAACACACAAAGATATCGGGAGCCCTACCACCATGCACATCCCCGCCCACACCATCGGCCGATTCCAAAATGCCAACCAGGCCGAAGCCTACGGCCAGGCCCGAGCCATCCAGCACGAGGTGCAGTCCATCGCCGACCTTTTTGTCCGCGCCGACGAGACCCCTGCCGACCTCAATCGTGGCCGGCGCGGCGAGGTGCTGCTGCAGCCCACCAGCCTGGCCTCCATCAGCGGCGATCCCGGCCACTACGTCCAGGGCAGCCTCAGCTACAACCCCCAGACCCGGGAAGTGCAGCAACTCAAAGCCGAAGCCTGGCACACCTGGGCGCGCATCGCCCACCACTCGGTGTCCGCCGATCCCGTCAGCCTCACGCGCCAGGGCGATCGCACCACCTACCGCTCCCTGTCGGGCAGCGTCACCGTGGATGGCCAGGGCAACACCACCTTCAACCCCCTCCAGCGCGACTGAACCCCAGCTTCCTGACCGACTGGACTTGACCGAGCGCAATGGACTGGGCGTGCCGACCAGAAGCTCGTCCGAGATCCCTTAGATTCGTGACTCCATTAAGAGAATGCATGTTCGAAGTTTGTAGTGTAAAAAAAGTGCTTTCTTGCACTACAAACTTCTCAGGCCCGCGTTGACTCACCATAGATCTTACTCGTGAGCCCACACTTGCCTCACGAATCCTATTACCGGGCGGGAGGTAACGGAATGTTGAGGTCGTTGATGGGATTCCAGTCAAGGAGAGAGCCTCTCTGCCAAATAAGATCGCGCTATCAAGCTGCTACACACAAGGTTAAGCGGCAAATCCTCAATGAGTTCGTGCGGGCAACTGGCGACCACCGCAAGTATGCTTTAAGGTTGCTGAACGGGTTCTACCTCCCTATTGTTGGAGGCAAGCTGGATGGCCGCAAAGTGACCGAGCTCACTGGCCGGGGCTGGTCCATGTGAAGCGGCGGTCAGCAGGCCGGCGAAGGGTGCGGCGCATCCTCGGGACGCGACCTGAGCCTCTCACACACCCCAACCAGCCCTCCCCAGCCCCAAAACCCCCCACGCCCACCCCCC
>CAZYPN010000064.1:0-35093 GCA_964649085.1 uncultured Burkholderiales bacterium | reverse complement strand
GCAGACCCTTGCGGGGATCTGGGGGACTTGCGGTGCTTGGGGGGCGGGCATTGGCGGCCGGACGCGGGGACTGGGGGCGGACGCGGGGATGGGGACCGGGCATTGGCTGGACCACGGCGGGACGGGCGGACTGGGGGCGGACGCGGGGATGGGGGCCGGACATTGGCTGGACCACGGCCGGACGCGGGGCCTGGGGGGGACGCGGCGGGGGGTGCGACAAAATGTATCGCGGCTGGCGGCAGAATAGAGGGAGCAGGGTCGGGGCTGGAAGCGGGCGAACGGCCCTGGAATTCAGGGAGGCGTAATTGACTCTGGCATTCTCCACCCCTCGTTGGGCAATGTCGCCGGCGGCCAAGAGCTGGTTGTCGGACACGGTGCGTGGGCTGCGCGAGCGGCTGCTGCAAGATTTGCGCAACGAGCTGCAATCGGCCTATCGGCTGTCGATTCCCGCTTCGCGGGCCGAGCTGGGGGAGGAGCGGGCGGTGAAGCGGCGCCGTCTGGAGGAGTGGCTCGACGAGCAGGCGCGGGCCGGCAATCGGGGCCAGAAGGAAAGTGTGGCTCAGGCTCGCGAGCGGCATTTGGAGTGCGCGGTGAAGCTGGTGGCGGCCACCTGGCTGAACCGGCTGGTGGTGCTGGGTCAGATGGAGGCGCTGGGGCTGGTGCGGGTGGCCGTCTTTACGGGCGGGTGGAACAGCAAGGGGTTTCGCGAATTTCGCGATTTTGCCCCGGCTCTGGCCGAAGACAATGAGGGCTATGCGCTGTTGTTGCAGCTGGCTTTCGACGAGCTGGCGCTGGATTTGCCCGGGCTTTTCGGGCCGGCGGGGCTGATTTCGCTGGTGCCGATGCCCATGGCCACCTTGCGCCACCTGGTGGAGGTGCTGCAGGGCGAGGGGTTGGGGGCCGACGACCGCCAGGGGTTGTGGCGCGACGATACGCTGCTGGGCTGGGTGTATCAATTCTGGAACGACCCCGAGCGCGAGGCGCTGGACGAGAAAATTCGCAATGGCGGCAAAATTGAAAATCATGAAATTGCCGCCAAAACGCAGCTGTTCACCGACCGCTATATGGTGGAGTGGTTGTTGCAGAACAGTTTGGGCCAGCTGTGGCTGGAAATGTGCCAGCGCCAGGGCTGGACGGCCGAGGTGGTGGCCAGCGGCACGCTGGATCGGCTGGAGCAGCGGCGGGCCGAGTGGCGGCAGCTGCGGGCCCAGGGGC
Source organism: uncultured Burkholderiales bacterium (assembly GCA_964649085.1). Lineage (GTDB taxonomy): Bacteria > Vulcanimicrobiota > Xenobia > Xenobiales > JADMJV01 > JADMJV01. Next base: position 33,878 of record CAZYPN010000064.1, on the reverse strand, counting down.
AGGTGGCCGAGGAGGCGCTGATGCCTCTGGAGAGCGAGTTGGAGGAGCGCTGGAAATACTATGTGCCGCGCCCGCTGGCGGCGCCCGTTGGCGGGGGGGAGGGGGTGCCGGAGCGGCTCAGCCAGCTGAAGCTGCTGGACCCGGCCTGCGGCTCGGGGCACTTTCTGGTGATCGCCTTCGACCTGCTGGCGGCGTTGTATGAGGAGGAGGCGCGGCATCGGGGACAGAGTGTGTCACCCGCCGAGATCGCCCACAGCATTGTGGAGAACAACCTGCACGGGCTGGACATCGACCCGCGGGCGGTGCAGATCGCGGCGGCGGCGCTGTGGCTGAAGGTGAAGAGCTTTGCCCGCGAGGCCAGCCCCCGGCGGGTGAACCTGGTGGCCTCGAACCTGGGCCTGTCGGCTCTGGCCAAGGACGACCCGGCGTTGCTGGAGCTGGTGAGCCGGGTGGAGGAGGAAACGGGCATTCCCCGGCAGCTGACGCTGCAGCTGGTGGACACGCTGAAGGGGGCCGACCACTTGGGCAGCCTGTTGAAGGTGGGCGAGGCGCTGGACCGGGCCGTGCTGGCCCAGGCCCCGCTGCTGGCCAGCCGCGCGCTGAGCCTGGAGGAGGCGCGGGCGGCCCTGTTGACTCGTCTGGAACAGTTTGTGGCCCGCCACTCGCGCTCGCAGGACCTGGGCCTGCGCCTGCGCGGCGAGCAGCTGGCCTCGGGGGTGCGCTTCATTCGGCTGGTGGGGGAGGGGCAGTATCACCTGGTGGTGGGCAACCCGCCTTATCAGGGCGCGGGGAAGATGGTCGACAGCGCCTACGTGGCACGGCACTACGCGGCCGGAAAATCGGATTTGTATTCCGCTTTTATGTTGCGGGGACTGCAGCTGTGCCGCCAGGGCGGAATGTCGTGTTTGCTGACCTTGCGGGGCTGGATGTTCCTGGGCAACTTCGAGAAACTGCGGGCCGAGTTGTTGGGCGCACACGCGCTGGCGCTGCTGGGCGACCTGGACCGTGGCGCGTTCGAGCAGATTCTGGACGAGGTGGTGGCCGTGACCATTTCGCTTTTGCGCCGTGGCCTGCGAGGGTCGGACTGCATCGCGGTGTTGCCCACCCCGCGCGAGGACCGCTCGAGGGACGGGCGACGAACTGAGCGCAAGCGGGTGGCCTTGCTGGCAGGCTACCAGCGCTTTGACTTCCGGCCCGAGGACCTGCGGGCCATTCCCGGCCAGCCCCTGATTTACTGGTGGGACCGGGAGTTCTTGGCGCGCTATGCTGCTTCCATCAGAATCGGCGATCAAGCGCCAGCCAGGAAGGGGTTGTGCACTGGCGACGACGGCCGATTCAACCGACAGTGGTGGGAAGTGAACACTTTTCGTGCGTCAAGAATTCACCCTCTTTCTTTCAACGATGGCAAGGCAAGTGTGGGGGAGTGCGATTGGGTATCTGGAAGTTGGGCTCCCACTATCAAGGGAGCGAAGGGCACGGCCTGGTTTGAGCCTCTGCGCGAGGTTGTCCGCTGGGCTAGCAGCGGACTGGAGAATCGCTTATTCGCGCTGGTCTCGAATGGCGTTGTCTTCCGCAACCCCTCATTTTACTTCCGCCCAGGCATCGCGTTCTCCATGATCGGCTCGAGCTTCACGGCCCGCGCCCACCGCTACCGCAGCGTGTTTGGCAACATGGGCTCGTCGGTGTTTCCCGAGGACATTGCGGGCACGCTGTGCCTGATGAATTCCTCCGCGGCCAGGTACGTGCTGGAGTCGCTCAATCCCGGAGTTCATTTTGAGGTGGGTGACGTGAATCGTCTTCCCCTGTTTCCCATCGAGGGAGCCGAGCAGATTGTGGCCCGGCTGGAGGAGGCCTTTACCCAGCACGAGCAGGCGCGCGAGACGTCGGTGGAGTTTCGCAGGCCGGGGCCGAGTCCGTGGGGCTATGCCCAGCAGTGGGCCCAGCGGGCGGTGGACCGGCCGGCCGGGGCGCCGCTGCCCGAGTATGAGGTCGAGCTGGAGTCGGCGGGGCCGTTGGACGAGCTGAGCTATGCGCTGGGCAGGGCGCTGGGGCGGTTTGACGAGGGGGGTATTGCCAGCGGGGAAGTCGAGGGGGCGCTGCCCCACGGCCTGCTGTTTTTGTCGGCCAGCGGCGGGCCCGATGGGTTGGAGCATGCGGCGGCGGCGCCGCTGCGCGAGCACGGGGAGTATTTGCGCACGCGCTTTTTCGCCGACGATCATCTGAAGCGCTATGAGAAGCGGCCGATCTATTTTCCGCTGTCGTCGGAGAAGAAGAGCTTTGTGGTGTGGTGCTCGATTCACCGCTGGACTTCGCAGACGCTGCTGCACGTGCTGGGCCTGCTGCAGGCCGAGGCCAACCGGCTGCAGGGCGAGCTGGCCGATACGGCGGCGGCGCTGACGGGGGGCGACCGTAAGTCGCAGGTGGCGGCTCAGAAGCGCTACGACCGGCTGGTGGCCCTGAGCGGCGAGCTGGCGGCGTTTCTGCGCCAGGTGCAGGACATTGCCGAGCGGGGCGCCCCCTGCCCGGGCTGCACCCCACGCGAGGTGGACGGGCCCTTTGAGATGCAGCTGGACGATGGGGTGATGATCAACAGCGCCGCCCTGTGGCCACTACTGCTGCCCCAGGGCTGGAAAGACCCGAAGAGCTGGTGGGTGGAGCTGTGCCAGGCCAGCGGCAAGAAGGACTATGACTGGTCGCAACAGGCCCGCCGCTACTTTCCCGGCCGGGTGGACGGCAAGTGTCAGCGCGACCCCTCGCTGGCCGTGGCCCACGGGGTGTTCTGGAAGTATCACCCCGAGAAGGCCTACCAGTGGGAGCTGCGCCTGCAGGCACCCGAGGAGCTGGGCCCCGACTTCCGCCTGGACGAGGCGGGCTCGGACGCCTATCGGGCCGACTTCGAGACCCACCATCCCGAGAAGGTGCGTGAGCTGCGCGAGGCCGAGCAGCGCCGGCGCGAGCGCAAGGCCGGTGGGGTGGGGGAGAGCGACCAGGGGCAGCTGGACTTTGAGGAGGACGACGGCGAGGGGGATGATTAGGGGTGGGGTTGACGATGGCGGACTGTGGGGTGGGATCGGTGGATGGAGAGAGGTGTTTGCGAATGCTGCATAAGTGGCGATCGATAGTGTCCTCAAGTAGTTTGGGAAAGCCCTATCCTCGGTCAGGTGGACTGAGCTGGCAACTTTGCTTACAACGACCCGACGGCGATGAGACGAGGAATTCTGGAGGCTGGTCGTTCCGTGTTCATTGAATCCGTTTTTATGGTTGTCGTTCCTGGATTCACGTTGGGCATGCTTGCAGCCGGGTTCTGGCGAACCTTCGGTCGTCTGCGCACGCTGGATGAGTTGACCCGCTTTGTGGGCCAACTCAAACTCGAGGAGGAAGGGGCATGGGAGCGGCTTGACAAGAAATTCTTAGAGGCTGGTGAGGATATTTCAGTAGTCTGGTCTTCGTACAAGGATTCCCTGGTTTCTTCCCAAGGAAAGCGACATCGAAGTACCGAGGCTGCAGAGCATTTCCATTCGAATGAACTCGTCGACCCCGTTTTGTGGTTGGATTTTTCGCGGCATCTGCCTGGTATCCTCACAGGTCTTGGTATCATCTGCACGTTCTATGGCATGAAGACAGGACTGGGAACCGCCTCCAGGTCGCTGGCCGCGCCCCGAACGACCACGTCACCCACAGCTGCGCCAATCACGCCGGCCAGCACTGCCACACCGGCCGCACAGGCTGGGCCCTCGGGTCAAGAAGGCGATCTGACCAGAATGGTGCAGGAGCTGCTGAATCAGATTGAGCCAGCTATTAAGCTCTCGCTCGTCGCTGTCACCTGTGCCATTGTGTTTCTGCTCATTGAACGACTGCTGTATTCCCGAATGCAGTCGAGCCTGGTTCGGTTGCAACGGGCCCTGGATCGTAAGTTCCCAAGGGTCACCGAAGGCGCCCTCCTGCAACAGCTTACGAGTCTCTCCAATGAGATTCGCGATCACTCCTACGAAGCAATGAATTCACTGAAGGGTCAGAACACCGACTTTGCGGTGATGCTGGAGCAGGCCATGAGCAAGGCCATCGGAGCCCATTCCACGGGCCCAGATGCGCCCAAGAGGTCTTTGATTGGCTCCGTGGACGAACTCAGCAAGAAGCTCGACGAGTCGATGGGGAAGATCAGCAATGAAGCCAGTGATGCCTCCAGCAAAACTCTGAGCCAGCTGGTTGAAAAATTTCAGACCTCGCTGCTGGACGGAGCCCACGGTCAGATCAAGGATATGCTCAGCAGTATCGAGGGCGTAAAAGGTCTGCTGGAGGAGCAGCGGGTGGCGCAAAGCACTTTCGTGTCGAGTATTTCCGGTGCAGCCCGTCAACTTCAGGACGAAGTGCTGCAGCAGGTCCGGTCGTTTCCTTCTTCGATTGCGGGTGAGATCACCCGGCATCAGGAGGCCGTGGCCAGAAGTTCGTCCGAGACCCTCAGTCGGATCGGTGAGGACGTCGGGGCGCACTTGATGCGAAGCCAGGATCACCAGAACCAGGTGTTGCGAGACATGCGCGCCCATTTTGACGACAGTCTTCGGCAACTCAGTGGGCAGATTACCGAGGGTTCCAGGACGCAAATGGCCGGCCTTCAGGGCTTGTTGAACTCGATTGAAGATCTGTCTAACCGTCTTGGCCAGACCTCCCAACAGGTGTTGGAGCAGGGAAGCAAGGCCACCGCGGATTCGATGGCGACGCTTTCAAAATTTGCCGCCACCATGGCAGACGAGGTGGCACGGATGCAGCAACAGCAAACAGAGCGTACTGTGGCCGCACTGGACCAGATTGGACGTGTCGTTGGAGAGCACCTGATGAAGAGTCAGCAGCATCAATCCAAGGTTCTGGACGAAATGCGCGACTACTTCGACGACAGCCTGAGGACGATGAGCTCTCAGATCACCGAGAGCTCGAATGCGTCGCTGGCGGGCTTCGACGGCCTGCTGAAAACCGTCCAGCAGCTTTCAGACAATACTGCCAGGTCGTCTCAGCAAATCATCGAGCAGGGCAGTCAGGCCACCGTAGCATCGATTGAGTCGCTTTCCAGGTCGATGCTGGCCTCAACCCGCACCTATAGCGAGGAATTGCTCGATACGATGCGGCAGTTTCGCGTCGGTTTCGAAAGCAGCCTGGACCGCCTTTCCAACCAGGTAGAGAACAGCGCTAGCAGTTCTCAAGAAACCTCAGCCAGTTTGTTGGCGGCAGCCAAGGCCCTGACCACGCACGTGGAGTCGAGCACCCAGGCCCTGGCAGCGCAGCTGCAGGCAGGAACCCACTCAAGTCTTAACGCTGTAACCCAGAACCTTCAGGACCTCACACGGCAACAGTTTGGCGATGTGCAGGTCTCGCTGGAACAGGCGATGCAAACGTTGATGTCCAGTACGGAATCGATGCTTAAGGAAAGCCGCACCGCCAACCAGCAGATCAATACCCAGATGGCGACGTTGTTGGGCAAGCTGGACAGCTTTGGAACTTCGACACAGGCCAACCACGAGAAGTTTGCCGCCACGGTACGACAGGCCACTCAGGATATCGAGCGACTACTTGGGGGCATTGAGTCGCCCCTGACGAGAATGAAAGGTCTGTCGGAGAGTTTTCTGCGCCAAACCGAACATCTCGAGACGATGGCCAGCAAACTTGGAGAAGCCTCGAGCGTGTTGGATACAAGTGCTCAGCAAATCTCCCTCAGCTTGCAGGAATCCAAGGCGAGCCGATTGCAAACCGATCGTTCGTTGACAACTGCAGCAGAATTGGGCAAGTCGGTGGAGCAATACCAGAAGGTATTGACCCAAATTCTGGAAGCTACACGCAATCAGGTCGCCGATCTGAAGCGTTTCGTCGAAGACTTCCACGTAACGTCGGCAAGTGCATTTGCACAGATGAAATCCGATTCTGAAAGTTACCACGAAGCCTTTCACGAGGGTGCCAGAAAATTTTTGCACGAGGTGGACATCAACCTCAGCAAGGGGGCCGGGGCTCTGTCTGGGGCGATTGAAGACCTGGCGGAAGAGTTGGACAACCTGCGCCAGGTCACCCGCGGCATGTCGCGATGAAACATCGGGCCAAACCAGAGGAGGCAGAGAATCCTTTCTGGATCACCTATAGCGATTTGCTCAGTTCCATGGTTCTGCTATTGCTGATCTTGCTGGTAGTATTCATCAAGATCAGCGAAGCCCAACGTCAGCGACTTCTGGATGAGCAAAGGAAGCTCAGAACGACCGTTGAGCAGAACAAGAAGCTGCTGGCGATGGCACCGACACTCCAGAGAAAGTCAGCCAACCTCCTCAAACTGAAGGCCGAACTCAGAAACCTGCGCAGGTTGTTGCTGCTCGAACGGAAGCTGAAGATTGAGCTTCAGGATAACGATCTTACGGTTTCGGTGGATAACCAGGTGCTTTTCGATGGGGATTCCGACGAATTGAAAGGCGAAGGCAAGGTTTTCCTGACCAAGTTTATTCCTGTTCTGGCCAACACGATTACGAAGGATCAATACCGGGAGCTTATCACGGGTGTTGTTTTCGAGGGAAGGGCTGACCCCAGTTTCCACAGTTCGGAATGGAATGAAGCCTATCTTCACAACCTGGGCGTCACTCTGAATCGTTCCCGGAGCGTTGTGAAGTATGTCTTTGGGAATGACTTTAAAGCTTATTTCCCGAAGGACAGGAAAGACTGGGCAGAAAGAAGTCGAGAGCGGCTGCGATACCTGGTCCTTTCTTCAGGTCGGTCCAGTGTTGATCGTGTGAAAAAGGTCATTCCGCTGGCCGACGATGTAAAGACGAAGTGGCAGTCGCGAAAGCTTTGGACCGTAAAGGACCAGAGCAGCCGGCAAGTTGTGATCCGCCTGGAGCTCTATAACCCTTTGCCTGATTTTGATTTCGAGAACGTCGAAAGCCAATGAAGGAAAGAGATCTACTGGCACTGTCCCTCGAGGAGTTGGAGCAGCTGGCCCGGGCAAACTCCACGGATAGGGCATTGCTGGCGAACGTTCGGCTTCAGTTTATGCATCGCTCGTCCCCCGAGAAGGCCAAGAATATCACCAACATGATAATGGCGCTCTCGTCCAGCCCGGCGCCGTCGAAACTGGTATTGAGTGCCAGCACCAGGTTGCCGGAGCTGCAGACCTATTTCCAACAGCGGGCCTTCAATGACGCGAATGCTCTGCGGGAGCTGCTTGAACTTTTGGAGCAGCGCGAGGGGCAGGCCTCCCAATCGTTGGCGGAGGAGGTAAGGGCCAGACTGCGACTTTTGCAGGCTTCGACTACTTCGCCCGCTCCGAGAGCGGCATCGCCGCCGAGAGTAACGAACACCCCGGCTGCGCCGATGGCGCAAGAGAAGTATCTGCAATTACTTCAGGTTTGCAGAGAGAACACGGCTTCGCCGGAGCAGGTCCAGGCCTTGCTTGCAGAATTGGAGCGTAGAGGGATACGCAAAGACCATCCTTTGCTGAAGTCCTTGCCCTTGGCATCGAAAACTTCGCCGCCCCCCACGAGTGCGGCAGGCGCTGGAACTACGACTCCACTGGGTGGACCCTCTCGATTCCCGAGCGCTGTGCAGAACAAGCCCGCGCCGCCCCTACGGCAACCAGAGGGGCCCGCAAGCGGAAGCGCCTCCTGGTTGGCAGAACGCAAGAAGGCACGAGAGGCGCGCAAGCACGAGAGGCCGCCCGCGCGCTCGTATGGCTTCATCGAAGTCAGGTCGTTGCCGACCCGGCAAATGATCGACGTGTATCTGGGGTCTCCCGAGCACCTGATCGCCACCGTGGCCCGGCTGAAGAAGAGTGCCACTAAGGCGAGAAACCCGCAAGGAATCAGCGAAGCTGACCTGGCGGCGGCGATGGACCGGCTCAACAAGAAATCCTGGAAAGACGAGGCTGCGCGGCGACGCGATCGGCGCCTGATACCTTATCTGCTGCTGGCCGGTAATCCGGCGTATGTGAGTCGCTTCGGCCTGGCGCCTTTCATTCAGGAACTAGAGCAGGATGAACGACTGACGCTGCTCAAGGAAATGATCCAGCGCTACTTCCACGCCGAGTTCGAACACTATCCCAGGCATCGTGTCGAACTGGGGGCCTGGATTCGCGAGAAGTTGAGCCGGATTGATTTGGCAAAGTGCAGGCGAACCTGGGTGCACCACTATCATCAGTATCGGACACTGTTCTCGGCCGACCCGGTTGGCTTCGCCGCCAGTTTCCTTCCGCCGTCACGTGAGGACTGGTCGTGTTGGGAAGACCTGGAGATACCCACAACAAGCTGGCTCTACGGGGAGGCCATGGCTGAAGGGGTGCGGGTGGCGATGCGAAGCGGAAACAGCCGACAGGTAGACGAGATCTATGCCCGATTGCAGCGCACGGTGCCCACCGATGTCACCGGCAGCAATACCCGCATCGTGTACGAACCGGTCGAGTCGCTGGCGGTTCGTCGTAAGTGCGTCGAGGCAGCTCTGCTCGAGCACGTACATCGCAAGACCGTCAGTCCAGAGCCCACGCTGATTGCCTTCGCCCTGGACACCCTCAAAGACCCTCGACAAAAGGACTCGGCCCACTGGTACGGAGTTCATCTGGAGGCAAAGGCGCTGATGGAAGCCTGGCTGAGTATCGAGGACCTGGAGTTGTTCTTTGGAGAGCTTGCCGATGATTCGGATGAAAAATCCAGGGTGCAATATTGGAAGCCGTTCGTCTTCAACCGTTGTGTGTCGTCCAGTCGCATTTTTCTGGGCGAAGGGGTCATTCGCCGCAAGCGCGGCAAGGTACAGAAGTATCTTAGCTCCGGACGTTATGGCCGCCTGGAGGGCAGCGGTTCGGACGAGGTGTGTGCCTTTGTATTGCGCATCAGGGATGCCATCGTGGTCGAGTTCAGCAAGGTCAATAATGCCTGTTTTATATACGATGCAAAGCGCTTTGATCCAAATTTGATGGGCATGAAGACCGTTACCATCAACGAGCTGAAAAACACAGCGGCGGCAAAAAAACTGCCCCATACGCCTAATTGGCCGGGCCGATTCGACGAATTTCTCTACAGGGAATATGGCGTGCGGAGGCCGGGCAGCTAGTGTTCAGTTCCCTTTTCCCTGCCAAGCCGAAGCCGCAACCCGTGCGCCTGCGCCACCGTTTTTCCCCCCAGGCAGTGGAATTCTATCAGGAGGGTGCCGGCGACTTGCGTGCTCCCTGGTGGCGACAGGCCGGGCTGCGATGGGATGAAGACGACCTGAAGCGGGTTATTCTATTGCGTCAGTTGGAAGACGACGAGTGGCTGGTGGCTGCCGACGATGTGCTCTATCTGCCCTACTCACATTGGGACAACCTGGAGTTAGAAGAGCAGTGCGGCTTGGGCGTGGGGAAACCGTTCTTGTTCCCAGGAAAGATGATTGCCGTGGGCGACGCCGGGACCGAGAGGTTCGAGATTCGCCTGGAGTTTCGGGACGATCAGAATGAACGTTTGGAACTGAATGACCGCAGCGGTCCTTTTTTGCGCTGTAATCATTCGCGCTATTTCCTCAACCCTGAGCAACGACGGCTGTTGGAGCTGGTCGAGGCCTCCAAAGAGTGGCTGACCCCTCGCAATATGCAATCCAGGCTGCTAGCCATAGGGCGCCTGCTGGCAGCGGCTTCCGCGGCTGGCGTAGTGGCCGACCCGTATTTGGCCAATCAACACGTGGGGGCGCCGGAAAGCATTCTACCCTTGGTTAAGGTGAGTGACGAGGCCGACACGCTGGAAGTTGTCCCCGGGTTCGATGGACAGGAGGCAGATGCCAAGCTGCAGCGACAACTCGACGCCGGAGAGGCAGTCAAGGGCATCTACCAGTATAGCCGGGAAGATGGACGCAGCGCCCGTGTGGTGTTGAGTGAGCCGATTCAGGAGGCCGTCCAGCAGTTGCGCAAGGTGCGCAAACTGAAGGGCAACGAGCGGCGCCATTTCTTGGACGCGCCCGAAGAGTTCCTCACTCATCCGGCGATCGACCTGAGTGATTTTGGCGACCGGGTGGTTGGGATCGTGGCCCAGCGAGTACGCTTCTATCCCCAGCTTCCCAGCTCGGAAACAGAGTGGGTACCCACCGTTGCCCTGAAGATTGAAGACGAATGCGGCCTTCAGGACCCCTGGGAAATGGTGGTCGACTCAGGTGATGTAGAGCAGATGTTGACTCATTTGCAGGCCGCTCAACAGGAGAACATTTCGACCTTTGAATTCAAAGGGCTGGACTTTCCGGCCAACGCGGTTATCGAGAAGAAGCTGCAAGAATTGGCCAAACGCCTGCAACCGCCGGCCCAGAACGAAGCCGAACCGCCGCCCCCGCGGGCACCGCGACTGGAACTGGAAATCAAGGAGAACATAGAAACCCTGGAATACCAGAAGGTCAGCGGCGAGATGCCCGCGGTGGCAGCAGAAGTGGAGCGACCGGCCTCGCTTCTGCCGCATATCGACTTGTTGGCCCATCAGCGCGAAGGCGTAGCCTGGCTGCAGGCTCTGTACCGTAACCCGGGCGCCCAAGGCGCTTTGCTGGCCGATGACATGGGGCTTGGCAAAACCATCCAGCTCTGGACGCTGCTTGAGTGGATCCGGCTTCAGCAGGACGCCCCCAAACCCAGCCTGATCGTGTGTCCGGTCTCGTTGATCCACAACTGGGAGGATGAGTATCACAAGTTCTTTGGGGGTCCACAGGGCCTGCCCCATTACGCCTTTGCCAAGCTGCACGGCGAGAATACGCGCACTCATCTGAGGGGCAAGAATTTGGACATGGAGAAGCTGTCCAAATACCCTTATGTGCTGACTTCTTATGAGACTTTACGGCAGTATCACCTCGATCTGCCTCGTATGGACTGGGCCTGTGTCGTGCTGGATGAGGCCCAGAAAATCAAAAGTCCGGCCACTCAGGTTACGCGAGCTGCCAAGGCCCTGAAAGCGGACTTTCGGGTGGCCAGTACGGGAACTCCCGTGGAAAATCACTTGTCCGAACTGTGGTGTATCGTGGACTTCATTGAACCGGGGCGACTGGGGTGTTTGAAAGACTTTTTGAAAGAGTTTCCAGCCGACCCCACCCAGGCCGAGGACTTGACGGAGAAGATCCAGCAGCGCTGTGGCTCGATGCTCAAGCGGCGCTTGAAGAGCCAGATACAGCAGGGGCTGCCCAACAAGTCGCACAGCGCCCCGCGCGTAGACATGAGCCCGTTGCAACAGCAACAGTATCGTTCGGCCCTGGCCTTGGGCCGCAAGCAGGACGGCACGGCACCGCCGATGCTGAGCCTGTTGCAAGGCCTGCGTCGCTTGTGCGCCTTTCACCAGGGCGCCGACCTCTGCTCGGACGTCGACAGCTTGCGCGAGGAATCGGCCAAGTTTGCCTGGCTGCTGAGCACCCTGGATGCCATTCGCGAGCGGCAAGAAAAGGTGATCCTGTTCATTGAACTGCGCGAGTTTCAGCGCCTGCTGGCCCACTGGCTGGGAGAAAAATATGGCCTGAGCATCCGCACTATCAATGGCGAGGTTTCGACCGCGCGCGAGAAGGAAGGGTCGCGGCATCAAATTCTGCAGGAGTTCAACCAGCAACCCGGGTTTCAAATCTTGATCCTGTCGCCGCTGGCCGCCGGGGTTGGGCTGACCATTACCTGTGCCAATCACGTGATTCACTACATGCGCCACTGGAACCCGGCCAAAGAAGATCAGGCCACCGACCGCGCCTACCGCATCGGCCAAACCAGGGAGGTCTTCGTCTATTACCCCCTGTGCGTGCATCCGGACTTTAAGACGTTCGATGAAGGCCTGCACGATTTGCTCGAGCGCAAGCGAGAACTGGCCACTCGAGCCCTCTTCCCCTCGCTCTATGGCGAAGTGAAGCCTGACGAAGTATGGGGATCACTGGTGGGTGGCGGTACGGTGCGATAAGACCTTACCGCACGGTCCTTCAGAGCCGCGACGTCCGGTGACGCACCCCCCTCTATACTGGGCCCATGAGCAAGCAACTGAGGTTCAAACAGCCTATTGTCCTCCTGTCTATGGGCGCGCTGTGGTTGGTCGGGTGCGGCCAGAAGCCGCGCTGGGAGTACAAAATCATGGAGGTCAGCGCGGTGGGGGAAGAGTCGAGGGAGGATGCGGGCCGACGCGATTTGACCGTGAACGAGGCGCAGCTTCAGGAGCTGGGGAACCAGGGGTGGGAGCTGGTTACGAGCTGGAACGAGACCGAGACGTGTTTTCCCAATTTTGGAAACGACGGTTACCACACCGGAATCAAATCCAATGTGCGCAGTCATCGGGTTCGATTGGTGTTTAAGAGGCCTGCTGCCAAGATTGAGAAAAAGGGCTGAAGTTGTCGTTGCAGGAGGCTTTCGGAACTTTTGGGGTCGAAGACGAGGCTGTTGTGTGAAAGGGGTCCGCCGTGAAAATTATCCATGCATCTGATCTACTTTTGGGGCGTTGTTTCGACCAAGTACCGCTGCTGGCCTCGGCGTTGCGGGACCAGCGGATGACCGCGCTGGAGACCATCGTTGACCTGGTGCGTCGCGAGAAGGCGGACGCGCTGATTCTGGCCGGCAATACGCTGGCCGACCATCGCTGCGGCCACGAGCTGGTGATGCGACTGTCCACCACACTCAAGCGATGCCCCTGCCCGGTGTATCTGTTGCCCGGTAAGACCGACCCGCCTTCGGCCGACAGTCCGTATGAGCTGCGCCGGAATTTGTTTGAGGCGCCGATTCACATCCTCGACCAGCCCCTGCTGCCGTGGTCGGGGCCGCCGGTAGCGGTGGGCTGCGGAGAGCGTGCGCCCGGGCTGGAAGCCGAGTATGTGGCCATGGGCGGGCGGGCAGCCCCCCACCAGGAGGGCAGGGCCTACTGGTGCGGCACGCCCGAGCCCTTTGACTATGGCCAGGGCAATGGCAGCGTTAACCTGGTGACCTTTCCCGGCCCCCGCATTGAGACGCTTCCGGTGGGGCGAAAGCGATGGACGGCACTGGAGTTTCACTCGCTGGCCGACATGCTGGGCCAACTGCAGAATGTGCCACCCGAGGATCATCTGGTTCGGGCCAGGCTGCGGGGGACGATCGACCTGGACGAACGTCAGCAACTGGAGGTTTGGAGAAAGAATCATCGCTTTTACCATCTTGAGGTACAGATTGACGCCCGGCTGGCCGAGGGCGGTGGGATGCATCATCCACTGTTGCGTGCGATGCAGCAGCGCATTCGCCAGACGGCCGAATCGGAGGCCCTGGCCCAGGCCGCTTTGTTGGCTTTGCGCCATCATCTGGAAAGTTCTGGCAAGGAGGACCTGGTGTAATGTTCCTGGAGTCGATGACGGTTTCAAACTGGCGCGCGCTCAAGCACGTCCATCTGAGCCTGCAACCCGGGCTAAACCTGATCTACGGGCCCAACGAATCGGGCAAGTCGTCGCTTCAGGAGGCGCTGAGAGCGGCGTTGATGATGAAGTCGAAGGGCAGAGGCGCGCCCACGGCTGCCCGCCCCTGGTCGGGCGGACCGGCCACTCAGGTGTTGGTGTCGTTTCATCATCAGCATCAGCTGTGGCAGCTCGAACGTGGATTCTTCGGGGGTAGCTCGCTGGTCAAGCAGGCCGATCGAGTGGTGGCTCGTGACGACCAGGTGCTGCAGTGGTTGGAGGAACACCTGGGCGATTGCGGCCTTGCCAGTTTGCTTTCTACCCAGGGCGAGCTGAATCTGGCCGAGATTCCGGCGGCGTTGCGGCCCCAGCTGGCGGCGGCCGAGACGGTGACCCCGGGCGTGAGCTGGCTGGAGACGACGCTTAGCGAAGCCTATGAGGTCTTTTATACGCCCAAGCACCAAAAGCCGAAGGCGGGTTTGAAGATCGTTGACCAAGAACGATTCGAGGCCGAGCAAAACCTGCGCAACCTGGAGCGAGGAATGGAGGCGCAGCGGCGCGAAGCGGACCAGCTGCAGTCTCTTAAGGTGGACGTGGCCGAATTGCGTCAGCGTGAGGCTGTGGCCCAGGCCCAGGTTGAGGCACAAAGGCCTTTGCTCTCGGCCTGGGAAACCTACAAGCGCAAGCAGGCGGAGCGTGGCCAGCAGCAGCAAAGGTACCAGATGCTGTCCTCGTGGTTGAGGCGATGGGACGAGAACTGGACCAGGGCCCAGCAGTTGGGTCCGCAGACGGAGGGCTGGTTAGAGGAAAAGCACCAGTTGGAAGCCCTGACCGAGCAAGCGCCCGGACGCACCGAGATCGAGCTGCGTCAGGCGCGACTGAAATATGCGGAAGCCCGCCACCAGCACCTGTTGCAGCAGGAAATCGAGCGGATCGCGGCCCCTTCGGCTGAAACGCTCCGACAGTTGGAGCAGCTGAGTGGGCAGCTGGAAGCAAAGCGGGCGGCGCTGGAAGCCGGCGCCTGGGAGGCGGAACTGACGGCCCTGGAGCCGCTGCAAGCCCGCCTGGACGGGCGGAGCCTGCAGCTGGGGGCGGGCCAAAGCGAGCACTGGAAGACCGCCGCCGGCTTTGAGCTGGAACTGGGTGGGGCCCGTCTCAGGGTGAGAGCTGGAGGGCAGGTGGCCGCCGATGCGGCGCGGCTGGAAGAGCAGCTGAGGGGGCAACTGGAGGCGGCCGGGTTGGCGTCGTTGCAGCAGGCCCGCGAACGTTCGCAACAGGCCCAGGAACTGCTGCGCCGCAAGAAGGCCTCGTCCAACCTGAGTTGGAGGCCGGCTGCGGAGCACGCCGACCTGGACAGCCTGACCCGCGAGCAGTTGGAAGCCGAGATCGATCGGCTGCCGGCTCACATTGCCGAGGCTGAACGCGAGTGGAAGCAGGCGGATGAACAGTATCGGCTGCACGGCAACCGGCTTAAGGAACTGCTGCGGGACAATCCCGAGCGCCAGGTGCAAGACTGTTTGGGCCAGTTGGGCCGACTGGTTTCGGAGATGTCGGAGGTGAGCCTTCCTGCCCCGGGCGACGGTCTGCCCGCGGCTTCGCTGGTCCAGCCCGTGCGCGACCTGCTGGGGCAACTGGAGGTTCAGCTGCACAACGAGGTTGTCAGCGCCCCCGAGGGCCCTGAGGTGAGCGGGGAGAGCTTGAGGGCCCTGGAGGAGAAGGTCAAGTGGATCCAACGAGACATTGAGTTGAACCAGGGCCGGTTGAACCAGATTCTGGGCGGCCTGAAGGAGCAAAAAGGTCTCTATGAGCGCTGGACCCAGGCCAAGGAACTGCTTGCGAAGAGGACGCTGGAGTCTGAGCAGAAGCATTTGCAGGCCGGGGTGGCACGTCTGCTGTGGCAGAGCTTTGAAGAGGCTCGCAAGGAGCTTGAGCAAGATGTTGTGGCCCCCCTGCGCGAGCGACTGGGCGAGCGCATTCGGCGCCTCACCCATCAGCGCTACGACCAGCTTTGTCTGAAGCCGGACTTCAGGGCCGACAAGGTGCAGACGAGCCAGGGCCAGGAGGCATCCATCAGCGAACTGTCTTACGGGACACGCGAGCAGCTGGCCTTTCTGTCACGCCTTTGCCTGGCCGAGATGTTGTCGGAAAAAGAGCGAAATCTGGTGGTGTTCGACGACAACCTGGTGCACACCGACGCCGACCGTCACCGATTGGCCTGTCAGTTGCTGCAGGAGGCGGCCCAAAGTTGCCAGATTCTGCTGCTGACCTGCCATCCCGAGCGCTATGATTCCGACCTTTCAAGCGCCCACCGAATCGACTTGCAGGCCTGCCAGTGAGGCCCGTCAGGGCTCTTGCTGGCGCCAGCGCTGAACGAGGCTGGTAAAGTGGACGTCTTTCCAGCGCTCTTCCCAGCGCGAGATCACGGGCACCGTGCTCGACCGGGGTTGGGGGCTGGGCAGTTCGAACTTGGCCACTGCGGGCAACATGACGGCTTCACCGATAATCAGGGCTTCACCGGATCGGAGGTTGGGGAGCAGGTCGACGATGCCGTGCAGGTTGTTGGGGAGAACCGCGCGCACGTAGGATTTGTCTTCATCGTTGGTCAGGCGTAGGGCCACGAAGTTGTTGCACTGCGCCAGCACGGTCCTGGAAACTTCGGACGGCCGCTGGCTGACCACCATGAGGGTCAGCCCGTATTTGCGGCCTTCTTTGGCAATACGCTCGATCGACTCGAGCGAGGGGCGATAGCTGGCGGCGGAACTCTGGGGTATGTAGTTGTGGCTCTCTTCGCACACGAGCATGACCGGCACGTCGTTCTCCAGGCCGCGCTCTGCCTGTTGCTTGCTGTAGTGCAGGCAAAAGTCAAAGCACATCCGGGCCACCACGCTGACCACGATGCTGAGCGTTTCGAAGGGGATGCCGCTGAGGTCGATCACGGTGATGTTCGAGCGATTCTGGTAGCCCAGGATTTGGGTGACCAGCGCCTCAAAATCGTCGGAGCAAAAGCGACCCCCGCCGGGCTTTGTTTCACCGAGCAGAAAGTTGAGCCGTCGGTCGTTCAGTTTGGACTCGAGGCGCAGCAGCAGTTTGTTAAAGTCGCCCTGAAAGGGCCCTTTGGTCGCTTTGTTGGCCGCGGCAGTGCTCTGGGGGGCGAAGCTGAGCGCCTGATCAAAATAGACGTCTTCGCGTCTTGAGATGAGTTCGCCGTTCTTGAGTTTGGGTCTATCACCGACTTCGTCGGAAACGCGGTCGATCACCTCGCGATTCAGGTTGTCGAGGTATTGATAGACCTCACGCAGCGAAAAGTAGACGGGCGTGTCGTACGTCAGCTGGCTGAGGGAAGGGTTGTGACGCTGTTTGTTGGCAATCACGGCCGTTTTGAACTGAGAGAGGATGTTGTGGGCGGTTGAGGTTTCCAAGAGCAGGGCTTCCAGCTCGTCGGAGTTCAGCAGCCAGTAGGGCAGGGAAAGGTTGGCGAGATCGAGGGTGTTCAGGGAAAACGACTGTTCGTCGTCGAGTCGGAACGCGTTGCGATACTCCCCGTGGAGATCAAAGATGATGATGTGGGCATTTCGTTGATCGCCACGGTACAGATTCAGGCCGTTCTGGATTCCCATGCAGTTCTGCAACAACTTGGTGACGGTGCAGGACTTGCCCGAACCGGTTGAGCCTACCACGGCCAGGTGCTTGGAGAAGAAGGCATTGCCATCGACGAGCAAGTTGATCGCCGGGTCTACGGCGAGTGGGGCCAGGGGATAGCTGTGAGAGCGATTCTCGGAAAAAACCCGGGCGAGGTCGGCGGTTTCGGGCACGTAGACGGAATTGGTAGGGACCGGAAGCCTTGAGCACCCCTGTTGGAAACCCGCTTCGTCGTCAAGGGTGCCCATCGGCTGGCAGGCGATCCGGAATTTCCAGCGCTCCTGGCCGTCGGATTCGCTGCGGCTGCCGGCAATTTGGGTGATGGTGCAGACGATGTAGCATTGTCTGAGCTCAGAAAGCAAGAGGTAACGCCCGATTTGGAGAGCCTCTTTGTGGGTTTGCAACTTTTCCAGACCGTCGATCTCGACGGATATGGCATTTGCGGAAACTTCGATGACGGTGCCAATCTCGATCATGACGGCAAGATTTGTGCATTCTCTTGGGCATTCCCTGCCACAACGGATGGAGTGGCAACGAAACTCCAGCTGAACGCGGGGTGCGACATTAAAGTGTCGCGACCAGGTCCATTTCGTGCTGGGATTCTAGCAGGCTTCCAGGCGACTGGAAGGCGTATTCTGTCTTACCACATTCTGTCCTTGGGATACGCCGTGAATGGGGGGTCACCGTTTGATGGCGCCGCTGGCCAGTGGTGACAGGGTGGAGCAGCAGCAACAAGAGGCTGCGCAGTTTGTCGAGGCCAGGCTCGGAGAGCTCGATCTGCCCTTTCAGGTACCCACGGTAGAGCTGTTGGGCACCCTGTGGCAATGAGGGGGACTTGAGCGAAAGTCTAACCGCCGTCGACCGTGGAACCCAGTATCTGGATGATCTGCTGCGATGAGGTGAACAGCAGCAGGCGATGCCGTGCACGAGAGCAGGCGACGAAGAGGTCGTTTTTTTCAAACACCTGGTCAGCAAAGTCCACGAGGTCAACGACAATCACAAGGTCGGCCTCGAGCCCTTTGAAGCCCTTGATGGTGGAGAACCAGATACAACGGTTGGCACGCCAGTCGGCTACCGAGTCGCTCAGGGGGTAGCCGGCAAGTTTGTCCAGGTTGAGCGCCGAGCGCTCCTTGCGAAATGGGCTCAAAATGGCGATGCGAGAGGGTTTAAACCCCTCCTCTTTGAGCCACTTTTGAACCACCTGCTTCACTTCCTCCAGCATGAGCTCGGGTTGCACCAGGCGCACCAGCCTTGGGCGGCTGCCCTCGGGGCATAGTTCGTGGGGAGGGATTTCGGTGTTGAGGATCTCGCTACAGGTTGAAGCCAGCCGGCGAGTGCTGCGACAATTGTGGCTCAACTGATAACACACTTGGGTTTTGACGGGTCGGAATTCACGACCGTAGAGATTCTGTTCGCGGTCAAAGAAAATATACAGAGGACCGTCGTGGCGCCGGTTGAGGGCTTCTATCGGCAACCACCAATCCTCGTGAAAATCTTGGGCCTCATCGACGACGATGGCGTCGAAGCGCTCGGGCAAGGTATCGATGGCGTCCATCAGGAGCTCAGGAGCCCGTTCGGTCCAAAAGGTGCCGGCTTCGGGTGAGTCCGACGCCGGCGGGGAAAACTCTATTTTTGCACGGCCACAACGCTCGGCGCAGAGGGCGTGAAAATGATACACTTCCAGGCCGGCCAGGGTGTCGGTCTCACGGCGCAGCCAGTCGGCCAGGTTGCGGTTGTAACACAGGAACAAGACCCGCTTGCCCTCTTCGGCAAACTTCTTGGCCCGCTCCAAAGCCAGAAGGGTCTTGCCGGAGCCGGCCGTGCCCTCGACCCGAACTCTTTCGTTGCTGTAGATTCCCTGCAGTGCCCTTGCCTGCTCGCGGGTAAGTTGAATAAAGACTTCTTCGTCGTGATCGACCTGGCTCAGCAAAGAAGGCCGGATGTCGAAGGTGGACTGCAGCGCCTGGAGGAGCTGGCGATACTGATCCGGCCTGAGGAAATCGCCGTGACGGCGGGCCCATTCCCCGAGGGCTGCGACAATCTTGGGGCCCAAATCGCTTCTGTCCTTGGAAGAAAATGCGATCTTGGGATGAGCACCGGCCGGCAGGGAGCCGGTGAAAACGCAGGTGGGAAACATGACGGCATAGCCGTGAGTCGGCTTGGGCACACGTCGTTCCTCAAGCTGATTGACTAACGCATGGAGGTTGTCGCGGGCCTGCGCAAAGGGGTCTTTCAGGTCGTCACCGTTCTGCCGCCAGCGCCCCGAAGCGGGGTCGAATTCGATGTCGCCCCCCTTGACTTCTAGCAATAACAGGCCCTTCTTGGGATGAAGAATGACGAAGTCGGCTTCGCCTTCTAGGAGATGCTGCTTGTAACTGCTGCCAGCACCCGAGGCTTTGGGCTGGGTCCTGTCGCTGAGTCGAAGAAACGAATAGGAATGGAAGACCGTCCACTCGCTGCCCAGCTGCTGTTCCAGGGCCTCGGCAACGATGCGTTCCCCCCGATTCCGAATCTGACTGACGGGAATGCTGGGAATGAATCTGGGCTTACTCACGATTGATTGTCCTCCACGATGGCTTCACCGGTGCTACGCAGGAATTGAGCAACAGGATGCCAGCCTTGCCATTGTTCTTCGTTGAAGTTCAGCTTGATCGGCCGAGGGGCGTCATCGCAAGCCGCTCGTAGCCAGACCTGTGCGCCATCTTCTCGACGGGTATAAGCAAGAACCCGCAGGACCAAAGCGCCGTCGGCCTCCACCAGGCAAATGGTGTCGGTCTCGGGCACCGATTCCAGCTGTTGGAACAGTGCCACAGACCCTTTGGCCAGGCGGCGGCTTAAAATATCGTCGGGAACAACCAGGCGAAAGCGTTCTGGCAGTGGAGTTCTGGCCGCCAGCTGTTGCTCAATGTCTTGCAAGCTCAGAAGCGGAAAATTCTGGCTTGACTGTGGTCCGGCGGAACCGGTTGTCATCGGGAGGCTTTCCTCTGTAGCTGGCCCTTTCAGCAACTGTTCCAGAAATTCGCAAGCATCTTTTCTCTGCAGATAGATGTCGAAGTTCTCTTGCAGCCCGTAGCTCAGGATGCAGTCAAAGCAGGCCGAACTGCAGCTCTGGTGATGCGCGTCGTCGACGAAGAGAATCTCGTATGCGGCGCAGAGCCAGTCCCTGGACCTTTGCATCAGTTCGTGCACGTGACCGGCACCACCCGGCACTGCGTCGTAGATCATTGTGGAATAGCCCTTGGGAGTGGCGACCAGCAACAGGCCCAGTTCCCTTGCATCGAGTTGGAGCAGCTTGCCCCCGGCCAGGCGGAGGGCCTCGCCCAACGAGACCAGCACGCCCTCGGGTAGATCTGGGCGGATGCCGTGCCAGTCGATCTGCAAGATGTCGGTGGTTTCCCAGGCTGCCAGCCAGCGGTTTCTCAGACAATAAACGCCGTCATCGGCCCAGCACTTCTCCTGCGCGTTTGATGAGTCGAGCGGCGCGTGGCTGAGCATCTCTCTGGGTAGCTTGGCGGCGCCGGTTCCATGGGTATATTCAGAGGCGGTGTAGCCACAGCGGGTGCAGATGCAGAAGCCGCAATCTTTCTCGCCGCCGTTGCGAGCGAAAAGCTCGCCCGCTTCCTTGTAGGCACAGACGAGGCCAGGAACTCCAGCGAAATCCTGACGTTCTTGATCGGCTGAGGCGTTGGCCAACCCCTGACTGACCTGTTCTACGCGGCCGACCGTTTCAGGGTTGATAACAAAGCTCGGCCGCTCCCAGAGAGCCGTACGGTAGCCGTGGCGCGGAAAGAGCAACGTCTGGGTGGAACCCTGAGGCTCGTCGCCACACACCGGACAATTTCCGAGACTTTTTCCTTTGGAGTAGTAGTAGTGGCCCTTGTGGCAGGTAGCGCCAAGAGCCTGCAGCCCAAAAGGCTCGTCCAACTGAGCGCCGGTAAAGTGCTTGAGCAGGCCCCTCGAGGTAAGCGTCTGGCCACCCGCAATGAGCTGGGAACCCGGAACATACTCCCGCAGCGCCAGCATGCCCGAGCGTTGCAGCCGAAAGCGGTCTTCTTCTCGCTCTAAAAAGCCCGCTTCAGGCCCGTCCCATTTAGCCGGATGTCGTGCGACCTGGACCATCAGCTTCTGCAGGCCGATGGGGAAGCCGTAGCGAGGCAGATACTGCCGGTCGGCCAGCGTTTCAATGACGGTGGTTTCGGCCAGCGCGCGCAAGCGTTTGTGGATGGCGAAGCGGGCATCTCTCGAGGCCTTCTTTTCCGACTGCTCATCGCGCAGGCCCTGGTAATCAGCCAGCCAACCGTCTTTGGGCGACTCGATGATGTCGACCAGTCTCTCGTAGGCCTCGTCAAACCTCTGTTCCCACTGCAAGAACGAGGCGTCCTGAACCAGGGGGGTGCGGGACAATAGCTTGGCAAGCTCGGGCTCGAAATGGCTGCGCTGACTTCGCACATGACGTATCCATTGCAGGTAGGCTTTGTAGACCGGTAGGCGTTGCTCGGCGGGCCACCAGTCGAGGGGAATGGGGGGCGATAGCAGCGGCGCGGGGTCGAATTCGCCATCGCGGCGCGGACGCTCGACACCGCAGAAGCCGGCCATACGGCCAAAGGCATCCATGGCCCCGACTTCCTGGTCTGGCAAGTAGAGTTGACGAAAGAACTCGCCCATCAACCAGGCGTGGAAGTGGCGACTGGCCAGGCGTTCTCGATGAAGGAAGATGGTGGGTTTGCGCAGGGGGCGGCGAAGATAGTCACCGAAGCGATGAAACACCTCCTGGTCGAAAGGTTGGGGCCGACAGAGGGTTGTGACCACCGAGGAGCCATCACCGCGCCGGCCAACACGACCGGCGCGCTGTAAGTAATTAGCCTTCCCTGGTGGCACATTGGCCAGAAAGGCGGCTGTCAGGCCACCGATGTCGATGCCGAGTTCCATCGTGGTCGTACAACTCAGGAGGTTGCGCATGCCGGCCTTGAAAAGCTCCTGCAGGCGCCGGCCCTCGGCCGACGACAGTTGGGCCGAATGTTCTTCGGCCCAGAGCCCCTGACGAAAGACGGCGCCAGAGAGATACTCCTTTCTAATTTTGGCAGTTGCCGACCAGTGGTCGAGCTCTTCCTGGGTGATGGGCTCCAGCGTGGCTCCGCCTCGATTGGTGTGAGGCGCCACGCCGAGCACAGAGCGCGGCCAGACGGTCTGGGAACATTGGCAGCGATAAAGCTGTCGGGGATGCCGCAGCCCAAGGTCGACGAGGCGGATGCGAAGGGCCTGCGTCGTGGTGTTTTTCACGTGGAAATCCTCGTGAATTTCCAGCCAGCTCAACTCGCCCTCTTCGTAGGCGCCCGACGCCGTGGAAAGCCGCCCGAGTTTGCGAAGCTGCTCGAAAACGCTTTCCAAGGTTGCCTGGGCAAGGGGCTCAAGCCGGCTTTGCTCTACGCCGGCCTCCAGCAGAGCCCGGGCAACGAAGATGCGTCGCCGGTGTTTTGATGTAGCGCCCAAGAATTCGGGTCGGCTCAAAAAGTGCCCCAACCTGCGATTTCCAAGAGGAATCTGTTGGTCCCATTTCCATTCCGTCAGCGTGATGGCACCGTCGGAGCGCACCGTGTCCAGCAAAGCCGCGATCAAATCCGGCCAGATGTTCTTCAGCTGGGGGCGGGCTGCGGCAGGAAGCTCGGAAAGCAATTCGTCGGCTGGCT
Organism: uncultured Burkholderiales bacterium; assembly: GCA_964649085.1. Classification (GTDB taxonomy): domain Bacteria; phylum Vulcanimicrobiota; class Xenobia; order Xenobiales; family JADMJV01; genus JADMJV01. The sequence continues at coordinate 11,217 of CAZYPN010000064.1, read as the reverse complement.
TTAGTGCCTCGAGGCCGGGGTAGACCACTTCCAATAATCCGCAGGCCTCGAGACCTGTGAACGTGCCACGCAGAGGGACAGCAACCTCGCGGGCCAGGCGCGGGAACAGCGCGTCCTCCTTGCCAATCGCCTTCAGCATAGTGTCCAGGGTTCCGTCGGCCCAGTCTTCAACCCGGTGTTTCTGGCCCTCCTCAGGAAGAAAAATCTGCCGCAATTCTGGCCTTCGGGCGATCTGTTTTCCCCACTGGGCAAACGTTGTTACTGACGCTAGCTTCCGAATCTGGTCGTTGAGCGTATCCGCCATGTCGGGCATTTGCTCAAGCATGTGCTTCAGATCCGAAAGTCTCTTTTCGATGACGGCCTCTTGGTCTGCTTGCCCCGATTTACTCAGGAGAGTGGCAAGGATTCCGCGCAAAAGGCGACCCTCGTGTTGCTGTCTCAGTTCGGGGCCGAGCCGAGCGGCGCCCTGTCGACTATCGCTGAATGCCAGCAGACGTCGGCCTTCAGCCGGAAGTGTGGCCGGGTTGCGTTCGCCAGCCAGCGGGGGGATTTCGAGAAATGAAGTTTCCGCGATGATCGACTGGTAGAGGCGGTGGGAGGATTGGAAAGGCTTGAAAGACTCTTTCGTCTGGCCGCAACTGGGGCAGTCTTCACCAAGCCTCTGCAACTGCAACCCGCCGTTGGAGCCGAGTTGGCCGGTTGCAGCGTCGACCTGCAGCGGGCTTTCCGCGGTGGTTATCGAGAGAAAGAGGGGCTTGTGGCTCGTGTTGTTGCGTCGTTTTCGGAACGGCGCGAGTTGACGACCTTTGAGTTCGGCGGCCAGCATCCATTCGCCGCATTCTTCGCAACGATAGAGCGTGAGGCTGGCGGAGCGACAGTGGGGGCAATGATCGGTGCCTGACGGAATCAGGCAGCCGAGAGGGGCAAGTTTCTGCCACGGCGGCCCGAGGCATTCGCCGTTCAGGCAGATATTGAAGCCCATCGGCGGCCGGAGCCTTAGATGTAAGCGATGGGGAAACAACGGCAAGCTGTTCAGATCGGGCCGTGCTGTGGCCAACAAGCTGAGAATGCTCAAGGCCGCGGATTGGGCGGCCTCGTCCTGGCGATTCCAGAGTTCCTGGCAGAGTTCTTCTAGTGAGCAAAAGGGCGAAGGTCTGAGGCTTTCAAAATATCCTGCGATTTGATGGTAGAGGGGCGCATACTTGAGCGTATGGTGGAGCAGCAACGCCGGACGATGTTCGCAACGCTCGCGACCGCGGCGCACACAATCGGTTGAGACAAGCAGCTTCAACAACCCCGCCAGGCGGTCGCACTCGGCCGAATCTTGGAGCAGAAACTCCTGCCCCTTCAGATCGAGACTGATGCCGTTGACCTTATAAGCATCGTCCGAAGCGAGCTCGGAAACATCAAGGTTTTCCGCGGGTGGTTCAGGAGCCTCGAGTTGCAAGACCGCTGCCTGACCCCGGATGACCTCGACCTGTTCAGCGGAGCGCCCGAAGAGAACCGAGGAAAAGTCTCGAAGCTCCTCTTCGGAGCCGGAGCCGATGGTGGCTGATGTCGCCAGACAAAGAACCTGCTCGGAGCGTACCTGGCATCGATGCCAGAGGCGTCGGAGCAGCAAAGTAATCTCGGCCGCCAACGTGGACGTATAAAGGTGAGCCTCGTCGAGAACTACGGTTTGGAGGGCAGGCCCGAACAGACTTTGATCCTGAGGGCGAGCCAACATGTATTCGAGCATGGAGTAGTTGGTAATCAGGATGTCGGGTGCTTCCAAATAGCCACCTGGCTTCAACCCTTTGCCATCGGCATCTTCCCAGCCGCGGGCTTGATGACGGGTGATTCGATGGTGGGCTTTGCCCAGCGTGTAACCGGCCTTCTTGGCAGCGCTCCTGTCCTCGGGTGTTTCGCCCGTAAAACGACACATGCTGAGCCGACTTTGGCCAGAGAGCCAGCCATCCAGGCGTTCGAGCTGATCGTTGACCAGAGCGTTCATGGGGTAGAGGATCATGGCGCGAATGCCCCTTTGGGTGCCGCGCGGGCGCTGCCACAAATGGTTGAGCATGGGCAGCAGAAAGCACTCGGTTTTGCCATAGCCGGTGCCGGCGGAGATGATGACCGCTGGCTGTGGACCCTCTCGCGCGGGGGCGGCCGTAATGGCCTCTACCTGATGCTGGTGAAGGGGCCGAGTGGAAGGAAACCCTTTGTCATGCTGTAGCATTTGGGCCAGCTCCAGGGAGAAAGAACCCTGCTGCGCCAGGTCGAGCAGGTTCTTGCCCGAGGGTCGAGGTGGGGCCGCGTTTTCGACCCAGAGCTCGCCCGTGAGCCCGCCAGACTTACGAGGCCCTGACCAACTAGACCGGAGGACCTCTTCCAGGTTCTTGTCGCGGACAAAATGGTCTGACATCGCGGTGTCGACGAATCGTTCGCTCAGGACCTGCGAGAGCCGGAGTGCATTTAATCTTGACAAATATCCCTCCACAGTGTTCTGCAGACGACGTATTCCTGGAACGGCGCGTGGTTGAGGGCGAATTCCAGGTCACGCTCGAAAACTTGCACGCTGTCATTGTCCGCACAGAATGAAGCCTGCCACAGTTTTTCCAAGAAACGGTCGTCAACCTGAAGCCCAGCTGAGGCGAGCTTCAACAGTGGCTCATGCCGCCCGGCGTAATTGAAAGTGCGCTTCAGCAGGTCCTCTGTTTCTTCCCTTTGGTAGTGCCGGACCAGCCGTATTGCGAATCTGGGGTCCATATGAACCCAGTTGACGAAGCTGCTACGGTCCAAAAGTTTCTGGGCTGGGGTAGCCTTGATGTCTATCTCCTCCACGACGAGCTTTCGAAATACCTGTGCGAACTCGACTCGTTCGGCATGCTGGGTGGCTCTGCCGTCGAAAACGCAGGGTGAGTCGTCGCTCCAGGCTTCGACTACGGAGTACCAGTTCTGCCGTAGTGGAGCCCCCCAACGCAACCACCAGTCTTCCTGAAGCAGCGGGAGTTGGAGCCAGCGAAGAAGACGTGCTGCTTCTCGCCAACAAGTGACCTCTCCGGGTCCAAAGCAGTCTGTCCAAACGCACCCCAAGCGGCTTTCGCCATAGCCCAGGGCCACGCAGAGGCGGCCGCGCTCAAAACCTGGCGGAATCAAGGCCTCAATGCGCTGGGTTCGTTCTTCACCGTCTGGCGTAGTTACCCGAACTTGCGAACCGCCGTTCCACCAGAGCAAGAAGTGGTCGTCATCCAGTTCGATGGGTCGGCGAAGGTCGAGCTGAAGAAACTTTCCTTGGCGCGTAAGCGAGCTCAGAATACCCCTATTGACAAGGGTCTTCGCCAGCATCACGTCGCCTTCCCCTGACTGATTGTAGGGCCCCTTCACCAATTTCAAGGGGGCGCCATAACCGGCCAACCGATTCAAGAATTGGTCCTGACCCTCCGGTCGGCCAATGATGGTGGTTCCTTCTGCGATGACATATTCATCGGGAGGATAGAATAGCCGGACGGGGCGATGTTTGACCTCGGACACTTCCAACTCGACCACCCTGAACCGTTCCCAGCCGGCTGGGGCTAACCAGGTGGCATCTTTAATCTTCAACGGTGAAGAGAGGGTCTTGGTATAGAGCCGCCCCTGAATACGGCCCCTGACGGTCACGTTTACCTCGCTCTTCTTATGGTCCAATGGGAGTTCGAGAGATAGCTCTACCGAGCCCGAGCCGCTCGGCCGTGGCGAGAGCGGGCGTTCTCTTTGATAATAGGAATATTGGCCCGGAACTGCGCCCACGCCATCAACCCAGGCTCGAACCGTGGAGCCCAGGCGGCTCGGCCCGCCAGGTAGCAAGGACAATTTGGCACTTTCCAGCGGCTGGACACCCGGAGGGGCTTCCAGGACAACGTCGTCGCCCTCGGGAGACCGAATGAAGGCGCCCGAAGGTGGTGAAGCAAACTCGTATAGCCTGTGGCGATCTCCGAAGGAAAACCATCGAGCCGCTCCGTCTACTTGAAAATCCCTGGCAGCGATCAGCCAGAAACTCGAATTGGGAACTCTGCGTAAGCTATGCCCCCTGGACGGGTCGAGCAACTGAAGCTCCTGGCTATCATCCCAAAGTTGCAGACTGCGCGAGTCTGTGGGTGAGGAAGGGTCAAGAGGTTCCATGACCGGATGAACTACTGGGGATTTCGCAGAAAGCTGGATCTCTGCCGGGTCAAAACGGGCGCCTGCCTTGTGTACGAGGTGGTCAACGCCCTCGATTGTGAGGAAGTAATCGCCGTCTTCGAGGTCGGAGTAGAGAGAGGAAAGCGAGATAACCGCTTTCGGGACCTTTTCCCACTGCCAGTAGAGGTAGGGTGTGGTGCGAACCGGTTCCGAGGCCTTAATCAGCGGAAGCCAATCCTCGGGTACAAACGAGGAACGCTGGATCGCCGCCAGATCGTCTTGGGTGGCCTTGCTCTCCAGCCAGCGCTCGAGCCGCTGCCACAGGTCGCTGAATTCTTCCGATTGCTCGATCAGCATGGAAACGGCCTTGGGGCGGGATTGAGGGATTGCGATCCAGAGGGGTACGCGCTCCAAGCTCTGACGGCCAAAGCCGAACTGGAGATAGATGGTTAGGTAGTAAGCCTGCACCGCCTCGAGGTCGAAGGCGTGGCGCAGGCCAAGTCGCCGACAGGCTTGCTCCAGAGCCCAACGCGCTGGCCATCGGGGTTGTTTTTGAACGAACAGAAGATCGCGTGTCGCAGCAGGAAACTTCTGACGAAAAATGGGCCAAATTTCACCGCTGAGCGCGAACTCGCGACCGACCTCGGTGGCCGCCAATAGCAATGCCAGGCCAGCTGCGTCGGCGCTGCTGAAGCCCTGGTCGCGGTCAGTGTTTTGTAGAGCACTTTTGAGAGCCCCAGCGGTGACCCTCTCAGGCCAATGGCGCATCCAACACCGTTCTGCCGGTGTCCACCCGAGTTCACAGAGACTGAAGGGGCGACGCAACGGCTTTGCGCGCCTCTCGATCAGCTGATAGAGCTTGCGAAATGCGTCGGGATCGAGAGAATCTATGGTTTCGTGTGCGTTCATCCGCAGATTACTCCTGTCGAGCGTGCATTCTTGTGGGGCAGAAACGAAAAGGGAGGCTTGAGAGGCAACCGGCGCTCGACAAGCCGGCCTGCTCCGGAGAACCTCTTGGTGCCAATCGGCAGCAGCGACACGACGCCTGACTTTGCGGGCGCATTGGAATTCCCTGGCGAACACATGGTCTCATTTTTCTGCGTGGTGCGATATTTTTTGTCGCGGCTAGCCGTCGGGCTCTTTGATTAGCGCATGGACGCGGGCTAGACTCTCGAGTTTAGTATGCCCAGGAGCCGCGACGCCCGGTGACGCAGCCCCCTGTATACTGGGTGCATGAGCAAGCAAGTGAGGTTCGCTCTGTATATCGTCGTCCTGGTAACGGCCACGCTTTTGTTTGTGGGTTGCGGGGAGAAGGCGCGCTGGGAGTACAAGCTCCTGGAGGTCAGCACGGTTGGGGAAGAATCGAAGGAGGATTCGGGCAGGCGCGATTTGACCTTGAACGAGGCGCAGCTTCAGCAATTGGGAGACGAGGGTTGGGAACTGGTCACCAGCTGGAACGAGATCGAGACGTGTTTCCCCAATTTCGGAAACGACAGTTATCACACGGGCATCAAATCCAATGTGCGCAGTCATCGGGTTCGTTTGGTGTTCAAAAGGCCGGCCCCTAAGAAGCAAAAGAGTGGTTGAGGGCCGGTAGGCCGCGACGCCAAAGTGTCGCGGCCAGATGCATTTCATGCCGCGATTCCAGCAGGCTTCCACACGACAGGAAGTCGAATGATGGGGGGCTTACCACGAACTGTGCAGGGGATACGCCGTGACCATCAATCAGCGACCGAGTCAAGCCATCATTTCGACGCTCTACTTCTTCTCATGTCTCGCAGCGGTGGTTTCTCTGATCCTGTTCTTCAGCTTTTTCGTCGGGGCGACGGGCTATTTCAAGCTGGCCTATCTTTCCGATCCGTCCCAGCCAGGCAATCAGGCCGGCAGGATTTTCGGCTGCGTGATCAGTCTGGTGGCGTGCGTGGCTTATGTCGCAGCCATTGTGCGCTTTCACACCCATGTGTGGCAGCAGACGGCAGCCTACGACCGGGCTTGTGAGGAATGGGCGGCGTTGCGCACAAAGAGCAGCCCTACTTCGGAAGATTTCGAGAAGTGTCTCGAGGGGCTTCGAAAGATTGTCACGACCCACCCCAAGACCCGCATCGCCAAGGTAATCGCCTCCTGGGACGATGCCTCGCCCTTTTCCGACGCGGAAGCCGTTTTGGAAGCAGAGGCGAGTCCCTATCGCAACTTTCTCAACTTCTTGCAATCGGTGGCCTCGGTGCTGGTGCTGATCGGACTGGTGGGGAATTTCTTCGGTCTGGCCGAGGCGGCTCAAAATTTGCCCCAACTGGCCGATATCGGCAGCTCGAAGACCGTTCAGACGACGGAAATCAAAGGTCAGGCCGACACGCTGAATAACAGCAGCGCCGACAAGGAAGTGGGTCGGGAGAGTTCTTCCCAATCCACGCAGCAGAACACTCAAGAGATGTCCACCAAGATTCTCAAGATCACCAATGGCCTGCAGGTGGTGGTTGTGTCGAGCGTGATGGGCATCGGCGGCATGATTTTCCTGGTGGTATTCGTCGGCTACTATCGCGGCCTGTTCAACCACCTGGTCGCTCAGGAAGTGTTGCTGATGTCGGCCGAACTGGGTTCGGCCCTCAGGCCGTTGCACGCTGGCGGCGGGACGGCAAGCGCCATCAAGGCGCTGAGCGAGAGCGTTACGGAAATGAAGGATTCTCTCAAGACGCTGCCCGACCGAATGGCCCAGTTTGAAAAGGTGGCCGGTCAGTTGGGGGCAGCGCAAACGGACATGCACAAAGTTGTGGCCCAACTCGACACGGTTCTCAAGGGACAGATGACTCAGGCAACCGCAGCCTATGGCGAGTATAAGGAAGTGCTGGTTGGATTCCAAAACTACCTGGTGGACAGGACGGAGTCGCTGAATTCCCTGTTTGAGAACTCGGCCGGCGTAGGCCAACGCCTCAGTGACATTGTAGACCGGGTGCAGAAGGTGCAGGGTCACTTTGAGGAACTGGTCAGCTCACACAAGCGCAGTCAGACCGAGAGTGAGAACTATTCGGCCTTTCTCCGGGGCCTGGTGGATGAGGAACGTGAGGCGAGTGAAGGCCGGTTTCGCAAGCTGACTCAGGAATTGAGTAGCCAGTTTCGCGATAGCCTGGAACGCTCGGCAAAGGAGATCGAGTCCAGCTCGGAAGCCTCGCGGCGGGCTGCCTCGCAGATGAGTGACGAGGTGAAAGACATTGTGTCGGCATTGGAGCGGCATCTTCTGGAACAGCGCAAGGAAAGCATAAGCACCAAAGAGCGCCTGCTGGAAGAGTTTCGCAATTTGCAATCTCAGTCGAGTCAGGCCTGGCTCGATGTGCAAAACGGGGCTGGCAGCAAGCTCTCGGAGGTGGCCGAACAGGTGCGCAGCTGGTCCCAGTCGCTGCAACAGAATGCTTCGGAACTTCAAACGCAGCAAAAGGCTCTGAGCGAAAGTCTGCTACAACGCCTGAGCGATTTCTCGAAAGAGCTTTCAAGAACGGCCGAGGAGGCGCGTGACCAACTCAAGACCATGGTCGGCCAGCAGCAGCAAGAAGCAGCCAAAACGATGTGTGAGCAGATCGGTAGTACCCTGTCTCAGGTGTCGGCATTGCAGTCGGCGGCCGGTTCGGCCTGGGAGGCTCAGGCGGCGAATGCTCGCCAGAGTCAGGCCGATTTGCAGCAGGCCATCACACGTTCCATACAGGTACTAGAAGAAGCCAGCCAGCGCATTCAGCAGCAGGGAGATCGTTGGAATACCGCTCAGGAGATGCACCTTCAAGCCCTGTTTTCGCGCTGGCGGGACGAGGTGGCCTCGGCGCCGCCGGCGGTTTCTCCGGTGACTCCCAGTCTATCGCCAACGGTGGTGCTACCCTCGGAATTGCAGAGGACGCTGGAGCAGCTTCGAGCCGCTTTGCAGGATCTGGCGGCAAGGCCAACCTCGGGCTCAGCGGAGCCCGGACCGCGTTTCGATGTGGAAGCGCTCCAGCATTCCTTGCAGCGTTCGGTGCAAGATCTGAGGGAATTGCTCGATGGAACGCTGTCGAACCTGGGCGGCCGCCTGGAGATGTCGGCCGCACTGGCCCAGCAGAATGAGGGTCGATGGGTACGACAGCTGGAGGAGATGCTGGAACAGTTGCCGCAGCGCATCGCTGTAGCCTTGCCGAGCTCCCCATCGGGCAATGAAGAACGAACTGTTCTTGCTGTTCCAGTATCTGAGACTTCGGCCGCCGGCTCTGCCGAGTTTCAAGCGGCCGTGGAGGCCGTGACGCGGGTGCTCGAGCAGCAATCGGAGCAGGCTGGACGCTGGTCGGCGGAAATGGAACGGGCACTGGGAAGCATAACAGCGGCACTGGACCAGGCGCGCCAACTGGCTCAGGTTTCGGAAGGGCGTACGGGCGGCGAGAGCCCGTTGGCAGCGCCCCGTTTTAGCGAGCTTGAAGAAACCCTTCGGCAGTTGGGAGGCAGTCTCGACAGGCTTTCTCGACTGGAAACCTCGAACGTTCTGGTGTGCGGCGAGTGCGGAGCTGTGACCCAGGCGGCCGAAGGCTATTGTTTGGCCTGTCAGGCCAATCTGGTTTCAGCCTGTCCCCAGTCGGTGTTTGTGGCACGTCAGTCGGGGCGGGCTCAGCAGCCCCTGGAGACAAATCTGCTGGTGTTGACCGCGGCCGTGGAGCAATTGCAGGCAAAACTACAAGTACTGACAGATTCGATTCCTCAGTTGGCGCCGCCAGAGCCGCAGGCAGAGGGGGTTACTGATCTCGAGGTGCTGCGGGGACCGCTTCAAAGTCTTCAGGAAGAGGTTGTTCGGCTGCGGGCGGAGAGCGAGCGCTATTTGCAACGACTGGTAGAGCTGGTGGAAACTGCGCCCGAGGCCAGCGAGGCGCCGCGGGGCGGCGGATTTCAGTGGATCTTCGGCCGGAAAGGTAAGCGCTGATGGGCCGCCAACGCCATAGCGACAGCTATTTGGAAGCCAACGTGTGGCCGGCGGTTACCGACACAATGATCTTGATGGCTTCGATTTTCATTGTGCTTTCGGTGGTTTCCATGGTGGCACTGTCGCGGAAGATCGATGAGAGCCTGGGTGAGGGTCAGGAGTCGGGCGAAAAGATCGCCTATATCACCTACAAGATCCGCGCCGATTTGCTGTTTCGGCCGGGAGAAGACCAGTTTAAGTCGGGCGCGCGCGCCCGCAAGGAGTTGCTCAGCATTTTGAAGGACGCCGGCAAGCCGAAGAATTTGCAGGAACTGCGCAATTTTGCCCGCGCTCAGAAAAGCTGGAACAAGCAGTACTACCTGGTGATGGAAGTTGCCGGACACGCAGACTCGGACCCGCTGGATACGGAGGAACCCGGGCGCGACAATAACTGGGACCTTTCCGCGCGACGTGCCACCAGAGTGGTTCACACACTGGAGGATCTGCTGCGAGAGGAGGCCGGCCTGAGAAAGGAGTTGGGATTCGAGCAGTCGAGGCTTGCTGAGGCGGCCCTATGCTCCACGATTCTGCGCGCCTCGGGATATAGCAACCATTTGCCTTCGAAGAGCTACCGCGGACCCCAGGCGCGGCAGGAGGAAAAGGACTTGAATCGGCGGGTTGAAATCCGGATTTTCGCGCAACCGGCCTTTGCCGTGAAAGTCAGCAAATGAGTGACCCTGTGGACTGGGCTACAGAGCGTTCCCAGTTGGCGAAACTTCCTCCGGAACAGCGTGAGTATTACTCCCATCTACTGGATAGAGTCCAGGAACTGGAATTTTGGGACCCTGAATATGCAACCCGGCGGCTGGAAGAGTTTCGGGGGGTCTGTCTGGCCGCAAGCGGCGCTCAGCCCCGACGCCCGTTGTCTTATCAGGGACTGGATGAAGTGATGGAGAGTTTGCGTCAACAGCTTACCGGCTCTGAATTTGACCTTCTGAAGAGCGAGAATCTGGAATCGGCTCTGCCGCGGGCTCGTGTTTGGCGCAAGCTGAGCCAACTTACGCAATCCAAGGTGTCGGGCACCATGAGTGCCTGGAGGCCTGTGAGTGTTGCGGCGAATTCCCTGGATTCAAAACTCTCAACACAAGTTCGCTTCATCCAATCGGCTCTGCATCTCATTCAATCTCGCCAACGCAGTCTAGCCTTAGATCTGCGGCGGCAATTCGCCCAGGCACTGGGCGCAAAGGGGAAGGCGCAGCAGCAGATGCTCGACAAGGTGGAAACGCTGTGCTGCAAGCAACTCAGCCGCGACGATCTGCAGCAACTCAGCGAGGTGCGTTCGCCTTGACACTGCCGGCGCACTTCAGCTGTCGTTGGGGTAACTGGACGGTTCAGGGAGAAGAGGGGCTTTTGGCCTTCCTTGGGGCCGGAGCGGGTTGGCTGCAGCCTGCCCATCTCGGCAGCTGCTTTTTGCTGTGGAAAGACCATCAACGGTGTCTCTTCGCCGATGGACAGCAGTTGGAGGTTCCACAGCATTGCCTTCCCAGACTTGTGGCAAGACCTGCCTTTGTGGACTTTCCCCCCATCGGTCGAGTGCATTCGATTTCCTGGGAAGAGCGGCAAGGAGAACTGGTACTTCATCAAGAGCTATCGGGCACGATGGTGAAGGCACGCCGTCACCAGAGCTTTCTGTCGCTCTGTCACCCCAGGCACGGAACGCTCTACCTGTGGGAGGGCGGGCTTCGGTCCGAGCCGCCGAATACGGAGCAGGCCGGGCCGGCTACGGCTTCCTCGGAAGTGCTTCCAGAGGTTGCCCTCGAACCCGAAGCACCAGAATGGGCGAGGCAGATTGGCCACGAGGGTGCGCGACGGGTGCTACTGCACCTGGAGCGCTTCGGCCAGGTGACCGAGGCGGAGGTGGAGCAACTGACAGGAAGCCCTCGCCAGGCCCGTGTGTTCAGCAATCAGTTGGACGAATACCGTGAACGGTTGCCCTTCGCGATCGAGATCGACGCTCGCTCTGGCAGCAAGACGTATTTGAAGCGGTAGGGGAGCGAGGGCTTGTTTCTTTCCGAGATTCTGGCATCGCGCGGATTGAGCACCGAGCGGCTCGGATAACCGCTGGGATGTGGAGGAGCTGAAGGCGGAGGGCTGGCTGGAGGCCTACCAAAGCT
>CAZYPN010000063.1:0-35472 GCA_964649085.1 uncultured Burkholderiales bacterium | reverse complement strand
CGTGCGGAACGTTCGGCGTTCTCGGCCAGGGCTTCGTTTTGGCGTTGTTGGGCCAGTCGGTCTTGTTCGGCCCGGTGGCGGGCGGCTTCGAGGGCGGCGGTGTCCAGGGGCCTGCGCGAGAGGTATTCGGCGGCCAGGTATTCCGGCTGGGCCCAGAACGAGCCCTCGCATAAGCAAGTTGGGCCTTTGCAGAAGTCAAAACCCCCGGGGTTGAAATCAATGAATCCCATCGTCCTGTATGACGGGTGCCAGGTTGATCCCCAAGAAAGAGCTCGTGCCATCTCTGGCTGCGACGCGGTTCACCAGGAACTCGGCCATCGGCAAAACCAGGAAGTCCAGGTCGTCACTCGCTCTCTTCCCAGATCAACACGCGCTCGATGAGGGCGCGCCAGAACTTGACATCGTCATCGCTCTCGCCCTCCTCCGACAGCACCTGAAGGGTGGCGCTGGCCACCCGCTCGCGGCGCTCGCTGCTGCGGCCGCTGTCCTCGGGGCTCAGCACCACCGTTTCCACCACCATCGACGAAGGGCTGGCGGCGTAAAACGAGGTCAGACCCTCGTTGGTGTGGGTGATGCCCTCCCAATCGCCGCTGTTCAGGTCAACGCTGGCCGGAGGCAAATTGCCCAGCTGCATCTGGCTCTGGGCCAACTGAGTGGTCACCATGGCCTGAGCTTCGGGGCTCAGGTCCTGACGCGAAGTGATGGTGGTGGTCGTGGGAGTTTCCACCGCTGGGGCCGGTTCATTAACCACGCGAACGTCGTTGACAGCGTTGACCGTCAGATTGCTGCTCTGAGGGAAGCGGTAAAACACGCTGCCCGCGAATCCCTGGGGAGTGGGTAGCTCGGGGGGGCCCGAGTCGGGAAAGTTGGCTCCGCTGATGTTCAAAATCACCTGAGCCGTGGCCCCAGAGGCTACCGACAGTGACTGCTGGGGTCCCAGTCCATACATGTTGCTGGCGCTCAGAGTCAGCTGTTCCAATCCGGTGATCTGCGCCTCCGGGGTTACTCCCAGAATGCTGGCGGGCGTCGACAGAGTCACCCGGTCGCTGCGAACGTCCCCGAAAACCCTCACGTTGCCGGCGGTGGTCTGAGCGTCGACCGAATCGGCCACGGTTACATTGCCCAGCAAAATCGCTGCGCTGGAGTCAACATCCAGAGTGGAGCCGGCGGCAGGCAGGTTAATGTCGGCACTCGCCATGTCAAACCGACCACCTTGATAGGTGATATCCACGGGAGCGGTTCCAGAGATTTGGGTGTCCAGGCCGAAGGCGATGTTGCCCGCGGTGATGTTCAGACTACCAGGAGTATTCCCAAACAGAATGCCGGCGGGAGCACTGATGGAAGTGTTGGAAGCGAAATTCACGTTGGCCGAGCTACCCTGAAGACTCAAGGGTCCGGCTCCACCCACGGTGATGGTGTGCCCGGCGACGTCGGCCTGCAGTGGGAGCCCGACCACTCCCCACGTCGAGGGCCCCGCGAGCAGCACAGCGGGCCCAACAATGCTGACTTCTGGAACCTCCAGATTGACCGGGATCACCTGAAAGTCGGAGCTCAAGCTCACCCGACTTCCCAGTTGGGGAGCCCGAATTGCGGCCTGGTTAGTCATCGTAAGCCCGTTCCCGGCGTGCAGGTCGAACTGGGTCGCGGCAAGGCCCGAAATGGTAGCGGCAAACAAAGTAATGTCGCCCTGAGTGTCAATGTCCAGGCTGCCTCCCGGAACTTCCAACAAGGAACCTGGTCCCATGACAAAATTGCCAACGGTGGTTGCAAGATCTACCTGAGCCGTGCTGCCCAGCACGTTGACCTGGGCCAAGGTGGGAATCGTCAGATTAGGAACGCTGACATTGACGGTGGTGGCGACCCCGGCACGCCCTAGGTCGCCATTGAGAAAACTCTCCGAGACGCCGCTCGCTACGTCGACCTCCACGTTGTTGAAGAACACGTCGTTGAGAGAAACGCTGTTCCCAGCCTGAAACCGAATCGTGCTGGCGCTGTCGCTGGCGGCCAGCGAACTGGCCCCCTGCATCACGACGTCGCGTCCGGCGTCGAACAGAACATCCACCGTGTTGGCAAAGACCAGGTTGACGTCGCTCTCGACGATGATGTCGTCGTCGGCCTGCAGAATCACCGAACCGCTGCTACCCGCCAACACGGCCGCATTCACCGTGGCGTCACTTCCCACGGCTTCGAACGGGTTGCTGCTGTCCGAGCCGGCGCCATTGGTCACGCGCAGCGTGCCAGGGTCGAGGAAAAGCGTGCCGTTGCGGCCGACGTCCACCGGGGTGTTGACCAGGAAATTGCTGCCCGAAATTTCCACAAAGCCTTCGGGATTGGAGATGTGTCCCGAACTGAAGGTGGTTCCACGCGACAGGGCGTCGATGCGACCCCCGTTGGAGCGGATCTGGCTGCCCGGGGCCAGGACGGTGGCCTGGGTAGAGTTCAACATCACCCGGTCGGCCTCGATCTGGCCCTGGTGCAGCAACACTCCCTCGGCGCCCACCAGAGCGACTCCCTCGGGGGTGGTGACGATGTCTCCGGCCTCCACCAGGTTGGGGGCGCTGACCACCTGGCTCAGGGTGTCCGACATCTGTTGGTGAGTCAGCAGCACCGTGCCGGCCTGGGCGGGCGCCTGGGGCAAGGCCAGGCTTAACAGGCCCTGGGCGTCAACGCTGAGGCTGGCCTGGGAAGTAGCTCCCAGCTGAACCGTGCCCTGACGGGCCACCAGCACCCCCTGCTGGTCGAGCAGTGGCGACAGCAGCACCAGGAAACCTCCGGGAGCCACCTCCAGGTGGCCCTGCTGGGTGAGCCCGGCCAGGGGACGGTCGCCCGCCGCTTGAAATTGATAGCGTCGGTCCATGAAATCCTGGTCGTGAATATCCAGAGTGGAGGCCACAAAAGACCCGGCGTTGACCACGCTGTTCGGTCCGAAGAGAATGCCGTTGGGATTGACCAGAAAGACCTGGCCCGTGGCGGTAATCTGGCCCAAAATGTGGGACGGGTCGCCCCCTACCACGCGGTTGAGCAGCACAGCCTGGGCGCCGGGTTGAAGAAATCGCACCGTTTCGCCCAACTGAACATTGAAAGAATTCCAGTTGACAATGGCCTGCGGAGTGGACTGCAGCACTTCCAGAATGTGCGACTGCGGAGAGGTCACCTGCACTCCGCCTCGGATGACTTGGGAGCCTTCGGGAAGGGCCCCGACCCAGGGGCTCAGGCCCAAGCAGAGAGCTGCCGCTGTCAGTGATTTCTTCATTTCCGGAAATTCTGAATGGTCTCGGCACTTCCTTCGGAAGGCCTGCTTTGGATTGAGCCGAACCTCCTTCCCCGTGACCCAACAACGCGAATTGGTCCTGCGGATGCTGGCCGAGCCCGGCGACGTCAACTTTGGAGGCAAGGTTCACGGAGGCGCGGTGATGCGCTGGATCGACCAGGCCGGCTACGCCTGCGCGGTGGGCTGGAGCCATTCCTACTGCGTCACCGTCTACGTTGGAGGCATTCGTTTTTTGTCCCCCATCCAGATCGGCGAATTGGTCGAGTTGAGAGCTCGGATCATCCTCACCGGAACCAGCAGTATGCACGTGGCCGTGGATGTCTGGGCTCGCGGCTTGCGCCAGGACCAGCCGCGAAGAACCACCCACTGCATCATCGTTTTTGTGGCCGTCGACGAGGAGGGCAGGCCGAGGGCCGTAGAGCCCTGGCAGCCTGAAGTGCCGGAAGATCTACGCTTGCAAGACTATGCTCGTCGCTTGATGGAGCTGCGCCAGAGTATCGAAGTCGAAATGTCCGAATTCCTGCGCTGACTTTCCCGGGGAAATTCCCGCCCGGGAAAGAAACCCTTGGGATGTCGTGGAAATGCTGGACCCTCGGTTGCCTCCTTCTGCTCAGCCCCCTCGCCCGTGCCCGGCCGCCCTGGGTGGTTCTGGTCGGGGTCGACGACTACGTTCAGGAGGGCATTCCCGACCTGCGCTATGCGGGCGCCGACGCCAAGTTGCTGATGCAAGCCGCCCGCCAGGTGCTGGACGTGCCCGCCGAGCAAATTTTTTGCTTCACCTCGGATGCCACCGATTCTCAACTGACGCCGAGAGTGACCAACATTGTCTATCGGCTCGACCAGTTGCGGGCCAGCTGCAAGCCCGACGATACGCTGCTGATCTATTTCGCCGGGCACGGAGTCACGGTCGAAGGTGAGTCTTTTCTGCTGACCGAGGAATCGGACAATCGCAGCCTGGCCACCTTGAAGAATTCGGCTCTCAGCGCCCGTGAACTCCAACGACTGATGAAGAGCAACAAAGCCGGACACACGTTGATGATGCTCGACGCCTGCCGCAACGATCCGCGGGGTCAACGCACCGGTTCGTCTCTGGACGCGGGCTTCAGCGCCTCGCTTTCCGACACCGCCTCCAACCAGGAGTCGGCCTCGCTCTTCTCGTGCAGCGTGGGCGAAAAGTCCTGGGAGTGGCCCGAAAAACAGCACGGGTTCTTCACCTACTTCCTGGTCGAGGGGTTGCGCCAGGGCGCCGCCCAGGCCGATGGTCAGGTCACTCTCGACAGCCTCTTCCACTTCGTGGCCGAGCGGGTTCCCGAGCGTACCAAGGCAGTGGTGGCCTCACCCCAGCAGCCGGTGCTGCGTTATGAAGGTCGCTCGCTCAAGGCCTGGCAGCTGGCCCGCGTGGCCCCTGGGAAGGCGGCCAGGCTACCGGCCGGCGGACAGGGCCTGGCTCAACTCGACGCCGAGCAGGCGAGGCAGGACGTGGCAGCACAACAAAAGGCCCTGTTGGAGGCTCGGCTGCGCCAGGAGGAAGGCAAGCGCAAAGAACTGGAGCAGCGCCTGCAAGCCTTGGACAAGTCGCTGCCGGCCAACAGCTCGGAGGAAGTGCAAAAGCTGGTGCTCAGCCGAGACCTGGCCCTGAAGGAATTGCTCGAGGCTCGTCAACAGCTCGAGGTGGCTCGCAAGCAACTGGCCTCGCGGAGCAGCGGATCCAACCTGGAACTTGAGCTGATTCAGGCCGAGAAAGAGCAGCTCAAGGCCGAGAACAAGGTGCTGTTGACCCGCATCAACCTGCTCGAGGAAAAGCTCAGCCAGTCGGGGGTCAGCTTTGCGCGGGCACTGCCAGCTTCCCCATCGGATACGCTCGACGATCAGCTGGCTTACTCCCAGCGCACGCTGCAGCATGCCGAGGAGCTGCTGCAACTGGCCCAGAAGAAGCTCCAGATCAAGACTGCCGAGATTCTTCAGGTCGACGAAGAGGCCGTGGCTCTGCAGCGCCGATTAACCGAATTAGAAAATGCCTATATTGAGAAATTGCGCAATCGAGTCCAGGAAGCCGAATTGCGCGCCGGCCTGTGGGATTCGCGCTCGATCTTGAACGAGGACCAGTGGTCCCGTCTCGATTCGCTGGTCAAGGCCTTGGAAAGGCTGCAATCCGACCATCAGCAGCTGCAGCGGCGCTATGCCCAGCAGGTCGAAGACATGAAGCGCATGGCCGCCGAGCCGCGCTTTCGCAGCCGTTTCATCAGCCGCCGTTTCTATCAGATCAACCGGCTACCGGGCCTGGGCGATATTCTGGACGTGCCCATCAAAAGCGGGCCCGAAGCCCAGGAACTCTGAGCCGCTAAAAGCGGGTCTGCAGCCCGCAATACACGGCGGGCGACGAGCGTTCGCGGTTGTTAGGCGGATCGAGGGGAAAGCCGATGTCCAGGCGCAGATTGGCGTGTTCCTCCAGGGCGAAGCGAAAGCCAAATCCAGCACCGGTACGGGTGGCTCCAGTGGCCAGATCGCCGGGCAGGCGTCGGCGCAGCCCCACCCCGCCGTGGTCGACGAAGGCGGCCAGTTGAAAGGCGTCCAGGTCGTCGGCGAAGGGCGACCAGCGCAGTTCGCTGCTCAGCACATAGGCACTGTCGCCCAGCAATTCGGCCTGGCCATAGCCGCGCACCGTGTCGGGCCCCCCCACGGCATATTGCTCGGCCACATAAAGCGGCTGGGTGGACCACTGGCCGCTGGCTCGAAACACGCCATACAGGCCCGTATCCAACGTATGGATATGGGCCACGTCGAGGTTGATCTTGGAAAATCCGCCCCCGGCCCCAGACCGGCTCACCAGCGGGTCGCTGCCCGAGGTGCCGCCCAGGCCCTGGGTCCAGGCTGCCTGCAGCAGGGTGCGTCCCGAGGGGGCCCGCCAATCGGCCTGATAGGACAGCCGGGCGCTGGCGTATTCGTCACGAGAAAAGGGAATTCGACCGCCGAAAAAGTCGTTGCGAATCGATTTGTAGCTCAGAGCCAGGCCGATATTGCTGGAAAATTCCAACTCGCGTTCCAGGGCTCGCGAGGCCGCCAGGGTGAAAATGTCGGCCCGCCCGCGAACGTCCAGAATGGCCCCCAGGCCTTGCGATACCGCGAAGGCACCGTTGGCATACCCCAGCGTCAGCGAGGTCCCGTCGAGGTCCAGGGGAGTCTGGTAGTTCAACTGGTAGAACGAGTTCTGCCGACCGGGAAACCCCAGCACGCCGCGCAGGCTCAAGTTGTCGGCCTGGGCCAGAAGGTTCCCCGCATCAAAACTGAGCCCAACGCGGTTCTCGCCGGTCTCGCTGGTGCCGTAGTTGTTGTAGTCCACGCCGCCGTGGACGGGCAGACGATCTTCCACCTGTAGCACAACGTCGGAAGTGCCCTCGGCCTCGCCAGCAGACATCACCGCCTTCACCTTGAGGTCGGGCAGTTCGTTCATCAGCAACAGGGCTCGCTGGAAGCGGTCGTTGCGAAAGCTCTCGCCTTCGAACGCCTGCAGAAATCGCTGACGAAGGTAATCCTCCGAGTAGTGGCGGGCGCCCTGAACGCTGACCTTGCCGAAGCGCCCCTCCAGCACCCGCAGCTCCACCTTCTGATTCTGGAAGGCCTGCTGGGGCACATAGACGCGAACCAGGAAATAGCCGTGCTTCTGATAGAGCGCGGTGAGGTTCTTGGCCAACTCTTTCATTTGAGCCAGAGTCAGCTCTTTGCCCTCGTAGGGCGACACCTGCTGACGCAGAAGCACGGCGTCTAGCAAGGTGTTGCCCACAATGTCAAACCGCTCTACCTTGAGCGTTTTTGCCGTCGCTTCGGGGGCTTCGGCGCCGACGGTCAGGCAGAGGAACAGGCTTAGTAAGCAAGCCGTCAGGGGTTTGGGGAAAAAGGAAGGGTTAATTCCAATTTGCACTCACCCCTTTTTTACTTGCCCAGGGGAATACCTTTTCAGGAAGCCCGGCCGACCACTTCCACCGGGCCGTGATCGTCACAGTGGCCGTCGTGGGGAAAGTGCAGGTGACCGTCGACCAGGTAGCAGATGTGGTCGCCGTGGGGCACAGCCTCGTGGCCACAGCCCGGTCCGTGCACGTGATCGGCGCCGCAGCACTTATGGTCGGGGGTGCAGCGCTCGGGGTTGGTGGCCGAAACCTCCAGGGCGTGATGCTCCACGCCGGCGCCGGCGGGATGATGCAGGTGACCATCGTGCAGGTAGTCCACGTGATCGCCGTGCTTGATGGCCACGTGGCCACAGCCCTGGCCGTGCTGATGGGGGTGGTTATTGCAGGATTCGTGGGACATTCAGGGTTCCTCCGTGTTGTGCTCGCCAGCGTGCTCCAGAGCCGACCGGACCAGGTCCATGACGTGCTTGTCTGCCAGCGCATAGTAGATGTGCTTGCCGTCCCTGCGCCTTGCGATCAGTCGCTCGGCTCGCAGCACTTTCAGTCGCTGCGAAATGGTCGAGATCTCCTGTCCCGTGAGTAAGGCCAGTTCGCTGACGCAAAGCTCGCCTTGGGACAGCAGCTCCATCACCAGCAGACGAGCCGGATCGCCCAGAGCCCGGAACATGGCGGCAGCCTGTTCCCGATCCCGGTTCGACACCGTGGCCAACTGGACCGGAGCATGTTGGCAGGTTTCGGATTGCACACCTATACATTTCACCAATCGTTCAAGTGTAAACCTGTAAGATCAAAAAAAAGACCTCCGCTGCGAACGGAGGTCTTCTTTTCCGAAAGGATCGGACTTAGTGGAACTGCTCGGCCTCGGTTGAGCCGGCCAGAGCCGTGGTCGACGAGGTTCCGCCGGTGGCCACTTCGGTCACTGCATCGAAATAGCCGGTTCCCACAAACTGCTGGTGGCGGGTGGCCTCATAGCCTTCGGCTTCGGCCTCGAACTCGGCCACCTGCAGGTCGGCATAGGCCCCCATTCCGCGCTGCTTGTAGGCACCTGCCAGCTTGAAAATGCCGAAGTTCAGCTGATGGAAGCCCGAGAGGGTCACGAACTGGAACTTGTAGCCCATGGCTCCCAGTTCGCGCTGGAAGGTCTCGCACTGCTGCATGCTGAGGTGCTTGCGCCAGTTAAACGAGGGCGAGCAGTTATAAGCGAGCAACTTGCCCGGGAACTTGGCCAGGATGGCTTCGGCAAACTGACGTGCCTCTTCCAGGTCGGGCTTGCCGGTTTCCATCCACAACAGGTCGGCATAGGGAGCATAGGCCAAACCGCGGCTGATGGCCTGTTCCACGCCCATTTTCACGCCGAAGAATCCTTCGTGGGTGCGCTCGCCGGTCAGGAAGGGCCGGTCGTATTCGTCGATATCGCTGGTCAGCAGTCCGGCGCTGTTGGCGTCGGTGCGGGCGATCAGCACCGTGGGCACGCCGCACACGTCGGCGGCCAGGCGAGCGGCCACCAGCTTGTCGACGAACTCGCGGGTGGGCACCAGTACTTTGCCGCCCAGATGGCCGCACTTTTTCACCGAGGCCAGCTGGTCCTCGAAGTGCACACCGGCAGCGCCCGCCTCGATCATGTCCTTCATAATTTCAAAGGCATGCAGGGGTCCACCGAAGCCCGCTTCGGCGTCGGCCACCACCGGGGCCAGCCAGTGCACGCTATGGTCACCGCTCATGTGATGAATCTGATCGGCCCGCAGCAGGGCGTTGTTGATGCGGCGCACCAGCAGCGGCACCGAGTCGCTGGGGTAAAGGCTCTGGTCGGGATACATCTGGAGCGCGTTGTTGTTGTCCGCCGCGACCTGCCAGCCGCTGACGTAGATCGCCTTCAGTCCGGCTTTGACTTCCTGGATAGCCTGATTGCCCGTGATGGCCGAGAGCACGTTGACATAGTCTTCGGTGTTCAACAGGTGCCACAGGCGCTCGGCGGTGAGGCGCCCCAGGCTGTATTCAATGTCGTAGGTGCCTCGCAGGCGATAGACATCGGCAGCGCTATAGCGGCGCTCGATGCCTTTCCAGCGGTCGGCCTGCCACGATTTTTCCAGGTTGGCTACAAAGGTTGCTTGATCGGTCACGGTTCCTCCTAGATGTATTGATAGGCCACGGAGGTCAGGAATTCCGGGGGCTCGGGGGTCAACATCATCTCCAGGAAGAGTTGACCGGCGAGCTGGAACCGATGTCCCTCAGGGGCTTGTTGGCTCAGTCGCTCCACCTCGCGGTGGGTAATGTCTTTGACCAGGTCGGCGCTCACCGTCCGGCCATCCTCAAGACGGGCGCCGTGGTGCAGCCACTGCCACACCTGGGTGCGAGAGATTTCGGCGGTGGCGGCGTCCTCCATCAGGTTGTAAATCGGCACGCAGCCGTTGCCACCCAGCCAGGCCTCCAGGTATTGGATGCCCACGTCGATGTTGAGGCGCAGTCCGGCCTCGCTGCGTGTGCCCTCGGGCACGGCCAGCAGGTCCTGGGGGGAAACCTCGCCTTCGGGCAACGGTCGCCCAATCTGATTGGGTTCAGGCATCTCGGCGTCAAAGATCTGCTGGGCCAGACTGATCAGGCCCGGGTGAGCCACCCAGGTGCCGTCGTGGCCAGCTCGCACCTCGCGCTGCTTGTCCTTCGAAACCTTGTCGAGCGCGGCCTGATTGGCAGCCGGGTCGTTCTTGATGGGGATTTGCGCCGCCATACCACCCATCGCGTGAATGCCACGGCGATGGCAAATCTGGATCAGCCGCTTGACGTAGGAAGCCAGGAAGTGCTTCTCCATCGTCACCTGGGCCCGGTCGGGCAAGAGGAACTGGGGATGCTTGCGAAACTTTTTGATGAAGCTGAAGATATAGTCCCAGCGGCCGCAGTTGAGGCCCGCCGAGTGCTCCCGCAGTTCATAGAGGATTTCGTCCATTTGGAAGGCGGCGGTGATGGTTTCGATCAGCACGGTGGCCCGAATGGTGCCCTGAGGAATGCCCAGAGCCTCCTGACTGAAGACGAAGACCTCGTTCCACAGGCGGGCTTCGAGATAGTGCTCCATCTTGGGCAGATACAGGTAGGTGCCGGTGCCGTTCTTAAGGCGCTGGGCGGCGTTGTGGAAAAAGTAAAGGCCAAAGTCGAAGAGCGACCCCGACATCGGCTGGCCGTCTACCAGAAAGTGCTTCTCGGGCAGATGCCAGCCGCGAGGGCGCACCATCAACAGGGCTGACTTGTCACCCAACTGGTAATGCTTGCCCTCGGGGCTGGTCCAGGAAAGCGTGCCACGATTGGCATCGCGCAAGTTGACCTGCCCCGACAGGCAGTTGCTCCAGGTTGGCGAGTTGCTGTCCTCAAAGTCAGCCATAAAGACCCGCGCCCCCGAGTTTAGAGCATTGATGATCATCTTGCGGTCTACCGGACCGGTGATCTCCACGCGACGATCCTGCATGTCTGTCGGGATAGGCGCCACTTTCCAGTCGCCAGCGCGAACCTCGGCGGTTTCGCTTGGAAAATCGAGGGTCGGACGCTCGTCGAGCTGTCGCTGCAACTCCAACCGCGCCGCAAGCCGCTCCTGTCGGGCGGGTTCAAAGCGATGGTGGAGCTGAGCCAGGAACTGGCAGGCCTCATCGGTGAGAATATCTTCGAAGCCCTCTCGGCTACCCTGAACTTGAATGTGAGCCATCCGGTCTCCTTTGCTCTGCACGTTGGACTGAATAACCCGAGCGTGTTGCACTGGGGCTGCAGCCTTCCACCAGTGCTACGCTCCCCCTTCTCGCCCATCCAGGGGGATCTTTGGATGGGTATCCAATCCCTACCCATGGCCCATCCGCCAGGGAATCAACGCGCGATAAGCCTGGGTGCCCGTTGCTGCATGCTGTTCTGCAGCTACGGAGTTCAAATCGGACTCCTGGCGATGGCCCTTCTCACCTGGTCCACCAGTTTCCAGGGAAGCGCACTGCAAAGGCTCGTTTTCGCGCTACTACTGAACGCCATACCGGCTCTGGTGGTCACTCTTGGAATGAAAGAAAATCTGAGCGGGCTACGTCTGCTGCAGGTGGGTGTGGCCGTCCCGGCCAGGCTTTGCAAGAAGGAGCGCAGGGAGAAGCGGCAGCAGCGCACGGTAATGGTCAGCTGGCACTACGAGTTCGAATACCTCAATCAGGAAGGTGCAACCTGTCGGCACACACTGGAAAGTCAGGAATATCGACTCTACGAAGTGGAAGACGAGGAGCAAGAAACGCTTCTATACGACCCTGGCACGCCCGGTTCAGCCGTATTGTTCGACCGTTTTCACGGCCGCCTGAAATGGGCTGCAGGGGGCAATCTTCAGGCCGCCCGATGGTGGCAACCGGCGTTCGTTTGCCTTCCTCTGCTGACTTTTCTGACCTCGATGGCCCATTGGTTTCAGCGTTTTTTTCAGGCCTGAAGGGCGTGGCGTGGTGTGCCATGCCTGGCGCACACCAAAAAAAAAGCCCCCGACATCGGGGGCCTTTTCCAGCGGACAACCGCTCCCTAGGGGGTAGCGGGGGTCTCGGCGGCTGCCGGGGTTTCTCCAGCCATCGGCGTGCCGGTTGCGGCGGGAGTCTCACCGGCCATCGGGGTACCGGTGGCGGCGGGGGTTTCACCGGACATCGGAGTGCCCGTGGCGGCCGGGGTCGCCATCGAAGGCGTGCCCGTGGCGGGCGGGGCCACCGGGGTTCCGGTGCTCACCGGGGCCGAAGTTGCGGGCGGGGCGCCGGTGGTGCCACCCGGGGTTCCCGTGGAGGCGGGGGTGTTCGAGCCGGTGCAACCCACCAGTGCAAACAAAATGCTGGCAGCAGCCACCGTCAAAAAAGTCTTCTTCACTTTTGCTCCTCTTGTCTCTTCAGAGACCTATCCATGCGGATTTCAGGCCGTTGGGCTAGCCGGTCAGACCAAGTCGCAACGTCTGGCTGCCGGCAGACCGGCAGAATGAATGGCGGAAGGTTCGAATGACCTTCCGCGACTCCTTCTTACCCCTGGCAGAAGTTTTTTTCAGGCTTTGGCCAGTTCGGTGTTCAAGCCGCAAGTCTGACAGATCAACTCGATCATCTCTTCCTGAGGACGATTGGTAATCTCGCTCAACTCGGAGGCCAGAATCTTGCGTGACTGCTCGAGCATCGAAAGTTCTTTCTGGGTCAGTCGCTTCTCTTCCAGCAGACCGCTCAACTCCTTGATGACCTCGCAGAGCGACGTGACGTCTCCGCTTTTGATCTTCTGCAGATTGAGATGATAGCGATGGGTCGACTTGCTGACCACCGCCTCGTTGCAGTGACTGCGCATGTGACCCAGCACGTTCTCGACCTGAACCGAAGTCATCAACGGCCGCAACATCGAGTTGCGCTGGTCCAGGTTGACCATGATCTTGAGTCGGTCGTCTTGAAACGAAATCGTGGCGAATCGGGTCTCCTTGCCTAGCAATTCCTTGGTTTCCAGTGACTCAACTCTTCCAACGCCGTGCAGCGAGTGAACGACGGAACAACCTACTTCCAGCTGCATATCCATAACTCCATTAGCAGGGATCGAGGGTGTAGACCCTCCGTTATCGGGCGCCTTGGCCCTGTGAGAGATAACGAGGGGCATATACCCCTTCCGCGGAAATTCATACCTGGGAAGGTGGATTTATCAACTCAAGGCTTCGCAACGTGCTTTTAGACCTGGCCAGAGAGCGCGGACCGGAAAAGTCGTTCTGCCCCTCGGAAGCGGCTCGACGACTGGTCGAGCAGGATCCCGAACTGGGTTCCGATTGGCGTGGCTGGATGGAGCCCACGCGCCAGGCAGCTCAAGAACTGGAACAACAGGGGCTGCTCGACTTTCTGCAAAAGGGCCAGCGCATCCAGGCCTGGGGCTATCGGGGCCCCATTCGCCTGCGGGCTTCACACCGTGCTAAAGAAGAAACGAACGACGTGGAAAAAGAGTGGAGCCGCAAAGCAGACTGAATCGATGCGGTCCAGCACGCCCCCGTGCCCCTCGATCAGGCTTCCATAGTCTTTCACGCCACGGTCGCGCTTGATGGCCGACATGGTCAATCCGCCCGCAAACCCCGCCAGGCCGATGATCAGCGCCATCAACCAGGCTACGAAGGGATGAAAAGGGGTGGCCCACCACAGCAGAGTGCCCACCAGAGTGGCGCTACTCACCCCGCCGATGAATCCTTCGATGGTTTTGTTGGGGCTGATGTGGGGGGCGATGGCGCGTTTGCCGGTGGTTTTGCCCCAGACATACTGCAGCACATCGCTAAGCTGTGCCACCAGCACGAGGAACAGCAACAACTTGGCATTCTCGCCCTCGTATCCGGGGATCTCCAACATCAACAGAGCCGGCGCGTGACTCAGACAGTAAATGCAGATCATGGCCGACCACTGCAGCTTCGAGGTGCGCTCTAAGAAGTGCTTGGGGTCTCCCTGCAGGGCGTTCATGGTGGGAATAAAGAGGAAGGCATAGACCGGCACCAGCACGCTGAACAATCCATACCACTGCACGCCAACCAGCAAATACTGCAGCGGCATCAGGCAGAAGAAGATGAAGAGCAGCGAGCGATGGTCTCCCTGACGCGTTGGCGTCAGCGTGACAAACTCTCGCAGCGCCAGAAAAGAAAGCAGCGCGAACAGAGCGATGGTCGACAGCGTGCCCGTCAGGTTGGCCACCGCAAACACACCGCACATCAGCCACCAGGCCCGCACCCGGGCATTGAGGTTGGCTACGGTGTCGCGACCCCGAGGAGTCGTCACTTTCCATTCCAGGTAAAAACCCGCCACCGTGGCCACGACGAGCAGCGCCAGAATGCCCAGATACAGTCCATAGAGTTCGGGATCGGTATTCAACATCAGCCTGCCAGTCCAATCAGGGTCTGCCTTGCTCGCTCCAGGAAAGACTCTTTGCTTTCCCCTTCTTCCAGGACGAGCGGCGCGCCGAAGTAAACTCGACTCAACAAGGGCACGGGAAGGAACTCACCCTTGGGAAGCACTCGGTTCAAATTCTCGAGATACACCGGAATCAGTTCCACATCCGGACGGGCGCGGGTCAGGTGATACAGGCCGCTTTTGAACGGTGCGACCTCCTCACCGCTGCCGCGGGTGCCCTCGGGAAAAATGATCAGCGAGTCGCCCTGCTTCAGACCCTCCAGCATTCGCTCAAACTGCTGCTGACGGGCCTCGGCCGTCTGACTCTGGCGATCCACCAGCACCGCCCGAAACACCTTTGAGGCCAGATAATTGCGCAGCTTGCTGCGGGTCCAATACTCCTGTGCGGCCACCGGACGGGTAGCATTGCGAAGCTCGTCGGGAAGAACAGCCCAAAGCACCACAAAGTCCAGGTGAGAAGTGTGGTTGCCAAAATAAATCCGCTGTCGAGGGGTTGGCTCGCAGTCCATCCAGCAAGCGGTTGCACCGCTGATCAACCGTCCGAGCCAGGCCAGGAAGCCGGCTATCCAGTGGGCCACTTCATTGCTCCTTGAGTAGGGTGAGAAGATACTGCCCTACGGCCTGGACGGTCTCCTCTTCCAGTTCCAAAAATCGCAGAGGAATTTGCGAGGCCGTGCCCGAGGGGTCCGGCCGGCAGCCCATCACCTCAGCTGCGAAGGGGCCGATGCGAGGCAGCGATTTCCAGGGGCCGATCCACAGCCGATAGCGCTTGCCAGCATACAGCGGTTGGCCGCTTCGGATGAGCACTCCCGAGACCCCCAGATTCAAGGTCTCGGCTTCTACCTTCTCCGCCGCCTCGTCGCTGCTCTCCAGGCGCAGCGGAATGCGTCCGTCCAGGCGAAGAAATCCGCGACGTTCTTTCAGCGCGGTGGCCTTCAGGCCAAGCTCAAGCAAGATCCGATACACCCAGCTCTTCTTCAGTTGCTCGCGATCGCTGGGCAGCCCGGCACCGGCCAGGAAATACTTGCGGTCGCCAGCGGGTCGAGACCAGAGCACCCGGCACTCCACCCAGGTATGACCATTCGGGCCGCTCGGTCGCAGGGTAACCACCGTGCCCACTTTAAGCTGTTCGCTGGTGCGCAGGCGAATGCCCTGAACCCCCAGGTCGACGATCCAGCCGGTCAGGCTGCGACCTTGATAGCGCAAAGAGGCGGGAATGCGACAGCGGGCTCGCACCAGTTGCCGTCGTTCGGCAGGGCTTTGCAACAAGGCTCGCCTGGGCAGGAAAAAGCCGAGAATCCGCCCCAGTAATTCCCGCACGAGAAGCTACGCGGTCAGGCTGCGCTGGGGGCGCCTGCTGGCTGGCGCGATTGAATCTCGGCCTCCAGCGCCCGATACACGGCCAACTGCTGCCGAGCCTCCACGCTGCTCGATTCTTCCTCAAGCAGTTGTTGGAACACTTCGTTGCTCTGGAAAATTTGAGCCTGGGCCATCAGGCGCACCACGCCCTCGCCAAATTCGTGGTCCTGGCCGATTTCCGAAAGAGCGGCCTGAACGCGGTCACTCTTCAGCAGGCTCTGAGCGTGCTCGGAGGTGACCACCTTTTCGACCTCATTGTTCATGTGGTCAAATTGGGCGGCCTGCACGGCCTGAGCCTGCTCTTCGGCCATTCCCTGAATCGCCGCCGTCCACTGCTCGGCCAGTTCGGGGTATTCGGCTTTGAGCTGGGCCAGTTGCTTCTGGTGCTCTTCGCCAGCCGCGATAGCCGCCTTGGTCTCTTCCTCATTCTGAGGGGGACGATGCAAGGCCTGAAGGGTTTCGTGAAGCCCCCGGGCCAGATCGGGATTCTTCTCGGCCAGCGCCCCTAAAGTTTCCGCCATCTGGCGCTGAGAAGGGGTCAGCGGCTGCGCGTCCTTGGTTTCCGGGCCAGAGGCATCCTTAACCAGCCCGAGCTTGCGACCAATGGCGCGACCCACGGCTTTGATTCCGTCCCAGATCTGTCCGGGCAGTGCCTTGAGGGTTTCCCAAGACTCCTTCGGGAAAAGGGCTCCGCGAGCCAGCAGGGGTAGCGCCACGCTGCCTGCGACCACCATCAGAATGGGAGCTCCCAGGCCCATCGCCACCAGGCTTCCGGCCTGAGCTACGGCCCCGATGGTGCCGAGTGCCAGCAGTTTCTGCTGCTTGTTAACGTGATCAAGGGCCTCTTGAATGGGAACTTCTTCAGCCTTGAAGCCAATCGGAGTGCCTTCGTCGTTGAAGATAGGCACCTGAACTTCAACCTTTTCCTGGCCAGCTTCCAGCATGGCCTTCAACTCTTTCTTGCGGTCGCGCACCTGACCAATTTTGTCGAAGGTGGGCAGCGTGTCGGCCAGCGGAGCCGCCAGCGAACCCACCGCCAGAGCGGTGGCGGCCGTGCCCCAACCGCCCAGTGCAGCTACGCCCGCACCCGCCAACAAAGCAGCCCCGAGCGTCTTCATTTTCTGGGTCTTCTTCAGAGTGTCGATATTCTTAATGGCGTCTTCGGTGGTGATCGGCATCTGGGTGTGGGGATTCATATCCACCACCACCTTCATGGGATCTTTGTCGGGATTCTCCGCTCGCACACTCTCGATGAGTGCCGCCTTTTGATTTTCCAACTTGGCCATCTGGGTCATCGTGCCGGTGGGACCCAAAATCTGCAGGGGGGCCGTAGCCAGAGCCAGGGGAGCGGCATATTGCACGGGCATGCCGATACCCGCGGCGATACCCAGACCGCCCGATGTCGAGCCCAGCATTCCCAGAATCGTTGAAATCTGGTCGCGTCGTCCCTCGATCTTGAGACCTGCGGCCGAATCCATCAGTTTGGGCTGGAAGCCCGGAGGCACCGCCTCTTTTTTGCCCTTCTCAATGCCTTCCGAGAGGCCGCGCTGGCGACCGGCTTCGGCCTGTTCCTTGGTGTACTGCTCCAGCTCGCTCTGCGACATCACGTAGCCGCCCTTGGGCACAAAGGCGGGGAAGAAATCCTCGTGAAGCTTGTTGGTGTCCTGGGCCTGTTCGCCGGGAACCAGCGCCACCGTGGTCACGGGCGCGTAGCCTTCGGGCACATTGGGGTCGGTAAGAGCGGTAAGCACCACCGGTGCGTTCGGGCTCTTCTGAGACTCGGGAACAAAGTCAGGCGTCAGGTCGTCAAGCTTCGACTTGCCGGTTTCGGGATTGACTTCCAGCAGTTCGTTCTTTACCTTCATGCGCACCGTGATGTAGGTGCCATCCTCAGCCGACGGCTGGGGGGGAGCCTGAGGCTGAACCTGAACCGAGTCCTGGGGAAGGCTTGCAGCCTCTTCGGGAGCCGCGCTTTCGCGCACGGGGCCTCGACTTTGGGGGGCCACCACGGGAAGGTTGTTCTGAATCGGTCCGGTTCCTGACATCTGGCACACTCCTTGCGTGACGTTTGTACCACAGCAACATCAAAGAACTCTGAAAATCCTCGGCGAGGATCGAAGTCAGCAGTCCTTTTTTGAGCCTGGTCATTATATGCGCAAGGGGGCATGACGACAAGCATGGAACACTTCGGAAATATCTCGTTAAAATCGCTGTAACATCAGCATTCCAGGAGTTTATGTGCAACCCTTAATATGTAAACAGGATGTGAACATTTCACCATGAGCGACTCCGAACTCCTGGAACAATATCGCGACCATCTCTATCAAGGAAAGATCAACCTCAAGGACCTTCTCCCCGAGGAAATGGAGTCCCTGATGCTGTCCCTGGGACAGCCGCGCTACAAATGGCTGCAGGTATGGCGTTGGATGTACGTGCGCCTGGTCGATCGCTTCGAAGAAATGACCGACCTGGCTCGCCCCTTTCGCGAGCGCCTGGCCCAGGTGGCCGTCATTCCCAGCCTGAAACTTCATCTGCATCAGCATTCTCAGGAACAAACCACCGACAAATTCCTCTTTCAGATGCAGGATGGGGCCCTGGTCGAAAGCGTGCAAATGCGCTACGCCTCGGTACCCCACGGACGTCTGGCCGTATGCATCAGTTCCCAGGTTGGATGCGCCATGGCCTGCAGTTTCTGCGCCTCGGGTCTGGCCGGTCTACACCGCAATCTGGCCACCTGGGAGATCGTCGATCAGGTGGTGCACATTCAGCGCCAGGTTCGCAGTCAGCAGCAGCGTGTAGCCAACGTCGTCTACATGGGCATAGGAGAGCCCTTTCACAACTATGAGCGAGTGCTGCGTTCGGTCAAGATCCTCAACTGTGGCGAGGGCATCGGAATCGGCATGCGCCACCTTACGATCTCGACCTCGGGATTGGTACCGCAAATCCGCCAACTGGCCGCCGAGAGACTGCCCATTCGACTGGCGATTTCGCTGCACGCCACCAACAACGCCCTGAGAGACGAAATCATGCCGGTCAACCGCAAGTGGCCGCTGGAGGAGTTGCTGCAGGCCTGTCGCGAGTATCAGGCAGCCACCGAGCGGCGCATCACCTTCGAGTATGTGTTGCTTGAGGGGGTCAATGACTCGCTGGAGGAAGCCGAGGCTCTGGGTAAGCTCTTGCGGGGAATCCACTCGCTGGTCAACCTGATTCCCTGGAATCCCGTTGAGGGTGCCCGGTTTCAGCGCAGTCGCCCGGGACGCATTCGGGCCTTTCAGGAGCGGGTCGAAGCCTTTGGCCCCAAGTGCACCGTGCGCCAGGAGAAGGGGGCCGACATCGACGCGGCCTGCGGTCAACTCAGACTAAGGGACATGGAAGGGCAAGCGCGCCAGCGCGAAAAGCAGCGGCGCTCGACTACGAACCGAGAGAGTCGCCCACTTTGAGTTGATTCCCCTGCCAGAAAGACCAGGCCGGCATCCAGCCCTTGCCTGCTGGCTTCACCTTCTCGACCAACACGGCGCCCTGGCCGCAAGCCACGATAAAGCCCCGGCCCTTCACCGATCCCAGCACTTGCCCGGCGGCTCCGCTACCCTCCCAGGGCAAAGCTCTACCCAGCTTCAGCACATTGCCGCCCAGCCCCGTTTGAGCCCCGGGGTCGTCGGCAAAGGCGCGAATGCGGTTGCACACCGACTCGGGCGAAGCGGTCCAATCAAGCACGAGATCAGCCTTACCGATTGGCTTGGTATATCCGCCTTCGGCTTCCGATGGCTGGGGATGGCGCTGGAAACTACCCTCTTCGAGCTGCTGCATGGTTTTGGCCAGAACCTCGGCCCCCATGATGGCCAGACGTTGAGACAGTTGCTCTCCCGTTTCATCGGGACCCAACGGAGTGCGCTCGACACAAATCAGGTCACCGGTATCATATCCCTCATCCATGAAGAAGGTGCAGACGCCGGTTTCGCTATCGCCGTTCAGGATGGCCGCCTGAATGGGAATGGCTCCGCGATAGCGGGGCAGCAATGAGGGATGCACGTTAATGCAACCAAAGCGGGGAAGCTCAAGGATGCTGGGGGGAATCAACTTGGCATAGGCCACCACCAGGATGACGTCGGGTTTGAGATCTGCCAGATAGTCCAGCACTTCCTGGTCGCGAATGCGCCGAGGCTCCAGAACCGGCAGGCCCAGTTCCAACGCGCAGCTTTTGACGGGCGTGGGCAACATCTTGTTGCCGCGCGCCCGAGGCTTGTCAGGCTGGGTAAATACCGCCAGCAACTGGCTGCGCTGATGGACCATTTGCAGACTGGGAACCGCAAACTCCGGGCTGCCCATGAACACTGTGCGCAGCAATCAGGCGTCCCCTTCTTCGGCCGACTCGTCGTCCTCGTCATCGTCCGTGGGCTTCTGCTCGTGCAGATTCAAAGCGACATCGGTGAAGAGCTTGCCGTCCAGATGGTCGATTTCGTGCTGGAAGCAGCGAGAGAGCAGCCCCTCGGCCTGAACCCGAAAGTTCCGTCCACTCTCGTCCTGCCCTTTGACCACAATGCGGCCGTGGCGTTGCACATCGCCAAACAGGCCGGGGATAGAAAGGCACCCTTCCAACCCCAGTTGTTCGCCTTCCACTTCGATGATCTTCGGGTTGACCATGCGAATCGGGCCGTCGCCAACGTCGAGCACGATGACGCGCTTGGAGATGCCCACCTGAGGAGCCGCCAGACCAATACCAGGAGCCGCATACATCGTTTCCAGCATGTCGTCGAGCAACTTGCTCAGGTTGGCATCGAAAAGCTCCACCTCGCGGGCCTTGGTACGCAATACCTCCTCGCCCACGAGCTTGATGGGTAGCAGGGACACGCTATTTGGCGCCGTCTTTCTTGGGAACTTCTTCGTGTTCAACCGTGAAACGCGCTTTGAGCATGGTGCCCAGGCTGTTGCGCCACACCACCGGATTGACGCGATACTGCTGGCCGGGCTTGAGCGTTCCCGGGTTCTCTTTCCATTCCTGGATGATGTCGCCCTTGCCATCAACGATCTGCAAGCGCACCAGCACTTTCTTCAGCTCGGCCGTCTTTTCGGTATTTTGAATCGTTCCCGAAACCCGCACTTCCGAGTTGTACTTGCTGCCGTAGCCTTCGTCGTAATATTGCAGGTCGACCACGCGAATCGGCGAGTTCTTGTTGGTGCCGTCGGTGGAAATCATCTTCAGCGGACCCAGAGGGGGCTTGGGGGTGGGGTCGCCAGCGGTGGGCGCGGGTGAGGGCGAAGCCGAAGTCGAAGCGCTGGGTTTGGGCTTGGGCTTGGGTTTCGCCGTGGGATAGTTCTGACCATAGGCTTGCAGCGCTCCGACCACCAACAAGGAGCCCACCAGGGCTTTAATCACGGTATTCTTCATATCCACCTCTCTGTGCTCAGAGCAAGGTCTGAGGGTCGATGTCTGCGGCCCAACGGACGTTGGAGCCCCGCTTGCATTGCCGCAAAGCGTTCCGCAACATTTCCGCCAGTTCCTTCACCCCCCTTGCTTTGAATAAGAAATGCCAGCGATAGTTCCCTTGCAACTTTTCCAAAGGACAGGGGGCCGGTCCCAGCACCTGGATCGAGCCCGCTCGCTCCATCAGCCAGGCCTTCAGAGTAGCCGCCGATTTCTCCACCTGAGCCTCTTTGGGCGCGCTGATCACCATTCTTCCCAATCGACAGAAAGGTGGATAGCCCAATTCTTTGCGGGCGCCCATCTCCAGGTCGAGAAAGCCGCGATAATCGTGCTTCTGCACAAACTCCATCAAAGGATGGGAACCATCGAGCACCTGCATCAACACCCGTCCGGCTTGCTCGGCACGACCCGCTCGGCCGGCCACCTGCACCAGCAACTGCAGAGTGCGTTCGGCCGCACGAAAGTCGGGCAAATGCAGGCCCTGGTCGGCGCCCACGACCCCCACCAGGGTCACGCGGGGAAAATCCAGGCCCTTGGCCACCATCTGGGTTCCCAGCAAGATGTCGGCCTCGCCGCGCGCAAAGTTTCCCAGCAACTGACTGTGCGAGCCCTGGCGCCGGGTGGTATCGCGGTCCATACGCAAAATCCGCGCCTGAGGAATGCGTTGTCGCAGTTCCAACTCGATGCGTTCGGTGCCGCTGCCCTGCTCGCGCAGCTGCAGCGTGCCACAGGCGGGGCAATGGTCGGGGGGGGCAGTCTGAAAACTGCAATAGTGGCAGAGCAGTTCGCGGCGGGGCTGCAGATGCAGCGTCAGGCTGATGCTGCAGTGCGGACAATGCACCACCTTGCCACACTCCTGACATTGCAGGTAGCGGCAAAAACCTCGCCGATTGAACAGTAACACCGATTGCTCCTGGCGCTTCAAAGTGGCCCGCAGGGCAACGATCAGGGGCACCGAGAGACTTTCACCCGGGGCCAGGCGGTGTTTGCGCAGGTCGACGATATCCACCTCGGGCAGAGAATTGCCAGCCGCTCGCTGGTGCAGGTGTTGGTGGCGGAAACGCCCGGTGCGTGCAAACCCATAGGTCTCCAGACACGGGGTAGCGCTGCCCAACACCAGGGCGCAGGGCGAGGCGCTGCGTTGAACACGCCAGGCCGCCACCTGGCGGGCGTGGTAGCGGGGGCTCTGATCCTGCTTGTAGGAAGCATCGTGTTCTTCGTCGATCACCACCAGTCCCAGATTTTCCAACGGTGCGAAAATCGCCGAACGCGTGCCCAGAGCCAGCCTTGCCTCGCCACGCAGCAGTCGCTGCCATTCTCGAGTTCGCCGGGTATCCCCCAGCTGCGAATGCAACACCGCCACCCGATCACCGAGCCGACCCAGGTAGCGATCAATCGCCTGCGGAGTCAGTGAAATCTCGGGAATCAGCACGATGGCCGTCGCTCCGGCCTCGAGGACGTGTTCCAGGGCGCTGAGATACACTTCCGTCTTGCCCGAACCTGTGATGCCCTCCAGCAGCAGCGTTTGCCGTTCCGTCCTGGCTCTGCCAATGGCCTGAACGGCCTCGGCCTGTTCGAGGTTCAAAGGATGCCGGGGGCTGCCCTGGCCCAGACCAGCCTCGCCCTGAGCGCGTTCTCGACCCTGCACCGGGCGAAGGTGACGGCGAACAATGACCGGCGGAACGACCGCCTGCATGGCCTCACCCAGGCTGCAAGCGTAAAAATCGGACATCCAATGAGAAAGCTCAAGCAGTTCCGAAGTCCAAAGGGGGCCACCCGCGACCACCTCGTGAATCGGCTTCAGGGGAGCGTCGAGTTCGGGGGGCTGATCGAACAAGCGGACCACAAAGCCCACCGTTTCGGCATCGCCAAACGGCACCAGCACCGCCGACCCTTCGCACACCTGGCCCTGAAGCTCATCGGGCAGCAGGTAGGTGAAGTGCCCCTCCGACCAGCGATGGGTGTTGCTGATGACAACCTGGGCAAAGCCCATCAACGCCCCTCGACGACAAAGCCTTTCTCGAAACCGTCAGCCTGAAGTTCGGTGGAGGCTTGCTGAGCGTCTTCTTTGGATTGAAAGGTGCCCACCCAAACCTTGAAGCTGTCTTTGCCCTCGACCTGCAGCTTGTCAAATTTGGCATCATAGCCCTTGGCGCGCAGCTGATCGACCAGGTCCTGGGCACTCTTCTGCTGAGTGAAGGCCCCCAGTTGCACCCGAAAGCGCCCGCCCGTGGCCGTTGTGGTCGTGCTACCCGGGCTGCTGATCGGAGCAGGAGTCACTTCGGGAGAACTCGAGGGCGATGGCGTAGCGGTTGCCTCTTCCGCATTCAGTTCGTCGGCCCGAGCCACAATGTCGACGGCCGCCCTGGAGGGAGTGGCCACCCGGTCAATCCGGTAGAGAACCTTGCGGGGAACCCTTTCGCTTAAGGCAACGATGCCGATAAACAGCAGATCTTCCCGCAGCACGTTGAGCTTCTTCTCGCAATACGTTCGCTCTCGCTCTTTGTTGAAGTGGTAGCTGTAGATGGGCAGACGTTGCTGCTTTTTCAAATTCTTGGCCATCTCTTGAATGAGAACTTTCTCACGGCGCAGAAGTTCTGCGTTCGATTCGTCTCCGACGATGAGGATGGCGTAGTCGGCCTGCGGCTCTTTCTGGGCCAGGGACACACCGGTTGTCCCGACCAGAGCCAGGGCAGCAAGCGCGACGCAAGCCATTTTGGGATGGGCGGTGAGCAATTTCATCGGACTTCCTTTCACCTGGGGGACAAATCCAGTCCTGAGGGTATAACGCTATTGGGAACGCTGTTACATCCGTTCCCAATAACTCCTTCTAGAAGCGGGGTAGGGTCGTGGACAGGTTGCGCAGACGTAAGCAGAAGGCTTTTACTCTTATTGAGCTGATGATCGCCATCGCCATCATCTCCGTGTTGGCCGCGATTATGATTCCTCGGTTTGCCAGCACCCGCTACCGGGCCTACCTCTCCGCCTGCGAACTGAACGTGCGCAATCTGGGCGCCGCCCTGGAGAGCTACCGTAACGATCAGGCCAGCTACCCGAACCAGATCACCGACCTGGTGGTGAGCGGAGGGGCGGGCACTATCAACACGCTGCCGAAATGTCCCTCGGGTTCACCGGTGGACTACAATTACGAAGTCAACGCCGAGGGTGACAACTTCACCGTCATCTGTCCGGGTTATCACGAGTTTCAGATTCAGGGCATGCTCGACGGTTTTCCTCAGTACGTTCCCAACGGCGGCGTTCGCATCGAACCCTGATCGCCCGCAGTCTAACCCTCGCGGATAGACTGGGTTTGCAAAATCAGCTGAAGCCGCTTCAGCTCTTCTCGATCTCTTTCGGGCGCGCAGTGAAAGGCTTTCTCCAGTACCTTCATGGCCTCACGCACCTCGCCCAGCTGCTGGCAGGTTTCGGCCAGATCGGCGTAAATTCTCCAGTTGTCGGGATTGCGCTCAATCGCCCGACGAAATAGCGAGGCCGCTTCGCCGAAACGCCCGCGCCGAGCCTCCACTCGGGCCTCGAGCCAGAAGAAGCGGCCTTGCTCCGAGGGAAAAAGTTCGGCTCCGCGACGGAACACGGTGGCCGACTCCTGGGCTCGTCCAGCTTTGCGCAAGGCTCGACCCAGAACCTCGTACAGAGTGGGCTCGTTGGGATTTTCGGTCACTGCCTTCTGAAGCGTGAGCACGGCCTCGTTCCAGTTCCCCTCGCGGCCCTGTAGTTCGGCCAGGCTGATCAGGTAGTCGCGACTCTTGGGTTCGATCTGCAGGGCCTTCTTGAGGTGGTCCCTGGCTTCGGCCCAATCTTTTTTCTCCAGGGCCACCTTGGCCAGCCCGTGCAAGGCTTTGCTGTCTCTCGGGTTGGCCTTCAAGGCCAGACGAAACACCTCGGCGGCTCTGGCCAGGTCGCCCTCGCCAAGATACGACATGCCCATTTCCACCTGGGTTTGGGAAAGGTAGAGGGCTTCATCGCGAGAGGTCAGGCGGGAGGCGAAGTTACGAAAGCTCTGAATCGCCTCTCCGTGGCGGCCGGCCGCCGCCAGCGCCCGAGCCTGATAGAGGTAGAGCAAATGATTGCTGCTATCCAGCTCGAGGGCACGCTGAAAATTGCCGATGGCCAGGTTGGCCAACCCCTGTCGGGCCAGCGACTGGCCCAGGATGCCCAGGGCCTGTACATCGTCCGGCTTGAGTTGCAGCGAAAACTGCAGGCAGCGCACGGCTTCTTCATCATCGCCCACCAGATAGTGCAGCAATCCCAACCCCTTGGCGTATTCGGGGTTGCGGCCATCGAGGAAGGCCGCCCGCTTCAACTCTACGATGGCCGAGGGAAAATCACCATTGCAATAGTGGGCCATGGCCAGGTCTTCTCGATACTCCGGCTCCACCTTGTGTTCCTGGACCGCCTGCTGATAGTGCTCGATGGCTTTCGAGGTATAGTCTTTCTTCAGGTAGATCCGGCCCAGCTGGTTGTGAAGCTCGGCGCATTTGGGGTCCAGTCGAACCAGCGTTTCATACACCCCCAGGGCACGCCCCAGGTCGTTGCGCTGCAAGTACATCTCGCCCAGGCGGCGGTTGAGCAGCAGGTCGTTGGGCTGAAAGCGCAGCGCTTCTTCCAGTTCTTTGGTGGCATAGTCGATACGCCCGTGCTTTTCGTAGATCTGGGCCAGGCGCAGGCGGGCATCTCGATTGCCCTGCTCCAGTTCCACGGCGCGCTTCAGTTCGCGAATGGCCAGGTCTTCTCGATTTTGAGCCTGATACAAAGCCCCCAGCTCGGCCCGAAGCTCGGCGTCGTCGCCGCGCAGGTGAATGACGTTTTCGAAAGCCTCTTGAGCCAGCGCAAACTGGCGTCTGCGCGCATACAGGCGACCCAAAAGCAGGCTGGTCTGTACGTCGCTGGGGTTGATCTGGCTGGCCTGTTCCAGATACTTGGTGGCCTCATCGTAACGCTCGCTGCGCGCCAGCATCAAACCCATCTGGCGATTGGCTTCCGAGTTACGGGGGCTGCGCTCGAGCACGCGGCGATACTGCTCCAGCGCTTCGGCCACCCGACCGGTTTCGCCATATAGGTAGGCCAGTCGCAGGCGTGCGGCCAGGTCGGCCGGGTCGCGACGCAGGGCCTCCAGCAAGCAGGCGATCACGCCTTCGAAGTCGCTGTGGGCCAGATACACTTCGGCCAGCACCAGATAGGGCTGAGGGCTTTTGGGAAGATGATCGCAAGCTCGTTCCAACGAGGCCTCGGCCTCTTCAAGTCGATGCAGGGCCAGCAGGGCTCTTCCCCGGCACAGATGAGCCTCTCCCAAATCGGCATCGTGGGCCAGGGCCTGCTCGGCCAGCTCGAGCGCTTCGGCGTGCTTGCCTTCGGCCAGGGCATCTCGACTGGACTGGGCCAGCACGATGGCCTCGCGCTGGATCACATAGTAACTCGGAGTGAGCACCTTACCACACTCGAGACAGGTGCTGGCACCCGCCGGATTGCTGGTGCCACACTCTCCGCAAAAAGCCCGTCGGGCATTGGGGTCAGACGGCGGAGCCAGCTGCTTCTGACGTTCGTCATCGCGCTGCATCGGGTTGGCGCGAGTGGCTTCGGGGGGCGGGCCCTGAGCCTCGACCTGAGCCTGGTTCATCCATCCCGAAGACGCCACCAACGGCATTCCCGGGCCCACCTTAAAGGGAACGCTGCTGGGAACCGGGGGCGCCGAGGCGGCGGAATTGGGTGGGCCCCCTTCGATCATTGTTTGATCGGCGGGGCGAGGCGTGGGTGCAACGGCAGGATTGGGTTTTGCCGACAGTTCTGACTTCTGCAGCCGCTGATAGAGGTCGTTCTGGGTGGCCTCCAACGACGGCGGTGGCGGAACTTTGACGATGGGCATCTGAATCGGCATGCTGGGAGGGCGTAGCTGGGTGGCGCTGTTAAACTTGGGCGCAGGCAGATCCACAGTGGGCAGTTTGACGTTCTGCATCGGCTTGGGTGCCGCGGTGGAAAACTGAGTTTGCAGTACCTCCTCCAGTTCTCGCGACATCTCCAGCACCGTGGCAAATCGTTCGGCCGGCTCTTTGCGCAGGCAGCGCAGGGCCATGCGCTCCAAACCCCAGGGCACTTCGGGATTGATTTCGGAAAGGCTGGGGGGAGGCTCGTGCAGGACCTTGTGAATGAACTCCAGCGGGTTATCAGCCATAAACGGCAGCCCGCCGGTGGCGATCTCAAAGAGAATGACTCCCAGAGCGTAGATGTCGGCCCGCAAATCGACGCCCCGAGTGCCTTTGGCCTGTTCGGGCGCAAAGTAGGCCAGGGTGCCCATAATCTGGTTGTCACGCGTCTGCGAGTGCTTATCGTCGAGCACCGCCAGACCGAAGTCCATGATTTTCACCCGACCCTCGGCCGTTATCATCACGTTCTCGGGCTTGAGGTCGCGGTGGACAACTCCGTTCTGGTGGGCGTAAGAGATGGCCTCGAGCAGTTGCGAAAAATAGCCCAGACGATCACGCAACATTTTCTTGGTGGGCGGGCCCTGTCCCTCGATCAAGCGGGCCAGGGTTTGCCCCCGGACGAACTCCATCACAATATAGTGAAGCTCTTTGTCACCGTCGACCTGAATGCCGATGTCGAACACCTTGACAATATGGGGACTGTCCAGTCGGGCCACGGCCCGAGCCTCGCGGAAAAATCGCTCCTTGGCCTCCTGGGTCAGCCGACGCGGGTGAATGACCTTAATGGCCACATCCCGCTCCAGCAAAGGATCCTCGGCCCGATAGACCACACCCATGCCACCCTGGCCCAGGGCTTCACGGACCTGATAGCGACCCAGAGGTATGCCACTCATGGACGACTTATTCGACGCACGCTAGCGCCATGTCTTTCCCGCATGAATTCATCCGCTCTGCACAAATGCAAGGTGCGTGCAAGCCTTCCTGCCGACCACAACAGCAAAAGGGCGGCGCCAGTGGCTCCGCCCTTTTGCTGACTGGATATGGGTGGCAGATCAGGCCGAAACGGTCTGAGCCAGACCCGCGGCCTTGCGCAGGGCGTCGGCCTTGTCGGCACGCTCCCAGCTCAGGTCGAGGTCGGGGCGACCGAAGTGGCCATAGGCCGCCGTCGGAAGATAGATGGGACGGCGCAAGTCCAGGTGGCGAATGATGGCGCCCGGTCGCAGATCGAAGTGCTCGCGCACCAGTTCCTCGATCTTCTCCTGGTCGAGCTTGGCGGTGCCAAAGGTCTCGACGGCGATGCTTACGGGCTGAGCCACACCGATGGCATAGGCCAGAGCCACCTCGCAGCGCTCGGCCAGGCCAGCCGCCACGATGTTCTTGGCTACCCAACGAGCAGCGTAGTTGGCCGAACGGTCGACCTTGGTGGGGTCCTTACCGGAGAAGGCGCCGCCACCGTGGCGACCCATGCCGCCATAGGTGTCCACGATGATCTTCCGACCCGTCAGACCGGTATCGGTCTCGGGACCACCAAAAACGAAGCTGCCCGAGGGATTGACCAGGATGCGGGGGTGCACCAGTTCTCCTCCCTCCATCTTGAGGAAGTTTGCGGGGATCACCGGCTTGATCACCTTTTCGATCAGGTCCTGCTTGATTTTCTCCTGGGTCACATCGGGGTTGTGCTGGGTGGAAATCAAGATGGTCTCGATCTGCGTGGGGCGGCCGTTCTCGTAGCGCACGGTAACCTGGGTCTTGCCGTCGGGACGCAGATAGGGCAGGGTGCGATTGCGACGCACCTCGGCCAGCTTTTGGGCCAGGCGATGAGACAGGGCGATCGCCAGAGGCATCAGTTCGGGGGTTTCGTCGCAGGCGTAACCGAACATCAATCCCTGGTCGCCGGCGCCAGTGGCGTCGTCTTCCGTGGTCGATTTGCCCTCGCCCCGAACCTCCAGGGCCTGGCCGACACCGGCAGCGATCTCGGGGCTCTGTTTATCCACCGAGAGCAGCACGGCGCAGCTTTTGCCGTCGATGCCAAAGGCAGGATCGGTGTAGCCGATGTTGATCAGAGTGCTACGAACGATTTCCTGAACGTCCACCAGAGCGCTCGAGGTAATCTGGCCGGCCACGTGGACGCATCCCGTGTGCACGAAGGTTTCACAGGCAACCCGCGCGTGCGGATCCTTGGCGAGATAGGCGTCCAGGATCGCATCCGAAATCTGGTCGCACACTTTATCGGGATGTCCCTCGGTCACGGATTCCGAGGTGAAGAGATGGTAACTCAATGTATTTCCTCCGTAACTGGTGACCTGTTGGCCACACAGTGGCGCCTCGCAACTGGTCAACGGGGCGCACGACAGATACTCCTCCAGGGAGGGCCTACGCCTCATTCCCCAATTCTGCAGTTTCTAACGCTGAATCAAAAAAATCGGCGAACGGACGGGTCGACTCCAGATGGAAGCGAGGAATTCTCGCCAGTACCGGCGGCTCTAATCGATATTGCTCACATACCAGACTGATGCGGCTGCTTTCCAGTCGGGGCTCACCCTCTCCCTGAAAGGGCGTGACGTGATGCATCAGGCATCCTGCGAACTCGACCAGCAAATTGTTGGCGGGCTGAATTTCCTGCAGCACTCGCTGACGGCTGTCGGTCAGCACCAGGTTACCTCCCCGCAGCCCGGCCGGAACGTGGGCGTAGTAGACCGACACCCGCTCAGGATACGGCGGCTGCAGAGGCATGGTGTAAGAACGAAGGCTGCAATCGATATGCGGCATGACTCCCCCGCCTTGAAAAATCACCAGCGGATTCAGAAAGTAGGCGTTCTCCCGTCCGGGACGGATCACCCGGTTCAAGTAAGGAACGAACTCGGGGAAGGCCCGATGAACCTCGGCCAACCCGTCCTCGCGAAAGGCCACCGAGAACCCCCAGGTAGCTGCGAATCGCTGATTCAAAGTTGTAGCGGCCAGCCAGGGGCTTTGCAGAATGCCACGGCGGAGACATTCGTGCTGGTCGACTTCGAGACAGTCGTCGAAACGCTGCCACCCCTGCGATCTGCGACGAGACCAGGGCCAACGAAACCTCATGATGAAAGGACACCACTTCCCGATGGGGAACCCTCCCACGTGCTTCGACCGGACTCTCGCATCACACCTCAGTCTGTTGAGTTTGTGATTCTGTCTTTCGAAGGCCCCGACCTCTACTCCCTGGTGGGCGGACTGGGAGTTCGTGCCACCGAGCTCTCTCACGCTCTGGCCGAACAGGGTTTTCGCACGCGTTTGTTCTTCCTGGGCGATCCTCAACGGCCCTACTACGAAGAACAGGTGAACGGCCTGCTCAGCTATCACCGCTGGTCTCAATGGCTCTCGGCCCAGTTTCCCGAGGGGGTGTATCACGGTGAAGAAGCCAAAATCAACGATTTTACAGCCTCTATACCGGAACACCTGATAGAACAGGTCGTGGCCCCGGCTGCAGCCAGGGGCAGAACGGTCGTGGTGCTGGCCGAAGAGTGGCACACGACCGGGGCGGTCATCGCCTTGAATCGCGGCCTGATACGGGCCGGACTGATGGGGCACTGCCTGATCCTCTGGAATGCCAACAACGTGTTCGGATTTGAGTCCATCGATTGGCAGGGGCTCAGCCAATCGTGCGCGATCACAACGGTGAGTCGCTACATGAAGCACGGAATGGCCCATCGGGGCCTTTCTCCTCTGGTGATCCCCAACGGAATACCCAGTCGCTGGCTGGAACCCATCGATGTTCAGGCGGCCGCAAATTTGCGCAAAGTCCTGCCCGGCTTACTGCTGGGCAAAGTGGGGCGCTATCATCCCGACAAACGCTGGCTGATGGCCATGGAAGCCACCGGGGCCCTGAAGCGCATGGGGCTGAAACCCAAGCTCATCGTGCGCGGAAGCTCGGAACCCTATCGCGTAGCCATATCCCAAAAGGCTTTCGAACAGGGCTTGGTGTGGAGCGAGATTCACCTCTCCCATCCCTCCATGCGACAGATCCTCACCGAACTCAAGAGACACCGCGATGCCGACGTGCTGGAGCTTCAGTTTTTCGTGCCCGAGGACTTCTTGCGGGTGCTCTACAGTTCGGCCGACGCCATTCTGGCCAATTCTTCCCACGAGCCCTTCGGGCTGGTGGGCCTGGAGGTCATGGCCTGCGGCGGAGTGGCCATCACCGGCAGCAGCGGCGAGGACTATGCTCACTCCTTTGTCAACTGTCTGCGCATCGATAGCGACGACTACCGGGAAATCGTCGTCTATCTTCAGGACCTGCTGGCTCATCCCGACAGCTCCCAGGACATTCGCAGCCGTGCCCAACTCACCTCAAGCCTGTTTTCTTGGGAACTGGTAACCACCGAACTGTTCCGCAAGATAGAGTTTGTGGCGCAAATGCGCGGGGTAAGTGTGCGCGGCTAAAGTTTTGCAGGAGGATTCCTATGAGCGCCACTCAGACCCAAGTCAACATTCAACCCCGCGACCAGCGCTTCCAAGCGCTGCAGCGCACGCTGGTTTTGATCAAACCCGACGCCGTGCAGCGCGGACTGGTTGGCCAGATCGTCAGCCGCTTTGAAGCTCGCGGCCTCAACCTGTGCGGTCTCAAACTGCTCCAGATGGATGCCCAGCGAGCCGCCAAGCTCTACGAACCCCACGTGGGACGTCCTTTTTACGAAGGACTGGTGAAGTACATGACTTCAGGCCCCATCGTTGCGCTGTGCCTCGAAGGCGTCGAAGCCATTGCCGTCGTGCGCAAGATGATGGGCGCCACCAATCCCAGCCAGGCCGAGCCGGGAACCATCCGGGGCGACTTCGCCCAGCGTGTCGACTTCAACATCGTGCACGGATCGGATTCGCCCGAAAACGCCGCGCGCGAACTGCCCATCTTCTTTGCCAGCGAAGAAATGGTCAGCCACGATCCTTCCTACACCTTCTTTCTGTAGGCCATCACGATGAATTCTCCGGGGTGCCTGTGGGTGATCGCCACGCCCATTGGTAACCTCGGCGACCTCAGTCCAAGAGCCAGGGATGTTTTTCCCGGGCTCTTTTTTCTTGCCTGCGAGCAAAAACGTTCGGCCCAACGCCTTTTTCAAGCACTTCAAATGCGTTGCCCCCCCCTGCTGGTCTATCGCGAAGAGCAAAGCGCTTCGACCACTTCCAAGATTCTCGAAGCCCTCGACCAGGGTCAGTCTTGCGGCTTGATCAGCGACGCAGGCACTCCCACCTTGTCCGACCCCGGGTGGCGCCTGGTAAGGGCCTGCCACGAAGCTGGCCACCCTGTGCGCACTCTGCCTGGGCCCAGTTCGCTGACGGCTGCGGTTTCGCTGGCCGGACTGCCAGCCCGGGAGTTCTATTTTGCCGGCTTTCCCCCCTCGCAAGCCAAAGCTCGTCGAGAGTTTTGGGAAAACCTCTGTCAACGCCGAGAGACCTGCGTTCTGCTGGTCGCCCCCCACGACGTGAAAAGTTATCTGGATGAACTTCGGGAGCGGAGCGGTGGCTCGCGTCGGCTTTCGATCAGCCGTGAATTGACGAAAATTCACGAAGAGACCCACCTCCATAGCCTGGAGGAGTGGACCCAGAGCCCTCCCCGAGAACAGGGTGAATTCGTGCTGGTGCTGGAGGGACTGGCCGAGCAACCCCAACCCG
Organism: uncultured Burkholderiales bacterium; assembly: GCA_964649085.1. Lineage (GTDB taxonomy): Bacteria > Vulcanimicrobiota > Xenobia > Xenobiales > JADMJV01 > JADMJV01. The sequence goes on along the minus strand of CAZYPN010000063.1, from coordinate 3,046 downwards.
CCTCGCCGGCAGATTCGTCCAAAGAGGTTGCGCGCTACTTGCTCGATCAGGGCTGCTCCGACAAGGTGGTCCGCGAATTGTTGACCCGTTTCTTCGAAGTCCCGAGAAACGACGCCTATCGCCTCTGCCTCTCGCTGGGGTCCGAGTCCTGAGGCTCGAGACGGAATTCCCTCTGAAAGAGCCTCGAGCAAAGGTTTGCATGTCGCGACCTTGAACTGCCCCCACGGCCGGACAAGAGGCCCCAGATCAGGCGAAGAGGTGAGCGGTGTCAACAGAGCGGCGACGATATGTGCGTTTGACCACGGACCACAACGTTCAGTGCTCCATAGAGGGCGTCGATGTGGTTCACGTAGTGGGAATGGGAAGCGGCGGCAGCGGAATGCGGGTCATCACCAACCGTGAGCTCCCCGAAGGCGAATTTCCCATTCAACTCGATCTGAACGACGGAGGGGCTCTTCTGCAGTTGCGAGGACGAGCCGTGTGGCAAGAAAGCTGGGATTTCGAGATCTTTAACCGCCACGCCGCTGGCATCGAATTGTCCGGCCTGGACACCGAGGCGGCCAACCGGATTGACCAACTGATACAGTCTCCCGCCTCCGAGGGCAGCGAAAGCCCCCAAGTTCCCTGAGCTTACCCCCCCTGAAAGGCCGTTGCCAACGGAATCACGGGGGCGCTGCAAAAAAAAACTGGAGAAATCCCGAAACGAACAAGAATCCTGAAGGAGTCCTGCCATGAATGCTGGAAGAATCTTCTTCAAGCGAGCAGGGGGAGTTCCTGGTCCAGACGTTGTCTGGCTCCGATTGCCCTAACGCTCTGCGATGCCAAAACATAAGGGAGGTAGTTCAATATGGCGGTGAAAGCCAAGCCCAAGGCCAAAGCGAAAGTTATGGGGAAGACTGAGCTGATTGCAGCAATTGCTGACAAGACCAAGGGCTCTAAGAAAGACGCGGCAGACACCTTGAAGGTTGTTCTAGATACGATCCAGGACAACCTGAAAAAGGGTCGCGGCATCCGCCTGATTCCCTTCGGCAGCTTTGAGATCCGCGAGCGCAAGGGCCGCACGGGTCGCAATCCGCGCACGGGTGACAAAATCACCATTAAAGCTCGCAAAGTTCCGGCCTTCAAGCCGGGCAAAGCACTTCGCGACGCCGTTAAGTAGTCTGCGGTTGGCGACTTAAGGCCAACTGGTCAAGTCCAGTTAGTCCCGAAGGGGCAAGGAGGCCACTCCTTGTCCCTTTTCAATTTCAGCGGAGTAATTCCAGGTTTTTGATGATCCGAAAGAGAAGCTAGGCAGGATTCTCCCGCGGAGTAAGACAGGTTTGGGTCCAGATGACAGCTAAGGAGCTCCTCAAGTGGGAGGTGGAAACGGTACCTGGGAACTTTCCCAGCCCGCTCGAGCCTCTTCTGAAGCAATTGCGCGAACAACTCGCGGCAGGTCAGTTTGCCGACTCCCTCAGAAGTCTGCACGACAGCTTTGTATTTCTGGGCCATTTCTATGCCGGCGTTGCGGTGGGTTCCCTGCGGAGCGTAACTCCCTTCGGTCCCGACCTTACTCTGTTGCTCGACGAGCCAGCCAGCGTGGGGCTCTCCTGCAAGCTGCTCAAGCAATCCCTGGCAGACTGGAGTCGCCACCCTCACCATCCGGCCTTTGAAGCTATCCGTCAGGTCTTCTACCTGGGCAGCAGACTACAATCGAGCCGATTTGGTGCTCGTCGGCATTGTCGCTGGCTGGGTATCGATCAAAGTTTCCCGGTCAATGGCGAGAGCCTGGTAAGCTGGTCAGAAACCATTCGCCGCGCCCGCAATATCAACCCCGAAGCGGCGGCCCGTCAGCTGGTGGCCAAGTTGCCCATGCTGAACATCTGGCTACGATCAAGCCAGGCCTTTCTCAGCCAGTGGAGCTTCCGACTGGAACGAAAGACAGACCAATCCTTCCGCTACTTCATTACCAAGGAAGGCTGTCGCTTCGACACCCAACCCACGATTTCGCTAGACTCGTTGCTCTATCGTATTCAGTCCGATGCTCAAAGCAACTTTGCCGTCGAAGGTGTCAAGACGGCAACGGCAACTCCTGCACCAACGTTATCCCCCCCTGCGCCCGCGGCCACGGCAACATCGCCTGAGACCCCCGCAAAGAAAAGCGGGACGGATGTTGGTCTTGAGTGGGACCCCGTCACGAAGACCTACAAGTTGACAGCCAGGTCGACTGCCCCTTCTGCCCCTGAGAGTAAACCCGCTACTCCTGCGGTGGCCGCCAGCCAACCCGCCGAGGCCAAACCCGCCACGCCAGCGGTGGTCGCCAGCCAACCCGCCGAAGCCAAACCCGCCACTCCGGCGGTAGCCGCCAGCCCGCCCGCCGAAGCCAAACCCGCCACTCCGGCGGTGGCCGCCAGCCCGCCCGCCGAAGCCAAACCCGCTACTCCCGTCCAATCGGCATCGAGTGCTCCTTCGAAAGGGGTGTCTGTGGAATGGGATCCGGTCAGCAACAGCTACAAGGTTGTTAAGTCCGAGCCGCCCACCGCCGCGACACCTGCGTCCGTAGCTGCAGAGAGTTCACCTGTATCAAAGGTCGAGTCGAGCGCTCAACCCTCTACGCCTCCTTCTGCGAAACCGGTCACCGAGGCGCCGCCGCTGAAGGAAGTTTCGAAGCCTTCGGCTGAACCCACCCCAGCCGTCGACGAAATTGATTCTCTCCTGCAGCAAGAATTGCGCTCACTGGACGAGCTGCTGGCTGACGATGATATTCAACAACTGACCGCCACTCCGATCCTGCCCGCCGCCGCTGCGGGATTTGACCTGGGTTTTGATTTCCTGAACGACGGCGACCCACTCTCAAAGGCGGCTCCCGAGCCCTCGCTTGACGAGCTGCTGGCCCAAGAACCCCCGCCCGCCGAAGTCGCTCCCGAGCCTTCGCTTGACGATCTGCTGGCCGAAGAACCCCCACCTGCCGTGCCCGCCCTCGGAGCCAGCGTTCCCGAGGTGCCATCGCTCGACGATCTGCTGGCCGAAGAACCCCCGCCTGCCGAAGTCGCTCCCGAGCCTTCGC
>CAZYPN010000062.1:8372-36036 GCA_964649085.1 uncultured Burkholderiales bacterium | reverse complement strand
GCCGGTTGGGCTGCGGGTTTTTCGGCAGCGGGCTGCGGGGCCGGTTGGGGTGCGGGTTGTTCGGCAGCGGGGTGCGGGGCCGGTTGGGGTGTGGATTTTTCGCCAGCGGGCTGCGGGGCCGGTTGGGGGGTGGATTTTTCGACGGCGGGCTGCGGGGCCGGTTGGGGTGCGGGCTTTTCGGCAGCGGGCGGGGGTGCGGATTTTTCGACGGCGGGTTGCGGTGCCGGTTGGGGTGCGGATTTTTCGACGGCGGGCTGGGGTGCCGGTTGGGGGGTGGGCTTTTCGGCGGCGGGCTGCAGGGCCGGTTGGGGAGTGGATTTTTCGGCAGCGGGTTGGGGTGCCGGTTGGGGGGTGGGCTTTTCGGCAGCGGGCTGGGGCGAGCGCGTGGGGGGGGGCGGAGGTTCGTTGGGTTTCTCCGCTTGCTCTTTCTTCAGCAAGGGGTGGTTGAGAAATTGCGGCACCGGCAACTCGGGCAGTTTTAGCTGGGGCAGGCGAAAGGTTTGCGGTTGGGGGGTGGGTTCTTGCTTTGGAGGCGCTGCGTTGGGTGTAGAGTTCTTGGGGGATTCCGGCCTGGCCGTGGGCTTGGACTCTTCTTGAGGCTGCTGCTGGGCTTTCTCTGAGGGCTGTGGAGGGGGCGGTGGCTCGGCATCGGCAGCAGGTTGTTGCGGGGGTTGGGTCTCGAGCTTGGGAGCGATTGCCGAGGCTTCGGACTTGAGAATGTCCAGCAGATCTCGGCGGATTTGCTGGCGCATCAGAGTGATGGGATCGCCCGTGGAGTCGCCGCGAAGCGACGAGACCCAGTTGCTGGCGGCGTTCTTCAAGACGGACGCCGCTTTGACAACACTCCCCAGTTCGCGCGTCTCGCCGGACTTCAGCCGTGTATCGAACTTGTAGTCCATCAACAGGATTAGTTCAAGCTGTTCCCTCGGAAGCCCTTGGTTTCGTTCGCGTACTGCGAAAGCTTAACAGGGATAGCTGGCGGAAGCCACCGTAACCGTAGAGGTCAGGCCGGGCTCGTTGCACTGCTGATAATGTAGCAACCGACCCGATTTGGGCTTGAGCACCTGCAGCATACTATAGATCGCCGAGGTGCCACAGTAGTTGCGCTCGCCGCGGTCTTCTTGCAGGCTTTGCAGGAAGCCTTGCGGGTCGGCCTGTACGGCCCGTTCCATCGTGGCCAGGTCGCGGCGCTGCAGAAACTCCAGGTCGTTGGGGCTGAGCTGGGGGCCGCCGAAACGTTGACCCATATGAGCGAGGTCGACCGAGGCGATCCAGCAGGTGCGCTCTCGTGGGGCCAGCAGCGATTCGACTGCCTGAAGAAAGCCCGCCACATCGGGGTCCTCTTCGGGCCAACTGGGCGAAACCAGGCACTCGTGGAAGGAGCCGCACAGGATGGGAACGATGCGGAACGGCCGCTGACACAGGTGCTGCAGGAACACCGCCTGGAACTCCACGCTGTGTTCTCCGAGGTGATTGAACTCGTCGACGAAGGGGTCGAAGGGCGCCAGGCGCGCCAGCTCTTCGACCAGGGTAAGGTCGGTTTCGACCCGGCCGAGCGGGGTGTCGAAATGCTTTCGGGTGAGCACGAAAGGATGGTGGCTGTAGGCGTGACTGATTCCCAGAATAATAAAGGTATCGAATTCCTGGAGTTGGGGGCGGAGATGATTCCAGGCCTGAGCATAGCTCTCTTTGCCCCGCTGCAGATCGATGTGGGGAATCAGGTAGGCCCGGCTGGGATAGAGCGGGCTGAGCAGGGGTTGGTCCAACAAATCGTTGAGGAAGTGGCGCAGCTGATCGGGCTCTTCGGGGTAGGCCGAACCGGCGTGGGCAGGCGGGCGGGCTGGAAGTTTGTCCAGGTAGCCGCGGGTGGTGGCATTGTCGAGCAGGCGGTACTCGTCGAGAGCGTTGATCAGCTCGCCGAGCTGCTGGAGTGAAAGTTGAATGCCCAGCCGCTCGGCAGCCAGCCGTAGGATATCTGGGCGTTCCAGCAATCCGTTCATCAATTGGGTCAGTCGGTAGGCCGGGGGGCTGAGCAGCATGGTCCCCTGGCAAATGCGGGCAGGGTCGCTTAGCCCGATGAAGGTACCGTCTTGTAGTTCCAACACCTGCGGGGTTAACGAACGGATTTTAGGGCGAGCATCGAGACACTGAGCCATTCTGAATCATTCGGCCCGAGCAGGGTTTATCTTGCCGATGGGCGGGGGAAAGCTGAGGGGGTTCTTTGCCATCGAACAAAGGCGAAAGATTTTCAGCTTCTATGAAAAGGATCTTCATAGGGGTAGTCGAAGCCGCGCCGCGAAGCCACAGACGTGCAACCGGGCGAAGAACGTTACACAATATGTGTGCAAGAACCCTATAAGGAGAGATGCAGATATGCGTAAGATTAATAATCTGGTCGTCGCATTGGCACTAGCCGCCAGCGTTGCAGGCGCCGCCAGTGCTGACAAGAAGGCCGCTGAGAAGTGGCATTCCAACTCGGAGAATTTCGCTGGAGCTTGGTACTACCCGTGGGTAGGTCCCAACGTGGGCCCCGGTGGTTTCCAAGAGTCGGGAGCTCCCTTCCACGGCGTTTCCTGGACCAAGAAGTACATGGGCGAAGTGACCTATGTGGACTCTCAGCGGATCCAGATCAAGGCCGACGGAAGCGGCGACCTGATCACCTTCTTCCTCTATGAAGGCGCTTCGACCTACACCCCGAGCCACGCCAACCTGCGCGTTGGTTCCAAGGTGAAGATCACCAGCGACGACCGTCACCGCGCCCGCAACGTGCACGTGACGCCCTTCTACAAGTGGCTCAAAGAGAAGACCAAGTAGTCGTTTCTCTGAATAGTCCTTGAGCGACTCCCTCCGAGACTCGGGGGGAGTCGTTTGTTTTCCGGGGGAAGCTTTGCTATAGTTGCCACATTCTTGGGGGCGGAGGTCTGACTTGGCGACACGAGTCCTGGTGGTCGACGATGACGACCCCATTCGAAATATGGTGTTGAGGTTGCTGCAATTCTCGGGAGCCGAGCTGGAGACGGCGGGCTGCGAAGATGGCGCCAGTGCGCTGGAGTTGCTGGGACGCGAAGATTTTGACTTGCTGGTGATTGATTACACGATGCCGGGCCTGAGCGGTGTGGAGGTGATCCAGCAGCTGCGGCGGTCTTCGCGAAATGCTTCAATACCGGTGATCATGCTGACGGCTCGCAGTGAGAATCACCATCTCATCGAGAGTTTGGAAGGCGGAGCCAGCTACTTCGTGGCCAAGCCCTTCGAGCCTCAGGATTTGCTGAACACCGTGGGCGAAGCCCTGGGAATGAGTCTGGAGTTCTGACATGAAACCCAAAGAGATTCGCGAGGCCGGAATTCCGGCCGGCAAACCCTTGCGCTGGGCGCAGATGAGCCTGGGAACGGCCAGTCAATCCGGCATGAAGCGCCAGCAGATTTTCGAGACCTTTCAGCAGATCGCCAGCAATCCCCAAGATTTCGCCGATCACCCTATCTTTGGCGGGCTGGCACGCTCGATGTTGGAGGTTCCGGCCACGGTGGAGTTTCGCGAACGCGAACAACCCGCGCCCTACCGTCAATGGGGCAGCGATCTGGAGCCTCAGAGCGTGGCCCAGATGCACAACGCCTGCCGCCTGCCCGTGGCGGTGGCCGGTGCACTGATGCCCGACGCCCACGTGGGCTATGGTTTGCCGATCGGCGGCGTGCTGGCCACGGAACGCTCGGTGATCCCCTATGCCGTCGGCGTTGACATTGCCTGCAGGATGCGGCTGACGGTAACCGACATTCCCGTCAGCGCCTTGCAAAGCGAAAAACAGCACCTGATTCACGTGCTGGAAGAGCAGACTCGCTTTGGAGTGGGTGCCCAGTTTCGCAAGCCCCACGACCACGAGGTGATGGACCTGGATTGGTCGGTGACCAGGTTGACCGGTCATCTGAAGGAGAAGGCACGCAACCAGCTGGGCACGTCGGGCTCGGGCAATCACTTTGTGGAGTACGGCGTGTTGCGCCTGAACCAGCCCGATCTGGGCCTGGATGCGGGCGAGTACGTGGCCCTGCTGTCGCACAGCGGCAGCCGGGGAAGCGGAGCCGAGGTGGCCGCACACTACAGTCGCCTGGCCAAAGAATTGCACCCCGAGTTGCCGGCCGAACTGCAGAACCTGGCCTGGCTCGATTTGGATAGCGAGGAGGGCCAGGAATACTGGGCCGCCATGGAGCTGATGGGTCACTATGCTGCCGCCAACCACGCGGTGATTCACCGTGAGATGGTGCGTGCCCTGAAGGCCAAAGCTCTGGCCCACGTGGAGAACCACCACAACTTCGCCTGGAAGGAAGTGCACGGCGGCCGCGAGGTGGTGGTGCACCGCAAGGGGGCCACGCCAGCGGGGCCAGGAGTGCTGGGAGTGATTCCGGGCAGTATGGCCACGCCCGCTTACGTGGTGCGAGGCCTGGGCCAGGTCGATTCTTTGCATTCGGCCTCGCATGGAGCCGGTAGGGTCATGTCGCGCACTCAGGCCAGTAAGAGCTTTCGCTGGAAAGAGCTGCGGCCTCTGTTAGAGGAAGCCGGGGTGACGCTGGTGAGCGCCGGCATCGACGAAAACCCCAAGGTATACAAGGACATTCGCCAGGTGATGCAGGCCCAGCAAGATCTGGTAGAGATCGTGGCCCAGTTCAATCCGCGCATCGTGAAAATGGCTCCCGAAGGGGAACGAGCCGAGGATTGATGGACCGATTGAATTCTGTTTCAGGCATTGCTTTCACGCCCCCGCGCGCCCTGGCCCCCAGGGGACCGCAAGGGGCTGGGGAGGAAGCTGTCGCCCCGACCGATGGGGTGGTACTGTCGGGGGCACAGGACCATTGCCCGAACGGCCCGGCCGGGCAGCCTGTGGGTGGTGGACCAGCATTTGCCTCCCCCCAGCCTTGGTGTTCCCGGCCCCTTTGCCGTGGTGGAGCATTTTGTCAGTCATGGCCAGAAAGTCATCGCAGCTGCCCGACAGAGCGGTTTTCAGGGCCCCATCGGAGCTTTAGAGGTCAACGATGATCTGGAGAATCTGCCTTTTGCTGATGACCTGATGCGTCAGCAGCAGCTGTGGCAGAGCGACCGGCCCGAGGACCTGCGCGAGTCGCTGCGCACCTTTGTGTGCTTGCAACGCAAAATGACGCTGCATGATGCCTCGAAAAAACTGGAGCAGCTGTGCGAGGCCGGCGTTCGCCAGTCGGCCGTCAACCTGTCGCTGGGCTCGAGCCAGGCAGAGAGCGTGCAACAGCTGCTGGCCCAGGTGACGGGCGGCGACAGCCAGACCAAGATGAAGTTTATTCAGGCATTCGGGCTGGATATTTCCAGGCTGGCCAACCCCGACCCGTCCATTTCCGGAGCCGAGCGCGTTCGGCTTCATCAGCAGTTCTTTGAGTTGGCCGCCAGCGTGGAACAAGACCCGGGGTTTGTGGCCGAAAAGCAGCGATACGACCAGAACGTGGCTCGATTTGAGGCGGGCAACAATTCGGTGGTGGTGGCCGCCACCAATTCGGGCCAGCTGGCCGAGCTGTTGCAGGAGCACGCGCTGGGAACCCCCAGCCCGGTGCCTGCCCAGGCCTTCCGCAACGACCTGTGCTCGCCGTTGACCACCAATGTGGGGGCCGCTCAGGGCGGACGCGTAGCCGACTACAGTGCCGATTTCCAAGGAGTGAGCCTGTATGCCGACGGCAGCCTGGACTGGGCGGGAAGCGTTCACGCGGGAACCTCGCTGGCGGCACCGCGGGTGGCCGCGGCCCTGGCCGAGATCCACGGGCAGCAACCCGAGCTGAGCAGCGAGGCTGTTGAGTTGCAGCTCAAGCAACGCCTGACCCGTTTGCTGGGCGAAGCGGAAGGCAAGACCGTCGCCCCCGTGTTGGATTGAAGTCGAGCTTGCTCTGGCTGGTCGTGTAGCCGTCCCAAGGCTCCGCTGGCGCCGAGGATCGATGAGCTGCAACTGGTGTTGTGTGGCACGGCGATTTCTTGGAACGGACCGGCCTTTCATCTGGAGCTCGTGCGCAAAGACGGCGAACTGTTGGGCTCGGGCTATTCGCCTGGATCGCGACGCAGCTTCTGCCCCTGGCGGGTTGGCGAATCCCGGGTGCTGTACACTCTGCTGCGCTTGCGCTTGACGACCTCGCAGGAGTTCATTTCGCAGTGGCGCGGTCTGCCACCCCAGCAGGCCGAGGTGCGGTTGCTCTGAGGGCGTGAGCCTGGTTTGCAGGCACAAAGTGCGCACATGGGGGGGGCGTGAGCCTGGTTTGGCGGCACAAAGTGCGCGCGTGGGGGCTCAGAGGGGGTCCAGCTGGGGGCGTGAGCCTGGTTTGGCGGCACAAAGTGTGCGCATGGAGGCTCGGAGGGGGTCCAGCTGGGGGTGTGAGCCTGGTTTGCAGGCACAAAGTGCGCCCAATGGGTGCTCAGAGGGGGTCCAGCTGGGGGTGTGAGCCTGGTTTGCAGGCACAAAGTGTGCGCATGGAGGCTCGGAGGGGGGCCGGGATGGGGTCGTGAGCCTGGTTTGCAGGCACAAAGTGCGCGCGTGGGGGCTCGGAGGGGGTCCAGCTGGGGGTGTGAGCCTGGTTTGCGGGCACAAAGTGTGCCTGGCGGGGGATTGGTGGTCTAGATGTCGCCGGTGTTGAAGGTCACGTAGGCGTTGGGGTAGCTGTAGCTGGTTTCGCAGTATTTGTAGGTGCTGTTCCAGCTGTTCTGGGTGTAGACCTCAACCTTGTGCAATCCGAACGGGGCGGGAATCCAGTGGGGGGCCGAGCTGGGGGCTACTTCGCCGACTTCGACTCCATCCAGGTAGAGCTTAAGGGGCTTTTCGCTGTAGTTGTAAAGCTGCACGTAACTCTGGTTGGAGCAGGCCGACAGGGAAGAGGTCTGGCCGAGGATGGTGGCCAATGCCAGGGTTGCGGTGAAAAGTTTACGAATCACGGTGGACTGCCTCCAGTAGTTGTTGATGAGAGGGTAGTCTGGGGGCCTGAAAAAAAGTTGGAATTTTATTTCGTCTGGTCCGAATTGGGCAAGCGCTTTGGTGTAAACAATCCGACAGGTAGCTCGGGCGACTGAGCATCCGTCGCCGCCTCTTTTTGTTATTTGGAGTACCCACGTTGGTGGCCGTGCTGGCTTTGAGTCTGTTGACCCGTCTGAGCCTGCAACAGTGGAGCCAGGCCCAGCGTTTTGAGCTGGCCCTGAGGCTTTCGGAAGAGTTGAGCTCGCTGCTGTTGCTACAGGCCGACGAACGGGGTTGGACCACGTTGTATTTGGGGCGGGGGCGCCCGTTGCAGTCCCAGGAGCGGTCGCGGTTGCGCGAGCTGCGTTTGCGAGGAGACCAGGGCCTGGATCGCTGTATTCAACGTTTTCGTCGGCTGCAAGGTGACGAGGTGGCCCTGAATCGTCTGATTCGCGCCCGTGCCTATAGAAATCGACAGCGCGAGCGGGTGGATGGTAGCTCGCCAGAAACCGCTGCACTGGCTGCCCGCGAATTCTTCTCGGCCCAGTGCCACCTGATCGAGAGTGAACTGGGCCTGGACACTTTGCTGGCGGCCATGGCCTCGGAAGCGGGAGAGGCTTCGTTTGTGCAAAACCGTCTGCGCAACCGTCTGAAGCTGATCATTGAGTTTGCCGCCCGTGAGCGAGGCGTTCTGGCCGGCTGTCTGGCGGCTGGGCAGGCCCCCGACGAGTCAACGCTGAGCCAGTTGAAGGGCTGGCGCCAGGTGGTGGAAGTGCACCTGCTCGAGGTGCTGAACCTGGCCCGCGACTTCGATCTGCCGGCTTCGGTGGCCCAGCCACTCGGCAGGGCTCGGGCCGATTTTCTTGGCCCACTGGAAGCTCTGCGCCAGCAGGCCTATGGGCCGATGCCGGTAGTGGGCCTGGGGGAAGAGAATTTCTTTCAGCTGTATTCAAAGGTTCTGAACGAGTTCAGCGAGGTGTCGGAAGCCTGTCAGCGGGAAGCCGAAGCGATTTCGAGAGACTTTCAGCGGCAGGCGCGCTTTCAGCAGCTCGGTCTGGCAGCGCTGTATCTGCTGCTGTTGCTCACGGCTCTGGCGATGTTTCGCTCGGCTCAGGCCATTGCCCAGCCGCTGCTGCGTCTGACCGAGGCCAGCAAGGCTCTGGCTGAGGGCAAGGTGGTTGGCCAAGATGGTGACGGGTACGGAGGGGACGAACTGGCTGAGCTGCGCAGAGCCTTTCACCAGATGGCCGTGGAGATATCGTCGCAACGTGAGCGGCTCAGCGAAGATCGCCAGCGCCTTTCGGCCATCATCGAGAACTCGCCCGACTTTATGTCGTGGGCCTCTCTGGACAGCGTGGTGCACTATCTGAATCCGGCCGGGCGGGCGCTGCTGGGCATCGGTCCCGAAGAGGACATTCAGCACTATCGTATTGCCGACTTTGGCACCCCAGAAAGCCTGAAGCGGTTGCAGGAAGTGGCCATGCCTGAAGCCCGAACTCTGGGCAACTGGCGGGGGGAGATCGACCTGATGCACCGCAACGGCACGCAGATTCCCTGTGAACTGGTGGTCATTGTGCATCGCGATGAGGGCCGCAAAGTGGCCTACCTGTCGGCCATCGCTCGCGACCTGCGCGAGCGACGCCAGGCCCAGGGCGAAATGCAGGCGGCGCTGCAGCGGGCCGAGCAGGCCAATCAGGCCAAGAGCCATTTTCTGGCTCGAATGAGCCACGAGTTTCGCACGCCGCTCAACGCCATTCTGGGCTTTGGAGAAATGTTGGAGGCCGAGAACTATGGTGCTTTGCAGCCCAAACAGCAACGGGCTCTGGCCAATATCAACCGGGCCTCGCGCCACCTGCTGGCTCTGGTCAACGATATTCTCGACCTGGCCCGAATCGAAGCTGGCCACGATCGGCTGGAACCGGGCCCCGTGGACCTGCGTTCGCTGTTTGAGGCGGTGCTGGAATTGGTGTCGCCGCTGGCCGAGGCCCGCAGCCACGAGGTAAAGATCGCGGTTGCGGATAGCCTCTTCATTTGGGCCGACGAGGCCCGGCTGCAACAGGTACTGCTGAACTTGCTGGGCAATGCGGTGAAATTTACCCCGCCTGGGGGTCATATTCAGCTGGACTGGGAGCTGCAACCAGGCGGGGTGGAGATTCGCGTGCAAGACGATGGTCCGGGCATCGCCGATGAAGACCAGCAGCGCATCTTTGTCGACTTCGAGCAGGCTCAACTGGGGCTGAACCGGGCCCAGGAGGGCACGGGGCTGGGGCTGAGTTTGAGCCGCCGCCTGGTCGAATTGATGGAGGGGCGCCTGGGGGTACGCAGCCAACTCGGCCAGGGGGCTCAGTTCTGGCTCTTGCTTCCCCTTGCCAGGACCCAGGAATAGGGGACCGGTCGGCAAAGAGGGGGCCTGATGGAAGAGCCGCTGCCGCTCTATTTCCTTGGAAGCCCCGAGTTACAACGTGAGCTCAGCCGCCAGCTTTCACGGGAGATAGTCCCCGTTGACGACGATGCTGAGGAGGAGTGCAGGCTGATCGCCGAATCGACGGTCGCCCCTCCGCTGCAATGGCTGAATCGTCGTCCCCGGGCGCGCGTGCTGCTCTGTTGCCAGGGTGAACCGGCTGCGGAGTGGCTGGAGCTCGCCCAGTTGCAGTCCGTATTTCTACCCCCCCTCGATCTGCAGGAGGTGGCGCGTTCTTTGGGCGCTCGTCCCTCCCCCGACCCGGCTTTTGTGGCGGCCCGAGTGTGGAAGCGCAACCGCCACGTGGTGGACCAGTCGTTGCTTATCCTGGGGGGCGGCGATCGGGCCCTGGCCCGGCTGCACGCGCACCGACTGGCCGGCTCGTTGGGCAGCTTTGGCCTGCAGCGTGCCAGTCAGGTGGCGCGCCAGATTGAGGACATTTTGGTCCACCAGCCCGACCAGGCCTACGACCCGCTGCTGGCAACCCTGCGCCAGCTGATCGAGGCCGGACCCGAAGAGAGAAATCAGGCAGCCGAGCCCGGCAGCCTGCGTCGCCTGCAGGTGCTGGCTCTGATCGGCGAGCCGAGGGCCGAACTGAAGAACCTGGCCCAGGAGCTCGACGTTGAGCTGTTGGAAACCCGTTCGCTCGAGCAGGCCCAGCACTGGGTGGCTGAACGCAACCCCGAGCTGGTTTTGGTGCAAACCGACCACCCTCAGTTCTGCCAGTGGACGAGCGTGTTGCAGCAGTACCACGAATTCGCCCAGGACCATCTGGCCATGTTCTGGGTGTCGGAGCAGGCGCCCGAGGCCGCCGGCCAACTGGCCCACTGTTTTCGCAACGTGCGCGTGGGGCCCGATATTCGGGACGTGTTGGAGGAGCTGCGTCGCCAGATCACCTGGCTGCGTCGCCAGATGTTTCAGGTGGCCGTGGTCGACGATGACGAGGTGGCCCTGACGGCCGTGAAGTATGTGTTGCAGGGCCGGCGCATTCAGGTGAGCACCTGGGACGATCCGCTCGACTTCTGGCGCGAGCGTCACCAGATTTCTTGCGATCTGATCATCCTCGATCTGGACATGCCCCGACTTTCGGGCTACGAAATGTGCCGGGCCCTGCGCCAGGATCCACACTTTCAAGATCGAGCGATTTTTATGCTGACGGCTCACAATGACCCCGAAACCGTGACCCGCCTGTTTCGGGTGGGCGCCGACGATTTCGTGGCCAAGCCTTTTCTGGGCCCCGAGTTGCGCAGCCGAGTGGAGTCGCGGCTGGAACGCTTCCGTCTGCTGGCCCGACTGATCCAGACCGACACTCTGACGGGGCTGCTGAACCGCCGCAAGGCTCAGCAGAACGTCGAGCACTATTTGAATCTGGCTCGGCGCCAACAGCAGCCATTGAGCCTGGCCCTGATCGACGTGGATCACTTTAAGAAGTTCAATGACGAATTTGGGCACGCTCAGGGCGACGAGGTGCTGCGTGCCCTGGCCCGACGACTGCGGGAGTGGTTTCGCCAGGAAGACGTGGTGGCTCGCTGGGGGGGCGAGGAGTTCTTGGTGGCGATGTATGGTATCGCCGGACCCGCGGCGGCCCAGCGCCTCGATTCGCTGCTGCAGGACCTGGTGAAGAGCCCTTTGCTGCCCCAGTTGCCCCGCGTCACCTTCAGCGCCGGGGTGTGTGAGCTGTTCTCTGAGGCCTTGCAGCTTGATGAGGCGCTGCAAATGGCCGATGAGCGCCTGTATGCTGCCAAAAAAGCCGGACGTTGCCGGGTGATAGGGTCGCTCGTCCCCAATCTGGAGTCCCGTGTCTGATTCGTTGCTGCAAGGGGCCTGGAAAGAGGTTGAGTCGGTGGTGCTCAAGCGATTGTCCCAATTGGAACAGGCCGTGCTTGGGGCGCTGTCGGGCAGCCTTGAGGCTGAAGTTCGCCAGCAGGCGGTGCGCGAGGCCCACAAGCTGCATGGCACGCTGGGAAGTTTTGGATTTCCCAGGGCTTCGCGGCTGGCCGCCGAGATCGAGAAGTCGCTGGAGCGCCTGAACTCTCCCGAAGACGCCTACGCCCTGTCTTTTTTGTTGGCCGACCTGCGCCAGAGCTTGAGCCAGGTTCAAGAGGTCCCGGTTCGCATTGAGGGGTCGGCTGAGGCAGAAGGTTCCGCGGATTCCAGGCCCTGCCTGCTGTATCAGGGGGCGGCCGGGGCCCTGCTCGAGGAACTTCGCCAGCAGTTGGACCTGACCGTGCAGTTGCAGATGAGGCCCGAGCAAGCACCGCCGGCTTTGATTGTGCTGGGCCAGCTCGATCTCGAAGAGGCGCGCCGCCTGGGGCGCACCTTCAAGGATGTGCCGATGCTGGCCGTGGCCGACCAGCCCCTCTCGTTGTCGAACCGGGTGGAGGCACTGCGGGCAGGAGTGTTGCGCCTGCTCGATGGGCAAAGCATGCTGGACAGCATTCTGCAGGAAGTGGCTCGGCTGGCTCACCTCGACCGGTCGCGGGCTTTCGTGCTGGCCCTCGACGACGACCCCGTGATGCTGAGGCTGCTGAAGCGCCTGCTGGTGGGTCAGGGAGTGCAGTTGGAGGCGGTATCCAGCCCCCAGCAGTTCTGGAGCAGCCTGAGCCGACAGAAGCCAGATATCGTGTTGCTCGATCTGGAGATGCCCGATTTTTCCGGTCAGGAAATTTGCCAGTCGTTGCGCAGCAACCCGGCCACCGAGGACATTCCGGTCATTGTGATCACGGCCACCGAGGACGCCGAAGTGCTGGTCAATCTGTACGCGGCCGGGGTGGACGACTGCCTGCAGAAGCCGATTCGCAGCCGAGAACTGATTTTCCGTATTCGCAATCGCCTGGAGCGGGTGCAGGCCATTCGACGACACAGCCTGCAGGAACCCGAAACCGGCGCCTGGAGTGCCCAGCACGGAAAGCCCCTGGGGTTGCGCTTGCTGCGCCTGGCCGAGCGCACCCAGAGTAGGGTGACTCTGGCCGTGGTGCAGTTCGATCAACCGCGCCGCAGCGAGGTGGTGCTGCAGTTGGTGCGCTCTTTGCGCGATGAGGACCTGATTTGTCGTTGGCACGACGAGCGCTTGCTGTTGGGGCTGTACGGAGCCGGAGCGGAAGATGCCGCCGCCTTGCTGGAGCAGTTGCTGGCCCGGCTGCAGCGCGAACTGGAGGTGCGGGGCTGGGCGGGCCTGGCCTGCTATCCCGAACACGGCACGGTGTTCGAACTGCTGCTGGAGCGGGCCTCGGCCTGTCTGGAGCTGGCCTGTCAGGGGCAGGGGGCGGTGGTTTCCTTTGGGCGCATTCACGGCGGGCCCACCTCGGAAATGCTGGACGTGGTGCTGGTGGAAGACGATCCGCTGCTGGGCGAGGTTATTGTGCACTCGCTGGAGAGCCGTCATTTGCGCGTTCGCTGGATTCAGGACGGTCAGCAGGCCATCCAGCTGCTGAGTGGAGCCATTCCAGAACTGCGACCACGGGTGGTCATTCTGGATATCGACCTGCCCGGCGCCAGCGGCCTGGAGATTTTGCGTCGTTTTCGTGAAGAGGGCACGTTGGATCGCACTCGGGTGATCATGTTGACGGTGCGGGCCAACGAAGCTGAAACGCTGGAGACTTTGTCGTTGGGGGCCTATGACCACCTCTCCAAGCCTTGCAGCCTGCAGGTGCTCCTGCAGCGCGTGCAGTTGGCCCTGCAGGCGCCGTGAACCTGGAGGTCTGGCTGGCGGCCATGGTCGAGTCGACCCTGTTTTTGGGCTTCAGTTCCCTGTTGCTGGCCCGCGGCCGACGGATCTATCGCTTGAGGCTGCGAGAGGCGGAAATGCTGACGGCCCGTCAAAAGCTGCTGACGCCTTATCTGGTGGAGGGCGGCGAGCCCCCCGATGGAGGAGGGCTGAATCGCCAGCAGCGTATTGAACTGGTGCTGCGGCTCAGCGCCAGCCTGAAGGGCGAGGTGCGCCAACGCATTCAGCAGTTGGCCGATCATTGGGACCTGATCGCGGACGAGCAGCGGGCGCTGGGTTCCCGCCACTGGTGGCGGCGGCTGGGGGCACTGAGGTTTTTTAGCGCTCTGGGCCAGGTTCCGCAAGGCCTGGAGGCCTGCTTGCACGACCCTCACCCTTTGGTGCGCGCGGAAGCCATTTCCATGGTGCCGCTGCAGCCCAATGCCGAGCGCGTGGAGCGGGTGGTGGAAGAGCTCTTTTATCCGGCCAGCCCGGCCCGCTTTGCCAGCCAGAGCGTGCTGCGCGACCTGGCGAGCATGGCTTTGGAGCCCCTTCAGGCCTGGCTGAGCGACCCCCCGGAGGATACGCCGTCACTGCACGTAGCCTTGCGCACAGCCTGTGCCATTGCCGCCCCCGAGTTGCGGCCGGCGGCCCTGAAGCACAGCCACCACCCCGACCCTGAAGTGCAGGTGGCAGCCTGTCAACTGCTGGGATCGATCGGCGGGGAAGCCAGCGAAGTGCGCCTGGTGGAAATGCTCGATGGGGCTTTTGTGGATTCGGTTCGGGCCGCGGCTGCCGAGGCCCTGGGGCATTTGAGCCACTGGCCCGCAGGGCCGGCATTGGCCCGGTTGCTGGGCGAGCCCGACTGGACGCTGCGCTATCAGGCGGCTCAGGCCCTGCGGGCGCTGGGCCCACCGGGACTGCTGTTTTTGCGCCAGATTGGCGAGCAGACAGAACATGTGGGCGCCTGCGAGGCTCGCCTGGTGCTGGCCCAATGTTGAACGAGGCCGTGGCTCTGGGCGAAGAGTGTATCTTGCTGTATTTCCTGCTGGTCAACAGCTTTTACGCCCTGGTGTTGCTGGGAGCCGGCGCCGAAATGCGCCGCCATCAGCGCGAAACGTTTCGTGAGCAACCCCAGCGACTGCTGGGGGCGCGCATCTATCCGCGCATTTCCATACTGTCGCCGGCCCACAACGAAGAGTCGACCATTGCCGATTCGGTGCGGGCCTTGCTGAACCATCACTATCCCGAGATCGAAGTGGTGGTGGTCGACGATGGTTCGAAGGACGGCACGTTGGAGGTGTTGCGGGACACGTTTCAGCTGTACGAAGTGGAGCCCAGCTGCGACCGGGCTTTGCCCCACCAGCCGCTGCAAAAGCTGTATCTTTCGCGCCAGTATCCCAACCTCAAGGTGGCCAGCAAGGCCAACGGGGGCAAGTCGGACGCGCTCAACCTGGGTGTGTTGCTGGCCTCGGGCGAATTGACCTGCGTGGTGGATGCCGATACGCTGCTCGAACCCGACGCGCTGCAGAAGCTGGTGCGTCCTTTTCTTTTCCGAGCCGATGTGCTGGCGGCCGGCGGTAGCCTGCGGGTGGTGAACGGCTCGCGGGTGGAACAGGCGCGGGTGGTGGAGGTGTGCACGCCGCGTGCCTGGCTGACCGGCATTCAGGCAGTCGAGTATGTGCGGGCCTTTTTCTTAGGACGCCTGGGACTGAATCGGTTGGGGGGTAATCTGATTATTTCCGGAGCCTTCGGGCTCTTTCGTCGGTCCTCCATTCTGGAAGCGGGGGGCTATTCGACGAAAACCGTGGGCGAGGACATGGAGCTGGTGGTGCGCAGCCGCAAGCTGGCCATGGAGAGGGGTCAGCCCTCGTGGGTGGCTTTTGTGCCCGACCCGGTGGCCTGGACCGAAGCCCCCTCCAGTCGACAGGTGCTGCACCGCCAGCGTGACCGCTGGCAGCGGGGCCTGGCTGACAGCCTGTGGCAACACCGCAATCTTTTCCTCAATCCGGCCTATGGGGCCATGGGGCTGATCGCCTACCCGTACCAGCTGTTCATCGAGTTGTTGAGCCCCATGGTGGAAGCCCTGGGCTGGCTGTTGCTGGTGGTCGGCTTGCTAAGCGGCCAGTTCAATTCTGAATTTGCCCTGGGCTTCTGGCTGGCGGCCTACGGTTATGGCCTGCTGCTGACGCTGCTGGCGCTGATGCTGGAGCAGGCTTGCTTTCCTGCTCAACGCCATCCGCGCGAGGTGGTCTGGTTGGTGCTGTGGGCCCTGGCCGAGTCGATTGGCTATCGGCAAATGACCACCTGGGCTCGACTGCAGGGCACCGGTCGCTGGTTTCTGGGGAAGAGCGACTGGGGACGCATGGAGCGCGTGGGTTTTCAAGGGCCGAAAGCGAAGGAGGCACCATCGACTTCCGTCGCTTGATGTTGGCCCTCAGTCTTCCTGCCCTGGTGTGGGCCCAGGGGTCGCTTTATGATCGGGCGATGGAGCACTATCAGCGCGGCGAGCACGGGCCGGCTCTGGAGCTGCTGTTGCAAGCGCGACAGCAGCGTGATGTGCCCGAGCTTTCCCTATGGATCGGCTGGTGCCAGCTGCGTTTGCAGAACGTCGAGGAGGCCCAACGGGCCTTCGAGCGGGTGTTGCAGGCCCAACCCGGCCACCCGGAAGCGCTGAGTGGCCTGGGCTATGTGGCCCTGCGCTCGAACCTGCTGGAAAAGGCCGAAGGCTACTTTCGCCAGGCGCTGGCGGCCAAAACCGACCATCTGGACGCGCTGACGGGGCTGGCGCTGGCGCTATTTCGCAGCCATCGCCTGACAGCCGCTCGAGAGATGGCCGAGCGGGCCCTGGCTCTGGACCCCAAGAATGCCACGGCGCTGGACCTGAAAGAACGGCTGCTGTTGGAGGAGGAGCCCGAGGCTCCCTACCCTGCCCGGTCGCCGCTGCGGCGACCCGAAGCACTGCAGTGTGACTATCGAGCTGGCAAGCACTATTTTGAGGTGGGCGAGCAGCGCAAGCCGGTGTTTTTGCAGGGGGTCAATCTGGGGCCGGCCTTGCCCGGACGCCACCCTTCCCAGTTTCCCCAAAGCCGCCAGGTGTACCGCGAGTGGCTTGAGCAGATGGTCGACATGGGGTGCAATGTGGTCCGCGTGTACACCATTCTGCCACCCGGCTTCTACCAGGCGTTCTGGGACTATCACCAGCAGCCCGGGCGCCCCCCCCTGTGGCTGGTGCACGGGGTGTGGGCCGAGGAGCCGCCGGCCGGAAACTACCTCGACGCCGACTATGACCACGAGTTTCGCCAGGAGATTGAGCAGGTGGTGGACCTGCTCCACGGCCAGCGCGACCTGGAGCGCCGCCCGGGCCACGCCTGGGGCAGCTATACGGCCGATGTGTCGCCCTGGGTGCTGGCCTTTCTGCTAGGGCGCGAGTGGGAGCCCTATACGGTAGAGGCTTTCAATCGGCGCTATCCGGGGCTTCGCTTCCAGGGCACCTATCTGCGCTCGGCCCCGCAGGCCAGCCCCATGGAAGCCCACATGGCCGCCCTGTGCGACCACCTGATCGACTATGAAATGAAGCGCTATCACGCCCAGCGTCCGGTGTCGTTCACCAACTGGCCCACGCTGGACCCGCTGCATCATCCTTCGGAGGCCACCCGGGCCGAAACCAGCGCCATACTGGCGGCCCGGGGTGAATACAATCCGGTGCGCTCGCGCGAGTACGATAACGACGCCGAGTCGATCAGCGTGGCCAACCTGATCGAGCAGCCGGCTTTTCAGGCGGGCCTGTACGCTTCGTATCACGCTTACCCCTATTACCCCGATTTCATGCTGCACCGGCCCGGGCGCTACGCCAGCTATCTTCAGGATTTGAAGGCCTTTTACGGGGAGCGTCCGGTGCTGATCGCGGAATACGGCGTGCCCTCCAGCCGGGGCAACTGTCATCTGCAACCCGATGGCATGCATCACGGGGGCCACAGCGAAGCCGGTCAGGGCGAGGTGGACGCCGAACTGACCCGCCAGATCTGGCAGCAGGGCTGTGCGGGGGCCATTGTTTTTGCCTGGATCGACGAGTGGTTCAAAAAGAACTGGCTGGTGATCGACCGCGAGATTCCGCTGGAACGCAATCGCCTGTGGCTGAACTATCTGGATGCCGAACAGAACTATGGCATGCTGGCCATGCGACCCGGAGAGCGTGGGCGCTACAGCCTGCAGGGGCTGGATTCGGAATGGACGGGGCCCCCGTTGGCCGAGCGGTTCTGGTGTGACAGCGACGAGGGCTTTCTCTATGTGCGCTGGGATTTGGACCGGCCGCTGGGCGAGGCCCCTGTGCAGATCGGGATCAATACGGTGGATAAGGAAGGCGGCGAGCACCTGCTGCCCGCGTTGGATGGCGAGGGACCCGTAGAAGTGGAGCCCGGGCTGGAGTTTTTGCTGACCTTTGACGAGCAGCAGGGCCAGTTGAAGGTGGCCCGCGACTATCGGCCTTATGTGGAGGTGGCCGGGCCACCCAGCCTGGGGAGCGCCCTGGTGGCTAACCCGCAGATGCTGCCCCGGGCTCGGCGCGAGGGGGCGTTTGAGCCGTTGCTGGTGGAAGGTAACCGCGCCCGTCTGGGGCGCGATGGGCGCACCTATCCGGCCCTGCGCCAGGATTGGGGGCGCCTGCTCAAGGGCTGCCTGGGCGGCGATGCTGCCAGCCGCGATAGTCGCGCCGATTGGAATTATCAGCCCGCCAACCGCCGTCTGGAAGTTCGTTTGCCCTGGGGCCTGTTGAGCGTGACCGACCCTTCTTCCCGGCGCGTGATCTATGAGCCCTGGGAGGCCAGTTCTATCGACACCACGGTTACGCCGGGCTTTACCTTTGTGCTGCGCCAGCGGGGCGGCGCGCCTCGAACCACCCCCCTCTACACCTGGGCCGGCTGGGAACAGCCCCGCTATCACGGCGAGGTCAAGCAGGCCTTTCGGGCCATGCAGGCCATGTTTCAAGAACTGGGAGGCCGGCCGCGATGAGGTGCTGGCTGCTGACCCTCGGCACGGCCTTGATGCTGGCGGTGGCCCTGCCTGCCCAGGAGGCTGGTGAGCTGATGAAGCAGGCCACCCGCGCCCTGGAAGCTGAAGATTTTTCTCAGGCCACGCGCCTGTTCGAGCAGTTGACCGGGGCCCATCCCGAGCTGCTGGAGGGCTGGCTGCAGCTGGGGCAGCTGTATGCCGATGACGAGCGTTGGGACGAGGCCGAGCAGGCCTTGAGGCGGGCCCTGCCGCTGGCCAGCGATGGTTTTCCGGTGGAGCTGGACCTGGCCAGGGTCGAGCGTCACCAGCACCGCTTTCAGGAGGCACGGGCTCGCCTGGCGCGCTTGCTGGAGGCTCGCCCCGAACACCGTGAGGCCCGCCTGTTGCAGGCCGAGGTGCTGGCGGCTGAGGGCCATATTTCCTCGGCCCTGGCGGCCTATGACGAATTGTTGCAACGCCAGCCCGACAGCAGCGAAGCCGGGGTGGCCCGAGCCCGGCTGCTGGCCGAAGACGAGCCCGAGCGGGCGTTGGGAGAACTGGACGGATTGCTGGAGCACGACCCCAGCAATCCTCAGGTGGGCGTGGCCCGAGCGCGCATTCATATGGACCAGGGGCAGTGGGGTGAGGCCGAGCAGCTGCTTGACAAGGCGCTGAACACCCATCCCGATTTTTCCCAGGCTCATCTGGCCCGGGCCCACATGTGGCAGGGGCGAGGGCTGGACGACCGGGCCGAGCAGGCCTACCTGGACGGACTGCGCTGGTCGCCCCGGCAACGCCAGCTGAACCGGGGGCTGCGGCGGCTGCGCCAGGATCATGCCGTAACGCTGGAGCCGCTCTACAGTCGTTTTCAAGACAACGCGGGCAACCGGGGCCAGGGCCTGGGAGCCCGCCTGAGTTTCGACCTGGATCGTCGCAACCGGGCCTGGCTGCAGTTTGAACAGCGCGACCTGAGCAACCCCAATGTGCCCCGCCAGAGCGTGGAGCAGATCGGCGTCGGTTGGAAAGGCCGCCTGAGCGAGGAGTGGCTGGCCCAGGCCGAACTGGGGGTGAGCGCGGGAAGGGCCCGGGGAGGACTGGTGCTAGGCTGGACCCCCACCTTTGAGGATCAGCTGACCTTTTCGGCCCAACGTCAGGTGCTGCTCGACACCGCCCAGCTGGCCCAGAACGGCATCAGCCTGGATGAACTGGGGCTGGTGTATCGGCGGCGGTTGACCGCGATGGACCAGCTGGAGGTGGGCTACAGTCGGGGTTTTTTCTCGGACAACAACCGCCGGCACGCCTATCAGCTGGGCTATTTTCACGACTTTCAAAGCCAGGGGCCTCGGGTTTCGCTTGGGCTGGCCGCCCGCGGCTTGAGCTACGAGCGACTCAGTCGTTCCGGCTACTTCAGCCCCCCTTCGTTTCACACGGTGCAGGCGTTGTTGCGACTGGAAAATCGGCAGCCGGACGACCCCTGGTTGTATTCGCTGGAGGTGGGCTGGGGCCAACAGACGGGCGGACAGAGCCTGACTTCGCTGGCGGCCAGTTTGGGCTATCGCTTTAGCGATAGTTTCGAGCTGGAGGCCTCGGCCCTGACCAGCAATTCGGCGCTGGGAACGGCCGCCGGCTTCACCTATCATCAGCAGAGTTTACGAATGTTGGTGCGTTTTTGATGAGGGCCTGGTTGAAGCTGTGGGGGTTGAGCCTGCTGCTGGTGGCCGTGCTGGGCGCCGAGGAAGGGGGAGTGCCCGTGAGACTGCAGGATTGGGGCATTGCCGATGCGGCTCAGATTCTTCGCGGGGAGTTGGTGTTCGAGCAGCCGGGAGGCGGCTACGTGGCCGACTTGACGTCGAACCAGGGGCCGGCCGTGGCTGACAGCGACCCCTGCCAGATTTTGACCGTGCTGGAGGCGCGCAGCTATGGGCCCGATGGCGGCCTGCCGGTGTGGCAGGGCAACCGTCTGAGCTGGAATCAGCAGACCACAGCCCACCTGGGCGCCACCCTGAAGCTGGGCCCACTCGGGCCCGGAGCCGGCGGCGAACTGGCCCTGTGGATTCGGGGACGTGGAACGGTGGAGCTGGCCCTGGCCGACCCCGCCTGGGAAGCTCGCCAGGACGCCATTGGCGTGGGCAAGATGGAGCTGAGTGAGGATTGGGCGCTATGGCGGGTGGCTATTCCAGGCCAGCTGCAGCCGTCGCTGGTTCGCTTTGCCCTGCAGGGAGAGGGCTGGCTGGAGTGGGCCTCGCTGTGCCGGGTGCAAGCCTTTCGAGCCGCCTGCCCGCCACCCCAACTGCGGAAGCCCCAGGGGCTGAAGGCGGCCAGCGGCTGTTGGATTTGGGATAGCGAGGCCCGGCTGGAGTCCGACCCGAGCTGGATCGACTTTCTGCAGCAGCGCCAGGTTCAAGTGTTGTTCCTGCAGCAGCCGCCGCGCCTGGACCAGCGCCTGCAGACCCTGATCGCCCGGCTGCACGCGGCCGGGATGCAGGTTCAGGCCCTGAACGGCGACCGTCACGATGTGCTGCCCGAGGCCCGCCCGGCCGTTTCGGAGCGCCTGCAGCAACTGGCCCGCTACCAGCAGGAGGCCCCGCCGGAGTGCCGCTTTGACGGCCTGCACTACGATGTGGAACCCTATTTGTTGGCAGGCTTTCCGGTTCGACGAGGGCAGGTGCTGGGCCAGTATTTGCATCTGGTGGAGAGCCTTTGCGAGCAGGGTAGGACGCTGGGGCTGCCGGTGGTCTTTGACCTGCCCTTCTGGTTTGATCAGATTCCGTTAGAGCTGGGCGGACGTCAGGCCAGCGTGGTAGAGCACGTGCTGGAGCGGGCCGACGGAGTGGCCCTGATGAGCTACCGCACCCGGGCCGAAGAGGTGCTGGAGATCACCGCGGGCAGCCGGGCCGCAGCGGCCCGATTGGGCAAGCCTTGCTGGATCAGCCTGGAAACGGTACCCCTGCCGGATGAGCGCAGCTACCGCTTTGAGGGCCCGCCGCGTCGGGGCACCCCGGGCCCGCAAGAGGTGGTGTTTCACGAGGGCCAGTTCTGGTTGGGCCCCAACCAGCGCTCGGGCTGGTGTTGGAAGCTGCAGGCGCCCACGACCCGTTCGGCCGACCGCATTTCTTTTGCCCGCCTGCCCCTGGGAGACTTTCAAAAGGTGCGGGAGAGCCTGCTGCAGCAGGCCCCGCTGGCAGTGCACGACCTGACCAGCTGGCTGCGCCTTGAGCGGCCATGAAGTGGCTGAGCGCCCGCAACCCCTGGGCCCGCCGCTACGGCAGCTGGCTGGTGCTGGGGCCGCTGTTGTTGGGGCTGACCAGCCCGGCCTGGTGGTGGTGGGGCTTGCGCCCGGCACGTTCGGCGGCCGTGATTGTGGACAAGACTTCGGCGCCAGGCAACCCGCGCGAGCACGCTTCGCTGCTGTGGGTGCTGCGCCACCAGAAGGTGCGTTGCGAGGTGGTTTCCACCCTGGACCGGGCCAGCCTGGCGCGCTCGAGCTGGGTGTTTCTGGCCGATACATACGGCCCCGAGCAGGGGGGGATGAGTGGCAGCGAAATCGAGGCTTTAGAGGGCTTTTGCAAGGCGGGCGGCTGGCTGTATGCCGAGTTCAACACTCTGGCCTGGCCTACCCGGGGGGCGGTGCGCAAAAGGCTGGAGCGGCTGCTGGGGTTGCGCTTTACGGGCTGGACCGCGCGGCATTTTAGCGACTTGAGCCAGCCCGAGGAGCCCTCGGCGCCGTTGAAGCGAGCTCTGCAGGGCCAGTCGGGCCCGGGCTGGGTGTGGCTGCACGAGGACGGGCGGGTGGTGGTGCTGCGCGAGGGGAGCGACGTGCCCCCCCGGGCTCTGGAGTTGAAACTGCCCCACGGCCCTGCCTTAGGCTACAGCTACTGGCTGGACGTGGTTGAGCCGCGCGAGCCCGCGGCCCGGGCGGTGGCCCACTTCCAGTTGAACTGCCTGCCGGCAGGCCGGGCAAAGTTGCGCCAGCACGGCCTGCCGCGCGTGTTTCCGGCGCTGGTGCTGGGGTCTCGAAGTGTGTACGCCTGTGGCGACTTCAGCGATAATCGGTTGGCGCTGGGGCCCTACTGGCTGGAAGGTTGGCCGACCCTGCAACAATGGCGGGCCCGGGGCAGTCAGGATGCCCAACGGCTGTTTTTCTGGAGTTTCTATGTGCCCCTGATCGAGCTGTGGCTGGGCAGGAGTTCCCCCGTAGATGCAGGATGACTTCCTATGACGATGACGCTGGACCACCCCCAACGACTGCAAGCCCTGCGCGAGCTGACAATTTTGGACACTCCTCCAGAGGAGTGCTTTGATCGCCTGACTCGCCTGGCCAGCCGCATTCTGGGCGTGCCGGTGGCGCTGGTGTCTTTGGTGGACGACCGTCGCCAGTTTTTCAAGTCGCAGCAGGGCCTGCCCGAGCCCTGGGCCAGTAGCCGCGAGACCCCCCTGAGCCACTCCTTCTGTCAGCATGTGGTGACCCGCTGTGATGTGCTCAACGTTGAGGATGCGCGCGAGCACCCGATGCTGAAAGACAATCTGGCCATTCCCGAGCTGGGCGTGATCGCCTATCTGGGCATTCCCCTGACCGATGGTCAGGGCATGCCCCTGGGCAGTTTCTGCGCCATTGATACGGTGCCGCGCCGCTGGACCCGCGAGAACGAGGAGTTGATGCGCGATCTGGCCCAGGCCACGCTGAGCGAGCTGGAGCTGCGCCGGCTGGGTAAGGAGCTGCTGGATTTGAACCAGCAGAAGAACCAGCTGTTGAGTATGGCCGCTCACGATCTGCGCACCCCCCTTGGGGCGATTGCCGGCTATACCAGCCTGCTGTTGGGCAGCGATCGCTTTGGTGTCTTGAGCGAGCCGCAGCGCAAGCTGTTGGACAAGTCCCATCGGGCGGCCCAGTATATGGTGGGCCTGATCGACCATTTGTTGGATGTTTCCAAGATCGAGTCGGGGGCGCTGACGCTGGACCTTCAACCCCACAACGTGGAGGAGGTGCTGAGGCAGGTTCTCGACATTGTGAGCGTGCTGGCCGAGAACAAGGGGCAAACCTTGCAGGTGACCTCGCAGCCGGTGATGTTGCGCCTGGACAGCGAGAAGATCCAGCAGGTCCTGTTGAACTTGCTCAGTAATGCCGTGAAGTTCTCGTCAGCCGGCAGCCAGATTTGGGTGCAGCTGTCGGCTGGCGAGGGGCAAGTTCGCCTGGCCGTGCGTGACCAGGGCCCGGGCATTTCGGCATCTGATCAGGAACGGCTGTTTCGCCCCTTTTGCCGCACCGCCAACCGGCCTACGGGCGGCGAGTCTTCCACCGGTCTGGGACTGACCATCGCCCAGAGCATCGCCCAGGGCCACGGGGGGCGCATTGAGGTGGAGAGCGCGCCGGGCCAGGGGAGCACCTTTACTCTGGTGCTGCCCGCTTCATAGGAACTGACGAATTTCGTCAGCAAAGGTGTGCACGTTGATCGGCTTGGTGAGGTGCCCGCGAAACCCGGCCTGAATCACGCGTTCACGGTCGGCCGGATGGGAATGGGCGGTAACGGCCACCAGCGGGATGTGCTGTGTTTGCGGGTCGGCCTGCAGGCGCCCGGCGATTTCCAGGCCGTCCATGCCGGGCAGGGAGAGGTCGAGCAAAATGAGGTTGGGTTGCTGTTTGCGGGCCAGCTCGATGCCCTCGGGGCCGTTGTCGGCCGATAAGACTTCGTAGCCATGCATTTCCAGCAGGTCGAGAAACAGCTCCATATTGAGCACGTTGTCTTCGATGATCAGGATCCTCGACATGATGGTTTCGCCTGCCTTTCAGAGGTTTCGTTGTAGCCCCAGATCGCTGAAGGTGATGTCTTCTTTGCCACTGAGGTCGGTATCGAGATACATGCGCTGCCAGAGCTCCAGCATGAGGAGAATCCAGAGGTGCTGGCTGACATCGCGGCCGCCGGCTCGCTGTTGGGCCACCAGCTGTTCCACCACCTGGGGTCGGAACAGCTGGCGCTGGAGCAGCACCTCGCGACTGAGCAGCTGGCCGGGCAGAAAGGCCAGTTCGCGGCGCAGCCAGCGGTCGACCGGGGTGCCAAAACCCTGCTTGGGGCGGTCGATGATGCCGCGGGGCAGCAGTTTCTGGCAGGCCTCGCGCAGGATGATTTTGGTGCGGGTGCCCTGCATTTTGCGCTGCAGGGGCACGGCTCGGGCCAGTTCCAGCATGCGCAGGTCGGCAAAGGGCACGCGCGCCTCGAGCGAATTGCCCATGGTGAGCCGGTCGCAGAGAAACAGGCTGTCGCCGGGCAGGTAGGAGCGCACGTCGACGTGCATGACCTGCTCGCCGAACGGCAGCGCCGCGGCTTCTTCGAAGAAGGGCAAGAAGCGGGCCGCGCTGGGGTGGGATGAAGGTTGCCACAGCAGCTCGGCCTTCTCTTTTTCGGAGAAGTGGCTGTTCCAGGCGATGTAGCGCTGCTGGGGGGGCAGGTCGAGAGGGGTGAGGAATTTGTCCAGCAGACGCACCCGATCTTGCCAGCGGCTACCCCCTCCGGCCGGCAGTTTACGCAGCAGCGGCAACATGACGCGGTTGCGCAGCCAGCCCGGCAGCAAGAGCCAGGGAGTGGCAAAATTGTGGGCGATGTAGCGCCGATAGCCGCCGAAAAGTTCGTCGCCGCCGATGCCGCTGAGGCACACTTTGCAAACGGTGCGAGCGAAGCGGGCCAGCTCGTAGTTGGGCATGACCGAGGCGTTGGCCAGAGGCTCGTCGAGAAAGCGCAGGATTTGGGGAAGGTTTTCCACGCTGTCGGCCTGTACGGGGTGTTCGTAGTGGTCGGTGCCTACGTGTTGAGCCACGGCGCGGGCATGGGGTGATTCGTCGTACATGCCGCTGCCGGGAAAGGAGATGCTGAAGGTGGGAAAGGATTTGCCGGTGATCTGCCGGGTGAGCGCCACGATGAGGGACGAGTCGATGCCGCCGCTGAGAAAGGCCCCTACCTGGACGTCGCTGATCAGGTGGGCCTCGATCGACTCGCGCAGACCCTCGAGCACGTCGTCGAGCCCCAGGGGGCGTTGGGGGGGGGGCAGGGGGCCGGGCCAATAGCGCTGCAGGCGTAGTTGACTGTTGCTCCAGAGCAGGAACTGGCCGGGTTCCAACTGCCAGATGCCCTGGAACAGGGTGTGGGGAGCCGGCACGTAGAGAAACGACAGCAGGTCGGGCAAGGCTTCGTGGTTGAGCTGTCGGGCCACCCCCGGATGGCGCAGCAAGCTTTTGATTTCGCTGCCGAAGATCAGTCGCTGGTCGACCCGGGTGTAAAAGAGGGGCTTGATGCCCAGCGGATCGCGGGCCAGGAACAGTTGCTGGTCTTGTTCGTCCCAGATGGCCACCCCGAACATGCCCCGCAGTCGCAGCAGGCAGTTGGGACCATAGTGTTCATAGCAGCGCAAGACGACTTCGGTGTCGGAACGGGTGTGGAAGGTGTAGCCGAGCTGCTCGAGGTGGGCCCGTTCGGATTCGAAGTTGTAGATCTCGCCGTTGAACACGATCCAGTAGCGACCGTGGGTCATGGGTTGGGCCCCGCCGGCCAGGTCGATAATCGAGAGGCGGCGCATGGCCAGGGCGGCCGCGGGCTGGCGACTGTCGGGCAGGCGAATTTCGTGGGTGTCGGCGGCTCGACCGTGCCCCGAGAGGTAGTAGCCGGCATCGTCGGGCCCCCGAGGCCGGATGGCTGCGTTCATGGCCCCCAGGGTGTCGATGTCGCGCTGTTCATATTGGCCCCCGACAAAGCCGCATATCCCGCACATGCGCCCCTGGTTCCCAGCCGAGGTCGGGAACTCCTGGGCAGGCCCAGCTGGTCGAACTTTTTATGGCCAACTGTGCCTTTTATGTTAGACCGCCCGTCTGTAAGATGAGGCCACGAATACTCATCAGGAGCGTGATCCCGTGTCGGAACAACAAACATCATTTCAGGTCAAGAGCGGTCTGGCGCAAATGCTGAAGGGCGGCGTCATTATGGACGTGAGCACCCCCGAGCAGGCGGTGATCGCTCAGGACGCTGGAGCCTGCGCCGTAATGGCGCTGGAGCGTATCCCGGCCGATATCCGCAAAGATGGGGGGGTGGCACGGATGTCGGATCCGGCCATGATCCAGCGCATTATGGACGCCGTGACCATTCCGGTGATGGCCAAGGTGCGCATCGGTCACTTTGTGGAGGCCCAAATTCTGCAGGCTCTCGGTGTGGACTTCATCGACGAGTCGGAAGTGCTGACCCCGGCCGATGAAGACTACCATATTGAGAAGCTCCACTTTCAGGTGCCCTTTGTGTGCGGCTGTCGCAACCTGGGCGAGGCGCTGCGTCGCATTGGCGAGGGGGCAGCCATGATTCGCACCAAGGGCGAGGCCGGCACCGGCAATGTGGTGGAGGCCGTGCGCCATATGCGCACGTTGAATCGCGATATTGCCCGGGTGTGTTCGGCCCAGCCCGAAGAACTGACCACCATCGCCCGCGATCTGGGGGCTTCGCTGGAGCTGCTGCAGCAGGTGCGTGAGCACAAGCGATTGCCGGTGGTGAACTTTGCGGCCGGCGGCATCGCTACCCCGGCCGACGCGGCTTTGATGATGCAGCTGGGCTGTGACGGGGTGTTTGTGGGGTCGGGGATCTTTAAATCCAGCGACCCGGCCGCTCGCGCCAAGGCCATTGTGGAAGCCACCACCCACTTTGCCAACCCCAAGCTGCTGGCCGAGTGCTCGCGCGGGCTGGGCGAGGCGATGCGCGGGCTGGAGATTGCGGCCATTCCCCCTCAGGAGCTGGTTCAGAGCCGTGGCTGGTAGACCCCCGCGGGTGGGCGTGCTGGCTTTACAGGGCGCCTTTCGGGAGCACCTTCATCACCTTGAAGCCTGTGGCGCCGAGGGGGTGGAGGTGCGCCTGCCCGAGCAACTGGTCGATGTGGACGCATTGATTTTGCCGGGGGGCGAGTCGACCACGTTGAGCCAGCTGATTCGCCGCTTCGGGTTGGAAGAGCCTTTGCGCCGCTGGGACCGGCCGGTGTGGGGCACCTGTGCGGGCATGATTTTGCTGGGGCGCGAGGTGGTCGATGGGGTGGAGGGTCAGCTGTGCCTGGGCCAGATCGACCTGCGGGTGCGCCGCAACGCGATGGGCCGCCAGCTGGATTCGTGCCGGGTGGAGCTGGAGGTGGAGGGCGTTGGCCCCCTACCGGCGGTGTTCATTCGCGCCCCGCTGGCCGAACCGCTGAGCCGCGAGGTGGAGGTGCTGGCGCGCCATCAGGGCCAGGTGGCGGCGGCACGCCAGGGCAGGGTGTGGGTGACGGCCTTTCACCCCGAATTGAGTGGGGATTTGCAGTTCCACCGGGCCTTTCTGGGGGCTTGCGGCTAAGGGAGGCCGACAGCTTTCTGCCCTGGTTGCCTTGGATGTGGCGATTTGGTGCCTCATTGTGGCGATTTGAACGCCACAACCCGCTCTGGGTGCCTCGGATGTGGCGCTTTGGTGCCTCATTGTGGCGATTGGAACGCCACAACCCGCCCTGGGAGCCTTGGATGTGGCGCTTTGGTGCCTCATTGTGGCGATTGGAACGCCACAACCCGCCCTG